>CAYVDD010000002.1:0-3903 GCA_964450805.1 uncultured Candidatus Saccharibacteria bacterium | reverse complement strand
CCAGTTCAACAGATGAAATTATAATTCAAACAAATAGTACTTCAACAGATGAAACTGCAAGTTCAACAGATTCGACAAACTCTTCGCAGACAGAACAAAATACTAGTTCTACTGATGAAATTGCAAATTAAATAAACAACATATAGAATTAAAAATACTAAATAAAATTAAAAGGTTGATAAATAATAATTAATAAATAAAAAATAATATGAGTAAGATATTAGATAGAATTATAAAATTAAGTATATATTCATTAGTATTTCTAACGCCTCTATTTTTACTTCCGTTTTCTTTTGAAGTTTATGAATTTTCAAAGCAATATTTGATTTTGTTTTTGGTTTCAATTGGTTTTATTGCTTGGTTGGCTAAAATGATTTTTATTAACAAGGAGATTCGTTTTCGTAAAACGCCTTTAAATATTCTTGTTTTTGTATTTTTATTAATATCAATAATTTCAGCCTTTTTTTCTATAGACAAGAATTCTTCTCTCTTTGGTTTTTACGGTCGTTTTTCTAATGGATTAATTTCGCTGATTTGTCTTGGATTGTTTTACTTTTTGCTTATAAATAATGTTGGGAACGGAAAACAGGAAACAGAAAACCAGGAACAAATGAGAGTTGTTTCTTCTTCGTTAATTAATTCTAACACTCTTGTGAATTTGTTTTTATGCTCAGTTTTTTTTGTTGTTTTAATAGCTTATTTTTCAGTTTTTGGACTTTGGCAGAATCCTATTTTTTCTTCATTGCCTTTGTTTGCGCAACAGAAGACATTTAATCCGGCTGTAGGATCTTTGGAAGGTTTATCGGTCTTTCTTTCGGTTGTGATAGTTTTATTGTCAACAAAAATAGTAGTAGGGGATGTAAAGAAAAAGAAAACATTATTTGTATTTTTAATTGCAATAATACTATTAATGATAATTATTGATTTTAATGTATCCTGGCTTGTTCTGACTATTAGCTTAATTTCATTTTTGATTTTTGCCCTTATAACAAGAATTTTTAAAGAAAATGTTAACCGGCTTTTATTGCCAATAATTCTGATTTTTATTTCAATTACATTTTTATTTGTTGATGACTTTAATCAATGGACGGGAATCGTATTGCCAAAAGAGCAGGTTCTATTGCAAAGCATCAGCTGGCAGACTGCTTTAAAGACAGTAACAAATAGCTTGAAAAATGCTTTCCTAGGCTCAGGTATTGGAACGTGGCATTATGATTTTTCTAAATTTAAACCTAATGAATTTAACAATACTGTTTGGTGGCAGATTAGGTTTGACAGGGCAGGAAGTTATGCTTCAGAACTTCTTGCCACATCAGGAATCTTGGGATTTATTTCTTATTTCTTTATGATTGTAATGTTCTTTTTAGTTTTTTGGGTTCTGCGTGAAAGAAAAGAGCTTTTTCCGTATGTTATGACTTTTATCGCCTTAATAATAGCTCAATTTGTTTATTATCAGAACACAATTTTAGCTTTTAGTTTTTGGTTTATTTTAGCTTTAAGTGTAATATCTTGGCAGCATAGAAATAAATCTATTAAAATTATATCTTTAAAGGAATTGCCTGAGTTAAATTTAGTTCTTTCTACGGTTGTAATTCTAATATTGTTGGTTGTTTTAATCAGTTATTATTTTGCTATAAGATTTTATTTAGCTGATGTAAATTATGCTAAAACACAAACAACTTTTTCAGGTGAAGAAAGGATAAACCTTTTAGAAAAAGCCGTTAATTTAAATCCAAAATCAGCTACTTATCAGATAGTTTTGTCCAGGGTTTATATATCTCAACTTATGGAGGAGATGACAAAGCCCTTAAATGAACAAGACTTAACAAAAGTGCAGGACCTGTCGACCAAAGCAATTAACCGAGCAAAAGAGGCGACTGAAATCTTTCCCAACAGTGTTACTGCATGGGAAACCTTGGCAATTATTTATCGTGATATTCAATCTTTAGTTTCAGGCACCACTGAATGGTCGATAAGAGCTTTTGAAGAGGCAATTAAATTAGAAAGCAAAAACCCTATCTTTTATACAGAGCTTGGGAAATTATATTTGGTTTCAGACGATATTCAAAAAGCAAAAGAAAGCTTTGCTAAGGCTAAAGAAGTTAAATCAGATTATATTGATGCCTTGCTCGAGGATGCTTTAATTTATGAAAGGGAAAATGATTTGGATACAGCTGTAAAAGAAATAGAGGAAATACTAAAAGATTATCCTTTTAATATAGATATAAAATTTCACTTAGGGCGTCTTTACTTTAATCAGGGAGAAATTGATGAAGCAATTTTACAGTTTGAAGAAATAATCATGATTGTACCAAATCATTCCAATGCTCTTTATTCTTTAGGACTGGCTTACTCTAGAAATGGTGAAAAAGAAAAAGCAATTCTTGTTTTTGAAAAGGTCTTGGAGTTAAATCCTGGTAATCAAGATATTATTCAGAAATTAAAAGAATTGAAAGAATAATTGGATTAAAAAAAAGTTATAAAATGGGCGTAATTACGCCCATTTTTCTTTTAAAACATTATAAAACATTATTAATAGACGAAATCAAAGAAAAATATTTAAATTTTGGGTAACTAAGCGATTTAAGAATATAAAAACTTCTGCCCAAAACAGAAGTTTTTTTGTTTTTTTATATTCTAGAATTATATTTAAATACACCTAATAATTACTAAAACAGATATATATCCGATAACGACATATTATCCCCTTGACAGCTTATTTTTCTTATAAGAAAATATAATAATAATTGTTTCTTTAAAATAAAAAACTTTTGGAAACTTTTTAAAAACAAAGAAGACTCCTTCCAAATACTATAAACTTGAAACTTGCGGTTTTTTATATTTATGGGAGTCTTCCATTTATAATTTTATATCATCAAAAAAAATTGTCAATGAATAAAAATTTTAAAGAAAATTTCATAACTATTAGTCAGGCAACAAAACATTGTGATTATTCAGAAGATTATTTACGATTAAGAGCAAGGCAAGGTAAATTAAAGGCAGTAAAAATTGGGAGAAACTGGAAAACAAAAAAAACGTGGATAAAACAGTATCTAAAAAGAGTTGAAAATTTTAATATTAAAACAAGGAGAATAAAACAACAAGTACCTTCAGAGAATTTCATTTCTCTTCAAGAAGCAACTAAATATTGCAGTTACTCACAGTCATATTTGAAATTAAGAGCAAGGCAAGGCAAATTAAAAGCAGTGAAGTTTGGAAAAATATGGATGACAAAAAAACAATGGTTGAATGAGTATTTGGATAAAAATAAAACAGTAGTCAAGCTGAAGAAGAAAGACGAGTCATCTGTTTTTAAAATGCCGAAAACACTATTAGCCTCAGAGAATTTACCAGTCGTAACCCTGTCAATATCTAAAATGCTCCGCACAGGAGCTGTTTCTTTATTAATAGTTTCGCTTTTAGTTGGCGGAGCGCTGGCCAATAAAGATTTTCTTTCGAGAAACTTAATGAGGTTCTATGAGACATCTAGTGGGTTTTTTAAAGACTCTTTTTTACCAATAATAGAAAGGTCTTCAGTGCTAAAAAATGTTTTTTTAAATATTGCAAACGCTAGTAAATCAACAGGAAATACTTTAAAAGGATATTTCTCATGGCTTGGAGATTCTTTTAAAAATATTTTTCAAGAAAGCAAACAAAGCATCAGTGATTTCGCTTATAATATAAAATCTTTTTTTATTGTTAAAGATAAAAAAGAAAGCGAATCATTAAGTGAAAAAAGACTAGCAGAAACAGAAAGAAGATTAATTGAAGTTTTTAAAGAAGAGTGTCAAGGCACAAAACAAACAATAACAGAAATCCAACCAATAAAGGAAATAACAAAAGAAATAAAAACAATAGACTCAGTATCATTAGTTCAATTAAGAGCTGATATTGAATATGTAC
>CAYVDD010000001.1:616447-636475 GCA_964450805.1 uncultured Candidatus Saccharibacteria bacterium | reverse complement strand
GTACATATTCAATATCAGCTCTTAATTGAACTAATGATACTGAGTCTATTGTTTTAACTTCTTTTGTTATTTCCTTTATTGGTTGGATTTCTGTTATTGTTTGTTTTGATGGAATTCCTTGTTTTACTAGTTCGTTAAAGCTTTGTTGGAAAGCTTCAATTAGTTTTTCAGTTAATCTTTCTTCGGTCTCTATAAACGTTTCTTCTGTTAAAAGTCTGTCTCTTGAAATTTTCCCCCAAGAAAAAAAGTTTTTAATTGTTTCTGGAAAGTAAGAAAAGAAGTCTTTTATCAGTTCTAAACCTTGTTTAGTTTCTTTATTAAAAGAATCATGAATAACAAGATAAGTCTTAATTAATTTTGAAGATATTGATTTAAAATAATTTCCAATCCAAGAAAAATATCCTCTAAAAACATCACCAACACTTTCTCCAATTCCTGCAATACTAAACAAAACACTTCTTAATATTGGAGAATCTTCAATTATCGGCAAGATTGAATGATTTAAAAACTTACCAATAACGCTATGTGTTTTGGTCAAATGAGGCATTAGGGTGTTTGAAAAAAAACCTTTTCCAGCAAGCGCACCTGAAACAAGTAAACCCACTATTAAAACTGAAATAACTCCTGTACGGAGCATTTTAATAATCGACAGGCTTCGAGAAACCTTAGGGCCTAGCTGAAATTCTTCAACAGGCAAGTTGTCTGGAGGAAGTAAAATTTTTACAACTTCAGTTTTAATAATCTTTTGTTTTATTTTTCTTTGGTGTTTTTCTAAATATCTATCCAACCACTTTTTTTTAGTCATCCAATTTTTAGCCAACTTCACTGCTTTTAATTTTCCTTGTCTTGCCCTTAAACTTAAGTAGTCATGAGAGTAATCGCAGTACTCTGCTGCATGCTTTAAAGAAATATAGTTGCTTGGTTGTTTTAAGTATTCTTCTAACCATTCTTTTTTTGTGAACCAGTTTCTTTTCATCTTAACAGCTTTTAATTTTCCTTGTCTTGCCCTTAAACTTAAATACTCCTGTGAATAATCACAATGTTTTGTTGCTTCCTGTAATGTTATGTATTCTTTTTTATTCATTCTTGACAAGAGATAAAAATTTGTTAACCTTAAATAAAGAAGGCAACAAAAAAAACAGTAAAAGCGTTTTATTTGGGGTCTTCTTTTCTTTAATTTTTTAAAACTACAACTTATTTTATTATCTTTAAAACAAAAAACGCTGTCAAGCGCTATTTGTGGATAACTTACGAATAAATCCGATACTATTAATTATATCGGATTAAATCCGATACTTTATCTCATTTATACTGACTGAACATGTATGCTCTGTAAAATACCTAAACCCATGAAAACAGCTAATAGTCCTGAACCGCCGTAACTTACTAAAGGCAATGAAATTCCAATAATAGGGAGAATACCAATATTCATGCCAATATGAATAAAGCCCTGAACAAGCAATAAAATACTTAAACCAGAAACAAAAAGACGGGAAAAATTAGAATCAGTTCTTATGGCAATTTGAAAAATTCTCCAAATTAGAAAAGAAAAGAGTAAGAGTAGTACTATAACTCCCATTAATCCTGTTTCTTCAGCAATAGCAGAAAAGATAAAATCAGTTTGAGGTTCAGGTAAAAACCCATTTTGTGTCTGTGAACCATTATTTATTCCCTGACCAAAAATTCCACCAGAGCCAATAGCAATTTTTGCTTGCTTTTGATTCCAGCCAATTTTTAGAGGATCTGATAGTTGAGGTTTAATAAAGCTTAATAATCTTTGCTTCTGATAGTCTTTTAGAATAGTAGACCAGCTCAGTATTAAAATCAAGAAACCACATAAAAGCAGAATAAAAAAATGACGCAATTTAATGCCTGAAATTAAAAGAATACCTATCCATACATTAATAAACACTAATACTGACCCCAAATCTGGCTGTAAAAAAATCAGGGCTGAAGGAAGTAGAACATACAAGCCAGAAATCAATATGTGAATTACTCTATATATCTCAATATGCCTCATTGAAAAGTATTTTGCTAATAAAATTATCAAAATAATTTTAGTTGGTTCTATTGGGTCAAAAGCAATGGGACCTATTTTATACCAACCCTTAACGCCCCTGATTTCTGGGGCAAAGAAAAAAATACCTAAAAGCAATCCAATACACAAAAGGTATAAAACCAAAATTAAATAAGGGTCTGTCTGAAAAACTCTCCAGTCAAAAAAACTTATAAGTAGCATTAATAAAAATCCTATCAAGATAAAAATGATTTGTTTCTTAAAATTTAAGAAATCATCTCTGCCAAAAGAAGAACTATAAATAGACACAAGCCCAACACCGATCAAAAGAGAAACAATAGTTATCAGGGTCCAGTCTAATTTTTTAAAATGAGAAAAAATAGATTTCATGGCCATAATATAAATTTTAAAATTCAACAGCTATTTTAACATCTTCAAAAAATCTTTTTCTTTAAGTATTTCAACGCCGATTTTTTTTGCCTTTTTAAGCTTAGAGCCTGGCTCCTTACCCACTACTAAATAATCTGTTCTACTGGAAATTGATTTAGATATTTCCCCACCCAGAGCGCGTATTTTTTCTTTTGCTTCATATCTCGTCATTGACTCTAATGCTCCTGTTAAAACAAATATTATTTTTTTAAATTTTAATTTTTTATTTTTTTTATTTTTTTTATTTTTTATTTTAATTTTTATTCCTATTTTTTTTAATTTCTCAATAAATACTAAATTTATTTTATTTCTAAAAAATTCATAGATTGATTCTGCTACTACTGGGCCAATATCTTGAATATTCTTTAATTCTTCTATAGAAACTTTCTTTAATTTCTCTATAGAACCGAAATGCTCAGCTAAATCAACAGCGGTTCGCTCTCCCACACCTCTGATACCTAAAGCATAGATAAATCTCTCTAGCGTAATATTCTTTTTTGACTTAATGGCTGATATCAGATTATATGAAGATTTATCTGCAAAACGCTCTAAGGATTTAATGTCTTCCTCTTTTAAACTAAACAAATCTGCTGGGTCAGAAACCAAACCTCCATCAATTAATCTATTAATAATTTCTGGACCAAGACCAGAAATATCAAAACCCCCTCTGGAAATAAAATGATAAAAATATTTTCTTTTTCTGGCAAAACACTTTTTATTTGGACAGCGCCAGACAACTTCTTTTTCAGATTTCATCAGACCTGTTCCGCAAGACGGACAAACTTTTGGCATTTTGAACTTCTTCTCTTTCCCTGTTCGGAGCTCTTTAAAAACCCTAAGCACAGCTGGTATCACATCTCCTGCTCTTACAACAGAAACTGTATCATTTATCCTTATATCAAGCCTTTTAATCTCATCTTCATTGTGTAAAGTGGCTCTAGACACTATAACACCATCAATTCTCACTGGTTTTAAAACAGCTACCGGAGTTATAGCTCCAGTTCTTCCAACCTGAATCTTTATGTCTTTTATAATAGTTACTACTTCTTTTGGCAGAAACTTAAACGCCCTTATGCCTCTTGGACTTTTTCCAACCACTCCCAGTTTCTTGAAGGCTGAAAGGTTATTAACACTGACAACTACTCCGTCTATTTGAAAGGGAAAATTTTCCCTTTTTTTTGAAATATCTTTCCAATATTTTACAATCTCCTCAAGCTTCTTAGAAGTTTTGCCGGCATCTGTTTTAAAGCCCAAAGAATTTAAAATTTGATGAGATTGATAATGTGTTTCCTGACCTAAATCAGTAATAATGTCATAGGCAAAAAATTTTAAAGGACGGGAGGCAGCAAGTTTTGGCTCTAATTGACGAATTGAACCAGCTGCTAAATTTCTCGGATTGGCAAATATTTTTTCTCCTTTTTTTTCTATCTCTTTATTCAACCTTTCAAAGTCTTTTCTTTCCATATAAACTTCACCGCGAATTTCAATTATTCCTTTTTTAATTATTTTATTTAAATTATTTTTAATATTTTTTTTAATTATTTTTTTTAAAAAATATATTTCTAATTTTAAAGGAATACTTTTAATTGTTTTAATATTCTGAGTAACATCTTCACCAATTTTTCCATCACCCCTTGTTGCCGCACAAACCAAAACACCATTTTTATAAGTCAAATTCACTGCAAAACCATCTATCTTTGGCTCTGAAAAGTACTCGAATTTCCGATCCATTATTCTTTTCAAATATTTCTGCCAGTTTTCCAGCTCTTTTTCAGAAAAGATATCTTCAATAGAAAGCATAGGAGCTTTATGTCTGATTTTTTTGAATCCTTTTAGAGCTTTACCAGCCACTCTTTGAGTAGGAGAATCAGGTGTAATAAATTCAGGAAACTGCTGCTCTAATTTGTAGAGTTCGTGTTTTAAAGCATCGAAAACTTCATCGGAAATTTCCTGCTTATCTAAAACATGATAAAAATAACGATGACGATTAATCATTTTTTTAAGTTTCTCAATTCTTTTTTTTACTTCTTCTTTCTTCATAGTTTTAATATTTAATCTCAATGGCCCGCCTTGTCTCTTTATAGATACCTATTGATTTTATACAAAAATTAGCAGCATCACAATCTGGATTTTCACTATCTTTAACAGCTACTTCATATCTGGCCCCATTTAATTGAGTTTCAGGAATACTGGTTGGAACTGCCATTAATAAAACTTCCTCAATCCCATTATCAGCAGCGTAAAAAGCAGTTACAGAATAACCCATTTCTCTTATTGTTCTGATCTGACCAATTAGAATAGAGCTTGCTCCCAAACCAATAGATAAAATAACGCTTAAAATTGATATAGCAAACAAAACTGAAATACCTTTTTGTTTATTAAGCTCTTGTTTTTGCATGTTAATATTTATAATATTTTATAAGCTTTTAGTACATTACGTCTAAATTTCTCTGGGAAATTACAGTCTGAATCTTTATTGTTGGCGATGTAATTTGGCTTTTTTTCCTTATTTCCAAAAAAACCATGATTCTTGGCTGAATATTATCATTTTGAGTTAATCCAAATTCCTGAAATTTAAATAAAACAACCTCTAAATCATCAGAAGTCAAAGGAACAGAATCTCCACCATTTTTTGATTCTTTTAATCGGTTATCAGTTTCATCCCAGAAAAACTCCTGACAAACAGAGGGTTGCTGAGAATTATTAAATTTTATTCCTTTTCCCTGAGGTGTAATTTCATAATTAGAACCATAACCACTAGTTTGCAAACAAGAACATGTTTCTGGATTCATTCTGTCACTACAATTCAATTCTTTTCTTGCCATTCTTAAAGCCCTGCTCATATATTCAAAAATATGAGAACTATTATCAATAATTTCCCTTGTACCAAGAATTCTACTCTGACTCTTAAGTGAGGAAATAAAAAGCCCTGTTGGACCAGCAATAGCTATAAAGAAAATTGCAATTGCTATCAGAACCTCAATTAAAGTATATCCTGTTTTTGTTTTTTGTTCATTGCTTATGTTCTTCATACCAATTAGTAATATGTTCTACAGCCTCAATCTGATGAATTTGATTTTTTTCTATCCATTGGACTACAACTACTACTTTCATTTTATTATCCTCTACTTGATTAATTGAAATTTTTCTTTTAAATTTGGTCTGTGTTCCGCCAGAATAGCTGTAAAAACCATTACTATCAATATTAAGATGATTAAGATGACCAAAACCACATCCAGTAATTGTAGTTAAAGATGGATATGATGGAGGCATATCTGTTTTATAATCAGCCTCACAGCATTTAGCAGGAGGAGAACAATCATCTAAACCGTCATCCCATAAAGGCAGAGGAGGAATATCAAGAGATTCCCTTTGTTCAAGCCAATTATTATCTCTTACATTTCTGATTATTTCAATGCCCTCTTGAGCTAAATAAGCAGCAATTAGTCTTGATTGAGCCATTAAAGAAGCAGAAAGGGTTTGCTGGATTAAAACAAAAGAACCCCCTACTCCTACTGTTAGAATAAAAATAGCTACAATCACTTCCAATAAAGTGAAACCAGATTCTTTTTTTAATTTTTGATTTAATTTAATCCACATCAATCAAACCAACATTATTAATAGTAATAGTTTTGGTTTTATCAGCAAGGCTTAGAGTAATAATTGCCTGATTATCAAAAGGCAGGGGATTTATTGTAATAACCGGAGTTGGTGGAAAAAAAAGAATATTTAAAGGCTCTGAAGGAATAATGCTTAAAATTATAACTCCTGGCTCCAAAAAAATTTCCTTAAGCTTTTCAGGATAAGGCTCAGCAGGAGTTGCGTCTGAACAGTTGGTAGTTTCGCCTAATCCTGATTCATCATATTCATTATCGCCATCGCAATCAGCAAATAAGATATAAGAGTTTTTATCATCCTCAAAATAAAGCCCATAACCCCCTGCCGGGAAATTCTGACCAAATTCAACAGGAGTTTTTTTTCCAGTCATTGCCATTTCTTGCGTATTTCTTAATTCCTGAGCCAAACCATGAGCTGATCTATAAAGGGATAATTGTTTTTCGCCTGTATTATAATTAGTAAGAACCATTGGAAAAAGAAAAAGAATAATAGTAATAACAATAAGAACCTCGGCAAGGGTAAATCCTGCACTATTTTTATTTTTTAAAAAAAATAAAAACTTAGAGCCTTTATTCTTTGATATAATCAAATATTTCATTATTAAAAAGGAATAACTTCCTCCCATTGAGGTAAAGGAATAGTAATCTGCAACTGGTATTGTTCTGTATCAGTTCTTCCAGTATTATCCGTAATATCTACAGTTACTATTCCTGAGCTGCCGTCAATATTAATAAAACTTGCTGAAGGATTCTGATTATTACTGGTTGTTGGATTGCCGTCTTCAAATGCCCAGCTCCAACTATTTATTCCTGTTGAACCCTCTGAAGGAACAGAAGTGTCTTTAAAGTACACAACTTCTTCCTCAGAAGCTACAAAGCCATTACAAGGCTGCCAACCCTCGTCAGACTTTAAAGAGCATTGAAAATCAGCAGCTACTTCTCTTCTAACATAAAAGTTCTTACTAAAGCTATCAGTTGCTGTTTTTGTATCTTCAACAATCAAAGTAACATAATAATTTTGACTGGATGGTAAAGCAGGCAGCAATAAATCACATATTCCCTCGTTTTCCGGTGTTTCTGGATTATCAGTGCAAACTATATAAGGGTCCTGCCAAGGAGTGCCTCCTTGATAAAAAATTGACCAGGTTGATTTTACAATATCATTGTTATAATAAGGTGGATTTGTTGAATTAGCATCAGTTGAATCATTTAAGAAATAATATTGACAGTTTCTGTTATAAGCAATCCAGCTTCCGTTGCAGGCTGAGCCAGGACCGCATCCTGATCCGTCACAGGAAATATCAGCCACAGGAGGATTATTTTCACTAATATTTACTTGTTTTGTACAAACAGCTGGACAGTCACCCGGTGTGGAGCTCCAAACCCCGTCATTATCTTTAACTTTCAATTTAGCGCAGTAAGTGCCTGGATTATTGTAAATATGATTAATAGTATTGTCTGTAGTGGTTCCTGATTCACCATCTCCAAAAATAAAACCGTAATTAGTTATCGTTCCATCATTATCATGAGCTGAACCAGTAAATAATATATCTAAAGGTGCTACTCCTTGTTCTGGAGATGCGTCCAAAGAATCACATACAGGTGTTTCATTACATTGAGAATCATCAACAATAATGGTTGGTACACATGGTTCGCCTCCTCCAATTCCAGTATTACAACTACAACCTACATCACATTCACCAAAATCAGGATAATCATAATAATCCTGGCCAACACAATTATCTACTGGGCATAAACAATCAGGACAATTCGGACCTGGAGAGCATTCACCTTCACCCGTACAAGACCCCCACTGACAAGTAGATAAACAAACTTGTTCTCCACAATCACCACAATTTCTAGTATTATCTTTAACGCACTCATCTGTTGGGCAACTTGGCCAAGTACTATCTCCCTGGCAAGTTATTGTATGAGAACATCCTTGAGATGAAGTACAATTGGTTTGCTGGCCAGGAGTGCATTCTGAATCCACTACATCAATATTGGCAGTATCTTCATCACTTCCTTCGCCTCTTTCAACAAAGGTTTTAGCTGTATAATTATTTGGTGTTAAATAACTGCAAACATCAACAGCAGTATAATCATCAATACTTTGATTTGAAACTTCTAATTCCCAACTATCATCATTAGTACAGTCAAACTTATAATTTATGGTTCCAAACATTGAACCACTTACAATTGCCCTTAAATCAACTTCTGATAAAGAATCAGTGCCAAAAGCCGGATCTGCACTAAGACTAACTGAAATAGTTGGATCATTTACTATTACGACTAATGTGTCTTGAGTATGTTCTGTTCCGTCAAAAACATCAACTAAAACATTATAAGTGTCAGCAGTATCATAATAATGCGAAGGGTCTTCATAATTTGAATGTTGTGTTCCATCATCAAAATCCCAATCGTAAGTTAAAGAATCTTCATCAGGATCATAAGCAGTAATATTAAATTTAACAGAACAATCTGTTTGGGTAGTTGGCTCCATACAGCAAACAAACTGACTAGTACATTCTTGATCTGGAGTAGAAGAATGGGAAGAAAAATAACTTAAATCAGTAATAATTGGCGCACTGTTTCCAAAATTTTCAGCAACATCAACTATCACCCCATCGCCCCATCCCGTATTTCCCACTGCATCTGTACAGGCAAATTTCATATTATAATCACCAGAAGTAGCAAAAGTGTAATTAGCTGAAATAGTAGTGGGTGAAATAGAAACATCTGCTTGTGGCTGATAATCTCCGTCTTTATAGAGCCAACAGCCAGAAATAGATCCTGAATCAGTCAAAGATGCAGTAAAGGTCTGTTCTATTCCTTGAGTGGCAGTTAAAGGCGAGATTTCACCAATAATAGGATCTGTCCAGTCAATATTATAATATTCAATTGAGCTAGAACTAGTTTCTTCGAAGTATGGAGAATGCCAATTACCAGCAATATCTTGAGAACGAATGTCTACCCGACAACTTTCATTTCCTTCGTAAGGACAATCTCCGCCTGTTCCTACAGTAATATTTTGTGCTGAAGTATTACACAGTCTATATTGCCAGACAGTCGAATGTTCGCAACTAGGACCAGGAGGATAACAATCATAAGAAAAAACTTTATATTTGCACTGATCATTATTTATACCTGAACCGCCTGGATCCTCATCTAAAGTATCAATAAAAAAATCATCAGTATGCCAGCTATTTGAAGGTGGTGATTGAATCTGGGAATTAGGTTCTGTGGTGTCTACATTAACTTTTATTGAACCACCTTCATCTATCCAGTTACCACCATTATCTACAACATGGATCCCATACCACCAAATACCATCTTCTAAATCACCTGGTTCTGAATGAATCGTAGAACTACTCCAAGAATCAGAAGAAAAAGGAGCATTATAATTAGTACCTACCTGAGCCCATGTTCCAGGATTTCCACTATCATCTGGAGCCCTCCAAACCTCAATATGGCTTAAATGAGAACCTCCACTGTCAGTTACTGTCCAAGAGATATTAAGGTTCGGATTTTCACTATTAATCCAACTAGGATCAGAAGGAGTAATATTAAAGTTATCAATATTAGGATCCGTCTTATCTAAATAATAATCGTGGTTATTTGTTCCTGTTAACTCAACCTGATTACGTGTGCACATATAGAGAGTATGAATTCCTTCATTACTCAAAGTAATAGGTTCTAAATAAATAGTGCCTCCTGAAGTACAATATTCATTCATCTGGTTCGTATCCCAGCTGTATCTGGTTTCTACAATAGCTGTACCGCCGTTAGTATCAGATGTAATAGTGATAGTAATATTTGAAGTATGCCAAGGTAAACCGTAGTTGTCTGAATCCACTGATGGATTAATAGTGCTATAAATCACTTCAACTCTTACATAATCAGTATTTAAACCTGCTTTAACTTCAAATCCACCGGTTAAAAAAGAAAAAATTAAAATTAGGAAAATAGGAATAAAAATCTTAATTTTTTTCGAAAATATTTTATAAACCTTGATCATTGGATAAAATAATATATTTTAGTATTGACATACACACAATCTTTGCTCTGTCGCCCACAGATCTGTACAACCTTGAGTGACGGACCAACTTCTATGATAACAAGTGGTAAAAAATACACTGGGGTTGGATTTTAAAACACCGGAAAAACAATTATCACAAGTCCAGAAATTCCTTGCTGCGTCACAATTGGTAGAATCATTCCAGTTTGCATCTACACAACCACCAAAACCTTGATTACAATAGGTTGTACAAGATGTATTTAAAGGTGCTAAACGCCAACAAGCCTTACCTCCTTGATTACTACAATTAACACAACCCTCAAAACCATCACTAGCAATATACCCAGTAGGTGCGCTACATGTACGACAGACACCTTTATAACATCTTTTATTTGCCCCAATACAACCCCAAAGATTAAAACCCCAACCTGTATCAGTATTAGTGGTCTCGGTTAAAACATCTGAACAGTCACCACCTCCATTACAGGCTTTACAAGTTGGACACTCAGTATCATCTTCTAAAGCACGATTTACACAAGCACCATTATTACAATAAGTGCAGTCATCATTACAGTTTTTACCATTAGCTGCTGTTATAGGAGTACAATCTCCTCCAACTCCTCCACCTCTATTACATGCTTGACAAGTAACACATTCATCTGTGGCTCCGGCATCTCTATCAGCACAACTAGCGCTGGCATCACACCAAGTACAATCATCTATACATTTATTACCTGTGTCTTGGCTAATCTGGGCGATACAACTACCACTAGAACAATAGTGGCAAGCGCTACAGTTATCATCTTTATCTATACAGTCTCCTCCAGCTACATTACATTCTTGACAACCAGTACATTCATCTGTGGCTCCGGCATCTCTATCAGCACAACTAGCGCTGGCATCACACCAAGTACAATCATCTATACATTTATTACCTGTGTCTTGGCTAATCTGGGCGATACAACTACCACTAGAACAATAGTGGCAAGCGCTACAGTTATCATCTTTATCTATACAGTCTCCTCCAGCTACATTACATTCTTGACAACCAGTACATTCATCTGTGGCTCCGGCATCTCTATCATCACAACTACCATTATTACAATAGGTGCAGTCATCATTACAGTTAACACCGTTGTCTCCACTATAAGCCTGAGAATTAGAATTAGTCCCATCACAATAATAACAATCAATAGTTATCTCTGTATTATCATTAAGTCCTCTAATAGTACAGATACCCTCACTGTTACAGTATTCGCAATCCCCTCCACATAAACTATCACAACAAACCTCATCAGCACAGTGACCTGAACAACATTCACTATCACCACTACAAGACTCTCCTAGGGCACTTAATTCTTGGCTGGTACTCATAATAGTCAACTTATTGTTGTTGCTAGAATCAATATAATCAGCAAAATTACTAGTTGTAGTCCCTAAGGTAAAATCTACTGAAGAGGTATAATCTCGACTATCTAATAACTCCCACTCTAAAGTATTCACCTTCCAAATATAAAAATAAGTAATGTAACCATTACAGGTTTCTCCATAGCCTTCCCATTCAAGAACCAATTCTGTAATAGAGCTAATATTTTCAGCAATTTCAAAAGTATAAACCTGGGAGTTCCACAAGCCGCCTGTACCTAAAAAGGTTTCCCATCTATTATTATCACTAATAGAAATATTAGAGTAATCTGAGGTTTCTACTAAATCCCCATCAGTAGGACTAGTTGGCTGAGAACCCTCTTTTTTATAGGCCCACCTATCTATTCCAGCTCCTGAATAGAAGTCATAAAGACTGGTATCTGCCTTTATCTTTTGGACCAAAGCAAAAAATCCTACTACAACTAATATAAAAATCATTCCCCTTAGAAGAAAGAGAACTATTTTAACCTTATTATTAAATTTTAAACTTTTAGACATTCTTAAGTTTTTTAATTACTTAAATTTCCGAGGAAAGTTACTCGTCTCTAAAAGTATATCTGCTATTTAAGTGGTAAACTATTAAATATTACTTTCTAAGGGGACTACCATTTTTTTAACCCGCATTCCAGTAAATATATCCTGAGTTAATATTCCAGTATTCTCTTCCTCAGTCGCTACAACTACTAAATCTCCTTCTTCAAAGTCTCCTATTTTTATATTGGTTTCGGTTTTTGTTTCAAGATTAAAAGAGAGAAATTCTGTATCTTCATCTACTAATACTATTACTTCTCTGATAGAAGAAATCTCTTCCTGAAATATCTGATTAAGATTTACCTTTACCTTAAATTTTCCTTCTGAGGGGCTTATTTCTATAGAACTAATAGATCCTTCAATCAAATTTCGTGGATAAGATGGGTCTAATGTATAACCTGTTTCAGACTGTCTCCCAAAAAAGATATAAGCAGTCAAAGTCAATATTACAATAATTGATATTAAAAGTAGCCAAGAATTTTTTATTTCCACAATTTTAAAAATCGTTCATTATTAATCTGACCTTTATTTCATTTATTTTATAACCTTTAGATCAAAGAAGCAATAAAAGAATTTTCAGTGATAATAGAAATAAGGACTGATAAAAGCATAAAGGGAGCAAAAGGAAAGGTTTTATAAATCTTTATTTCAAAATCAGGTTTTACTGCAAATAAATTCTTAATAATTATAACTTGTTTTTTATTCAATCCTTCGGCTTCAATTCTCCCAAATCCTTTTTCCTTATTCTTATCTCTAAGCTGCTTTAATATGTGTGAAAGGTCTTGATTAGAAACCACTGCTCCTTGCTGCAGGTCTTTAATTTTTATTTCTTTAACTTCCTTTTTTTCTATATAAAAATTTAAAACTTGACGGAACAAGGTAATTAAAATCATAAAAGTCAAGGCTTGTTTTAGGATTGATTTCAATGTCTCGGTTCTTCCAGAGAGAACCAAAAAAGAACAATATATAATTGTTATTCCTTTAATAAAATAACTTATCCATTTTATCTTTAATTCAATTTTAGAGAGAAAATTATAAATAACAAATATTAAAAGGAAGAGAAAAGAGGGGTTAAATAAAAATTTAATTCCTGGAACAAATTCTTTAATAATAATCATTGCTTGAAAAAAAATAGAAATGAAAATATAGCCTAAAAACAACTGGAAGAGCTTCTTAGCCAAAATCTTTAATCTAGAAAAAAATTCTTTGATATCTAAGTTTTTAATATTCTTTAATTTACCTCTATTGACATATATCTCTTTTATTCCTTTTAAAAAAGCAGTGGATGTTAAAATTAAAAGTAGAGGGATAAAAAGGTTCACTAAAAGATTAAAAGAGGGAAAGTATGGTAAATGACTCTTTGAATAAAACTTTAAAGGTAATAAAAAAGCGCAAAGAATAAAAAACTTAGCATCTCCAGCAGACCATAGTTTCAAATACCATAAAAGATATCCTGTTAAAAAAGCAATCAAAGTATTTATACCTACTTCTACTAAATATTTAGTGTTTGATACCTGAAAAAGGAAAAAGGAATTATATAAAAAAAGAAAAACATAAAAAGAAATACCTAAAAAAAGTCCTATAATTATCCACTTATTAAAGATTTTTCCATATTTAATATCTGTATAACTACAAATTCCTCCAATAACAAAAAGAGGAATTAAAAACGGTAAATCAGATAGAAATAATGTAAGCATAATTATAAGATATCTGTGATTGGATGATGAGGATTATCCTCGATCTTAAATTTCAACCCTGTTTCAACAGGATTAAATTCTTTGTCTCCAATAATACTCAAATAATCTTTGTGAATACCGGAACAATATTTTTTATAGGAACAATTATTACAGACGGGTAAATAAATTACCTCATCTCTCCTTTGGGTTATCCAAATATATTTCCATAATTCAGGTTTAAGAGTGCATAAAGGAAAATGATAAAGACGCAGTTGTTTAAATTTATCATTAAATTTTCCTACTACAGAAGCGATTTTTCCTTTTACCTGTTCATAATTAATACCTACTTTATCATAATTCTTTCCGCATTTACCTTCCGGTTCTGGAAAAATTATAACTACTCTATCTACTAAAGGAAAATTATCAACAATAAAGTTAAGAGTCTCTTCTGTTACTCTATAGTTTTGTTTAATAAGAATTAATCTTAACTCTAACTCTTGGAATCTCTTTCTGTATTTTAAGATATTAAGAATGCCTTTTACTGTTTGTTCAAAACTACCTTCAACTCCTGTAATAGTATCATGCAGCTTTTTATTAGGACCTAAAATAGCTGTTTCAACAACCAAGTTATTTATTTTAAGAAAACTTTTTGCAAAGCAACTATAACTAAACATTCTGCCATTACTTGCTAAAACTAATCTTTTTTCTGGAAAATTTCTTCTAAACCAATAGCATAATTCTAAAAAATGAGGATGGGTGGTAGGTTCTCCTCCAGTAAAATTGACGTTATCCTGAATATTATTATAGAAATCAATATTGGTTTGTACTCTCTCAGTTATCTTTTCAAAAGAATAATCTTTTGAACCCTCCTTACTCTGAAAACCAACTGGATTTGTACACATTATGCAATTATTATTACACCTGTTCCAAATACAAATATCAGGCATATTCTAAGAAATATCAAAATGAATATTATCACCATTTTTCCATTCAGCGATTTCAGCCTCAGACACGTTATAATGTTCTGCTTCCTTTAATAATTCTTGCTGAGCTTTTCTTTTAGCTTCATTAAGAGAAGAGGCCACGACCCAGGCCAAAACTTCATAATGCTCCTTGCTTTTATAAGTTATAATATACTCTTTTTTTTGCTTCATTGTGTATTTTTAAATAATAAATTTATTAGTAAGAAGATAAACTTTTTAACTGATGAGTAGTTAACTTTTTAACCGGCTTTAATTCTTTATCTCCATATTGTTCGAGGTATTTCTTCCAAATACCTTCACATTTATCATATAATTTACATTCCTTACATTTTTTTGTTTTAAGCCGCCCTATTGTCTGCCGACTCTGTTCAACATTGGGATTGTAAAAATCTGGTGCAACATGCTCTGTATGAAAAGTCATTAGTTCTTGTAGTTCGCTGATCTGACCCAGGTAATTTTGGAAATAACAAAGAGGAACATAACGAACATGCCAATGTTTAAGGTGATCACGTTTTCCTACATCTAAACATTTATGGATATAGCCAGCTATTTTTGAAATTTGAGGTACAAACTCATAAAAATTATTATATGCTCCCCCCTCATTCGGATCAACGAAGATAAATTCACTATCACCAATATTAAGACTCCTTATATACTCCCCGATCTGAGGAAGAAATTTATAATTCTGCTTAACAATAGTAGTATTAGAGCCAATATGGATATTTAAGTTCAATCTCTTGGAAACTTCTTGGATATTATCGACTCCTTTTTTTAACTGAACAAAACTTCCCGGTACTTGCGTAAACCAATCATGAAGCTTTGCTGTATGACCATGAATAGAAAATACAATACTATTCAAACCCGCTTTTATTATAGCTTCTGCTAATTCTTTATAAGAATACATTCTTCCATTAGTAGCCATCATAATCGTTGAAAAGCCTAATCTTTTTGCAAATTTTATTAGTTTTACAATATCAGGTCTAATAGTCATTTCTCCACCAATCAGTTCTAAATAACTTGTTCCTCCATTATAAGCCCTAAGCATTTCTTTTTTTACTTCCTGGGTTGTTTTCACGGGTAGATCTCTTTTATCTGCCTCCATACAAAAACGACAACGATTATTACAACGATAACCAGTAATAATAACTGTTTTTTTAATCTTTTTTTGAGGCATAATATTCCATTTATCTATTAATTGACCATTACTAAAATCTGTTTCTTTAAATTCTATTTCACTGGTTTTAATTCTCCGAAACCAAAGACTTTAACATAATTTTTCCAGACTCCATAACAATAAGAATTATATTTACATTCTTTACATTTTTTAGATTTCATTTTATTCTTTCTTCTATTCTCATCTATTGAACATTCAAAATCAGGACCACGAAGATAAGTATCAGATTGAAATATGTCATTGATTGATTCTTCATAATCAGGAAGCAAACAAGGAACCATATTGTAGACATAACAAGGAACCTTTTTTAATCCAATTTTTAACGCTTCTCTGACATAAGGAGCAACTACACTCATTTTAGCCACAATACCTTCTATATTATTAAACACATTTCCTTCTATAGTAACATAGATAAATCGAAATTCTTTAGCTCCTAATTCAAGTAAAAATTTTACTAACTCTGAAAGGTAAAAATAGTTTAACTTTAAAATAACTATATTTACTTTAACTATCTGCTTTAATTCTTTTAAATTCTTCAAACCCTGAAGAGTTTGTTTATAAGCCCCTTTAACTCCCATTATTCTATCATGAACATCTTCTAATGGAGAGTAAAAAGAAACTACAAAATTATTTACTCCAGCTTGAATTAATTCTTCACAATAACGCTTATAATAAAACAATCTTCCGTTTGATTGTATTTCAATATTAGGAATCTTTTTTTTGGCATATTTTACAAGTTCAATTAAATCTTTTCTTAATGTTGGTTCACCACCAGAAAAAGCAAAGATATTTGCCTCAGATCGTGCCGCTATATCAATATCATTTTTAACCTCTTCAAATGATTTTATGCTTCCGTTTTTATCCCTACTATTAATTGCATTAGCTACTGAACACATAATACAATTACAATTACATCTGAAGATACACAAACTCTCTACCTTACCGTACTTTCTCTGTTTTAAAGGCCTGGTATCTTTGTTCTTTTTTGACTTTTTAACAAATGCTTTAGACATTCTATTAAATTAATTATTAATTATTTATGAACTGCTTTAAATTCATTCCAACCAAAAATTTCCGGATATTCTTTCCAAGGTCCTTCACAAATTTTATCATATCTGCAAGAAGAACAATTAGGTCCCTTAATTTTTCCTTTGGTTCTACGATAATGACCATAATCATCTAGCTCTATATCATTATCGAAAACACTGGTATCAGGAATTTTTTTCTCAGCTATATATTGCTCATATCCCTTCATAAAACAATAAGGAATAGCTTCTGTCATCACTTTAGTTCCTGCTTCAATTCCAATTTGTAATCCCTTTTTCACATAAGGCTCTACCTCTGAATGTCTTGGTACAATCTCTTTAATTAACCTGGGATTATGAGCAATGGTTTGATTAATATGTATAAAAGCAAACTGGAATTGGTCAACTTCTAAATCTAACAACAACTTAGCTAAATTTGGTAACTCTTTATAATTTGGTTTAGTAATTACTGAGTTGGTTAATATGTACTGCCCAAGATTCCTTAGATTTTTAATCCCTTGAACAGTTTGATCAAAACTTCCTGGTACCTGGGTTAAATAATCATGGGTTTTGGCATTAGAACCATGAAGAGCTGGTGAGAATTCATTAGCACCAGCTTTGATCATTTTTTTGCAAAACTCTTTATAGGCAAATATTCTTCCATTTGTTTGAATTTGAATTGTTTTGTAACCTAATTCTTTGGCATACCTCACCCAATCTATAAGTTCTTTTCTAATAGTGGGTTCTCCTCCTGTAAAAACAATACCCTGATATTCTTTAACTTTTTTTCTTAAAATTGCCTTTATTTCTTTTACGGATTTATTGGGACATGTATCTCTTTTATTATCCTGAACACAGAATCTGCAACGGTTGTTACACTGAAATCCTATTTTTAAATCAATACGTTTCATTGTTATTTTGAAGGTAAAACATCTTATTTATTTTATATTTTATCATTTTCAAAAAGAGGATAACTAATAAAATTTGGCTATTTTGAACTTTTATTTATTAATTTTGCGGAATCTTTAATTTGAAGAAACTTATAAACTAAACAACTACCCTGACATTGCTTATTTTTTTTAAATAGACAGTCTTTACACTGAGGAAACAAATCTATTTCCCATTTCAGTTTATCGATGATTTCCTTGTAATAATTTGTTATTTCTTTTTGGTTCTTAAACACACTAAAGAGGGGACCCTCAAGAGCCAAAACAGAACAAGGCAATACTGTCAGATTGGGGCTTATTACGCAACATCTCCCAGCCCCACAGACACCATGAAGTCTGCTATGTTTGGTTAAGAAAATTCTTTCTTTCTCAGAAAAAAAACATAAGGGAAATGGTTCATCAAAATCACACCGGATACCATACTTTGAAAGATCTTTAACAAAATGTAAAATATATTGGGTTAAATCTTTTAAGCTCTCTTTTCTAATGTATTCATTTTGATTGAAGACTGAAGGAAAAGTCAAGCTAAAATATATATGACGAACATTCAACCTTTTACAAGTATTGATAAGATAATCGTAAGAAACATCGGGAGAAGTGATATTAAATCTAAAAATTACCCTTTTGAAGTTTTTTTTAAAAATTTTTAAATTAGAGTATAAGGTTTTTAATTCCTGAAAGGAATATTTTGAGGGTGGATTAAGAGTAACATAAAAAGAAGTTATAGCTGGAGATTTGATATTAATATTTTCAAGATTAGTTGTCCCGTTAGTGGAAATTGTTATTTTTAAACCATATTTTTCAGCTAAGCCTAAGGCGGAATTAATTTCACTAAACAATGTAGGCTCTCCTCCACTAAAATTAATTACATCTCCTATTCTTTGTTTAACAATCCATTTAAAGATAGCTTCCAACCCCTGTACAGAGATTTCTTTCGGCCATTTTCTCAAAAAACCTTTAGTAAAACAATAACTACAGTTTCTATTACAAGAATAAGTAAGATTAATTTCTATCATTTAAAAAAAATGGCTATATTCCAAAATAACCAATATTATACTAATGTCTCCTAGTAAAACAATTCTTCTCTTAAAAGAAGTAATCTTATCCAAAGGGAGCATAATATCCTTTAGATTTCAAAACAAAAGAAGTTTTATAACCAGATTGAATTCTTTCCTTCTTTTCAGGAAATTCTAAGTCAATATACTGACCAGGAATCAATTCTACTTTTCCATCTTTCAGACTCTCCTTATTAATATTCTTATATTCGGAATGTTTCAGACTAGATAATTTAAGTACCTCCTGTTTTATAGTGGTGGATGAGTCAGCTTCGGCTAATCCAATAAAACTTAGTTTGTGAGAATTAGTCCATTCAAGTATTAAAGATAAGGATTCTTGTCCCTTTTTAACATGTTGAGAAATATCAACCAAACCAGAAGAAAGCCTTTCTCTTGGATGAATAATATGGACCAGCTCTTTTTTATCTTCACCAACACGTATAAATAGATTAATAGAATAACACTTTGCAGGAGGTATTGCTGCCATAGCATCTTCAGTTTCCTTTAAAGCAGTAGCTGCTGCTACAGAAGCTGCTGTTACTTTTTTTAAAGAATCAATTAACTTATCTTCAGAAAAAGCTCTCTCTAGTTTCTGACCTATTTCCTTGATTCTCGGATATCCTGACCTAAGATTAGCCCTAAAAACCAAATAACAATTTCCTAGACTTTGAATATTATCAAATTTGATATTTAAAATATCTTTCTTCTCTCCACCAAACAGTATTTCATTATTTAAATTAGACAGTTTCTCCTTCCAGTCTTTTCCTTTCTTGTCTCTTATTAAGGAAGGTAAAATAAGTTTTTTAAAAGCAACTATCTTATTATTAATAATGCCAATACTTAATTCTTTTGGATGGACAATTTTAATAAACTCAAATCCATGAAAATAAGAATGTTCTTTTTCAAATTCTATTATTCGAAAAAGATATTTTTTGTTTTTGGGTTTAGGTATTACCTCTAATTTGTATAGTTCTTTAATAACAGTTTTTTTCCTTAATATATTTTCAGATTCGGGCAAGATATTATTATCAATAACAAACTTTTTGCCATTCCAAACTAAAACAAATGGACAAGAGGAATGAGAACTATGGGAGCTGTGGGAACCATGGGAGCCATGAGAACTATGGGAGC
>CAYVDD010000001.1:0-616347 GCA_964450805.1 uncultured Candidatus Saccharibacteria bacterium | reverse complement strand
ATGAGAACTATGGGAGCTGTGGGAACCATGGGAGCCATGAGAACTATGGGAGCTGTGGGAGGTATGGGAGGTGTGGGAACCATGAGCACTATGAGCAGCATGTGAAGTATGTCCACCAGAATAATGAATATAAGCCATATCACCTGATTTTTTCGATAGATGAGTTGCATGGGAAGAAGGGGAACCCTCTAGTTTATTATTTTGTGCTGAAGTTGTTTGGGCGAACATTGTTCCTAACATCGCTACTCCTATACCTAATTCTAAAACACTCTTCTTACTTATTTTTCCTTCCTCACTCGTAAGAAATGCTTCTATATTCTTTTTTATAGAGGGTAATTTTTTCATAGCCCTATTTTTATAGAATTTTAATTATTATAGCATGAAGAATCTCTTTTAAAAATTAGTCTTTTAGAATCTTTTTCAGAATTAACTCTTTTTTTCTTAAACTGTCCTCGCTATACACTAACCATTTATGAAAAATTTCTTTTATTCTTTTGTTTTGCAATTTCCTAAAGAGATATTTAAACATTTCTTTGTAAAGTTTACATCTATCAGTATTCACTAATTGAGGAAAAAGATTCCCATAAAGCGCGTAAGACAGAACTGGACAAACACCACAATAAGGTTTATAAACACAGTACTCGCATGACAAATTATCCAAGGTTGAAGCTGTAATCATTGTTTTAACTTTTGGATTAGAAATTATTTTTTCGTAGTCATCTTTATTTACATCTCCAAGCATAAAAGTATCATCTTTTATCATCCTCCCTTCATCACAAGTATAAACTCTACCATCATAATTATAGACTAATTGACCTATTGCTGCTCCACAAGGCGAACACAAATCAAGAAAACCGGGATCTTTATTTAATAAAATTTTTGTAAGTATTATTTTACTTCCTCTTTCAAAAAAGAATTTTCCCCTAAGATTAATCTCAATAATATAATCCATTGACTTTTTCCAGAATTGTATAAATTCTTCGGCCGGATAACCAATCTTTTCCTTAGCTCTTCCACCTGCAAAACCTAAAAAACTTAAAGGCCTTAAATGTATTCTATGAAATCCCCTTCTAAAATATTCGTCCACAATCTCTTTTGGATATTTAAGAGAAAATCTGGATATTGTGGTAAGAGCAGATAAATGATAACAATGCTTGCCTTTTTTCTCTTTATTATTTATATCTCTTTTTATCTTGTCTATCCATGAAGTAGTAACACCATAGCTGTCACTATTCGGCCAAGGACGATTTTTATTATGAAGTTCTTCTGGACCATCTAAAGATGTACAGAGACTTACTTCATTTTTAGTTAAAAACTTATATTTATCTTCTGTCATCAAGCTAAAATTAGAAACTAAAGAAATGAAAAGTTTCTTTTTTTCTGTTCTGTTTTTTCTTCTTGCATATTTAACAACAAATTTAACAACCGGCCAGTTAACCAAAGGCTCTCCTCCCTGAAATTCAATAGTAACAACATTATTTGGAGTCCTAAATATAGTATCAACAACTTTTTTGGCTGTTCCAATGTCCATATCATATCCTTTCTCTTTCATTGAACGACGGCCTGCCTGACAATAAATACATTTAAAATTACATCTCAGGGTAACAACTATAATATGAAGGGAAGGACCATTTATCAAAGAAGTATTACAGGAACGGTACGTCTTAATCATTTTATTTATATTAAAATTATCTCTGATAAATCCTTTCTCTCTTAACTCTTTATAGACATTATCTTTTCTTTCTAGTCTTCCTTCCATAAAATCTTTAAATTTATCAGTTTTTAAAAAATAATAAAATCCTGAATCATTAGTTAATAGATATTTATCATCTAGTTTCTCAAAACGGCAAAAAGCCACTTTTTCCTTGTTTAATTTAATTTTATTTAAATCTAACATAATTATAGAAAAGACATAAAAAACACTACTTAGATCTTTTAGTTTCTGCTAGAACATAATTACAAAATTCATCTTTAATAACATCTTTAAAATTCTTATCTATCTCGTCTATATCAACTTCAATGTCATCATCTCTTTCTCCAATATTAAAAACAGCCAGTTCTTGATAAGCTTCAACGGCTTTCTTTATGGCTTGGAGATGATAAAATTGTTTATTAAAAAAAATGGTCATAACAGTCTATTTCTTATTATTCTCCTCCTCATTTTTTTTCTGAAGGAGATTTTTCTTTTTCACATCATCTCTTCTTGAGTACTTTTCCTCCCAGGGAATTGCAATGCCTAGAGGATCCTTTTTCCAGTCTTCTTCCTCTAATTCCGCTGATTTATTAACACTCTCTCCTGAAGTACCTATTAAAGCAGCTCCTACTATATATTCTCTAATCTTACAGTTGTTTTTTGAAATCTGGTCCCGCAAACTGTAATTCAACAATTCATTGAGAAATTCATCTGCTAAATTTTCCATTTCTTCCCTTGTAAGTTTCTCTTTTCCTTTTAAATTAACATAAATTTCTTTATTAGCATCACCATCTAAATAGATATAGGCTCTATCTAAAAAAACATAAGCTGTTCCGTAGATAGAGTTTAAGGAGTAAAGATTAGGGTCTACAGAAATAACTATTTTGTTTTCTGATTTATTAATACTTGGCTTTGACATTGTTTTAATAGAAAACTAAACTTCCCGACTAATTGATATTACTGTATTAAAAATACTTGCTTATTTTAACATAGTTTCATTGATCCAGAAAAGCAAGGTTAACTAATATACTATTCTAATAGAATCAGGTTTAAATAAAAATCTATTATCTTTTCACTAAAAAACATTGTTAAAAAGGTTCCAGTAACCAGAAATGGGCCAAAAGGAATTTCTGATTTTAAGCCTTTTTTGCCTAAAATAATTAAAATTGTCCCAACTACTGCACCAATAAAGAATGCTGAAAACAAAGCAATTATTATTCCAGGAAAACCCAAAAATAAACCCATGAGAAAACTTAATTTTACATCGCCCATACCGAGCCATTTACCTTTAGAAGCTAAAACTATTAATAAAAAAAATGATGAAGCACCGCAAGCAGAAAATAAAGCATTCAGAACTTCGTATTTAGTATAAAATTTAAAAAAAACATTAGCTATTAAATACCAAGCACTAGTTATTAAAATAGCTGGAAAAACTATTTTATCAGGAATTATGTAGTGCTTTAAATCATAAACAAAAATTACAATCATTGAACAGACAATATAAAGCATAAAACATAAATTTAAAAATCCAAGTAAAGTAAAATTATAAATTAAATCTATGTTTTGCCAAATTAAAATAACGAACAAAGCCGCAGTAGCAAGCTCAACTAGAATGTACTGAACTGATATTGGTTTTTGGCAATAACGGCATTTGCCTTTTAATGCTAAAAAGCTTAAAACAGGAACTAAATCAGGCCAGCTTAAATCATGCTTACAGTTTGGACAATAAGATTTTCCAATTAAAAAGCTTTGATTTATTGAAAGCCGATAAATTACTGAATTTAAAAAAGAAGCAATAATAAGCCCGAAAATAAAAAGAGAACAGTAAATTAAAACCTGCATTTATTAACAATCGAAATAAACATAAATATATATTATTTTAACACTTTTATTTATTAAAATGAAAAACTGGCAACACAATACATGCTGTCAGTTTTTTGTGTTTTTAAAAACCAGTCAGAATTACCAAATAAAACAAGTACATCCAGCAATTGTAGTTGGAGCATCATCTAAATCTAATTTTTTAGAACCTAAGTGAGTTGCTACAAAATAAAGGGTATTTCCACTTATTGAACTATCTTCTTCTAAGATTGCATAAGCGCAAAACCACTGGTTAATCAAAGCATCGTAATTCTCACCAGCACAATCTAAAGCAGCTGTGTTGTCTTTCCAAATATAATGGACTGTACCTAAAGGATCATCAAGAGCCTGTAGGTAAGTAGAGATAGCAGGGATACCATCGCCAGAACCATCATCTGTAAAATATTTTCCATTATCTGCATAATACAATTCCTGACCAGTAACAACCTGGCGCATATCAGACTGTCTTACTGCGTCTCTGGCCTTAGCTCTTGCTCCTCCCAAAGAAACCAAAACAATTCCAGATAAAGTTCCAATAATTGCAATAACAACTAATAATTCAACTAAAGTAAATCCTTTTTTATTATTCAACATATTTTTGATAACTATCTATTAAAGAATTCGACCTTTGTATTTTTTATAAAAAACGATTTTATTGGGTAACATCAATGCCGCAACAGTCAGGGTTTGTGGGAGTATAAGTTACAGATGTTTTTGAAAAAACTCCTTTGTTTGAACTGCAGAACCATGTATTGTCTGTGCCTTCTGATTTAACATAAAGACAGTAATAAGAATTAGTTCCGTCAGTCCATGTATACTGATAAGGAGACTCATTTAAGGGATCAATAGGCATAGCTGTAATAAAATTACCAATTGAAGTCAGGGTATTTGCTCCTTGACTTGTATCAGGGTATTTATTATCACCACCACCGCAATTATTATCATTATAACATGTTTCCATGGCAGTGTTAATCTGCTTAAAATCTGCTTTTCTCCTAGAATCCCTTGCTTTTTTTCTGGCAGGCCCTAAAGTAACAAAAGCAATACTGGTCAGTACGCCAATTACAGCAATAACTACTAAAAGCTCTATTAAAGTAAATCCAGCACCATCTTTTTTTCGCTTATTTAAACCAAATCTAACTTTTAAAAAGTGTTGCTGGATAAAGTTTTTTGTTTTCTTCACAACTTTTAAAGATTTTCTTTCATTAAAAATATATTTCATCTTAACACCTTTTTTAAACAAAAGTAATTCACAATCCTAATAAATGCTAAAAAGTAATAACCTGATAAAGAGGCATTAAAATTGAAAACATCATACCTCCAACAACAACACCTAATATAATAATTAAAGCTGGTTCCAAAATCTTCAAAAGATTATTAATTCCTCTTTCAACTTCTTTTTGGTAAAAATTGGCAATATTCATTAAACTATTATCCAAGCCTCCTGTTTTTTCTCCAACCAAAGTCATTTGAACAAAAACTGGAGGAAAGATATCTGGGGAAAGCGATAGAATTGACGAAATAGGCGTTCCTCTTCTAACCTCATCTCTTACTAAAAGTATTGCCTGCTTATAAACTGCGCTACCGACAATATCAGCAGAAAGCTCTAATCCTTTAGTAATCATTAATCCGCCGGAAATTAAAGTAGAAAGACTTTCAGCGAATCTGGCAAGGTAAACTGTTTTTAAAAGCTGACTTAGAACAGGAATCCTAAGAAAAAATCTATCAAAAAAATCTTTGCCTTTTTTCGTCTTATAATATTTATAAGTAATAAATAAAAGAACAAAAAAAATTGAAAGTAAAATAAAACCATTTTTCTTTACAAATTCTGAAACTACCATAACTCTTTTGGTGATTTCTGGAACTTCAACAGCGCTTTCTCTAATCACTGTGCTAAGTTGAGGAATAACTGTATAAACCATTAAAAATAAAATGAAAAAAACCATCAAAACAACTAAAGAAGGATAGATAAGCGCGCCTTTAGTTTTTGAAGAAAGTTCGTATTCCCTTTCTAAATGGTTAGCTAAATAAGTAAGAGATTCAGATAATTTACCAGAAACTTCTCCTGCTTTTACCATTGAAATATAGAAACTGGAAAAAGTTTCAGGATAAAGGGAAAGAGCTTTAGAAAAAGAACTGCCGCCTTCAATTTCTTTTGATAAGGTAAAAACTTTCTCTCTTAGCTCAAAGTTTCTGGTTTGACCAGATAAAACCCTTAAAGCCTCAACTAAAGGAACTTCTGAACCAAACATCATTGATAATTGTCTGGAAAATAAAACAATGTCTTTTGAAGAAATTCCTCTAAAGACTTCAAGTCTTCTTGCATAAAAGGGAATTTTAGCTTCTTCAAGATAAGTGATATAGAATCCATGTCCTTGAAGTAAAGAAAGTGCAGCTTCTCTTGAAGAAGCTTCTATTATTCCAACCTTAACTTCTCCTTCTTTGGTTCTTGCTTGATAATTAAATTTCATTCAGTTAATAAATCAGAAATGATTATAAAAAACTAATAAATAATTCTCGCAGATTCCTTTATTATTCACTGCTACTTGACAAGCATTCTTAATTCGCTTGGTGAAAGAGAATAATTGAGCGCATTCTCTAGAGAAACTTCTTTTCTCTTAACCAAACCAGCTAAAGAACGATTCAGAGAAATCATGCCCATTTCAAGAGTTGTTTCAACTACCATTGGAATTTCATGGATTTTATTTTCTCTTATTAAATTAGAAATAGCAGGTGTAGCGAGCATTACTTCACAGGCAGGAATTAATCCTCCTTTAATTCTTGGAATTAATCTTTGCGAAACTACCCCCAATAAAGAACCTGATAATTGAGCTCTGACCTGGTCTTGCTGCTGCGGAGGGAAAGAGTCAACAATCCTGTGAATTGTTTGAGAAGCAGAATTTGTATGAAGCGTTGCAAAAACAAGGTGTCCTGTTTCAGCAGCTGTAATAGCTGTGGATATTGTTTCTGGATCCCTCATTTCTCCAACCATAATTACATCAGGGTCTTGACGAAAACTAGAACGAAGTGCCTTGGAAAAACTTAAGGTATCATGACCAACCTCTCTTTGATCAATAATCGCCTTGTCAGCATTAAAAATATACTCAATAGGGTCTTCAATAGTAATGACATGGTCAGTTCGACTATGATTAATTTCGTCAATTAAAGCAGCTAATGTTGTAGATTTCCCCTGAGAAGAAGGACCGCATATCACAACAAATCCCTGAGTAGCTTTAGTGAATTCATGAAGTATTGAGGGAAGATTAAGTTCATCAATTGTCCTTATTTCAACTGGAACCAACCTTAAAGAGCAGGAAACATTTCCTTTTTGATGAAAAATATTTATTCTGAAACGAGCTTTATCTCCAAAATTATATGAAAAATCAATTTCCTTTTCCTTTAAAAATTTTTCCTTTTGAATATCATTCATTAAGGAAAAAGCAAGATTTTTTGTGTCTTCAGGAGAAAGATTTGCTTCTTTTACTAAAGGAATAAGACGGCCTGAAATTCTTAGAATTGGAGGATGACTTGCAGACAAATGCAAGTCTGAAGCCTGTTCTTTAATCGTTAAATCAAAGAATTTATTAATTTTACTTGTGTAATTTGGCATATAATTTAAAAATTACTTTAATACTTTTTTAATTTCATCCACAACTTCCTGAGGTGTATAATGAGCCTTAATAAGATATTTTACTGCTCCCAGATTCAAACCTTTTTCAACTTCTTCTTTCTGACCAAGATTAGAAAGAACAATAACTTTTAATTTTCTAAGTTTCTCATTTTCGCTAATTTGTTTTAAAACCTGCCAGCCATCAACACGAGGCAAAACTATATCAAGCATTAAAAGGTCAAAGTCTTTTTCTTTTAATTTTCTTAAACCCTCTTTTCCGTCACTGGCAACATCAACAAAAAAGCCAATATCTTTAAGTTTAGTAATGTAAATATCAACAAGAAACGGATCATCTTCTATAATAAGAATCCGCTTTGCGGAAGCTTGCTCTTTTACTTCATTCGAAAGTAAAATGTTTTTCATAATTATTTTACCAAGCAAAGAAAGAATCAGTATTACTGCTTGATTCTGCAAATATTGAAGAATCAAGTTCTTACTTTTCCTGGGTTACTCTTAAAACTTCTTCAATGGTAGTAATCCCTTTTAAGACTTTTAACATTCCATCCTGTCTAATTGTTGTCATTGCCTGTCTTTCAGCTTCTAATTCCAGCTGATTTTCTGACACTCCTTTTAAAATTATCTCAGCAAGCTCATTACTCATTTTAAAAATTTCAAAAAGCCCAATCATCCCTGAAAAACCCTGATCATTACAATGTTTGCAAGATTGCGACTGCCAGACAAACAAAGGCTCTGTTTGAACATCTCTTTTAACTTCTTCTGGTAAATCTTGTATTTCTTTTAATATAAGATTTTTAATTTCTCTATTAGGCTTTACCTTTTTCTTGCATTTATCGCACAACCTTCTTACAAGTCTTTGAGCTATAACCAGAGTTAAAGTTGAAGGAATTAAAAATGGCTGAACCCCTAAATCAATTAATCGTGGAATAACTCCTAAGGCATTAGAAGTGTGGAGGGTTGATAAAACAATGTGGCCTGTTAAAGCAGCGTGGGTAGCTAAATTAGCAGTTTCTGCGTCTCTTATTTCTCCAACCATAATAATGTCAGGGTCTTGTCTTAAAATATGGCGCAGTCCCTTGGCAAAACTATAACCAATATCTGGTTTTATCTGAGATTGATTTACTCCTTCTATAAAATATTCTACAGGATCTTCAAGAGTAATAATATTAACTCCTTCTCTATTTAAAAGCTGTAAAATAGTATACAAAGTCGTTGTTTTTCCGCAGCCAGTAGGACCTGTTGCCAGAATCAGTCCATAAGGTTTTTTTATCATTTTTTCCACTATATTTCTATCCCTTAACAAAAGCCCCAAGTCTTCAAATTTCTTCAAGCCAATTAAAGGATTTAAAACCCTGATTGCTACTTTCTCTCCTAATGTTGTTGGAAGAGTTGAAACTCTGAAATCAATATTCTGGCCTTCTACTTTTGCTGAAAAACTACCGTCCTGTGGAATTCTGGTTTCATCAATCTTTAAGTTGGAAAGAACCTTAATCCTTGCCACTATTGCTGTATGCACCCTTAACGGTAAAAAAATTGAAGAATGGAGCGAGCCAAGCAGCCTGAAACGGACTCTCAGTTTGTTCTTTGCTGGTTCAATGTGAATATCAGAAGCCTTTCCTTCTGATGCATATCTCAGAATTACAGCAACTACTTTAGCAATAGGAGCTTCTTCAACCAATCTTTCTATTTCAGACCTGCCAACAGCTTTTTTAACCTTCATTTCTTCTTCTAATTCCTCCAGGGCTTTTCCTACCTCTTTTCTTAAACTCTGGTGTTGTTTTAAAAGCTGGTTAAAATTACTGAAAGTTATTAAAAAAACCCTATAATCAAAATTACCTCTTCTTGCCAAAAATTTTAAAGCCTCTTGAGCGTCTAAATCTTCAGGAAAAACCATGCCAACATCCAAAGTATTGCCCTTTCTGTTCAAGGAAACCATCTTATAATTATTTGCAGTTTTCTGGGGAATTAACTCTAAAACCTCTAAAGGAACAGATTTAGGGTCAACGGTTTTTAAAGGAACTTCTAAATAATCTGATTTTGTTTTAAATAAAAAATCTTCAGAAACAATTCCTTTTTCCAAAATTAATACCTCTTCCTTTTTTGAAGAAGCTTTAATTTCTTTTTCTAGAATTTTGGCTTTATTTTTGTCTAAAACTCCTTTTTTGATTAATTCCTGCACTAATGACATATTAAAACGGAATAAATGGATTTTCTCTTCCTAAGTCTCCTTCAAAACCCGGGATCTTATCAATCAGCTGTAATTGCTGGAGTAATGGATTTTGGAAGACTTCAAGATTAATTTCGATTCTTTTAAGCCGCTTTGAAATTAATATTTCTGATGGCTCCTCTTCTGTTCTAAATCCCAACCAAAGAATAATAATAATAATTAAAATCAAAATTACAAAAATAAATATTAAATTTCTTTGCTTTTTAATTTGTTTCTGAAATGTTATGGCCATATCAGTATGAATAAGCAGTAATTTTAATATTAAATTTGAATGGTTCTCCTATTTCAGAAAAAGAAAAATAAATATTATCTATATCTATTAATCTTGACGAGTTCTCAATAAAGGAAATAAACTTTTTCAAATCAGGATAATCACCTGTCAAAAGAAAATTGATTTTTGTTTTTTTAATATCCTCGTCTGATGATATTAATCCTAAGTTTGTGTCTCCTAAAACAAGATTTGATTGTGAGGCTGATTTTTGAATAAAAGCTAAAAGTTCTGGCACTTGAGGATTTTCAGGCAGAGCAGATTCAATTTTTAGAAGTGAGTTCTTGTTTTCCTGAAGCTTATCAAAAATATCTTGAAGCTTATTAAAATATTCTTCCTGAGACTGAAGCTCATCTTCTTTGATTGAAATTTCTCCTCTTAACAAACTCAGGCTTTCATACCTTTTAAAAATTAAAACAGCCAGAAATAAAAGAATTGCGGCAAGAAAAATAACAATGAAATTAGAATATTTTTTCATTTTAATATTTAAAAATTGTTGCGTTGAAGAAAATCTCCAAATCAAAATCAATTCCTCCTTCTTTATTTAAAAAAGCTTCTGTCAATAAAAGATCCTCAATCAGAGAATTCTGATTAAAAATTGAAAGCTGCTGTTCTAAAGTTGAAAAGCTATCGGTCTTACCGGAAAAAACTGCTTTTGCTCCTTCTATATTCAGATTAATACTGGAAAAAAAGACACGGGGATGAGTATTATTTTCTAAAAATTCAAAAAATTTTGAACCCAAAATATGAGCTTCTAAAAATGGAGTGATAGCTTCTATCTTTTTTTTGTAATCAAAATTCTCCTGCTCTAATGCAATTCTTTCAGCAGTTCTTTCTTGTATAAGTTTTGCTTCCAACTCCTCAACATATATTTCTGAGTTTTTTTCAAGACTGACCAATAAAAAATATACCCCAGTCAAAACAACAGCTAAAAATATCGAAAGGTAGAGGAAAGTTCTTTGCCGCTTATCTGTTTCTTCTATTGGTCTTGGTATTATTTCAACCATAAAATTTATCTTTGAAATTTAAATTAAGATTCCAGCCCTCTTAAAGCTGCTCCAACAGCAATAGCATAAGAAGGTCCTATTTCTTTTAAGTTTTCGTCAAGAATAGGCGGGAAAAAAATGTCTGAAAAAGGATTAGCAATTTCAACTTCTTTTTTAAAGTAATCATTAAATGAATCAACAAGGCCTGGCAGCATAGCAACTCCTCCAGCTAAAATTATCTTTTCAACTTCTTTTCTTTTCTTAAGATAGAATCCTTTAAATACTTTATCAATTTCTCTGATAATTAAAGCAATTAAGGGAGTCAAAACTTCTCTGATGCTTTTTTCTTCTGTTCCCTCTACGAACGAAGAAATTCCGTATTTCTTTTTAAGGCTTTTTGCCGCTTCATAATCCAAAGAAAGAGCTTTTGAGATTCTTTCTATTAAAATGTCTCCTGAAATATCAAAACTATGAGAAATTTTCAAAGCTCCTTTATCAATAATACTACAAGTAGTACTTCTGGCTCCAATATCAATTAAAGCAATTGTTCTTTTTTCTTCTTTATTAATCAGAGATCTGATAAGTCCAAACACTTCTGCTTCCAAGGCTATAAGTTCTAATTCTGCTTCCCGGGCAATATCTTTATACTGATTAATTACTTCATTAGGAACAGTAACTAAAAGGATTTCAAATCTTTGGCCTTCTCTTCTTGTTTTTTTATTAAGCAGCTGCCAGTCAAGCGTAACTTCTGCCAAAGGGAGAGGAACGTGGCGTCTGGCTTCAGACTTCACTGCCTGCGGAAGCTCTTCAAGACTCATTGAAGGTAGTTCAAAAGAAGTAAAAAAAGTTGAAAAATCAGGAATTGTTAAAATAGCCTGGCGAGTTTTCATGTTAGCCTCTTTTATCACTGCTCTAACTGCCCTAGCAATATCTTTACTTGAAAGGGAAAGCGTGTTTTTTTCAAAAGTTCTGAATGGTTTTTTATATAGAGTTGAAGCTGAAATCTGGCCGTAGTTCTCCAGCTTTTTTCTTCCAGCCCAGCGAGACAATTCAATTATTTTTATTGCCGAAGTTCCAATATCTATTCCTAAAAACCTCTTTGGGATTAATCCTAAAAACTGCATTGTATGATATTATACCATAATGAAAAATAAACTAAAAAGTTTTTTTCTTGATTTATTCTTTCCAAAAGCCTGTTTTGGTTGTAAAAAACCAGAAACCTATCTTTGCTGTGATTGCGAAGCTGTTCTTGAAGTGTCAGACATTCACAAGCAACTAAAAACTAAATATCTTTCTGACTTATATTTTGCTCTAGAGTATAAAAAACCTCTTATTAAAATCCTGATTCAGAAATTTAAATACCAGCCCTTTATTAAAGAACTTTCAAAACCTTTATCTTCTTTAATAATAAACCATTTTCAATTGATAGAGAAGAATAAAAATGATTTTAAAGATTTTATTATAATTCCTGTTCCCTTACATATTAAAAGACTAAAGTGGCGGGGATTTAATCAGGCAGAAAATATTGCCAAAGAACTTTCAAGTTTTTTTGAAATTCCTTTAATCAGTGATGGACTAGTGAAAAATAAAGAAACCTTGCCTCAGACAAAGCTCTCTGAAACTCAAAAAAAAGAAAATGTAATAAATGCTTTTGATTGTAAAAATAAAGAAAAAATCAAAAACAGAAACATTTTATTAGTTGATGATATTTATATTACTGGAACAACAATAAAAGAATGCGCTAGAGTTTTAAAAAACTCTGGCGCTAAAAAAGTCATTGGAATAATTATTGCAATAACTAAGCCAAAATAGTATGCATTAAATAAATTAAGCGATATATTTTAGTTAAAATCCGAACCTGCATTTCCACTTATGATTCAGTACTCGTAGCGATTGGCTCAGTCGAAGTTGTATTACCAAGCTACTCTGTGGTGGTGGCCTGAGGTTCTCTTTTGAAAATAAAAGAGGAATAATTGGTTTAAACCTGTTATTAAGCGGAAGGGGTGGGACTCGAACCCACAAACCCCTTGCGGGGTGCTGGTTTTCAAGACCAGTTCCTTACCAATTCGGAGCACCCTTCCTAATTATATTTTATAACTAGGCGGAAGAGGTGGGACTCGAACCCACAAACCCCGTTTCCAGGGTACACCTTAGCAGGGTGGTGCCTTGCCAATTCGGCGCACTCTTCCTATAAACACATATATTTTACATGTCAATACATATTAAGTCAATTGATTTGAACCTGATTTTATGATTAAATTAAGCAAGAGTCCTCGTAGTTTAATGGATAGAACATCAGATTGCGGATCTGAAGGTTGTAGGTTCGAGTCCTACCGAGGACACATGAATTTAAATACTCCTATTGAAAAAACTCCTAGAGTTGGTCCTCAATATCAGAAAAAACTAAATAAACTTGGTATCAAAACTATTTCTGATTTATTATTTCACTTTCCTCATCGCTATGAGGATTTTTCCAATTTAGCTCCGATTGCTGAAGTAAAAGCTGATGAAAAAGTGTGTGTTCAGGGAAAGGTCTTAGATATTCAAAACATTATTACAAGAAAAAGACGGTTTGTTTTAACAAAAGCAGAAGTTGAAGATGATTCTGGGACAATAAAAATAATCTGGTTTAATCAGCCTTATTTAGTTGATAGTCTAAAACCAGGTGTTTCGGTTTGTCTGGCAGGAAAAGCAGCTTTGAATAAAAAATATTTTCCTGGAGTTTATTTATCAAGCCCGGCTTATGAAAAAATATCCAAACAGGAAAAAGCTTTAATTCATACAGGAGGGTTAATTCCAGTTTACCCGGAAACAGAAGGCCTTTCTTCACGCTGGTTAAGATATATTTTAAGACCTATTTTAGCTAAATTTAAAGATGAAATAAAAGACCCTCTGCCAGAAAGTATAAGGAATAAAAATGATTTACTACCTTTGAATAAAGCTTTGTGGCAGATTCACTTTCCAGATTCTAATGATTTAGCTCAACAAGCAAGAAAAAGATTTTCTTTTCAAGAAATATTTTTAATTCAATTAAATGTTTTAATGGAAAAACTAAAATTAAAACAAAAACAAGCAACGCAAATTCCATTAAATTTAGAAATTACCAAAAACTTTGTTCAGTCTTTACCTTTTAAACTTACTGATGCCCAAAAAAAATCAAGCTGGCAAATTTTAAAAGATATTGAAAAACCAAGGCCAATGAACAGATTACTAGAAGGAGATGTTGGTTCTGGAAAAACAGTTGTAGCTGTTATTGCAGCTTTAAATACAGCAAAAGCTGGCTTTCAAACAGCTTTTATGACGCCAACAGAAATATTAGCTGAACAGCATTTTAAAAATCTTTCAAATGCTTTAAAAAAATTTAATCTTAAAATCGGACTTTTAACCAGAACTGGCTATAGGACAATTAATAAAAAAACAACAAAGAAAAAACTTGTAGAACAAATTAAAAACGGAGAAATTGATATTTTAATTGGAACCCATGCTTTAATTCAAGAAGATGTAAAATTCAAAAACTTAGCTTTAGTCATTTTAGATGAACAGCACCGTTTTGGAATTGAACAGCGGGCTAAACTGTGCCAGCAAAAAAACATTGTCCCCCATCTGCTTTCAATGACAGCTACTCCAATTCCAAGAACTTTAACTTTAACGCTTTATGGAGATTTAGATTTGTCAATTTTAGATGAACTGCCAAAAGGAAGAAAAAAAATAATTACTAAACTAGTCAGACCAAAAGAAAGGCAAAAAATTTATGAATTTATTAGAACTGAAGTTAAGAAAGGAAAACAAGTTTTTGTGATCTGTCCGCGAATAGAATCAAAACAAACAAATAATGATTGGTCAGAAGTAACAGCTGTAAAAGAAGAATATGAAAAACTATCCCAAAAAGTCTTTCCTAAGCTGAAAGTACAAATGCTTCATGGAAAATTAAAAAGCAAAGAAAAACAACAGATAATGAAAGATTTCAAATCTGGAAAAACCAATGTTTTAGTTTCAACTTCAGTAGTAGAAGTTGGAATTGATATTAAAAACGCAACAATAATGATTATTGAAGGAGCTGAAAGGTTTGGTTTAGCCCAGCTTCACCAATTCAGAGGAAGAATAGGAAGAGGAAAAGACCAGTCTTATTGTTTTCTATTTACCAGCACTTCAGAGATAAAAACTACCCGTCGCTTGCAGGCACTGCTTAAATCAAATAATGGCTTTGAGTTAGCAGAAAAAGATTTAGCTATAAGAGGACCTGGTGATATGTTTGGTGTTCGGCAGTGGGGAATTCCTGATTTAATAATGGCTTCTTTAAAAGATGTAGAATTAATTGAGAAAACACGCTTCTGGGCAAAAGAAATTTTAAAACAAGATCCGTTTCTTAAAAAAAATCCGCTCTTAGCAGATAAAATTAAACAATTCAGTAAAACAATCCATCTCGAATAACCCAGACATATGAAAATTATTATACTGGCCAGGTCTCTATCATTATAGATTTGTTTTTTTCTTTAATCGGTAAGTTTTGATAAATTTCTTCAGTAATAAATGGAATAAATGGATGAAGTAATTTCAATGTATTAACTAGCGTGTAAATTAAAACTTTTTCTGTGTTCTCCTGCTTATCAGTTTTTAACTGTTTTTTTGAGCTTTCAATATATTTATCACAAAAATCATGCCAGAAAAAATCATACAAAGACCTAGTTGCTTTTCCAAATTCAAACTTTTCTAAGTTGTTATTTACAGATTTAGTTGTTTTATTTAAAGACTTTAAAATTACTTTATCGCTTTTTGTTAATTTGAGTTTTGAAATTTGAACTTTGTTCAAAACTTTAATATTTTCATTTGAAATCTGCATTAAAATAAACCTAGTTGCGTTCCAGATTTTATTGCAGAACTTTTTTCCCATTACAATAGTATCTTCGTTAAACCTAACATCCTGAGCTCCTGTTAAAATCCAAGCTAAACCAAATCTTGTTGCATCAGCCCCATATTTATCAATTAAATCCAGGGGGTCAATACCAGTGCCTAATGACTTTGACATGCGCCTGCCATCTTTGGCTAAAATAGTTGGATGAATATATACATCTTTAAAAGGTTTTTCTTTCATAAACTCCATTCCAGAAAAAACCATTCTTGCTACCCATAAATTAATAATGTCTCTGGCAGTTGACAATACATTGGTCGGATAATACAACTTTAAATCTTTTGTTTTTTTGGGCCAGCCAAGCGTAGCAAAAGGCCATAAAGCTGAAGAAAACCAAGTGTCTAAAACATCATCTGTTCCTTTTATGGGAACTTTATGCCCCCACCAGATTTGTCTTGAAATGCACCAATCCCTTATCTTTGAAAGCCAGTCAAAATATGTTTTTTCAAACCTTTTTGGATGAAACCTGATTCTTTTACTTTGAACCTCTTTTTCAGCTATTTTTGCCAACTTATCCATTTTCAGAAACCATTGTTTGGAAGGAATAATTTCAATAGTGCTGTTACAACGATAGCACTTAGGAATCTGATGAGTATGTTCTTCAATTTTTTCAATCAATCCAAGTTTATTTAAGTCATTTATAATTTTTTCCCTTGCCTGTAAAACTGAAAAACCTCTGTAATTTAAAGGCGACTTGTCAGTCATTTTCTTTTGTTCATCAATCACTTTTATCATGTCCAGCTTGTGCTCTAAAGACATTAAATAATCTTTTTGGTCATGGGCTGGGGTTACTTTTACTGCCCCTGTTCCAAATTTAATATCAACCATTCTGTCAGCAATAATTGGAATTTCTCTGCGAATCAAAGGCAAAACTACAGATTTACCAATCAATTTCTTATACCTTTTATCTTTTGGATTTACTGCTACTGCAGTATCTCCCAACATTGTTTCAGGCCTTGTGGTTGCAACAATAATATATTCCTGTTCTTTTTTTCCTGTTTTTTGTTTCTTAATAGGATATCTTATATACCAAAGGTTTGAATTCTGTTCTTTGTATTCCAGCTCAAGGTCTGACAAACTGGTTTTACATTTAAAACACCAGTTGATTGGCCTTTCTTTTTGGTAAATCCATCCCTTTTTGTGATAATGAAGAAATGTCTTTTCTACGGCTTTTGAGTAATCTTCATCCATTGTAAATCTTGTTCTTGACCAGTCTAAAGAAGATCCTAATTTTTTAAATTGGTCTAAAATAATGTTTCCATATTTCTTTTTCCACTGCCACACTCTTTTAATGAATTCTTTTCTGCCTAATTCTTCTCTTGTTTTTCCTTCTTTTAGCAACTGCTTCTTTACCCTGGCTTCAGTAGCTATTCCAGCATGATCTGTTCCTGGGAGCCACAAAGTCTTATAGCCTTGAAGTCTTTTCCGTCTTATTAAAATATCCTGAATAGTTACATTTAACGCATGACCCATATGAAGATTGCCTGTTACATTTGGAGGAGGAATTGTAATACAGTATGGTTTTTCTCTTTTTCCTGGAAGCTTGTCAGGATTAAAAAAACCTGTTTTTAACCAAAACTTATAAATCTTATCTTCTGTTTTTTTAGAATCGTAGGTTTTTAGAAGAGTTTGTTTCATAGTCTCAAATTAGCATTAACAGTGATTTTTTTCCAGCGTTGAGCTTTATTTTTTAATAAATAATAAGCTGTCAGGGCTGTCATTAAAGCATTATCAGTAGAGTGTTTAACAGCTGGTACATAATAAGTAACACCTGCCAGTTCTTTTTTAATTTTTTTCTTAAACTGCTTTCTTAATTCTTTGTTTGCTGATACCCCGCCGCCTAAAATAATGCTTTTCACTTTGTTTTCTTTGCCTGCTTTTAAGGTCTTGTAAATTAAAACATCAATAACCGCCTGTTGAAGTTCGTGAGCCATGCTTCTAATATATTCCTGTGATTGTCTGATTTTTGGTTCCTGGCTTTTAAAATGGTATAAAGCTGCTGTCTTCAAACCAGAAAAACTGAAGTCATAATTCTTTTGATTGATCATTGGTCTGGGCAGATCAATTTTAATCTTTGATTTTTTATTGTACTCTTTGGCAGTTTTTTCAATAATTGGACCTCCTGGATATCCTAAACCCAACATTCTAGCTACTTTATCAAAACACTCACCAGCAGCATCATCTCTAGTTTCACCCAGTATTTTGTACTTGCCAAAATCTCTTACTAAAACAATCTGAGTATGACCACCAGAAACTATTAGAGCTAATGCTGGAAATATTTTTTTTAAATCTTCTGCTTTTAAATTTAAAAAATTAGCATAAATATGAGCCTCAATGTGATTAACAGGAATAACCGGAATTTTTAAATCTTTAGCTAGCTTTGTAGCAAAATTAACACCCGACCAAAGGCATGGCTCTAATCCTGGACCAATTGTTACAGCTATTGAATTAATTCTCGGATTTCTAGCCTTTTTTAAAGATTCTTTTAAAACAACAGGTAAATTTTTCTCATGGGCTCTTTTAGCCAATAAAGGATAAACACCTCCATATTTTTTATGGATTTCTACTTGTGAAGATATAATATTTGATAAGACTTTGATTTTTGGCTGTTTTCTGTCACTGATTTTGATTACAGAAATACCAGTATCATCGCAAGATGTTTCAATTGCCAAAATAATCATAATATTTGCTTATTTTATCATTATTCTTCAAGAATAAAAGGGTTGATTTTTTAAGATTTTAATATAGAATATAGTAGTATTAATAATGATTAAGGCCCCATCGTCTAATGGCTAGGACAGTAGATTTTCAATCTACTAACACGGGTTCGATCCCCGTTGGGGCCACATGAAAAAGTATCTATTTCTTTCAAAAGCCAAAGATTTGGAATATTTGAAAGATAAAACCCTGTATCGTTTTTTAGAAATTCTCCCCGGATTTTTATCCTGGTTTACTTTATTTGGCGCTTTTTTATTATCTTGGTTTTCTCCAGCAGTAGCAGCTGTTTTTATAATTCTTTTCGATTTTTACTGGCTTTTGAAAATCAGTTATTTGTCTTTCCATCAAATATCAAGTTTTAAAAAGATGCAAAAAAACCTTAAAACTGACTGGCTAAAAAAAGTAAGTCAAATTAAGGATTGGGAAAGAATTTATCACTTAATAATTTTACCTTTTTATAGTGAAAAAGAAGAAATAATTAAAAGTTCCTGTCAGGCAATAGCTGATTGTAAATACCCAAAGAATAAAATAATGGTTGTGCTGGCTGTTGAAAAAAGAGCTGGAAAAGAAGCACAAGAAATAGCTGAAGAATTAGAAGAAAAGTTTTCCTCAAACTTCCTTAAATTTTTAATTACAATCCACCCAGAAAACTTACCAAATGAAACGGCAGGCAAAGGTTCAAACACAGCCTGGGCAATAAAACAAGCAAAAAAGAAAATCATTGAACCTCTTCAGATTAAAAAAGACAATATTATTGTTTCTACTTTTGATATTGATACAAAACCTTATCCGCAATACTTCGGTTGTTTGACATATCATTATCTAACAACTGAAAATTCTAAGTACCACTCTTATCAACCAATACCTATCTATAACAACAATATCTGGACAGCACCAGCTTTTTCGCGCGTTATTGCTACCTCAGGTACTTTCTGGCAGATGATGCAGCAAGAAAGACCAGAAATGCTTGTGACCTATTCCTCCCATTCAACGCCTTTTACAGTTTTAGATGAAGTGGGTTATCCAAAGAACGTTGTCTCAGATGATTCAAGAATCTTCTGGAAAGCCTATCTTTTTTATGATGGAAATTACAAGGTTCTTCCGCTTCATTATCCAGTATCAATGGATGCAGTGCTTGCTGAAAATTTAGGTAAAACCATAATCAATCAATATAATCAACAAAGACGATGGGCCTGGGGATGCAATGATATTCCGTTTATGCTTTTTGGATTTTTAAAAAATAAAAAGATTGCTATTTCAAGAAAAATCTCGTATTCTTTTAGCGTCCTGGACGGATTCTGGTCATGGGCAACTGCTTCTTTTTTAATCTTTTTTTTGGGCTGGCTTCCTTTAATATTAGGGGGCGAAAGATTTAATATAACGCTTCTTTCATATAACTTACCAAGAATCACTGCCAATCTAATGAGAATATCTATGATTGGAATGATTGTTTCGTCAATAATCAGTCTTTTAATTCTTCCTCCAAAACCAAAAAAAATCAGTAAATTTAAAAACCTTTCAATAGTTCTTCAATGGCTGCTCTTACCGATAACTCTAATTGTTTTCGGCGGCATTCCCTCTTTAGACGCGCAAACCAGATTAATGTTTAAGAAATATCTGGGATTTTGGGTAACTGAAAAAGTCAGAAAAAACACTTAGGATTGGTTATTTATTTTTTTCATTGTATAATTCATACAAAAGATATGAATAATTTTTTAAACTATCCTCTTTATATTTTTTTTGGAATACTGCCAAGTATTTTATGGCTTCTGTTTTATTTAAGGAAGGATACAAGGCCTGAACCAAAAGATATGATTTTAAAAGTTTTCTTTTTTGGAGCGCTTGCAACTTTACCTGCAATATTTTTGGAAACAATATTCTTTGAAGGAATAAAATTATTAAACCTGCCATCTTTGACTGCATTCTGCTTAAACATTTTTTTAGGAGTAGCTTTAATTGAAGAGTGTTTAAAATTTTCAGTAATTAAATTAAAGGTTTTAAACAATCCTGAATTTGACGAACCGATTGATGCAATGATTTATATGATAATTGCAGCGCTTGGATTTGCTGCAGGAGAAAATCTATTGATTCTGTTTCCACTTCAAAATCCTTTTCTGGGAGAATTATTTGAAATCTCTTTTCTAAGATTTTTAGGAGCTACATTTCTTCACGCGTTATGCTCTGCTACGCTGGGATACTATATCGGCCTCTCTTTCTTTAGAAAAGAAAAAAGAAAAGAATTAATCTTGATTGGTTTAACAACAGCTGTCTTGTTGCATGGTTTCTATAATTTTTCTATAATTAAAATTGAAAAAGGTTTAAATCTTTTAGTGTCGTTTGGTCTTTTAATAATTACAGCTGTTTTCATTTCTTCAGCATTTAAAAATTTAAAAGGTTTATTTCAAACTAAAACAAAATAAATAATTTAAATAAAAATATGGCAAGTTCATTTTTAGAAAAACTTAAAAAAGGTATGGGAGTTGAAGAACTAGAAGAAAAAACCCCTAAAAAAACAGGGGAAATTTTAACTGTTAAGCAAGAAAGGGGGGGGAAATCAAAGAAAGAAGTGATGGCTGAAAAAATCAACAAAACCAAAACTAAAAAAGCTTCTGTTAAACCAAAAGCTAAAAACAAAGAGAAAATTCAAATAAAAGAGAAAGAAAAATCTGAAGCTGTTGAAGTTCTGGCAAAAGAAAAATGGCCTCAGCCAGAAGGCCAGCTGGCTATTGATGTCTATCAAAGTGATTCAGAATTAGTTATTCAATCAGCTATTGCTGGAGTGAAGCCAGAAGATATAGATATTTCAATTGATGACGATGTTATTACAATAAGAGGAAAAAGAGGGAAATTCTCTGATGAACAAAGCGATTATTTTTATCAGGAATGTTATTGGGGAGCATTTTCCCGTCAAATAATTTCACCTGTTGAAATTGACCCAGGAAGAGTTGATGCAAGCCTGAAAAACGGAATCCTAACAATAAGAATTCCGAAGATCCTAAGAAGTAAAAAAAGAAAAATAGTAATAAAGGGGTAAATAATGCCAATTAAATAAAAACCGCTTTTAAGAGCGGTTTTCGATGTGCGGACGGTGGGAGTCGAACCCACACGGGTTTCCCCAGCAGGTCCTAAACCTGCCGCCTCTGCCAATTTGGCTACGTCCGCAAAAGTGGTTTTATCTTGAAAAGCTCCTTTCTCGAAAAGACAACGTCTGGAGAATAATACATAAATTTCGATATCTGTTAATTTCGCTGCCAAGGCGATCGAATCTATTCTATATTTTTTAAAAAACAAAATCAATCCCAAGGGACTGAGTTTGTTTTTAAAAAATAAATTTAAATATATTTTATGCGCTTCCAATCACTGCTTTAACAAGCGATGGAATTGCTCTGGATAAAAGCGCAACTGCTAAACCAGCCATAGCCCACATTATTCTTTCTCTTCCTTTCTTTAATTTTTCCGGGTCGCCTGCTGCTGTTAAAATGTCGTAAGCGCCAAAGATAATGAAGAGGGCTACTAATGCAATTAAACCAAAAAATATCCAATCAACAACAGTGTAAACTGCATCTAGCATGCAGCACATTCCCCAAGCACTTGTATCAGCTTCGCTTATTTCACCTTCCACACACGCAGGATCAAGATCAGCTACTTCCTCATGTCTTATAGTACAGCTTTCTACTGGTTGCGCTAAAACTGCCACAGGGACCAATATCACTAATAATAAGCTTATTAAAACTAAATTAGAAAATACTTTTTTCATTTTTATCGTTTTTCTGTATTTTAAGCGACCTTTATCTTTTTTATATTATTTTAAAATACAATAAAATTGATTTTACAGCAATGATTCAACTAATGTTGGAATTGCTCTGGATAAAAGCGCAACTGCTAAACCAGCCATAGCCCACATTATTCTTTCTCTTCCTTTCTTTAATTTTTCCGGGTCGCCTGCTGCTGTTAAAATGTCGTAAGAACCCCAGATTGTAAATAAAGCTACTATTGCAACTAAACTAAAAAATATCCAATCAATAACTGTATAAACTGAATTTAATAAACAGCACATTCCCCAAGCATCAGTTGTAGATGAGCTGACGAAGTCATGACAAACAGAGTTAAATTTCGTAACCTCTGCATGGGTTATATTACAACCCGTTATTGGTCCTGTTGCAGCTAAAACCATTACAGGAACTGTAAGTACTGTTAATAAAGTTATTGAAATTAAATTTAAAAATAGTTTTTTCATTTTTAAAAACTTAACTTAGCCCTAAAATCTTTCTAATTATTCCCATTATACCCCTAGAAAGTAAAATTATCAAAAAACCAATAGCTGTCCAGACAATTATTGCTCTTGCCCTGTTAATCTGGTCTGAATTACCTGCTGCTGTAACAAATAAAAATCCAGCTATAACAATCATTAATGGTGCTAAAACAACAGCAACATTGAAAATAAAACCAATTATATTATCAAGAATAACTTCAAATTCTGCAGCTTGTAGAGGATTTTGAATTTGAATTCCGCTGGGGTATACACAATAACCATCATCATTACATTCTCCACCAGAACAACAATTAAGCTCCCAGGAACCATCATCAGCTCTGCACTTATACTCTTCGCCTTCTTCTATACAATAACCTCCTTCATCTTCAGCAGCTCCAGAAGCGCAACAATATCCTGGAATATCTTGAAAATGTTGATGTAAAGTACAATGACCTAAAACAATTTCACCGGGATTACAAACCACTCTACATTCAGAGCCGCGCCGACAAACTACTGCTTCAATTTTCAAGTTGCTCGGTAAAAAAAGGAATAATACCAAACAAAAAACTTCCATTAAGAGAATTAAAGAGATTTTTTTTGTCATATGTATATTATTTTACCACAAAATAAATGAAAAGGTTAAGACTTTTTAAACACCATACCCCAATGATAAAGACCTGCTTCAAATTCTTTCTCCAATTTGAAATCAATTTTTCTAGCTATTTCTTTAAGTTCTTCAACAGAAACTTTATCTTTTGGTCCTAAAAGACTCTCTTCCTTCCAATCTACTATTAAAAGCTTTCCTCTTTTTTTTAAGACTCTTTTTCCCTCTTCCATTATTTTCTTTTTATCATCAACCTCAAATAAAAGATTTGTCATTAAAACCAAATCACAGAAATCATTAAAAAGTTTAGAGTTCTTTTCCACATCTGCTTTTATTATTTCAATGTTTGAAATTTTAAATGTTTTCATTCTGCTTTTTAGTGCAGAAAGAGGTTCTTCTAAAAGATCGATTGCATAAACCTTTCCATCTTTTAGTATTTTTGCCAAAGGCAAGACCCAGCCGCCAGAACCGCAGCCAAAATCAGCTGCAATAAAATCTTCTTTAACTATGATCTTTCCTAATACGTCTTTAGGCTCAAGAAATGCCATAATGTTTTCCTGTATTTATTTTACTTTGTTAAAAGAATTTTTCAAAACAAAACTAGATACAAGCCACTGAAACAACACTGTCTCCCGGCTTTAATCTCATAATTCTGACGCCCTGTGTTGCTCTTTTTTGTTTTGATATGGAGCCAATCTTAATCCTTATAACCTGTGCCTGGCGGGAAATAACAATTAAATCCTCTTCTATTTGATTCAAGACCTTAGAAGCAACTAAATCTCCTGTTTTTCTGGTGATATTCGCTGTTTTAATTCCTATTCCTCCTCTTTTCTGCAATCTGTATTCTCTAATATCTGTCCTTTTTCCATAACCATTGTTGCTCACAATCAGCAAGTAATGAATTTCTTTTTTAGATTTTTGCTCGTTTATTCTTATCCTGGAAATAACATCCATACCTATTAATTCATCTTGCTTTTTTAGCCTGATCCCAGCTACTCCTGCTGCTGGACGACCCATTGGTCTGATTTCTTTTTCATTAAACCTGATTGACATTCCTTTTTTGGTAATCAAAATTACTTCATCATCACCTGTTGTTTTACAAACTTTTTTAAGAGAATCTCCTTTTTTAAGCGAAATAGCTATTAATCCTGAACGCCTGACATTTTTAAATTCTTCTAAAGCTGTTTTTTTAACTATTCCTTTTTTAGTTGCCATTACTAAATATTTTGCTTCAGCGCTTTTTTCTTTCCTGCTTAAAGGAATGACTGACAGCACTTTTTCATTAGATGAAAGTTCTAAAAAATTTAAAAGACCTCTTCCTTTTGCAACCCTTGAACCTTTTGGAATTTCATAAACCAGGGTTCTAAATACTTTTCCTGAATCAGTAAAAAATAATAGTTCATCATGAGTATTGGCAATTAAAAAGTGTTCAACAATATCATCTCCAACTGTTTTCATGCCAAGCATTCCTTTACCTCCTCTTTTTTGAATTTTGTAAGTTTTAAGGTCAATTCTCTTAATATATCCTCCCTGAGTTAAAGTAATAATTGCTTCTTCTTTAGGGATTAAGTCCTGTTCAGATATTTCATCTACTTTTGAAACAACCAGTTTTGTCCTTCTTTCGTCTCCAAAAGCATCCTTGATTTGACGCAGTTCCTTTTTAATAACAGTCTTTATTTTTGCCGGACTCTTTAAAGTAGAAATCAATTCTTTTATCTTTTCAAGTAATTCTTTAAGTTCATCTTCTATTTTTTTCCTTTCTAATTTTGCTAAAGATGAGAGTTTGGTATCTAAGATTGCATTTGCCTGAATTTCTGTTAATTTAAATCCTTTCATTAAGTTCTTTTTGGCATCTTCTCTGTCTTTTGATTTTTTAATTGTTGCTATTACAGCATCAATTTTTGAAAGGCATTTTTTAAGACCTTCTAAAATATGAGTTCTTTCTTTTGCTTTTTTCAAATCATACTTTATCCTTCTTATAACCACCTCTTTTCTATGAGCAATAAAGTAGCTTAAAATATCAACAAGATTCAAAACTTTTGGCTGCATTCCATCAACTAAAGCTAATGCATTTAAATGAAATGTACGCTGCAGGTCTGTAAACTTATAGAACTGGTTTAAAATTCTTTGAGGAATTACATCTTTTTGGAGCTCTATCACAATTCTCATTCCTTCTTTGTCTGACTCATCCCTTATATCTTTTATTCCTTCAATTCTTTTTTCTGAAACTAGTCTCGCTAGTTGCTCAAGTAAATTTGATTTCTGAACCTGGAAAGGAATTTCAGTGACTAAGATTTTTTGCCTTTTTTTCTTGTCTTCAATTATTTCAGCTTTTCCACGAGTCAAAATTGGCCCTTTGCCCTGAGAATAAGCCTCAATAATGGCTTTTTTATTGTAAATAAATCCTCCCAGAGGGAAATCCGGCCCTTTTATAAATTTAAACAAATCTACAGTATTTGATTTAGGATTATCAATTAAATGAATAAGAGCATCGCAAACCTCATTTAAATTATGAGGCGGAATGTTTGTTGCCATACCAACAGCAATACCCAAAGAACCATTCAATAAAAGCTGGGGAAGAGGCGAAGGAGAAACTAAAGGTTCTTTTCTGGTACCGTCATAGTTATCAACAAAATCAACTGTATTTTTTGAAATGTCCTTTAACATTTCCTCTCCTTCTTTTGAAAGACGCATCTCACTATAGCGCATTGCAGCATATTCAGATGGGTCATCAATTGATCCCATATTCCCTTGGCCTTGAATTAACGGGTATCTTAAGGAAAAATCCTGCGCCATTCTTACAGCAGCTCCGTAAACTGCCTGGTCTGAATGCGGATGATAACGTCCAAGTGTAGAACCAACAACAGTAGCTGATTTTCTGAATTTTGTATTGTGGCGCAATCCATCTTCAAACATTGCATAAAGAATCCTTCTTTGAACTGGCTTTAACCCGTCTCTGACATCAGGTAAGGCACGAGAAATTATTACTGACATTGCATAGTCAATGTATGACTCTTTCATTTCTTTAACGATTTCTCTTGTTTGAACGGTGCCAATATTTGTATTTGGTTTTTCTTTATTTTCTTTCATCTTTTATTTTTCTTTAGACAAGCTGAGCTTATCCAGTATTTTAGTTAAATCTTCTGGCAGATTTGATTCAAATTCTTGTTCTTCTTTGCCAGGCGTTTTAATCTTTAAATAAGCTGCATGCAAAAATTGTCTTTTCAGGCCTTCAGGCACAACCTGATTTTTAAAACTGTATGTTTTATCCCCAGCAATCGGGTGATTCAAATACTGAAAATGAACTCTTATTTGATGTTTTCTTCCAGTTTTAATTTCAGCCTCAATTAAAGTATATTTATTTTGTTTTTTATCAACAAATCTTTTTAAAACCCTGTACTTTGTAAATGCTTTTCTTTTTCCTTTTGCATCTGGTTCAAAAGGTAAATATACTTTTTGTTTCTTTCTGTCTTTTTGTCCGCGGCCAATAAAGGTATCTATTTCTCCTTTTTCGTTTTTAATTTCACCGCTGACTAAAGCAATATACTTTTTAATAACTTTCCTCTGTTGAAATTGTCTTTGTAGGAAAAACAAGGTTTCATTGTTTTTAGCCACTAACAATAATCCTGAAGTATCTTTGTCTAATCTGTGAACTATCCCATATCTTGGAGTTTCACCAACATTTTTTAAATCAGGGGATTTTTCCAAAAGCAAATCAATCAATGTTTTTTGAACTGCTTCATCTCCCCTAAAAACTATTATTCCTGCTGGCTTGTCAACTACTAATAAATTCTTATCTTCAAAAACAATATTAATTTCCATGTGGGCGATATAGGACTTGAACCTATGACCTTCACAATGTCAATGTGACGCGCTAGCCAGCTGCGCCAATCGCCCTATGTGGGCATGCCAGGGATCGAACCTGGGACTTCTACTTTATAAGAGTAGCGTTCTGCCACTGAACTACATGCCCGCCACAAGACTACACTCGTTTGACACTTACTTTTACCTGTTTTCCTTTTTTTGTTTTTGTTTTTAAAACTCTTATTTTTCTGGAATTTTTCTTTCCAATTAAACTTTCGAACTCTTCTTTTTCAATAATTTCTTTTTCAATTAAAGTCTTAGCGATTTTATCAAGAAGTCTTCTTCTTTTTGTTAAAATTTTCTTGGCTTTACTCTCAGCTTCTTTTATAAACCTAACAACTTCTTTGTCAATTAATGCAGCTATCTGTTCAGAATAATTACGCTGCTCTCCCAATTCTTTTCCTAAAAATATCAGTTCCTCTTTTTCACCAAATGATATTGGACCCAAATCACTCATGCCGTAATTTTTAACAAGTTTTCTTGCTAAATTAGATGCTTTTTTTAAATCATTGCTAGCTCCAGTTGTAATGTCCTTAAACTTCAGCTTTTCAGCAACATAGCCTCCAAGAAACGTTGTCATTTCTGATAAAAACTCTTTCTTTGTTTTCATTCTTTTATCTTTTTCTGGCATCTGCAAGGTATAACCAGCTGCCATTCCTCTGGCAACAATTGAGATCTTTCTTACTGGCTCAGTATTTGGTAAAGATGCAGATACTAATGCATGACCTGCTTCATGATAAGCAGCAATTTCTTTTTCTTTTTCATTTAAAATATGGCTTTTCCTTTCTGGGCCTAATAATACCTTTTCTATTGATTCTAAAAGTTCTTTTTGAAAAACCTGATTTTTATTTCTTCTGGCAGCTAATATTGCAGCTTCATTCATAATATTTGCTAAATCAGCTCCAGAAAATCCAGGTGTTCTCTCAGCAATCTCTCTTAAATTTGCATTAGGAGCTAATGGTTTTTCTCTTGCATGAATTTTTAAAATCTGTTCTCTGTCATTTATATCAGGTAAATCTAAAACTATTCTTCTATCAAACCTGCCTGGACGAAGCAATGCCGGATCTAAAATATCAGGGCGATTGGTAGCTGCAAGAACAATTCTTGTGTCATCTCTATCAAAACCATCCATTTCAACTAAAATCTGATTTAAGGTTTGTTCTCTTTCATCATGACCTCCTCCAATACCAGCTCCTCTCATTCTGCCAACAGCATCAAGCTCATCAATAAAAATTATTGAAGTTCCAGCTTTTTTGGCAGTATTGAAAAGATCTCTTGTTCTGCTAGCTCCAACTCCAACAAACAACTCTACAAAAGATGAACCAGATGTGTGAAAAAAAGGTACATTAGCCTCTCCTGCTACTGCTCGTGCTAGTAAAGTTTTTCCAACCCCGCTTGGACCAACCAAAAGAACTCCTCTTGGAATCCTGGCTCCCATTTTCAAAAACTTTTTTGGATATTTCAAAAAATCAACAACTTCTTTTAGTTCTTCTTTTGCTTCTTTGAGCCCTGCAACATCTTTAAAGGTTGTTTTTTGTTTCCTATGACCTCCAGCTCCAAACAATTTAGCCCTTGCTTTTGTAAAATCAAAGGCCTGCAGAGAACCAGTTTTGCTTTGTTTAAAAATTGACCAGAAAAAGAAAACTAAAATTAAAACTGGAAGAGCTGAGAAAAGAAGAGGTGCTAACCAGGACCAAGTACCACCAGTACTTTTTGTTTCAACTTCAATTTTTGCTAATTTTTCTTTTTCTATGCCGTAATTAAGCAATGACTGAGACAGACTAGATTCATCTTCTTTGCGTGAGATTGCTTTTGAATCATCCTGAAAAATGATGTCAAGCTCATTACCAATAATGGTTATTTTTTTAATCTGCTCCTTATTGATCTCATCAGTTAATTGAGAGAATGAAAGCTCTTTAATTTCACCAAAAGGCTGATAAAACAAACTAAAAACTGCTGATATAAGTAAAAAAATTAACAAAATTGTTATGAAGTTTTTAAATAAATTCTTCATTTTAACAAGTAAACTTATCCTTTGATGAGCTTCAAGCTCATCCTATGTTCTTTTTCTTCAATTGAGAGAATTTTAAACTTATATTCTTTACCCATTTTCAAGACATCTTCCATTTTTTCATCCCCAAATTCAGAAATATGACAAAGAGCCTGAATCTCTTTGTCTAATTTCACAAAAGCGCCAAAAGGATTAAGTTTTGTAACTGTGCCTGTAACAATATCTCCTTTTTTATACTTAGTGTTAACGTCTTCCCAGGGGTCTTTTTTTAAGGCTTTTAATGAAAGCCAAACCCTGTTATTTGAAATTTCAATGATTTTTGCCTTGACTTTATCTCCTATTTTAACGACTTCCGATGGATTATTAATAATTTTCCAGTCAAGCTCAGAAATATGCACCAAGCCTTCAATTTGTTCGTCCTCTTTTTTCACTGGTAAAGGAAATCTAATAAAAGCGCCGAAATCAGTAACACCAGTAATCTCTCCTTTAATTTTATCTCCTACATTATACTTCTCTATCTTTTCTTTTGTTTTTTCAAAATCTTTTGCTTTTTCCGATAAAATAATCTGTTCCTTTTTCTCAAATAAATTAAGGATTTTAACCTCTAATTCTTGACCTACGAATTTTTGAAGTTCATTAAGGATTCTTGTCTTTTCTCCTCCTTCTACTTTTGGATAGTGTTCATTTGATAATTGGGAAACAGGTAAAAAAGCAGGAACTCCAGAAATCTCAGCCGTTAATCCTCCTTTATTTGCTCCAATAATTTTAATATTAATCAACTCGCCGTCTTCTTTCTTTTTCTTAAGCTCCTCAAAAGCCATTTCTCTTGAGGCACTACTCATAGATAATTCAATAAAACCGTCTTCTGTTTCTAAGTCAGTTACTTTTGCAAAAACCTTGTCGCCAATATTAAGCTTTTTTAATAAGTGTTTAGCATCATAAAATTCCTTGCCATAAACTATTCCTGTTCCAACTGGCCCTAAATCAACAAACACAGAGGATTTTCCTTTGCCAATAACCGCTCCTTCAATTACTTCGCCAATCCTTATTGGTTTTAATAATTCATTTTGTTCTAATAACTGTCTCATAGATATAGGTTTAGTTTACACGTTTTATTGATTTTTTCAAGAGTTATGATATATTAATATAATTAATTCTATTAAATTATTCCATGAATATAGTTTGGCATGGTCATTCTTTATTTCAAATAACGACCAATCCTCAAAAAAACAGTACAGTTAAAATAGTGATTGACCCTTATGATAAAAGCATAGGATTAAGGGTTCCGAAGATTGAAGCTGATATATTACTTGTGACTCATCAGCACTATGATCACAATAATGTTAAAGCTGTTTTAGGAAATCCTTTTTTAATTGAGAACCCCGGAGAGTATGATGTAAAGAATGTTTTTATTGAAGGAATTGCTAGTTTTCATGATAAAGAACAGGGTAAAGAACGAGGTGAAAACACTATCTATGTCATTGAAACTGAGAAGATAAGGGTTTGTCACTTAGGAGATTTTGGACAGAAAGAGCTGACACAAGAGCAACTGGAAAAGATTGGTGATGTTGATGTTTTAATGATCCCAGTAGGCGGAACTTATACAATTTCAGCCCAGGAAGCAGGCAAAATAATGTCTCAATTAGAACCTCATATTACGATTCCCATGCACTATGCTCTGCCGAACTTAAAAATTAAGTTAGAGCCAATCAGTAAATTTTTAAAGGAATTTGGATTAAAATCATTGCCTTCTATTAAAAAACTATCAATTAAAAAGAAAGACATATTGTCTGATGAGGCAAAAATAGTCATCTTAGAAAAATGAAACAGATAAAAGAATTAATACAGCCATTTTTAAAGAAAAAAATTCCTGATGTTTTGCCTGGCGATACTGTAAAGGTTTATCAAAAATTTAAAGAAACGCTTAAAAAAGGACAGGAAGCTAAAGAAAAAATTCAGGTTTTTGAAGGTATAGTTATTGCCAAAAAACATGGGAAAGAAATTGGAGCAACAATTACAGTAAGAAAGGTAATTGGTGGTGTTGGTGTTGAAAGAATTTTTCCCATTCATTTGCCGTCGATTGAAAAAATAGAAGTTTTAAGAAGAAGTAAAACAAGAAGAGCTAAACTTTATTATTTAAGAACAGCTAAAGGTAAAAGAGCAAGATTAAAGAAAAAAGATTTCATTGAAGCAATAGCAGAAGAACCAAAAAAGGAGGTGAAAATAAAAGAAAAGACCGAAGTTTCAGAAAAAAAAGAGATTGGAGTAAAGTCAGAAGAAAAATAGCTACTTAATTAAACTCATGCCCAGATGATGAAACCGGTAAACATGCTACCTTGAGGTGGTAGTGGGGGCAACTCCTTGTGGGTTCGAGTCCCACTCTGGGCACAATTTGGGCACTTGGCGCAGTTGGCTAGCGCGTCGCGCTTACATCGCGGAGGTCGGGGGTTCAACTCCCTCAGTGCCCACATAACAAATTTGAACAGGCTCAACCTGTCCAAAGAAGAATATTCTACGAATTAAGTCTAAGCTCTGTTTAATTTCCCCAGTACTCTTTTATAAACTCTCTCATTAACAGGAGTTTCAACTCCTATTTTTTTTCCAAGTTTAACTACCCCTCCATTATAATAATCAATCTCGTCTAAATCCTTTAATTTTCCTCCCCTCTCTTTACTGATGAATCTAGCTAAAACATTACGGATTGATACTAAAAAAAATATTGGAATTAATTCAATGAAAACAGATAAAAATTTTACTGGATAATGAGAAAAATTGAGGAATTTTCCGTGAGATTTTTTAACAGCTTTAATATATTCTTTTAAAGATTGTACTTCTTCTTTAAATATTTCTTTATTTTCAAAACCATCTCTTATTGAAAATCCATGTGAAGCTGAGGCCATGCCAATTAAGTTCAAAAATAGTTTTGAAAATTCTAAATTCTCCGCATTTTTTTCAGAAAATTCGCTCACTTCAAAACCAGCAGATTTAAAAGTTTTAATAAGTTTTTTAATGTCTCCATAACCCTGGGCTTTGGAAACAGCAATTCTTACTGGCAAAGAATATTTTATATATGCTTTGTTTTTTTTATGTTCGCTGTCTATCGGATTAAATAAAACACATCTGATTATTTGAATATTTTCTGATTTTTCTCCAAAAACTTCTTTTAAGGCCTGCTTAGCTTCAGATAAAGCATTGATGCCGTTTTGAGAAATAAAAAGAGCAGGTATATCTTCATTTTTAAATTTTTCAAAATAATACTTAACAATATTATAAATTGGATTTTTTGTTGTTATAAAAATAATATCTGGAGATAAGTCTGCTTTAAAATCACTGTCTCTTATAACTTTACAATCAAATAATTGAAAACTTTGCTTTTTTCTTTGAATATAAAGTCTTTTTTGAGCTATTGATTCCATCTGTTCTTCTTTTGTCACGCCTAAAACATTAGCAAAACCCCTTAATTCATAAGCAAACATGGTTCCTGTTCTTCCTCCTGCTCCAATTATTGCTATCTTAATCTTGTTCATATTTAATAAAGTATATCATTTTTACGATCCTTACAAAATTGATTTTAAGCTTAAAAAATGATAGTTTATAAATATCGGCAGAGGAGAGGTACCGAAGTTGGTCATACCGGCACGGTTTCGAAAACCGATGGTCGTTTAAACGGCACGTGGGTTCGAATCCCACCCTCTCCGCCCTACTTCGCTTCAAACATAAGCGAATAATTATATATAAATTAAAAAAATAAACCTATGTCAATATTTGAATTATTTAAAAAAGATGAAGAAATAGAGCCGAAAAACTTAGAGGAACTGCTTTGTCAGTTAAAAGGTCTAAAACAGAACTTCAGAAAAATTTCCAAGGAACTGGAGAATTTAAAAAAAGAATCTAAATTTTCTGTTCAAAAAGTTGGTGTCATAAGATTTAATCCTTTTAAAAATCTGGGTGGCAATCAAAGTTTTTCGGTTGCATTGCTTGACGGTAATAATGACGGAATAGTAATTACCAGTTTCTACAGCAGAGATGGAAACAGAATATTTGGAAAACCAATTAGAAAAGGACATTCTTCACACGTTTTGTCTGAAGAAGAAAAAAAAGCAATAGAATCTGCTAAAAAAACCAGGATTAAAAGAAAAGAAATTTAAATGATAAAAAATAAAAACAAATTAACAAACCGGCCTCCGGTTGTAGTGGTTTTAGGTCATATTGACAGCGGGAAAACCAGCTTACTTGACCAAATAAGAAAGACAAGGGTTGCTGAAAAAGAATCTGGCGGAATCACCCAGCACATTGGAGCTTACCAGGTTAAAAAGGATGATAAAAAGATTACTTTTATTGATACTCCTGGTCATGAGGCTTTTTCTCAAATGAGGTCGCGGGGAGCAAAAATAGCTGATATTGCTGTTTTAGTAATAGACAGTGCAAAAGGAGTGCAAATTCAAACAAAAGAGGCTATTAACCACATTAAAAAAGCCAAGGTTTTGCCAATAATTGCTTTCAATAAAATAGACAGGCCAGAATCTGACCCGGAAAAAGCTAAAGGCCAGTTAAAAAAAGAAGATATTTTAGTTGAGTCTTTGGGTGGAAAAATTCCTTCAGTTAATGTTTCAGCAAAAACAGGGCAAGGCATTGAAGAACTCTTAGAATTAATACTTTTAATAGCTGATATGGAAAAGTTTTCAGCTGATACTTCAAAAACAGCTGAAGGTGTTGTTATTGAATCATATTTAGACAGCCAAAGAGGACCAATAGGAACCCTTCTTTTAAACGAAGGAGTCTTAAAGTCAGGTGATATTATTGCTACACCCTCAACTTTTGGAAAAATAAAAGGATTGGAAAACTGGCAGGGAAAACGAATTAATAAAGCAATGGCCTCTGATCCAGTAGTTGTTTTAGGATTAGAACAAGCGCCAAGAGTTGGAGAAACATTTAAAGTGTTTAATGATTTAGAAACAGCAAAAGCTTATATCAAACCTCTTGGAAAAAAGAAAGCAGAGCAAATCTTTGAAGTCAAGTCAGAACAAAAAGTTTTAAATTTAATTCTAAAAACCGATGTTTTAGGTTCAATTGAAGCAATTGAAGAAGTTTTAAGTTCACTTCCTCAAGAAAAAGTTATTTTAAGGATCTTAAAATCAGGGGTAGGTCAAATAAATGAAAATGATATTAAGATGGCTAAAAGCTCTAATGCTCTGGTTTTAGCTTTCAGGGTTAAAACAAATTCCACTGCTGCTAGATTTGCAGAAAAAGAAAAAATAAAAATAATGAGTTTTGAAATAATTTATGATTTGGTTGAAGAAATCAGAAAGTACATGGAAAAAATATTAGAGCCTGAAGTTGTAAAAACTGATTTGGGAAAACTTAAAGTGCTGGTCAGTTTTTGGAGTGATAAAAAACGCCAGATTGTCGGCGGAAGAATGACTGAAGGAGAAATTAAAAAAAGTGTTCTAATTGAAGTAACAAGAGATGGCGAAGTAATCGACCAGGGCAGGTTAATAAATCTCCAGAAGAATAAAAAAGATATTGAAAAAGCATCCAAAGGAGATGAAGTGGGAATACTCTATGAAGGAGAAAAAAAGATTGAAAAAGGTGATGAGTTAATAATATTTATAAAAGAAAGAAAAAAAGGAAAATTGTGAAATGTCTAAACGCATAGACAGGGTTAATCAATTAATCAAAAAAACTCTCTCCAAGCTTCTTTTAAAAGAGCTGGATTTTGAAAAAGATGTTTTAATTACACTGACCAGAGTAGAAACTGCTTCTGATTTAAGTAAAGCCAGTGTTTTTATTAGCGTGATGCCAGAAGAAAAAATTGAATTAGTTCTTCGTTCTTTAAATAGAAACATCTATCATTTACAGCAGAAAATAAATAAAAAGCTGGTAATGAAGCGTGTTCCTAACATTATATTCAAAGTAGAAACAAAAACAGCTGAAGCTGACAGGATTGAAAAACTGTTGGATGAGTTGAAAAATAAGGGAAAAACAGATAATATTCAAACTAAAGAATAAGGTTATGGCCTGGTAGCCAAGTGGCTGAGGCATTGGTCTGCAAAACCAATAACATGGGTTCGATTCCCATCCAGGCCTAAGCAAGCCGCGGTGACGGAATGGCTTACGTGCTTGACTTAAAATCAAGTGGGAGAAATCCCGTGTGGGTTCGAGTCCCACCCGCGGCACAAACAAAAACCGCTGCACTAAATGCAGCGGCTTTTGAATAGTTTTTAATCTTATTAGCTTTCCAATATTTCAATTGTAGTTCTTTTTGCTCCAAAACTCTTTGCCTGCCAATAGTCAGAACACCAGACATCAATATGATAATATCCCTTTTTTCTGTTCATTCTATCTTCAACAACAAAGATTTTATCTCCATAAACATCAGGAATTCTGATTCTTGTTCCAAAAGGCAACAGATTGTTTGCTACAATTCCATCCCTAACATAAGAGCCAGAAGCAGTAATAAATGGAGTATCATCTGTTTGAGATTCTGTACTTGAATAAGCAGTAATAACTACTGGCAATTTTTTTACAACTTTTGGAGGAGGATTGTTTGGATTAGATAAAGAGTTTAAAGCGTTTCCCTGGACAAATGCAAAACTGGATATTGTATCAAGTGAAATATCCTTTCCTTGTCCTATCTGAGAATACAGCTGGGACAAGACTCCAAATAAAGCTAAAAGTATGATGATTTTCAGCGCCTCAATAAAAAGACGCTTGTTATACTTACTAGTAATAGAATTTCTCATATTAAAACCCTTAAAATTAAGAGTTTTAGCATATTAGCTTGCTCAAAAACAGATGTCAAGAGTCGAAAAAAACGCTTCAAAAAGCAATTTTTAATGGCTGTGAATAAGTTTTTTCTAGAGCGGGCGAGCGGAATTGAACCGCCGTCCTCGACTTGGCAAGCCGATATAATAGCCACTATACTACGCCCGCATGTGCCGCGGAGTGGAATCGAACCACCTACCCTTTCTTTTTCAGAGAAATGCTCTACCAATGAGCTACCGCGGCTTATTTAGTGGACCCAGTGGGATTCGAACCCACCACCTCATACATGCCATGCATGCGCTCTAGCCAAATGAGCTATGGGCCCCATTATTAACTAAATACTAATACAAGTTTAAAGTTGTGTCCCCGAGAGGAGTTGAACCTCTATTTATGGCTTAGGAGGCCACCGTTCTATCCATTGAACTACAGGGACAGATACTATTCATTCACAGGGACAAATAACATTTTATCAGCTTTTCCTCTTGTTGACAATGTAGGTTAATGATAAAATAAAAAATATAATCAATATAAAATAATTAAAAAAATGGAAAAATCACCAATCGTTGAAATTGCAAAAAAAGTTAATCCAGCTGTTATCACTATTATTGTTTCAAAAGACTTGCCTAAAGTTGAAGGTTTTTATTTTCTTCCTTTTGGAGGACGCCAATTCATTGTTCCCCAGATTGAAAAAAATAAAAAACAAAAAACAAAAATCGGAGGAGGTTCAGGATTTATTGTATCAAAAGACGGCTATGTTTTAACTTGTAACCACGTAGTCAGAGATCCAACAGCTGATTATACTGTAATTGTAGAACCAACAAAGAAATATCCAGCTAAAGTTCTGGCAAAAAATCCGTTAATTGATGTTGCTATTTTAAAAATAAAAGACCATAGCTTGCCCTACATAGAAATGGGTGATTCATCGAAAATTGATTTAGGAGAAACAGTAATAGCAGTAGGAAATCCTTTAGGAGAATTTGAAGATACAATCTCAGCAGGAATTATTTCCGGATTAAGCAGAAGAATAAAGGCTTATGCAGGACCAGATCATAAAACAACAAGCTTAAGAGGATTAATTCAGACAGATGCTGCAATTAATCCAGGGAACAGCGGAGGACCTTTGGTGGATATGGAAGGAAAAGCAATTGGGGTCAATACAGCAATGGTTATGGGCGCTCAAAATATTGGCTTTGCTATTCCAATTAATTACGCCAGAAAAGATTTAGAAGAGGTAATGAAGTTTGGAAAAATAAAAAAACCATTTTTAGGCGTAAGATATTTTATTCTAAACAAACAGGCAGCTGAAGCCAATAAACTTCCTGTTGACTATGGAGCTTTAATTGTCAGGGAAAATCTGGGAGAAAGCGCAATTGTTAAAGGCTCTCCAGCTGACAAGGCAGGCTTAAAGGAATATGATATTGTCTTGGAATGTAATGGTGAAAAAATTAATGAAGAAGCTCCTTTGGCTGACTTACTGCAGAAACAAAACATTGGAGATGAAATAGTTTTAAAAATTTTAAGAGAAGGGAAAAAAATAGATATTAGGATAAAGCTGGGAGAAAGAAAATAGTCTGTTTTATTAAAAAACTGCCTTTGAGGCGGTTTTTTATTTGAAAGTCTTTTTGTTTTTTTCTCCGCAGCAATGATATCCATACTTTTTGTATTTCATTATTATCTTTAAACCAAAAACAATCCAAAATACAGGCCAAACAATATTCCAAACGACTTTAGAACTTATTTTAATCTAAAAACTTAAAAGTAGAAAGTATTTTGTCAACTATATTAATTGGATCAAAATTATCACGCTCTTCTTCACATTCTTCCATCTTGTCAATTCCAGATAGTGCACCACAGCCAGGAAATCTTAATATAAACTCAAGAGTTAAATGTTTATCATCTTTTTTGGTTACATAATTGTAAGTTACATAAGAAGTTCCAGCCGCACCCTCGCTTACAATAAGGACGCAGTACTTAGAACCATTTAACACTATCTCTTTTTGAGTACCGTAACCGATTGGAGGTTCTAACCCTTTCGAGCTCTTCGCAAAAAAAAATAGGATCAAAATGTCTGACTGTTATTTTTGGGGGCCAGTTATGTTCTTTTATATATTTCTGGTTAAAACCTGTTGGATACTTAAATTCATAACCATACTCCTCGTTTTTATAAATCTTCCAGCCTACAAAGTCGTTCTATTCGCAGTCTTCAGGGTATCCTATGGAACCAGACACAGTACCAAGAGAAATTTTGCCTACTTCTTTCCCTTCAGAATCATAACCAGTCGCATAAAAGTCAGCTGCAAACATCATATCTGGAAGTAACATTTCCCATTGATTACCCTTTCTTATTAATTCGTTTTTTTCGAATAAATAATCCTCCATCCCGGTTCCAGTAGGAGATATCCAAAACTCTACTTTACTTAAATTTTCTCCCTTAGCTATTGCTTTTGCTCCTTTTGGATAAATAATCCATAAATCTCCTCTTTCGCAAGAAGGAATAATTTCAAAACTTACAAGCTTAGCCTTTTCTTTCTTCTCATCTAAAGTTTTCAACTCTTGATACTGCCATAAAATAAAACCTCTCACCGAAATAACTAAAACTAAAATAATCCCAATTAGTAGTGGAGTATATATTCCTCTGTTGAATTTCTTAAGCATGCTATTCTATTATACCAAAAACCCGAGAGACAATCTCGGTTATGCCAGGGCCTCCAATTGAACGATACGTAGTCCTGTAGTGAGCTTTACTCAACTACTAGGATTAGAACCTGTTTTATTCAGCAATTTTAAAGAAGTTCTTGCGATCAACTAAAAGAAGAAATACAGGCACTATAAAAAATAAAATAGGTACATCTGAGAGAAAAAGAAAAAATAGAAAAAAAAGATCTTCTAGGAATATTATCTTATCAGAAAGTAGTGCAAGGGTTAATATAGTTATACTCATCCACCAAGCTCGTTTTCTTCTTTTCAAAAGAAAAACTCCTAAAGAAAAATTAATAAAATAGAAGCTAAAGAAACTAGAAGAAGCTAAGAGAGTTAAAATATAGCAACTTGAATTCTCATGTGCAATCATACAGTCTCCAAAAGCAACAAACATATATTCTAAAGCCTTAAAAGGTTTTAGAATCAGAATATATATAGGAACTAAAATTAACCACCAAGCTGCAATTTTTGTCAGTACAGGATATTGGTGGTTAAACTCTTTTTTTTCTAATGAAGTCTTTTGGGGAACTGAAATCTTTTGTGAAATAAAGGACAATAACAATATTAACAAGGAAATACCAAAAAGAGGCATTGAAAAGAAAAAAATGCTCCAACCTCCAAACATACTATCTTTAGCCAAATAATATACTGATATAATGGAAATTATGAATAATAGCATTCCTATTCTCCTAAGATTATTACCTACAGAAATTACCAAACAAGATAAAATGTACATCAGAATTACAATAAAAGGATTATAAACGCTCATTGTTGTAATATAACTCTCGGCAAAAGGTCTTGTCGCCAATATAAGAATAATTGTTACGATTATCTTTTTGATATCTGGTTTTAAAAATTGTTTCCAATTCATATTGCCCCATTATACCAAAAACCCGAGAAACAATCTCGGGCTATCCCAGGGTCTTGGACGATTTTAGAACCTGTTTGTTGGGAATAAATCAAATAAATAATAAATACCGAAATTAATCCAAGAATTGGCAAGGAAATATTTGCAAAATCACCAATACATAAAAAGTCTTTTTAATAATTATTTTTTTTCTTTACGAACAGAGTTATAAATTTTCTAATTAAAAAAATGATTATTCCAAGAAAAACTAAGGAGCCTGAAAGCAAAAGAATAGGTAAAGAAATAAGAAAAGCGCCAGCTCCGCCGTAATCCCCAAGTTTAAAACCTTTAAATAAAAGTACCAGTCCAACTACTGCTATTACTACAGCTACTTTAATAAGAAGTTTTTCTATCTTTGAGGAATAAAAAAACTTAACAATAAGATACATAACCACTGGATAAAGAACCGAAGGTAGTCCAAACCAAAATAAATTAGCCAAAGCTCCTTTACTCCAATTAAATAAAAAATAAATATTAAAACTAACGCCAAGCAAAATTAATGCAATTAAGAACCAATTGGTAATTTTTTTAACCAAAAGATTATTTTCTTTTTCTTCTTCCATATTCTCATATTATATCAAAAACCCGAGAAACAATCTCGGGATAATGTAAAGTATTAATCAATGAAGAATCAATAGAATGTCAATTGCCAAGGTGGTCTATGGAACTTTGTTCGAACCTGTTTTATTCAGCAATTTTAAAGAAGTTCTTGCAGTCACTAAGTAATAGAATAAAAGGAATAAAAATAATTATTGCAAAAGTAAATAATGGAACAGTTATAAGATAAAATTCACCCGACCAAAATCTCATCCAAAAAGCACCGACAAGGCTAATAAAAGCGTTAATTAATACGAAAAGAAAAGATGTAATAAGTAAAATGATTGAGAATCCAAACGCCCATCTTTTCTTTTTTAATAAAAATACAGAAGAAAAAATAAATAATAATCCAATCGTTAAAAATAATACTGGTTCATCGGGATCCTTATTATTTATTTCGGGAAAAGTAAAAGCTCCCAGGATCTCCTCTGTTATCAGGATATCCTCTGTTATAGGTGTTATAGGCATTATCCCAATTAGAATAAAAATAACTCCTATTATTTTCATCCAAGAAATTACTTTTTTTATCTTCGCTGGGAAAATTGGTATCTCGGTTTCCATATTATTCTATTATACCAAAAAACCGCTTGTTAAGCTATTCTTCCAGGGTCAGCGACCAGAGATCATCATAACTGATATTATGAATGTTCTGGAGGATTATGAGTATACGGAAGGATTAAGGCAAAAATTTAAGTTGATAAACGAATTTAATTATAATGCCCCAGTTGAACGAGGTTAGAACATTTTTTACAAAAAAAAGAGGTCGTTTCCAAAATAGTAGGATCTACCTCGTACTTTTCTTTTGTCAATTCAATCAAAAAGGGCTTGATCAAAAACACAGAAAAGGTCATGAAACAGGAATTAAACTCAGCTCGTGCCACTTGCAAACCGTAAGGTTCGGGTGATTCTCATGAACCTTACCAATAACTTCCTTGGTTTGTTCAATCCACCGCTTGTCACATGCTTCTAATTGTTTTTGCCCAAAACAAAACATAGCCTCTTCTTCACTCATAAATAAGGCCACAATTAACGATGTTTTGCCTTGCCAAAACCTCGTGTTCACATATTCCAACCTACGTTCTGTGCCCACTAATGGAGAAGCCATACCGTACTTTTCTGGCACATAAAACTGTAGCCATTTGGCTACAGCGAGCATTGAGCCCTTTATTTTATCTCCTATCTTGATAGTGCCCTCACCGGCTACCTTTTCTGCATACGGAACATCTTCTTCGCCAAAAACAACTACCTTGTAAAGTGAATTTTTTGTTACGGCGAAAAATCTTTCTAAACATTTAGATTCGGACATTTTTTTCACTCCTTTTGAATATTTTAAATAAAATGTTAATGAAACCATTTCTATATTCCACATTTTTATCTTTCTTGTCAATCCAACCAAAAACTATCTCCCCAAGAAGTGATTTTTGTCTAAGCTAAGAGGCTAATACAATTTATAATAAAATTATACAGGGTCAACGACGAGAAATTATTATAACTGATATTCTGAAGGTTCTGGAGGATTATGAATACATGGAGGGTTTGACACAAAAATTTAACTTATTGTTAGGAGTTATTTGATTTGAATTTTGGGATAAAAAAAAGAGCCTTTCGGCTTTTTTAATAACTATATTGCTAATATCTATTCTCTACAGTCCAATTCACGACATTCTCTCATGCACTCAATGAGATTTTTCATGAGTTCCTTCGCTTTTTCTTCTATTGATTTTTCTGCTTTAGCTTCAGCCTCCTCTTCCGATAAAGGAAGACAAAAAAAATAACAGTTGAGTGGAGGATCACTACCCCTTTTGCTTATATTCCACTCTTCCAAAGAAACATTATACTTCTTTGCTATTTTTTCAAGCATCTCCCTTTTAAAAATTCCTTCAACCTTCGTGCCTATTTTTAAACCTGCTGCCCTTGTATTTTCATCTTCCCATTTGTCTTTTAAATAATGATGAAAATACAAGGTATAATATTCATTTGGTTTTAAGAATTCTTTCAAAAATTCATTGACGTTTAACATCCAATCATCCCTTTTTTGTTTTTGAAATATGCTTTGATTATTTAAAAGTAAAATAATCTTTTTAAAAAGTCAAAACCCGAGAAACAATCTCGGGTTTTTCGAGTGGTCAAGAACGAGAGATTATTATAACCAGCCTTTTGAAGGTTCTGAAGGATTATGAGTATATAGAGGAGTTAAAACGTAAATTTAACCTAATAAACGAATTTAATCATAATGCCTCTCCAGTTGGACGATGTTAGGGCCTGTTTAGTGTCTTTGGGATAAAAAAAAAGACTAAAAATATAGTCTCTGAATTTAAAAATTATCTAATATTCCTTAATAATATCACCAAAAGGGATTTTTACTTTTTTTCGCTTTCCCTCATAATCACGAGTAAGCCATTTCAATTCTGTTTCTTTATCAATATATACCTCTTGAGTGTCATCATGGTCATGGTTTGGTCTCTGGACAAGCCGGCTAAAGAATATTTCACCACTTGAAATTATGATTTTAAAAATTGAATACTTTTCTCTGAAAAAATCCAAGGTGAGACGTCCCAATTCAGGATTATTTTCTATATGTAAACTTAGGTTTTCTAAATCTATACCCTTCGTTTCTTTAATTCCATCTTCTTTGGTGAGTTCCACATTTAAATCTTCGATGGTAAGGCTGTTTCCTTCCTCTATAAATTTTTCCTCTTTAATTACTATCAATTTCATTTTTTCATTCCTCTTTAGTTTTAAAAATAAGTTTCGTTGTTACGTTATAAAGTCTGAATAGTTTTGTCAAGCAAAAACCTAGAGAGAAAACTCTCAACACCAAAAACTCATTACTAATATCTAAAAATCGCCTAAAAGGAATTTTGCCAGGGTGATCTACGGAACTTTATTAGAACCTGTTTTTGGTGCACTTTCTAATAAAAAAAAGGTTATTAACCCTTTAAAGTATATTTAATTACAGCCCTTTTATTGCGTTATGCAAGGCTCCGGAGGTTAATCTCCATCCTGGGTATTTTTTATCAAGTTCGGCATGTAATTTTTCTCTATATATCTCATACGGAAGAAGTTTAGGATCATGCCCTATGATGTCACCACAAATTCTACAATAGCAAGTTCTTCTTTTGCCCTGTACTAGAACATCTCGAGAAACCCAATCATCTTCATCCTTTTGTACATATTCAAAATATTCTTCATCTCTTACTAATACGGCCTGTACAATCAGAGTTCCACAATTCTGACATCTATACCACTTCCAATCATCAACAATCATCTTTTTCTGACGAGCGATATTTTGCAAGTAAACTATTTTCTGTTGTTCTATCCAATCTTTCTTTTTTCTCGGTGGAATTTCTTTTGACTTTGAGCTTAGTGACTCTACATATTCTTCGAATTTGTCTTTTTCTTCTCGTGTAAGCAAATAATCTAAATCTGGGAGTTTTGTTTTTACGATAATTTACACCTCTTTATTTTTAATTAATCTCCTTTAAGTTTAATAAAACAAAATAAAAAATCAATAATATTGGATAAAATCAGAAAAACCCGAGCTTTTGGCTCGGGCCTCAAAATGGATTCCCAACTGGACGATATTAGAATCTGTTTGACAAAAAATTAAAGATAGATTAGAAGTAAATGCAGAAAATTAAAATAAAGTGATTTAATGAAAGAAGAAGAAGTAGTAACGAAGGTCTGGAATTTTGAGAAAGAGAAAGAAATCGTAACATCTAATAAAGAAATTTTTAAAATTGAATCTGAATTAATGAAGAGAAAAACTAAAATTCTATTAAGTTTAATAGGAAGTAAAATAGGGATAGTAGTTACAAGTTACAAAAATAGAACAGTTGGGCATATGAAATGGGGAAAAAAAGGAATCCTTCAAAAAGTTAAAGATAACTCAATCAAACTAAAATATCACGATAAGGAAATTAAAATTGATAAAATAATCTTAATAAGAAAGTTTGAGAGTCCTTAGAACTCTTTTTTTTTATACCATAAAACCCGAGAAATAATCTCGGGCCTACCAGGTCAGGAACGAGAGATTATTATAACTAATATCATGAAAGTTCTGGAGGATTATGAGTATATGGAAGGCTTGAGGCAGAAATTTAGGTTAATAATGGAATTTAATCGTAGCCCCCGATTGGACGATTTTAGAAGCTGTTTTATAACTTAAACCAACCAAAAACCACCTGTTTTAGGTGGTTTCGGGCTTTTTCAAGTTCATAAGCTTATTATGGGTTTGAAAAAATAAAAGATTGTCAAGGAACTATAAAAAAGGTTATTCTCCACAGTTCTCAATTACTATATGTTCCTCGTCATCGTATAGTGGCTCAAAACGTTTTTTGAAAGTTTTAATTGCTGCCTCGTTTATATAAAAAGCATCTTTTGGTGAATCATCGCTACGTTTTAAAGTTCGTTGCTTCATCATTTCATCGGAGCATTTAATGTAATAGAGCTGAAAATTTGCCCCTGCTTTTGTGATGCGAGCTCTTATTTCATCTCGTTGAGACCTACTCCAAAAACCAGCGTCCAGGATAATATCAACACCAGCTTTCAGACATTTAAAAGCGGTATCTAACAAAAGTTTAGTAGTTCTTTCATAATACTCGGCAAACTTTTCAGCGGGTGGATTAGTCCCGTAGAGAGAAATCATCCACTCATCGTTTGTAAATCGCAAAGCACCTATTTCCTTTTCAAGCTTTTTAGCAAATGTAGTTTTACCAGCACCGACGAACCCATGAATCATATGAGCAACGGGCTTTTTATCAGACTTAATTTTTTCTTTCTCTTTCATTTTTCACGTTAAATTTTTAAACTGCATTTTTATTATATAAACTATATCATATAAATTAAATTTGTCAACCAAAAACCCGAGAAACAATCTCGGGCTGCCAGGCTTTGTCATCCGAAGCCTTGGCGAAGGATGGGTGAGCGACGGGACTCGAACCCGCAACCTTCGGGTCCACAACCCGAAGCTCTAACCAATTGAGCTACGCCCACCATATACAAATTACAATATATTAAATACTAAATAGAAACAAGTGCCCCTACCAGGATTCGAACCTGAAACCAATTGCTTAAGAGGCAACTGCTCTGCCAATTGAGCTATAGGGGCTTATTTTATTGACACTGAATCTTCCACCAACTCTCCAACCCAGTCCATTCAGCCACACCAATACTGCTCAAAAAGGTATTTAAAAATACCCAGGCAATAAATATAATAACAATACCTATAACCACAGCAGTAATGATATTTCTAGCCTGTTCAACTTGCCCTGGAGATGAACCAGCTGAAAGAAAAGTAAATCCTCCCCAGACCAACATTATAGCTCCTACAATAGGAACCAAACAAGTTAGAACAAATGAAAGAATATTGTTAATAAGCTCAAAGAGATGACAAAGATTACATGGAGGTGTTCCCTCGCGACCACAAGGAACCAAATTACCTTCGCAAATTGCAAAAATCTGACCAGGGACTAACAAAAAAAATAATAGAATTGTTAAAATTTTTTTATTCATTAATTTCATTATAATGTTCTAATTAAAGATTATCAACAAACTTCACCCGATTGATACGGGTGCCCCTGGAAGGACTCGAACCCTCACCACTGCGTCCGAAGCGCAGCACTCTATCCATTAAGCTACAGGGGCAAAAAAATTATACCAGAAAAAGGTCTTTTCAGCAACTTTAAATAAATTGAAAAAAACAGATTTTTAAGATAAAATCTTTAAATATGAATATTCCAAAAGAAGTAAAAGCTATTATAGAAAAATTAGAGAAAAACAAATTTAAAGCGCATATTGTTGGAGGTTGCGCCAGAGATTTTTTAAGAGGCGTCAAACCTAATGACTGGGATATTGCAACCAGCGCTAAACCAAAGGAAATTCAAAAATTATTTCCAAATAGTTTTTATAAAAACAAATTTTTTACTGTTACTGTTCAAACTAAAAGCAAGGAAAAGGAGCTAAAAGAAATTGAGATTACTACTTATCGTCTGGAAACAAAATACACTGACAAGCGTCACCCAGAACAGATTAAATTTGCTAAAACAATCAAACAAGACTTAGCCAGAAGGGATTTTACTGTTAATGCAATGGCATTAGAAGTCAAAGATTCAAAATACAACATTATTGACCCTTTTAATGGCCAAAAAGACTTAAAGAATAAAATTATAAAAGCAGCAGGAAATCCAGAACAACGTTTTTCAGAAGATGCTTTAAGAATGATGAGAGCAGTAAGATTTAGTGTAAGTCTAAATAAAGAATGGAAGATTGAATCAAAAACTGCTCGGGCAATTAAAAAAAATGCTGTCTGGCTTCAGGCAATCTCAAAAGAAAGAATAAGAGATGAATTAATGAAAATGATTATGAGTAAAAACGCGGCTGATGGTATTGAAACTTTAAGAAAGTTAGGACTTTTAAAATATATTATTCCGGAACTAGAAGAAGGATATAAGGTTCCTCAAAACAAACATCATATTTACGATTGTTATGAACATTATATCCGTTCTTTAGATTACGCAGCCAAAAAAGGTTTTAACAAATATGTTAGAATAGCAGCCTTGCTTCATGATATAGGCAAGCCTCGTGTAAAACAAGGCAAAGGAAAGGATGCTACTTTTTATTCACATGAAACAGTTGGAGCAAAAATAACTGCTCAAATCTTAAATCGTTTGAAGTTTCCTAAAAAAGATATTGAAAAAATTACCAAGTTGGTTAGATATCATCTTTTTTACTACAACACTGATGAGGTTGGTGAAAGTTCAGTAAGAAGATTAGTTCGTCAGGCAGGACCAGAAAATATGGAAGAATTATTACAAGTAAGAATGTCTGATAGAATTGGCTCTGGCGTTCCAAAAGCTGAACCTTACAAGCTACGTCATTTAAAATATGTAATAGAAAAAGTTAGCCAGGATCCTATTTCATCTAAAATGCTTAAAATTAGCGGAAATGACATAATGGAAATTTTAAAAATAAAACCAGGGCCAAAAGTAGGACAAATACTGGATATTTTACTTGGACATATTTTAGAAAAACCTGAAAAAAATAAAAAAGAATTCTTAAGAAAAGAAGTCAAAAAATTAGGAAAACTAAACGAAAAAGAATTATTAAGTTTAGCTCAAAAATCAAGAAAAGAAAGACAAAAAATTGAAATGAAAAGAGATGAGATGACAAAAAAGAAATATTGGGTAACATAATCCGGGGTATAGTGTAATGGCAGCACGAGTCCATCGGGAGGATTTAGTCCGAGTTCAAGTCTCGGTACCCCGAAGGGCCTATAGCTTAGTGGTAGAGCGCTACATTCGCATTGTAGAAATATGAGTTCGATTCTCATTAGGTCCACTATTTCTAAAAAGCTCAAGTTTTATCTGAATTAAAGCTTAAAAACACTCTTTGTAAAGCAGAAAGGTTTGAAAAAATAGCTAAAATTATTATTGGATAAATTACTAAAGAAATATTAAAAATCCCTAAGAATATTGCAAGAGCTATTGAAATTATTCTTTCTGTTCTGCCAAAAAAAGCTGGGGCTGGCTTTTTCATTATTAGTTCTTTTTCTTTAGCTGCTGCTTTTGCGTAAGTTGTCATCAAACCTCCTAAAAACGATAAACCAATCCAGATTTCTGGAGGCAAAAGAAAATAGGTTAAAGGTAAAAACAAAAATCCAAGTAAAACAATTCCCTCAACATATCTATCACAAATTGTGTCTAAATATGCTCCTTTATTTGACGTCTCCCCTGTTTTCCTTGCTACAGCGCCGTCAATAAGATCCAAAATGCCTGCCAGGATAAATAAAGCAAAAGCTAAAATAAAATTAAGATTAATTAAAAAATAAAAAGAAATAAAAGCAAAAACAATAGAGATTAAAGTAAACTGGTTAGCTGTTAATCCAGTTTTAGAAAATATTTTTCCAAGTATACCATCAAGGAATTTAAATTTATTTCTTATCTCATTTAACATAAATTATTTAAAGATTTTTGAAAACCTAATTAACCCTCTATTAATTCGTTCTGTTATTTTTTCAATCAAAAAAAGTTCCTTACCGCAAGCTTTACATTTTTTATTCTTTATTGCTTCTAAGATTTGTTCAACTGATAAATTCTTGCCTGGAATTTCCAGATAAGCCCTGCCAACAAATCTTGGATAATGAGCATCAGAACCAGCAGTAAAGGCTATGTTGTATTTTTTAACAAACGCTTGAATTTTTTTATTGCCAGTAAAAATAGAGGCGTTTAATGCTTCAACTCCATCAGCTTTATCAACAAAATCTTTCAAATCTTTTTTAAAAGGATGCCAGTCGCCAAAAGGATGGGCAATAATAGCCAGTCCGCCTTGTTCTTTGATTTTCTCAATAGTTTCTTCTGCTGATAAATCTTTTGGAATCAATTCTTTAACGTTTAATGCTAAAATATCACCTTCCCTGCTTTTTACTTCAATTCCTGGCATAATTAGAATTGGCTTACCTTGCGCATACTGTTGAGCTTCAAACACTCCCTTTATTTCATTATGATCAGTAATAGCCAAGCAATCAATGTTTTTTTTAATTGCAGCATCAACCATAGCTTCAACTGAAGCATTACTGTCATAGGAATAATAGGTATGCACGTGCAGGTCGCATTTCATTTGATAATCTTAACACAATGCAAAAAGGTTTCAATGATTTTATTTACCATTATTTTGATTGTATAATGTATTAAATATGTTTAGATTTATTCTTTCCTGCTTATACTTTTTTCTTCCTGCTTATTTTACCAATATGATTCCTCCTCTGGCTAAAAAAGCTAATGTTTTTGATTTTTTAGACAAACCTATTGATTTCAATAAAACATTTAAAAACAAGCCTATATTAGGAACTCACAAAACCTGGCGGGGAGCAATAACAGGAATAATAATTGGTGTTTTAGTAGCTTATACTCAAAAACGGCTTTATCAGTTTTCCTGGATTAAGGGAATTTCTTTTTTTGATTATGAAAAAATTAACATCTTGATTTTAGGTCTTTTATTATCTTCTGGCGCTGTTTTTGGTGACTTATTTTTCGCATTTATTAAAAGAAGATTAGATCTGAAACCAGGTGCAAAATTTATTCCATTTGACCAAATAAATTATGTTATAGGAGCTTATGTTTTTTTCTCCTTGACGTCAGGCTTTAAAATTGATAATTTAGTCTGGATAACCCTTTTAATATTAACATTTTTCCTTCATATTATAGTGAATCGATTCGGTTATCACTTGAGATTACATAAGGCAAAATGGTAAGATTAAAGATTAAAATAAACACTAAAACAATATGATTCAAGAAATAATTAATTTAGTTTGGGAAAATATAGCTGAAATTTTTCCTGCTATTTTCGGAGGAATCCTGTTTCTTTTATTTGGATTCATTATTGCTGGTTCTTTAAAGAAGCTGGCAGTTGCTTTTCTTAAAAGAATCAGGTTAAACCAGGTTTTAAAAAGATTGGGTCTTGATAATACCTTATCAAAAATAGATGTCCGTTTTAATGCAACTAATTTTTTTGGAGACCTAGTTAAATGGTTTTTCATTTTTGTATTTTTAATGGCATCTTCAGAGATAATGGGGCTGACCCAATTCAGTCAATTCCTTGAAAGAGTGATTGAGTATTTTCCAAATATTTTCATTGCTTTTCTGATATTTGTTGCGGCAACCTTTATTGCTGACTTTTCCAGAAAGATTGTTATTGGAACATTAGAAAAAGAAAGAATAGTTTATTCTAAATTTCTGGGAAGATTAATCCATTGGGGAATCTGGTTTTTTGCGCTGCTGGCTGTTTTATACCAGCTTCAGATTACCCCTTCTTTAATTTTGGTTGTTTTTATTGGCATGGTAGCTGCTGTTTCTATTTCTGTTGGAATTGCATTTGGATTAGGAGGAAAAGACCTGGCTGCCAGAATCCTTAAAGAACTGGAAGAAAAATTTAAATAAGAAACTGACCTTGTCAAAACCTTACTGAAGTTTGGATAGGCCCAGCCTATCCAAAGAACTATTCAAAGAAGAATGATTCTTTGAATTAAGAACCATGCAAAATCTCACTCAAAATGATTTTAAAAAGATGATGCTTCTTTCTTATGAAAGAATTGAGAAAGAAAAGGAAGAAATAAACAAAATTAATGTTTTCCCAGTTCCAGATCAGGATACTGGAAATAATGTTGCAAAAACATTGCTTGGAATAAAAGAAGCAATTGAAAATAAAGACTTTAAAACCTTTAGCGATCTATCAGAAGCAATTTTAGACGGAGCCTTAACCAATGCTCAGGGAAATGCCGGTGTTATTTTTACCGGTTTTTTAGCTGGTTTTTTACCAAAGCTAACTGAAATAATTGATATTAATAATTTAGCATTGGCTTTTGATAAAGGTGCTAAAAGAGCCAAAGAAAGCATTCAAAATCCACAACAAGGCACAATTTTAGATGTTATTGATGCTGCAGCTTCAGTGTTTAAAAAAGCATCTGGTAAAGAAAAAAATATTATTTCTGTATTTGAAAAAGCAGTCAAAAATGCAGACAAAGCACTGCTTGAGACCAGAGAGAAAATGGAGATTTTGAAAAAAGCAAATGTGGTTGATGCGGGTGGGATGGCCTTTTTAATTATTTTAGAAAGCCATTTAGAAGCTTTAAAAGGCAGGAGTAAAGAAGCAAAGAAACAAGACAAGCCTTCAGAAAAAGTTAAAAGATTTATTCAGATTATTTCCAATCGCTATGAAGTTGTTGCTTTAATTGCGAGTCCTGTTTTAGAAAAAAAAGAAATAAAAGAAAAATTAAAGAAATTAGGAAATTCTATTGATATTGTTCAGGTTAAAAACAGGGTAAAAATTCATATTCACACCGACTATCCTGACGAAGTAAGATCTGTTTTAAAAGAAGTAGGAGAAATAAAAAGTTTGAGGATTGAAGATGTAACAAAAGAAATAGTTGGTGAAGAATCAATAAAAGCTGTGTCAGTAGGGCTTGTTACTGAAACTTCATCAATGCTTTTGTCTAAGATTATTGAAAGATACCAGATAGAATTAATTGATTGTGAGAAAAAGTTATCAGAAGAGAAAATATTAAATCAAAATATCTTTCAAAAGCTTAAAAAAAGAAAGGTAAAAGTTTCTGGTTTGACTTATAATAATTATTTAAGTGCTTTTGAAAAACAGCTTAAAAAATTCAACAGTGTTTTATGTATTGTAAACTCATCAAACCTGTACAATTGCTATGATTTAGCAGTAAAAGCAAAACTAGCAAGCTCCAAACCCAAAAAAATATTTGTTTTTGATTCATTAAACACAGGAACTGGCCAGGCATTAGTTGTTTTAAAATCCATTGAGCTGATACAAGAACAAAGAAGTGTAGATGATATTTTAAAAGAGCTTAAAAGTTTTGTTTCTAAAATACACCACTATGTAATTTCTGAAAACTTCAAACAAACGACTAGAACTGATAAAATAAAGCTCTATCCAGTACTGAAGCTTAAAAACGGCAAGGTTCTAAAAACAGGGATTGTTTTAGCCCAGAATAGTACTGAAGCTTTAACAAAAAAGATCTTAAAAGATTCTAAAAAATTTAAAAAAATCAGAGTAATATTAGGATATTCTAAAAGCATTGAAGCTATCAAAAAAGTAAAGGATAGTTTAAAATTAAAAACTAAAGCTGATATCTCTTTCACGAATTTAATACCTTTATCTGTTAGTAAGGTGATAGGGAGCCAATCTATAACTGCGAGCTGGACAGGAATTCAAAAAAAATAATAATAAATACAAGATAAATTTCAACAACATGTATATTAAAGGCGTAGGAATGACAAAATTTGATTATTCTCAAAAACCCTGGTGGAAACAGGCCTATGAAGCAGCAATAGAAGCGCTTGAGGACTCTAAAATGAAAATCTCTCAAATTAATGGAATTGTTCTTACAGGAATGTCAAGCGCTGCTGCTGGAGAGCATCAAACCCATAAAATATCTCTTATTTCTGATTTATTTAAAACCAATGTACCAATTATTGAAACTCCTTCAGTCTGCTCTGGTGGAGGTGTGGCAACCTGGACAGGCGCTAGATTAGGCCTTAAAAATGTTCTGGTTTTAAGTGGTGAAAGAATAGTCTACAACATCAGCGAAATAACAACAGACAATATAATGTCAGCAGCTGAAAAAGTAATTGAACAGCCAGAAGGCATGCTTTTCCCTGTTCAAAATGCATTGGTCTGGCAGCAGTATATGGAAAAATACGGCGCTACAATGGATGATCTGGCTTTAATTGCTTTTAAAAATCATCAAAATGCTGTATTAAATCCCAAAGCCTATTTTTACAAACGACCCGTTTCATTGGAAAAAATTAAAAACTCACCAGTTGTAGCCTCGCCTTTAAGGCTGCTTGATTGTTCTTTATCAATTAATGGAGGCGCTGCTGTTATTGTTTCTTCTGAAAAAACTGATATTGAAATTATTGGTTCTGGTTTTGCCACTGATTATCTTTTAACTTTCCTGCGTGATGACATTACTCATTTTAAAGCAACAAGATTAGCAGCAAAACAAGCGTTTAAAGAAGCGAAGTTAAAGCCAAACGACATTGATGTAGCTGAAATCCATGATGCCTTTACTTCTGTAGAATTATTTTCTTATGAGGATTTAGGATTTGCGCCAATTGGTAAAGGAAAAGAACTGATAAGGTCAGGTAAAATAAACTTAAATGGTGAAATGCCAGTTAATCCTTCAGGAGGATTAAAGGCAAAAGGCCATCCCATATCAGTAACAGGATTGGCCCAGATATATGAAATCGTAAATCAATTAAGAGGTAAATGCGATAAAAGACAGGTAAATCCAACCCCTGAAATCGGACTCTGTCATAACGTAGGTGGAGCAGGAGGAAGTGTTACTGTTCATATTTTTAAAAGACTTACCTAGTTTCAAATTTTTCAAGAAGTTCTTTTAAATTCTTTTTGATTTCTTCTGAAGATTCAATTATACCAATCCCCTTGTCTGGCAGGCCATAAATTATTGCAGTTCCTTTTTCAGAAAGCAAAACAGCAGGAATAACCAACAGATCCTCCTCTCCTTTAACAAAAAGGTTTTTTTCTTCTTTAATTGCCTGGTCAATAATCGGCCAAACCCCCACATTAATGACACCAGCAGGATTAGTACATTCCAGAGAAAAAGGTAAAGTATTTTTAACCTGTTCTCTTTTTATCTTGCCGTCAAAGATCTTAACATTAGAATAAAGAGACAAAGAACAATAATCACCTACTGTAATTATTTTTTTAAATCCCCTTTCTTTAATAAATTTCTGACACTTCTTAAAAACTTCATTATTTTTGCCCAAAATAGCTGTTCCCCAAATCTTTTTTAATTCCGGCCTGAGCTTTTCAGGCAAATAATATGTTTTTGTAATATCATTTACATTCATATACTATTATATATAATTCATCTATGGCATTTTTTCAATGTCCCAAATGTGAAAATAAGTGGCAGCACAACATCGGCAAATGTCCTGATTGTTTTTCAGGTGTCAAAAGATTAAAAAGCAAGAAGGCTAAAGTGATTGGTATTAGCAAGGTAAAAATCCCAACTCTTTTACATCTTAAAACACCTTACTTTGTTTTGGTTTTAGAAGATGAACAGGGAAACCGCTGGACACAGAAATCTTTTAAAGAATACAAGATTAACGATGATTTTGACCTGAAATGTTCTCAAGACAAAAAAACTGTATCTTTATGGAAAGTAAAGTATGATATTTTAGAGGCAATTGAAAAAACCATTGAACTGATTGGAGGACTGAAAATAGACAAAAATTCCAAAATCCTGATTTTGCCTACATTAATATCTGCTAAGCATCCTTATCTGGCTGATAATACAACTCCAGAATTTATGGAGGCTGCAATCAAGTTCTTGGTTCAATGCGGGGCTGATTTAAAAAACATCAAAATAGCTGGTCAGAGTTTTGATGATCTGCCGATTAAAGCTTCTGCTCAGAAATCCCAGCTCTTAGATATTGCCTTAAAATACAAAATAGCTGTTTTAGATCTAGCAAAAACCAGATTTAGAAAAAAAGAAATAAATGGCTTAACTGTTCAAATTTCAGAACAAGCATTTGAAAATGATTTAATAATCAATCTGCCAAAATTAAAACTTGGACCTAAAGCAATAATTAAAGGCGCAACTAATAATATTTTAACGATGCTTAGTAAAAAATCTTTTCTTTCTTTAAAAGACGAAAATTATGAAAGACTACTTAAGAAGATAAACGAAACTCTGCCAGAATATTTGACTTTGGCTGAAGGAATATCAATTCAAAGAAGTGATAAAGTTGTGGTGTCTTTAGGACTGGCTTTTGCCAGCTTTAATTCTTTAAATTTGGATAGAATCTTTGCTGAAATTGCAATTATTGAAAATTTGCCAGAACATTTAAAAGATATTAAAATTGAACATATTCCAACAGCAGGAAGACATCCAGATGAAGTACAATATAATGTAGAAAAACTTTACTAAAGTTATGAAAGGAAAAACAGCTTTAATAACAGGTTCGTCTCAGGGGATTGGGAAAGCAATTATTTTGACTAAAAATATTGTTCAAGTTTTAGGCTTCGCAGTTTTAACTGGAATAAGTGCTGGATTTAAAATCGAAATAGGTCCTGTCCCAGTAACTATGCAAACATTAATTGTTTTACTGAGTGGAGTTTTACTGGGAGCCCAAAAAGGAGCTGTATCTCAAATCACTTATCTGCTGGCAGGGTTGATTGGTTTGCCGTGGTTTTCTCGAGGCGGAGGAATAATATATATTATGAGCCCTACTTTTGGCTATATCTTAGGTTTTGTGATAGCAGCTTACTTAGCGGGTTTATTGCTTGAAAAAAGCTGGAATAAAAGCATCAAAAAATCTACCTTAGCAATATTAATTGCCAACTTTTCTATCTATATTCCTGGACTTTTGTGGTTGACAAGATTTGTTGGATTTTCAAAAATCTTAACAGTCGGTCTATATCCTTTTATCATAGGAGACATATTAAAAATATCTCTAGTTGTACTGATTCTGTCTCTAAATTCAAAAAAAATTAAATAATTTAAAAACTAATTCATGAAAGGAAAAGCAGCTTTAATAACAGGTTCATCTCAAGGGATTGGAAAAGCAATTGCTCTAAAACTTGCCTCCTCAGGCATGAACATTGCTCTAAACGACATCCCTTATCAAGAAGAAAATTTAAAAAAATTAAAATCTGAAATTGAAGAAATTGGAGTTAAAGCCCAATATTTTTTAGCTGATGTCTCAAATTTAACTCAGTGCCAGGAAATGACTGAAGAAATAAAGCAGGAGTTTGGACGATTAAATGCTTTAATAAACAATGCAGGAATATGTAAAGACAGAACTCTGGCAAAAATGACAAAAGAAGAATGGCAAAAAGTAATTGATATTGATTTAACAGGAGTCTTTAATGTAACCAATTCCTGTCTTCCTTTAATCATTTCAAGTAAAGGAAAAATAATTAATGTTTCTTCAGTAGTAGGACAGCGAGGAAGTTTTGGTCAAACAAATTATGCAGCAGCCAAAGCTGGAATAATTGGTTTCACAAAAGCTTTAAGCAAAGAAGTTGGGAAACATGGTGTTCTTGTTAATGCTATTGCTCCTGGTTTCATTGAAACAAAATTAACTAATAACATACCTTTACAATTAAAATTAATGATTAAAAAACTCACTTCACTGGGCAGATTTGGAAAACCAGAAGAAGTGGCAGATTTAGTCGCATTCTTAGCTTCAGATAAAGCTAGCTTCATTACTGGAACAATAATTAATATTGATGGAGGATTATCTCTTTAATGTTAACTAAAAACCAAATTAAAAAAATAATTCCTTATGACGAGCCTTTTTTATGGGTTGATGAAGTAGAAAGTATTTCAACTCATAATATTGTTAGTTATAAAAAAACATCAAAAGACGACCCTTATTTTAAAGGTCATTTTGTCGGCTATCCAATAATGCCTGGAGTTTTGGTTCTTGAAGGCATTGCTCAAACAGGAACAATCCTTTTAAGGAAAAAATTGGGCTCTTCTCATAAAAGCAAGCACCTGCTAGCCTATCAAATCAGAAGTGCTTTTTTTTATGAGCCAATTTTTCCTGGAGATAGAATGCAATACAAAGTAAAGCTTATTGGGTTTTATGGCAATAAAATTGCTAATATGAAAGGAGAGGTTTTTGTAAATAATAGAATGAAAGGTGAAGCAAGATTTAGTGTTGCTATTATAGATAAAGACGAGTTTCAAAAAAGCATTGAAAAAAAAGAGGACAATCCCCAAGCCCAGACTACATTACCACCTTTAAAAATTGGCAGTCTTTTTGCTAAAATCCCTATTATTCAAGGCGGTATGGCAGTCAGAGTCTCTTTACATAATTTAGCTGGAAATGTAGCAAAACATGGAGGAATAGGTATTATTGCTGCTTCAGGAATGACTGATCCAGAAGAAATTAAATCAGAAATTAGAAAAGCCAGAGAAATTGCTGGACCCAAAGGATTAATAGGAATAAATATTATGGGAGTAATAAATCACTTTACTGAATTAGTTAAAGCAGCTATGGAAGAAAAGGTTGATTTAATAATTCAAGGAGCAGGGTTTAGAAAAGATATTTTTGAAACGGGAAGAAAATATAATGTTCCCATATTTTCAATGGCCTCATCTGTTAAGGTTGCTAAAAAAGGTGAAGAAATGGGTGCAGCAGCCATAGTTGTTGAAGGAATGGATGCAGGAGGACATCTTGGATTCCCAAAAGGTCATGAATTTAGAAAAACTATTGATATTGTCAAAGATGTTGTAAAGGCTGTAAAAACTCCGATAATTGCTGCTGGCGGCGTATTTAATGGAAAAGACATTGTAGAAATGCTAAGAGCAGGAGCAAAAGGAGTTCAAATGGCAACAAGATTTGTATCAACAAAAGAATGCGATGTCCATCAAAGATTTAAGGAAGCTCATTTGAAAGCTAAAAAAGAAGATGTTGTAATTATCCATTCCCCTGTTGGACTGCCTGGCAGAGCAATCAAAACTCCTTTAGTTGAAAAAATTCTAGAAGGTAAAGCTCCAAAACCAGACCCTCTGAAATGCAAGGGATGTATAGGTATGACCTGCGATAAAAGCTATTGTATTTTAGAGGCTTTAGAAAAAGCCCGAAAAGGTGATTTTGAAAAAGGACTATTTTTTGCTGGTTCAAATGTCTGGCGAATTGATAAAATAATTTCTGTAAAAGAACTAATTCATGAATTAACAACAGAAGCAAATCAAATTTTAAAAAAACAACCTTTAATAATAACTGCTTAAAAATCCAGCCTTGTATAAAAAATTATGCTTGGTGAAAAATTAACAGAAGTCTTAAATATTAAATATCCTATTATCCAGGGAGCAATGGCTGGAATTTCAGATTCTATTTTAGTTTCAGCTGTTTCAAATGCCGGAGGATTAGGAACAATTGGTTCTGGTTTTTTACCTACTAAATGGCTGAAACAGGAGATTGATAAAACTAAAAAATTAACTGATAAACCGTTTGCAGTAAATTTAATGCTCCAAAACCCAAACATTCCTGATTTAGTAAAAGTAATAATTAAGAAAAAAGTGTCTATTGTTTCAACCGGAGGAGGCAATCCCCTTCCTTTACTCCCTCATTTAAAAAGAGCTGGAATTAAAATTATTACTGTTGTTGCTATTACAAGATTGGCTAAAAAAATGGAGGAAAATGGCGCTGACATTATTGTAGTAGAAGGAATGGAGTCAGGAGGTCATATCGGCCAAAAAACAACACTGAGTTTAGTGCCTCAAGCAAAAAAAGTGCTCAGGAATATTCCTTTAGTTGCAGCTGGCGGTATCTATAATGGAAAAACCACAGCAGCAATGTTTGTTTTAGGTGCAGATGGAGTTCAAATGGGAACTAGATTTTTAGCAAGCAAAGAATGTGATATTAATGAAGATTATAAGAAAGCAATCTTAAATGCTACCGATGAAAATGTGGTAACTGTAGCAGAATTCACTGGCCATCCAGTAAGATTAATAAAAAATGAATTAGTTGAAAGAGTGAAAAAATTAGAAGAAAAAAATCCTTTTCCTGAAGAAGTCAGAGCTGACGCATACTCATCTTCAAAATTATTAAACGCTGACGTTGAAAAAGCTCCGCTTCTTTGTGGCCTTTGTGCTGGAGATATTTCAGAGATTAAAACATGTAAAGAAATTATTGAACAAACTATGAAAGACGCACAAAAGATTCTTAAAAAAAGAAGCTTAAATTAAATTAAATGAATAGACTAATTTCTTGGTTTTGTAAAATTTTTATTGCTCCTATTGCCAGAATACTTTTCATTAAAAAAATTACAGGACTTGATAACATACCTAAAGAAAACTTTATCCTGGCATCAAATCATCAAAGCCACTTAGACCAGGTAGCTACTGGCTATATTTGTGTCCCAAGAAGATTTCATTTTATTGGCCAAACAGACCAATACACAGGATTGACGAAATTGTCTCTTTATATTATATATTTCCTGGCTGGGGTCATTCGTTTAAATAGAAAAAGTAAGGCTTCAAAGAAAAATATGATGAAAGAAGCCATAGAATCAGTCAAGAAAGGAGATTGCTTGATAATTTATCCTGAAGGAACAAGAACCAGGACTGGAGAAATAGGAAAAGGCAAGTATGGTGCAGCTAATATCTTTTTAGAAACAGGGAAACCGATTCTTCCTGTAGCAATCAAGGGCACATTTGATATTCTGCCTCCAGAAGGTAATCTTAAAATAAAAAGAATTGTTGAAATTAACATTGGCAAACCCCTATATTTTCACGAAGAATACGAAAAAGGTAAGAATATAGACAAGGAATCAGATGATTACAGGTTACTACTTCAGGAAATTACTGATAAAATAATGGAAGAGATAATCTATTTGAAATCAAGACTGGATTTAAAAGCATGAAAACATCTTTTATTTATTTCTGTAGATATATATCTTCTCCTTTTATTGAAAAATTTTTTTTGAAAAAAGTAGAAGGAAAGGAGAATATTCCTGAACAGAGTAATTTTATTCTTGCCCCAAACCACCTTGACGGCAAAGACCACTGGTTTATTATTTCTCTATTAAAAGAAAGATTGAAAAATGTTCGTTTTGTCGGTGCTATGGACAGCTTGAAAACTTTATTTATATCAGGAGGACTTTATTATTTTACAAATACAATCAAGCTGAACAGAAAAAACGTTGATAGGAAAAATTTCATAAACATACTGGCTAGAAATATAAGGGAAAATAAAATTATTGTTATTTATCCTGAAGGAGATAGTAATAATAAAAAAAACCTTTTAAAGGGTAAAACAGGTATAGCAGAATTAACTCTCAGAACAGGAGTTCCTGTAATTCCAGTAGGAATACAAGTAGTTGCTAATTCTTTTAAAAGGATTATTAAAATAGGAAAACCCTTGTATTTCTTGAAAGAAAGAGAAGATATAAAAGTTATTAAAAAAAATAAAGATAAATATAAGGTGCTTTTAAGAAAAGTGACAGATAAAATAATGCAGGAAATTTCTAAATTATCTCAAAAACCCTATCAATATGGAAATTAAAAAAATCCTAATTGCTAATAGAGGCGAAATAGCCTTAAGAATAATAAGAACTTGTCAGGACATGGGAATTAAAACCGTGGCTCTTTGTCCTTTAAAGGGACAGGAATCAAATTTCCTTGAAACCAGGCTGGCTGACGAGTATTATTTTTTAGAAAAAGAAGGTTCTTCTGGCTATCTGGACCAAAAAAAAATAATTGAAATCGCTAAAAAAGCTAAGGTTGATGCCATTCATCCTGGTTATGGGTTTTTGTCTGAAAGCTGGAAATTTGCCAGATTAGTTCGGAAAAACAAAATGGAGTTTATTGGCCCTCATTTTAAAACCTTAAAAAAACTGGAAGACAAGATTGAAGCAAAAAAAGTTGCCAGAAAAGTAGGAATCCCAACACTACCAGCAAGCAGAGGCTCCATTAAAACCAAGAGTGATTTGGTAAAATGGGTTTTGAAAATCAAACCTCCATTTATTTTAAAAGCCAGAAAAGGAGGCGGAGGTATTGGTATCAGGGTTATTGGTTCTAATATTGATTTTGGAGATATTTTCTCAATTTCTGCTGGACTTCAAAGACAAATGGCAAAATCTTTTTCTGACACTGATTTCTTCCTTGAAAAACAATTAAGAGATGCCAGACACATTGAATTTCAGATTTTAGGAGATGGAAAAAATATTATTCATCTTGGAGAAAGAGAATGCACAATCCAAAGAAGATTTCAAAAATTACTTGAAGAGGCACCTTCTCCGTTTCTGGACAAAAAAACAAGAGAAGAAATGGCTAACTTATCAGTTAAACTAACAAAACAATTAAAATATCAAGGAGCAGGAACTGTTGAATTTCTAGTGGATGAAGATAAAAACTTCTACTTTTTAGAAGTTAACCCAAGAATCCAAGTAGAACATCCTATCACAGAGGCAATAACTGGTGTTGATATAGTAGAACAGCAGATAAAAATTAGCCAGGGACAGCAGCTTCCCTTCTTTCAAGAGGACATTTCTTTTAACGGCTGGGCTATGGAAGCAAGAATTAATGCTGAAAATCCTAAAAATAATTTCAGGCCTAGCCCAGGAACAATTCAGAAATACCTTGCTCCTGGAGGTCGTGGAATATTTGTCCACACTTTCATCCATGAAGGTCAAGAAATTTATCCTTATTTTGATTCTCTTCTGGCAAAACTGATTGCTCACAATAAAACAAGAGAAGGTGCAATTAAAAGACTTAAAAATGCTTTAGATGAAATTGCCATTGAAGGAATTCCAACAACAATCCCATTTTTCAAGCTGCTTTTAAATGACAGTGAATTCTTAAAGGGCAACTTTAATACTAATTTCATTGAGAAAACAAGAATTTTAGATAGATTACTGCCGCAACCATCCTGCAAACCAGTTATAAGCAGAAAAATAGAGGAAAAAGACATTGCTGAACTTGTATTTAAGATTTATGAAGCCATGGAAAAACCAGATATTTCGGAAAAAGAAGCTTCTGCATCAAACTGGCTGATGGCTGAAAGATTAAAAATGTTTGAGTAGATGTTCATTTCTTAAGTATGAAAAAACTAAAACTGAAAATTAATAACAAAGACTATGAGGTTGAAATTCTAAAAGAGAATGCAAATAAAATCAAAATAAAAGTAGATGATAAAGACTTTGTTTTTGAGAAACAAGAACAAGAGAAAAAACAAATTTCAGTTGCTAAAAGTTCAATTCCAAAAAAAGATTTCTCAAAAAAAGAAATCAAAACACCGATCACTGGTGAAGTCTCAGAAATATTTGTAAAGGTTGGCGACCTTATTAAAAAAAATCAAAAAGTTATTCTTCTTTCTGCAATGAAAATGGAAAACGAAATAATTTCAAGCTTTGAGGGAAAAGTTAAAAAAATTCTAGTGACTAAAAACAAAAAGGTAAGCAGTAATGAAACATTAGTTATTTTAGAATAAAACTTATCTTAATAAATGAAAATAAGAAAAGAAAAAATTATTGATTCAACCAATGCTTTGGCAAAAAAAATAAAGCCTGAGGATTGGCTGGTTGTTTGGGCAGAAGAGCAAAGCGCTGGCTATGGAAGAAAAAAAGATTATTGGTTTTCTCCAAAAGGAGGGCTTTACTTTTCTATCATTCTGCCTAAATCAAATATTGATGATTTACAAACCTTAACTATTTTAGCTGCTTTTGTTGTGGCAAAAACAATAAAGGAAAATTTTAATCTGGAGAGCTTTATTAAACTGCCGAATGATGTTTATGTTAAACAAAAAAAAGTTGCCGGTATTTTAACTGAAAATGTCTTAGCAAATGACGTGAAGTTTTCTGTAATGGGAATTGGTTTAAATACAAATATTGACAAATTTCCAGAAGATTTGGAAAATACCGCCACATCACTTAAAATAGAATTGAACAAAAAAATTGACAACAAAAAGATCATGACCCAAATTGTTAACGGCATAAAAAAACAACTAAAAACTATTAGCGAATAAATTTATGAAAAAAAACATTAAAAAATTTAACAGGAAATTAAAGAACGAGAATAAAACACTAATTGAAAAACAACACCAAAAAGGAAAACTAAGCGCTAAAGAAAGAATTGATTTGCTTTTAGACCCAAACAGTTTTGTAGAACTAGATGCTTTTGTTGAAAGCCGTTTTAATGCTCTGGAAATGAATAAAAAGAAATTTCCAGGAGATGCTGTTATTACTGGTTTTGGAACAATTAATAACCGTCAGGTTTATGTTTTTAGCCAGGATTTCTCTAAAATCGGCGGTTCTTTAGGAGAAATGCATGGTAAAAAAATCGTTAAAATTATTGATTTGGCTGCAAAAACAGGCTGCCCTGTAATCGGAATAATTGATTCTGGAGGAGCAAGAATTCAGGAAGGCATATCAAGCCTTGATGGCTATGCGGAAATTTTCAAATCAATGACTAAAGCTTCTGGTCTTATTCCCCAAATTTCTGTGATTGCAGGGCCTTCTGCAGGAGGAGCCTGTTATGCTCCTGGACTATCGGACTTTATTTTCATGGTTTCTGGAATCTCTCAAATGTATATCACAGGCCCTAAGGTAGTTAAAAAAGTAACAGGAGAAACTATTTCTTTTGAAGATTTAGGAGGCGCATCAGTCCACTCTTCAAAAAGCGGCTGCGCTCATTTTGTATATGAAAATGAAAAAGATTGTTTTCTGGCAGTAAAGAAACTTCTCTCTTATTTACCGCAAAACAACCTGGAAAATCCGCCTCAAGAAAGAAGTTTTTTGGCTGATTTTTTTGAAAAAGAGGAAAGCCTTAAACTTGCAGAAATTGTTCCTGAAAAAGAGGAGAAAAGCTATGATATAAAACAAGTGATCGAAGAAATTTTTGATAGAGGAACATTTTTTGAAGTGCAGCCGAATTTCGCAACCAATTCAATTGTGGGCTTCAGTAAACTGGCAGGTTTTGTTGTTGCTCTAATAGCAAACCAAACAAAACATATGGCCGGCACTCTGGACGTTGATTCTTCTGATAAAATTGCTCGTTTCGTCAGGTTTGCCGATGCTTTTAATATTCCTTTAATTAATTTAGTTGATACGCCTGGTTATCTTCCTGGCGCAGGGCAGGAAACAAAAGGAATAATACGCCACGGAGCAAAAGTGCTTTATGCTTTTGCTGAAGCAACTGTTCCAAAAATAAGTTTAATTCTCAGAAAAGCATATGGTGGAGCATATATAGCTCTTTGTTCAAGAAAACTTGGTTATGATAAAGTTATTGCCTGGCCATCAGCCCAGATTGCGGTTATGGGACCTAAACAAGCAGTTAAAATAATATTTAAAAAAGATTTAGCAAAGGCAAAAGACCCTAAAAAACTGGAAAAAGAAAAGATAGAAGAATTAAAGCAGTTATTTTTAGACCCATATCAAGCAGCTAAGCTTGGGCAAGTTGATATGATAATTCATCCAAAAGACACAAGAATAACTCTAATTAAGTGCTTAAAATCCTTGTTCAATAAAAGAGAGAGTAAAATACCAAGAAAACATGGAAATATTCCTTTATGAACTGCGCGCTAACAAATAATTATTTTAGCTTTTTATGGATAATTACCTCGTATATCATAGGTTCTTTTCCTTCTGGTTATTTACTCACAAAAATTTCTACAGGAAAAAATATTTTAAAAATCGGCTGGAGAAAAACATCTGGCTCAAATGTCTTTAAAAATATTGGACTCTGGCAGGGAATAATAACAGGAGTTTTAGATATTGGAAAAGGATATTTAGCAGTTTATTTTGCTCAATCTTTTGGACTGGCTCCTCAATTTCAAGCTTTATCAGGAGCAGCAGCAGTTGTTGGTCATAACTGGTCTTGTTTTTTGAAATTTTCTGGCGGAAGAGGAATAGGAACTCTAGCTGGTGCTTTTTTTTCCTTATATCCTGAACTTCTCTGGCTTCCAGTAGCTGGTTTAATTATTTTGGCAGTAATCTGGAATGCAGCAATTGGCACAATTGTTTTTTTAATACTTTCATTATATTTAGCAGTAAAATTTAACCAGATTGAAACAGTAGGAGTTTTAATATCAGCTTCTTTAATACCAATATTTATTAAAAGATTAAGTCCTATAGAAGAAATAAAGTCAGCAGAAAACAAGGTTCTTTTATTCAAAAACCGGCTTGTTTTTGATAATGACGAAGCATCTGGTCTAAGGATTAAAAGAATAATAAAAAAATCAGGATGGTGGTAAACTGAAATGGGGTTGACAGATTAATGTTTATTTGGCAAAATAAAGATTAGTCCGTCAAAATGCGGACATTTTTATTAACAATACATATAATTTAAGTTATGGACATGAAAAATTTTGCTTCAGCTATTGCCCAAATTGCTGAAGAAAAAGGAATTTCTTCAGAAAAAGTCTTAGAAACTATTGAACAGGCTCTGGCTGCAGCTTATAAAAAAGATTACGGAAAAAAAGGACAAATTATAAAAGCTAAGCTTGATGAAAAGTCAGGCCATGTTAAATTTTGGCAGGTAAAAACAGTGGTAGATGAAAAAATGATTTATTCAGAAGAAGAGCTGAAAAAATTAACAGAAAAACAGCAATCCCCTAAAGATACTGATAGCAAAGGGAAAATCCGCTTTAATGCTGAAAAACATATTCTGATTGAAGAAGCCAAAAAAATAAATCCTAAAATAAAACTGGAAGAAGAAATAGTTATTCCTTTGGAAGCTAAAAAAGATTATGGCAGGATTGCTGCTCAAACAGCAAAACAGGTCATAATACAAAGAATAAGAGAAGCAGAAAAAGAAAGCATCTTTAATGAATATAAATCAAAAGAAGGCGGCATTGTTTCAGGTATTGTCCAAAGAATAGAAGGTAGAAATGTATTTTTTGATATTGGAAAAACTTTAGGGGTTCTGGCAAAGGAAGAACAAGTTCCTGGAGAATTTTACAGGGCTGGACAAAGATTAAAACTTTATGTTTTAAAAGTTGAAATAACTTCAAAAGGCCCTAAAATCTTTTTATCCCGCGCCTATCCTAAGCTGGTTTCAAAGCTCTTTGAATTGGAAGTTCCAGAAATTTCTGCTGGCACAGTAATAATAAAATCAATAGCCAGAGAATCCGGTTCAAGAACAAAGGTTGCTGTAAGTTCTTTAGAAGAAGGGATTGACCCAATTGGAGCAGTTGTAGGACAAAGAGGAACAAGAATTCAAGTAGTAATCAATGAGCTAGGAGGAGAGAAAATTGACATTATTGAATATTCTGACGACCCTAAAGAATTTATATCTAACTCTTTAAGTCCAGCTAAAGTTGAAGAAGTTAAAGTTATGCCAAAAAACACAGCTTTAGCCATTGTCCCTTATGACCAATTATCTTTAGCTATTGGTAAAGACGGACAAAACGTCAGACTGGCTGCAAAATTAACCGGCTGGAAAATTGATATAAGAAGTTCTTTACAAAAAGAACAAGAAGAGGTAAAAGAAAAAAAGAAAGAAAAAATTAAAAAACCGAAAACAACAAAAAAGAAAAAAGAATCTAAAAAAATAAAAAAAAGTGAAAAAAATAATTAAAAATATGAATTTAATTCCTACTGTTATTGAAAAAACACAACGCGGAGAAAGAGCTTATGATATTTATTCACGTCTTTTAAAAGAAAGAATTGTTTTTTTGGGCGCACCTATTGTTGATACAGTTGCAAACTCAATTATTGCTCAAATGCTTTTTTTAGCCTCTCAAAACTCTAAAAAAGACATCCAGTTTTACATTAATTCACCAGGTGGAGTTCTAACTTCAGCTTTAGCCATTTATGATACTATGCAGTATGTAAAGTGTCCTGTTTCAACAGTCTGTGTTGGCTCTGCTGCTTCAGGAGCTGCAGTTTTATTAGGCGCAGGAGCAAAAGGAAAAAGATTTGCTTTGCCTAACTCCCAGATTTTACTTCATCAGGTAGCTGTAAGCGGTATCAGCGGTCAGGCAGTTGAAGTTGAAATTGCTGCCAAACAAATTGTTAAATTAAAACAGCAGGTGAATAAAATTTTAGCAAAACATACTGGCCAGAAATTAGAAAAAATTGAAAAAGATACTGACCGTGATTTTTATCTTTCTGGCGAAGACGCTAAGAATTACGGACTTATTGACCAAGTAATTAAAACAAAAAAATAACTTTGAAATGAAACTTTTGAAATCCAAAAAGTTTTGGTTAACTATACTAGCCCTTGTTGTAATAGGGCTTTTAATTTATTTCATCTTTCTAAACCAAGACATAATTGACTTTAACCACATTCCCTCAAATGGAGGAGTTGAGGAAAAAAAAGATAAAAACCAGCCTGCTTCCCAAATAAAATCTCCTATTGCTAATTCATGGCACAGCAAAAACTTTGTCATTGATGTTTTAGACGAGGATTTAGAATCAGGCATTAACTATAATTCCTGTGAATATAAAATTTTAACTTATGACAATAATAAAGAATATTCTACTGACTGGCTGAAAAGAAAATGCAATTCCAGTTTCAGTGTTTCAGTTGGAGAAGGAAAAATGTGCGGTTTTGAAGGAATAAATGCCTGCTGGATATATGTCCGCTCAAAAGATAAGGATAATAATCAGCATAATCCTAGTTTAGAAGATAAATCTGTTGTTTATCTTAATATTGACTGGAACAAGCCTGTTATTGGTAAAGTTTTTACTACTGACATTCAACAGGAACAGATTTATCCTGTTAATATAGAGGAAAAAAAGCTGTACAATTTCAAAACAAATGTATCTGATAATTTAAAAATTATAGGATGCAATCTTTATATTAACAATCAAGATCAGGGAATAATGACAGTTTTAAATCCTGGCTGTAATAAAGAATGTTTATTCAGAAAAGAATTTACTCCAGAACAAGCTGGTTCTTATCAAGTTTTTGCTGCCTGCAAAGACGCTGCGGGGAATATTTCAAAAAGTGAAACTATTGAGGCAAAAACAAATTTAGCTCCAGAGATCATATCATGTAGAGTTAATCCAGCTTTAGGCAATCTGAACACTGAATTTAGTTTCTTTGTTGAAGTATTAAATCCAGACAATGACCCTCTTTCTTTTTATTGGGATTTTGATGATGGAGAATTTTCTGATTCAAAAAATGCAGTTCATTATTATAAAAATCCAGGTACATATAAACCGAAAATTACTGTTTCTGATAATCAAGGAGTTAGTGATTCTTGCTTGACTGCCTGGGTTAGTGTTTCAAAAAATTAAAACATGTTAATATAATAAAGTATTATGAAGAAAAAACTTTTTATTATTTTCTTAACTGTTATTCTTGGATTAATATTTTTCAATGCTGATTTTTGCTTGGCAAAACTAAAAAATCCAAAAGACCCTTTAGTACTGGATATTGGTGAAGGCAGTGTCCTTCTTCAATGGGAATGGAATAAAAATGGCGGCACTCTTAAACAATTCAAAGTTTTATATAAAACTACAGAATCAACTTATTGGACAGCAAAATATCCCATAGGAGTTGCTGGCATTACAAACTATATTTTAATGGGCTTAAATGGAAACACTGAATATGAATGGAGAGTTAAAGCTGAAGCACAAAATCCGGCAAATGACAGTAATTTTGTTGATGGTGAAAACTTTATAACAAAACAATCCTCAGTTCCTCCGCCTGACGATAGTGGATATATGGGCCCTATAAAACTAAAAAATCCTTTAGATCAGGACAGTCTTTGGGATGCAATAAATGCAGTAATTGACTTTCTTGTTATAACTAGTTTTGCCATTGCTCCAATCCTTATAATCTATGCTGCTCTTTTAATGATTTTTGCGGGTGGAGACGCAGTAAAAATAAACAAGGCGAAATCAATCATCACTTGGACTCTTGTAGCTTTGGCAGTCATCTTGTCTGCCAAAATATTACCGTCAATTATTAAAGGTGCATTTATCAGTTAATTCTGTAGTGAGATTTTAACAGAGCTTTGCTTTACTTGTTTTGTTTTCGGCAAAACAGTTAAAATTCTACTACAGAGTTTGACTTTTGAGGAATGTTTGATATAATTAAAATGTAAAAATAATTTGGAATTTGGAACTATTAAAACAATGTCAGTATTAAAAAAAACAACTTCAGAATTAGCTGAAATTGTGCTAAATAGCCAATTTCCTGTTTTGGAACATGACTCAATTAACTTTATTAATCGTAGGGATTATATCCCTTTCAATAGGAACAATTTTAGGTTATTATGCCCGTCAATCAATAGCGCGAAGAGACTGGAAAACAATTGAAGGAAAAATCAAAAAAAGGATTGAAAAAACCAACAAAGAAGCTAATAACACTATTTCTCAGGCGAAAAACAAAGCTTCTTTAATCTTAGAAGACGCAAAAAAAGAAGTATATATTACAAGAAAAAGGCTAAATAGAAGCGAACAGTTGCTTCTAAAAAGAGAGAGTATTTTTAATGAAAAAATATCTGATTTTGATTTGAAACAAAAAGACTTTGAAGAAAAATTAGAAGGAGTAAAAAAAATCAAACTATCTTTAGAGGACTTAAAAGATCAAATCTCCAAAAAACTAGAAAATGTTTCAGGCATAAGTAAAAAACAAGCCAAAGAAGAGCTTTTCAAAGCTTTAGAAGACAAACATCAACTGGACATTTTGGAAAAACTGAGAAAATTAGAAACTGAAGGTCACGAAAGATATGAAAAAAAAGCTAAAGAGATTTTAGCTACTGCAATTCAAAAATACGCTCTTTCTCAGGCCCAGGAAATAACTACTACTACTATTAGCCTGCCCAACGAAGATATTAAAGGAAGAATAATCGGCAAGGAAGGAAGAAATATTAAAACTCTTGAAAAATTAACAGGAGTAGAAATAATAGTTGATGAAACACCAGAAACAGTTATGATTTCCGGCTTTGACCCAGTAAGGAGAAGAATAGCTAAGCTTGCTCTGGATAAACTCATATTAGATGGAAGAATTCAGCCAGCTAGAATTGAAGAAAAAGTAAAAGAGGCAAAACAAGAAATAGATATACAAATTAAAAAAGCTGGAGAAATAGCAGCTTATGAATTTGGTTTTGTTGGACTGGACCCTAAACTAATGCAGCTACTTGGCAGACTTAAGTTTAGAACAAGTTACGGCCAAAATGTCCTGCTTCACTCAATTGAAGTAGCTTATCTATCTTCATTTTTAGCTGATGAAATCGGGGCTAATTCTTTAATTTGTAAAAAAGCAGGTTTATTTCATGATATTGGAAAAGCAGTTGACCATCAGATTGAAGGATCTCATGTTGATATTGGAATAAAGATACTGGAAAAATTCAAAATAGAAAAAGAGGTTATTGATGCAATGAAATCTCACCATGAAGAATATCCGAGTACAAGTATTGAATCAGTTTTAGTTCAGGTTGGAGACCAGATTTCAGGCACAAGACCAGGAGCAAGAAAAGATACACTTGAAAATTATCTTAAAAGATTATCAAATTTAGAAAATATAGCTCTTGCTTTTGATGGAGTAGAAAAAGCCTGGGCTCTTCAGGCAGGAAGAGAAATCAGGATTTTTGTTAAACCAGAAGAAATAGATGATTTTAAAGCAAAGGTTTTGGCAAGAGAAATTGCTAGAAAAATTCAGAAAGAACTAAGATATCCAGGAGAAATTAAAGTCAATGTGATAAGAGAAACAAGAGTGATAGAATACGCAAAGTAAAATAATTCTCAAAACAAAAAACAGCGAAAAATTCCGCTGTTTTTGTTTTTTTTGAGCGGGTGAAGGGAATCGAACCCTCGTCTCGACCTTGGAAGGGTCGCATAATAGCCGTTATACTACACCCGCTTTTGTTTAGTCGGGATACCGAGACTCGAACTCGGACTAAATCCTCCCAAAGGACTCGTGCTGCCATTACACCATATCCCGGTGAATTCAAAAGATAATCATTTTCGCTTTAAAATTTTAACAGTTTGTTTCTGTTTGGTCAATTACTGTGGTAAAATAAATACTATGAATTTATTTAAAAGAATTGTTTCAGACTTGAATGTCTTTGCTCAGTGTAAAAAATACAATCTTTCTTTATGGCAGTGTCCCCAATTTCTTTTTTTGGTTATGGGACTAATTATTATAATCTCCAGTCTATTTGCATATGCTTTTGGCACTCGCTATATCGAAGACCCTTTAGTTGTTGCATTAATTATACAATTTTTAGCAATACTTTTATTAGTTATTGATGTCATTATTACGCGCAGTTTTGAAAGATTAGCAGAAGCAAACCGTTTAAAATCAGAGTTTATTTCTATTGTTTCTCATCAGCTTCGATCCCCTCTTTCTAACTTAAAATGGACTATTGAGCTGCTTATGTCTGGCAAGTTAGGCAGAATTGAAGAACAGCAAACAGAGTATTTTAAGATTATAAAAGAAAACACTTATAGAATGCATGAGCTGGTGTCTGATCTTTTAACTGTTTCAAGAATTGAAAGTGCTAAACTTCTTTTTCAGGAACAAGAGTTCTCAATACAGGAACTTGTCAAAAATTTGATTAATGAATATAAACCGCTTATTGCTGCTTATAATGTAGAAGTAGTTTTTAACGAAAACAATGATTTGCCGCATGTTTTTTCTGACCCTTCGCGCATTAAACTAGTTATAGAAAATCTATTAGATAATGCTATCAGATATACAAAAAAAAGAGGGAAAATCAAAATAGAGCTTTTTAAAGAAAATGACAATATTAGGTTTTCAATAAAAGACAGTGGAGTGGGAATCCCAAAAAAAGACCAAAAATACATTTTTCAGAAGTTTTTCCGTTCTGAAAACGCTTTAAAGTACCAGACAAAAGGTTCAGGATTAGGATTATATATCTCCAGATCAATTATTAAAAAAGCGAAAGGAAAAATAGGTTTTCAGTCAGCAGAAAACCAGGGGTCGACATTTTGGTTCACCCTTCCATTAAAAAAAGGTTGATTTTTATTAATTATCACGAACAAACTGCTGCAAATAAGTATTAAGAAATATTTGCAACATTAATTCGTGAAATTATCAGCAGTATGAAAAAAATATTATTTATTGAAGACGAGTCTGCCCTTCAGAAAATAATTGGTGAAAGTTTGGAACAAGAAAACTATGAGATAATCTCCGCAATTGATGGAGAAATAGGACTAAAATTAGCTCAGAAAGAAAAACCTGACCTGATAATCCTTGATTTAGTTCTGCCAAAAATGCATGGTTTTGATGTTTTAAAGAAGCTCAAAGAAAATGTTGAAACAAAAAACATTCCTGTAATTATTTTAACTAACCTTGAAGGAGTTAAAGACATAGATAAAGCAATTGAATTAGGAGCTACAACTTATTTAGTAAAGGCTCAATACGACCTAAAAGAAGTTGTAGAAAAAATTAAAAAAACCTTGGCTGGTAGCTAAATATCAGCCATTAATATATAAAAATGAAAGTAGAACCCCAACAATTAAAAGCCTTTTTAGTTGATGCTGGTTTAATTACAGGAAAACAGTTTGACCAAGCTTATAAAAAAGCTAAAAAAAACAAGCAAGAAATCAACGAGGTTTTGGTTTCAGAAAAACTGATCAATCAGGAGCAGTTAATCAAGCTTGAAGCCTATATTTTAGGCATTCCATTTGTTGATTTGGAAAAAGAAGCTATTGACCCTAAGATTCTGAAAATTGTTCCAGAGCCAATTGCCCGCTCTCATAATATTGTTGCTTTTAGAAAATCAGGAAACAATCTGGAAGTAGCAATGCTTGACCCAAAAGACCTGAGAACTATTGAGTTCATTAAAAAAACAACCAACCTGAAGATTCTACCACGTCTTACCAACCCAAAATCAATAAAAAGCGTTTTGCGCCAGTATCAAAAAACTTTACAGGCTGAATTCGGAGAAATTATTAAAAAAGAAGTTGGAGTAATTAAGCCAGTTGAAGAAGAAAAAATCAAGAAAAAATCTGAACTGAAAAAAATAGCAGAAGAACTGCCTGTTATTAGGATTGTTGATACTTTAATGAAGCATGCAATTCTGCAGCGCGGTTCAGATATTCACATTGAACCAACTGAAAAAGAAATTTTAGTCAGATACAGAATTGATGGAATTTTAAGAGATACCATGACTTTGCCGAAATTAGCATCTTCAGGCATTGTAGCACGAATAAAGGTGCTTTCTAATTTGAAATTAGACGAACATCGTCTGCCACAAGACGGCCGTTTTAAAATAGAGACTGAAGACTACAAATACTCAGTCAGAGTCTCAATATTGCCGGTTTTTGATGGCGAAAAGGTTGTAATGAGACTTTTGCCGGAAACTACCAAGTCTCTCACTTTAGAACAATTGGGTTTAAGAGATGAAAATCTGGAAAAAATCCAGAATTCTTTGCGTAAACCAATAGGAATGATCTTAATAACAGGCCCCACTGGTTCTGGAAAAACAACTACACTTTATTCAATGATGGAAATATTAAATAATCCAGGAATTAACATTTCTACTGTTGAAGATCCTATTGAATACCGAATGCCAAGAATCAACCAAACTCAGGTTAATGCGAAAATCGGGCTTACATTTGCAAATGGTCTAAGGTCACTGTTAAGACAAGACCCTGATGTAATTATGGTTGGAGAAATAAGAGATAATGAAACTGCCATGCTTTGTGTTAATGCTTCTTTGACAGGTCATTTAGTTTTATCAACACTTCATACTAACTCTGCTGCTGGCTCTCTGCCCAGATTAATGGATATGAAATGCGAACCGTTTTTAATTGCATCAACTCTAAATTCTATTCTGGCCCAACGATTAGTAAGAAGACTCTACGGCGAAAAAGAAAAATATACGTTGAAAGATTCTGAAATAAAAGAAACAGCAAAATATTGTAATTTAGAAGCAATTTTGACAATTTTAAAACAAGAAAAAATTGTTAAACCCCGCGCAACCTGGAAAAACATTCCTTTTTACAGACCCAAACCTAGCAAAGAATGTCCTGACGGTTACAAAGGAAGGATTGGAATTTTTGAGGTTTTACCAGTTACAGAAACAATAAAAGAATTGATTATTAATAAGGCAACCTCAAGCCGAATCCATGAGCAGGCTAAAAGTGAAGGAATGAGAACAATGATTGAAGACGGATTTATCAAGGCAGCTCAGGGAATAACTTCTATTGAGGAAGTATTAAGAGCAACAGCTGAATAAGTTTAGAATTTAGGTTTTTAGCCTCTAAATAACTAAACCCTAATAAGAATGCCAAGGTATTTTTACAAAGCCAAATCTATTAAAGGAGAGGAAAAATCAGGATTCATAGAAACAAAAGACATTCATCAACTATCTCGAGAACTGCACAGTCAGGGCTTTACTTTAATTAATGCCCGATTAGAAGAACAATTAAAAAAAGATAGATTTAATATTGTTCTTCCTACTTTTGGCGGGGTGTCTTTAACTGAAAAAATGTTTTTTATCAGAAATTTACAGGTAATGATTACTGCTGGCCTGCCCTTGCCCCGCGCAATAAAGAGTTTATCAAAACAAGTAAAGAATCCTGAGTTCAGAAAAGCTTTGTCAGAAATTGAAGACAAAATAGTGGAAGGAAAAAGCCTTTCTGAATCATTGGTTTATTATCCAGCTATTTTCCCTGAACTTTTTGTAAACATGATAAAGGTGGGTGAAGAATCAGGAACTTTGGAAAAGGTTTTAGAAACATTAGGCACGCAGATGGAAAAACAACATCTTTTAAAATCAAAAGTAACAAGCGCAATGATTTATCCAGCTATTATTATCTGCGCTATGATAGCTGTTGGAACCTTAATGCTTATTATGGTCGTTCCAAAACTTGCGGAAACGTTTGAAGATTTAAAGCTTGAACTTCCGGCCAGTACTAAAGCTGTAATTGGTTTTGGCACTTTTATGGCAGGTAACTGGCATTTAGTTTTTCTGTTTTTAATACTGTTTGCTATTGTTTTTGCACGAATTTTAAAAATAGAGGCAGTTAAAAAAATAGTTGACAGGGTTCTTTTAAAAATTCCTGTTATTGATTCAATTATTAAAATAACTAACTCAGCATATGCAACAAGGAATTTAAGTTCCTTGATTGGCGCAGGAATTTCCTTGCCAAAATCTTTAGAGATAACTTCCGGCACTCTGGGAAATTACTATTTTAAATCAGCAATGAAAGAAGCAGCAGAAAAAGTAAGGAAAGGAAGCAAGCTTTCTGAAGTTTTGGCAGATTATGAAAATGTTTATCCTTCAATTGTTATTCAAATGATGGCTGTGGGAGAAGAGACTGGTGAAACCTCAAGAGTTTTAGGAGAATTAGCGGATTTTTTTGAAGAAGAAGTGGCTAATGTTACAAAAAACTTAACTGCTGTTATTGAACCTATTTTGATGATTATCATTGGAATTACAATTGGCTTTTTTGCAGTTTCAATGGTTCAGCCAATGTATAGTATGCTTGGGAATCTATGATTGGAGTCAGGCAAAAAAAAGAATCAGGATTTACGCTTGTTGAACTGCTCACAATTATTGGAATACTGCTAGTTATTATTGGAACAGCTGTTGCAGCTTACAAACGTTTTCAAAACATATCCGCTTTAACAGACAGCTCTGAAGAAATTTTAAATATTTTGAGATTAGCACGCAGCAAAACCTTGTCTTCAGAGCACAGTGACCAATGGGGAGTCCATTTCCCAAACCCTGGTACTGATTATGAATACACTCTATTTAAAGGCTCTAACTATTCAAGCAGGGAAACCTCGTTTGACCAAAAAATCATTGTTCCCAACACTATTGAAGTTCACAATATTGACCTTGGAACCAGTTCAGATGTGATTTTCAATCGCTTGACCGGAACCACTGATTTTCCTGGGACAATCTCTTTAAGGATTGCATCTAATCATTCCAAAACACAGGATATTATTATTGAATCCTCTGGACAAATATTTTATCAGCAACTTACAGCAAGCGATGAAAACAGAATCAAAGACTCACGCCATATTCATTTTAATTATGACCGAACTATTGACACTGAAACTGAAACTTTAGTGCTCACCTTTACTTATGACAGCTCTAGTGTGATTGAAAACATTGCTATTGCTGACAATATGCAGGCTGGACAAATATTCTGGGAAGGACAGGTTGAGGTTAACGGAGAGAATCAGAATGTAAAAATCTACACTCATGCCTTAAATGATCCAGTGCTTTACACCCAATTCTGTATCCACAGAGACCAAAGATACAACAACAAAGCTCTGAAAATTGAATTGGATGCTGATGCCACTGGTGACTTGATTAATTATGATGAAAATGGACTAACCATCAAAGGAACTTCTATTTATGTATCAGAACCTGTCTGGCAATAAAGGAATAACCTTAATAGAAATATTAATTGTAATCTCAATCATTGGTTTTGCCTTAACTGGCCTTTTGGGATTAACTTCTTTTTCTCTGAATGCTGCCAGCTTGACTAAGCAAACTTTCAAAGCTAATAATCTTGCCCAGGAAATGATAGAGCAGCTCAGAAGCTTTAGAGATGCAACTGACTGGGATACTGATGGCCTGGGTTCAGCGGCAACAGGAATTGATTTTCACATTGAAAAATCAGGAACACCTTTTACCTGGCAAATACTAGAAGGCACTGAATTCATTGACGGCTTTACCAGAAGCATGGTTATTGCAGATGGAAGAAGAGACAGCAATGATGATATTGTTGAAACTGGGGGAACAGTGGACCCAGATACAAAAAAAATCACTGCTCTTGTCAGTTGGCAGGAAAGAGATAAAAGCCATGAAGTTCAAATAATTACTTATCTAACCAATTGGAAATGACAAAAAAAGGATTCACCTTAATAGAAGTCCTAGTATACATTGCTGTTTCCTCGCTTATCATTTCAGCTGTGTCTGCCTTTTTCCTATGGTCAAATAAATCCCATGCCAAAGCCAAGGCTATACGAGAGGTATTGGCTGAAAGCCAGAGAATCATGGAAACAATTGGCTATGAATTAAAGCATGCTCGAAGTATATACTCCCCCACATCAGATTTTTCAAGTGATACAGGACAATTATCCCTGGAAACAACCAATTACAAACAAGCCAATGAATCTGTAGGATACATTGATTTTTTTATCTGTGAAAACAAATTGTGTTTGAAAAAAGAAGGCCAGAATCCAGTGATTATGAGTTCTGACAATGTGAAGATTGATAAGATAAGGTTTTATCAGGTGAACAACACCACAACCACAGATTCTGTGCAGGTCAGTTTGGAATTAAGCTATGTCACTCCTTCTGAAAAACAGGAACACCAGGCATCAATCAACACAACTTCAACTTTTTCAGTAAGACAATGAACAATATTTTCAACAATCAAAAGGGATTTGCATTATTCTATGTTGCAATGCTGGTTTTGTCAGTAATCATTGCTGCATCTATGAGCATTTCTTTTTTAACCTATACTCAGCAGAAATCATTTAAAGACATTGTTAACTCAACCCAAGCATATTATGCTGCTGAAGCTGGAGTGGAAGATGCTCTTTTAAGGATCAAAAATGACATGAACTGGTCCAGCCCTTATTCCTTTAATGCAGGCAGTGCTTCTGTGACAAATACAATAGTTACTGATGATATGAGTGGAGCTAAAATCATTACTGGACAAGGGGAAAAAACAGATAAAACCAGAAAAGTGAGCGTGGTCTACGAATTATCTACCACCCAAGTTTCCTTTTATTACGGAGCTCAGGTTGGAGACGGAGGCATGGAAATGCACAACAATTCTTTTGTAAAAGGCAGTATTTTTTCCAATGCTAGTGTTACTGGAGGGTTTGGAGCAGAAATAGATAATTCAATTATTGTTGCTGGGAATGGAAATAAGATTGAAGAACTGGAAATTGGCGACAATGCCAAGGCTTACAGCTGCATAGATTGTGAAATTGGAGGTGATTTCACTTATGTAACTGGAGGAACTCTTGATAACTGCGATATTGATGGTTTTGTCACCGAGCAGTCTGAAGAAATACAATCTCAAGACCTGCCTATTACTCAAGAAAAAATCAATAACTGGAAGCAGGAAGCCCAAGCAGGTGAAGTAATTGAAGGAAACTACACATTGGAATTTCTAAGCTCAGATTCTCTGGGCCCTGCAAAAGTTAATGGCAATGTGCTCATACAAAATCTGTCTCTGCTCAATTTGACTGGAACTGTCTGGGTTACAGGAGACCTCACTTTAAAAAACCTTTCCATGATTCGGCTGGACTCAAGCTATGGCAACAAAAGCGGTCTCATAGTTATTGATGGACAGATTGTTGTGGGAAATGGGACTTGGCTCAGAGGATCTGGAACTGAAGGAAGCTATATCATGCTTTTATCCACCAATGATTCCCTGCAGGAATCTGACCCTGCTATTGATGTTGGCAATGTCAGCATTGGAGATGGAATATTTTATGCCAGCAATGGGTTAGTCAGACTTCGCAACGGTGTTTCAGTCAAGGAACTGACAGGCTACAAGATATATCTTGATAACAATGCTGAGATTGATTATGAATCAGGTCTGGAAAATACACTGTTTTCCTCTGGACCAGGAGCTTCTTGGCAACTAATAAGCTGGCAAGAGATAGAATAAAAATGTAAAATATTAAAATAAGAAATTCTAATTCTACTGAAGAGTTTTGATTTTTAAAAAATATAGAATTAAGAATAAAAATGTTGGAATATTTTAGTATAAAACGGGAAATATTTGGACTGGACATATCAGACTTGTCGTTGAAAATTGCCCAGATTAAAAAGAAAGAAGGAAAATTAAAACTTGTTTCTTTTGGAGAAACGAAAATGAAGCCAGGCATAATTAAAGCTGGGGAGATTATAGATGACAACAAGCTAGCACGAACAATTGAAACAGCTATCAGGCAGGTAAAAGGAGAAAAAATAAAAACAAAATACGTAATCACTTCTTTGCCAGAAGAAAAAGCATTCCTGCAGGTAATACAAATGCCAAAAGTGCCAGAAGAAGATTTAGACTCAGCTGTAATTTACGAGGCTGAAAACTATATACCCACACCTTTAGAAAAAGTTTATTTAGATTTTCAGATTGTCAAACCAATACAGAATCATTTAGACCATTATGATATTTTAATTGCTGCTTTGCCTAAACAAACCGTTGACCCCTATGTTTCTTCATTAAAGCTGGCAGGATTAGAACCCTTTGCTCTGGAGATTGAATCCTTGGCTATTATTAGAGCTTTAATAAAAGATGAAACAGCAATTTCACCAGTTCTTTTAATTGATTTTGGGGCAACAAGAACCAGTTTTATCATATTTTCCGGCCATAGCTTAAGGTTTACTTCCTCTATTTCAGTTTCTTCAAATCACTTTACTGAAATTATCGCTAAAGCCATAGGTGTAAGTCTAGAAAAAGCTGAAGGTTTAAAAATTAAATACGGCTTAACAGGAAAAATAAATAACCAGGAAAAAACAAACAAAAAAGAAGAGAAAAAGATTTTTGAAGCTCTAATCCCAGCTTTAGTTGATTTAACTCAGCAAATCAGAAAATATCTGGAATATTATCAAACTCATTCCAGCAATGAACATCTTTCTCTTAAATATAAAAAAGTTTCAAAGATTATGCTTTGTGGAGGAGGCTCTAATTTAAAAGGTTTTCCTGAATTGCTTTCAATGGAATTAAAACTACCGGTTGAAATCGGAAACCCTTGGATAAACGTTTCTCCTGGCAAAACTGAATTAAAACAGCAGAAAAGTGAACAATTTTTAGGATACAGCACTGCGCTGGGATTGGCTATTAGAGCAGTAAAAGGAAATAACAAATTTTCACTGACATATGATTAATCTATTGCCAATAAAACAGAAACAAAGGCTTTTAGAAGAGGAACTCTTTAGACTGTCTTTAATTTTAGGAACTCTTTTTTTGTGTTTCTTGATTTGTTTATCTTTGATTCTTTTTTTAATTAAAAATTATACCTTATGGGACTTGGAAGCTGAAAAAATACTGCTTCAGGAAAAACAGAAAACTCTTTCTTTGAATGAGGAATTAGAGAAAGAAATAAAAGAAGCAAATACTTTTCTTTCTGAACTGGATTCTTTTTATCAGGAGAGCACAAGTATAACTCAGCTTTTAGAAAGCATTGACGCAACTCTTACTTCTGAGGTTTATTTGACCAGTTTTAACTTTGCGCTTCCAAGAATAAAAGGCAAAGAGAATCCGCGCGTATCAATTAGCGGCTTTAGTCCTGACAGAGAAACACTTTTAATTCTTCAGGAAAATCTTAAAAAAGAACAGAGTTTTTCTGATATTTATTTTTCTCCTGAAAGCTGGGTGGAACCAGAAAACATTGATTTTAATATTAGATTCAGATTTAACAAAGAAACTCAATGATTCTAAAGGACAAAATCAAACTATCATTAATTGTTTTTCTTGCTTTAAGTATTTTTATACTCATTTTTTTGGTTTATCCTATTTATAAAAACATAAAAGACAATGCTATAGAATTATCTTTAAAAAAACAGGATTCACTCTATATAGATAATAAGTTGAGTAATATTGAAGAATTCAAAAAAAACTATAAAGAAATAAAGGCAAATCTTGAAAAAGGCGAAAGTTTATTTATTAAATCAGAAGCACCTGTAAATTTCATTGGCTTCTTGGAAAAAATCTCAGAAAACTCTGATGTGTCTATTAAAATTTCTCCTTCTGCAGCAGTTATAAAAATGGATGATTTCTGGTATTCAATTATGTTTCAGATCAATGCTAGCGGCAGATTCCCTGATATTTTAAAATTCATTGAAAAATTAGAGTCAGGACCTTATTTAACCCAGATTGAAACACTGGACATTATACGTTTGACTGTAAATGATGTGAGATCAAAAGAGTTTGCAGGATATTCTGTTGGCGATACCAGGGCCAGCTTTTCAATAAAATCTTTTGCTAATTAAATCTCTGAATTATGACAAAACAAAAAATCATAAAATTAAAGAAAATAAAGATTTTTATTAAAAAACTATCTAAAAAACTGGCGAAAAAAGCATTTCTTACTTTTTTAGGGCTTTTTGCACTTTCTTTAATATTTGGCAGTTTCATATTTTACAGATACAGCGTCATGCCTCAATCAGAAGCTGTAGAGGATGTAAAAGTAGAATTAAAATTTAAATCAGAAACATATCAGAAAATTCTCCAAGCCTGGCAAAATAATGAAGAACAATTTGAAAAAACCGATGACAAACAATACTTTAACTTTTTTATAAGATAAAAAAGGTTTGATTTTTTTTGATTTTCAGCTAAAATAATGATATCATTTTATCCTAAAGTCCCCGTAGTTCAACGGATAGAACACCGGCCTTCTAAGCCGGATATGGGGGTTCGATTCCCTCCGGGGACACAACCTCCTTAATATAAGTTAAATGATTTAAAAATATGTTAATTTCAAAGAAAAAAGAAAAAATTATAAAAGAGCATAAAAAGCATGGAGCAGATACTGGCTCTCCTGAAGTCCAGATTGGTTTGCTTTCCGAACAAATTAAAGAGCTTTTGTCTCATTTAAAAAAACATCCTAAAGACCTTCATTCAAAAAAGGGGCTTTTGAAAATGGTTTCAAAAAGAAGAAAGCTTTTGAAATTCCTGGAAAATGAAAGCACAAGAAGATATAATGCAATCATGAAAAAAGTAGGGCTTAAAAAATCATTATGACAATAAAGCATACCAGTCAAAGAGTAGCGCTTTTAATAGATGTACAAAATCTTTATCATTCTGCTAAAAATCTTTATAATGCCAGAGTAAATTTCAAGGAAATTCTTAAAATAGCAGTCAGTAAAAGAAGCCTGATAAGAGCTTTTGGTTATGTGGTTAGAACAAAAACTGGTGAAGAAAAACCTTTTTTTGAGGCTTTAACAGGTTTGGGAATAGAAACAAAGGTACGGGATTTACAGGAATTTTATGGAGGTCATAAAAAAGCTGATTGGGATGTAGGCATTACTGTTGACGCCATTAGAATATCTCCTACTGTTGATACAATTGTTTTAGCTTCAGGAGATGGAGATTTTCTTCAATTGATTGAATATTTAAAAAACCGAGGAAAAAGAGTTGAGGTTATTGCTTTTGGAAGGTCAGCTTCTTTAATGCTTAAAAAAGAAGCTGATGAATTCATTGATATCGATAAAAATCCAAGAAAATATTTGTTAAAAAAGTAATTAAAAATATTATTGTGGCTGAAAAATTTAAAATAGAAATCGCTAAAAGAAATCTAATAGTTGAAACTTCAAATTTAGCAGAACAAAGTAATGGTTCTGTTTTTGTTCGTTATGGAGACACCCAGGTTTTAGCTACAGCAGTAATGTCTGGAGGAGAAAAAAAAGGTCTTAATTTTTTTCCTCTTAGTGTAAACTACGAAGAAAAGTTTTATGCAGCTGGCAAGATTAAAGGCCCTAGATACATAAAAAGAGAAGGCAGACCTACAGATGAGGCAATTTGCAATTCAAGATTAATTGATAGAGCCATCAGGCCGCTTTTTGATAAAAAAATGAAGAGAGAAATACAGGTTGTGGCTACAGTTCTTTCATGGGACGGCCAGAATGATCCTGATACTGTAGCTCTTTTGGCATCATCTTTAGCTCTTTCAATATCTGATATCCCCTGGCAGGGACCAATAACAGCAATTAGAGTTGGAAGAATTGAAAATAAATTTATTTTAAATCCAACCTATGAACAAAAAGAAGAAAGCGATATGAATATTGTTTTTACTGCTGTGCAAAAAGAAGAAGATGTTTTAATTAATATGATAGAAGGCGATTTTAATGAAGTGAATGAAAACTTGATTTTAGATGCCTATAATTTTGCAAAACCTTATCTTAAAAAGATAATTGATTTTGAAAATAAGATTATAAAAGAAAAAAGGAAAGAGAAAATTATTATACCAGAAACCGTAAAAGAAACAGAGCTGGAAAATGAAATAAACAAAATAACAAAAGACAAATTAGAAAAAGCACTCTATCAAAAAGATAAAAGATTAAGGAAATATGAAGTTAACCAATTGAAAGAAGAAGTGATTGCTTTTGTCCAGGACAATTATCCAGAGAAAATAAGCTATGCTGTTGAGGTTTTTGAAGAAGAAATCAAAAACATTGTCCGAACCAATATACTGGAAAAAGAAAAAAGAATTGATGGAAGAAAATTAAACGAAATAAGGAAGATTGACTGCCAGGTAGGCCTTGTACCAAGAACTCATGGTTCTGGAGTTTTTTTAAGGGGACAAACGAAATCTTTATCAATTCTTACTTTAGGAGCTCCTGGTGATGTTCAATTAATTGAAGGCATGGAAATTGTGGGAAAAAAAAGATTTATGCATCATTATAATTTTCCCCCTTATTCAGTAGGAGAAGTAAGACCAATTAGAGGACCAGGCAGAAGAGAAATTGGTCACGGTGTATTGGCTGAAAAATCTCTTGCGCCCCTAGTTCCTTGTTCTGATGATTTTCCTTATACAATAAGAGTTGTTTCTGAGATTTTATCTTCAAACGGCTCAACCAGTATGGCTTCAGTCTGCAGCTCTTCTTTGGCTCTATTTGATGCCGGAGTTCCATTAAAATCGCCTGTAGCTGGAATTTCTATAGGTCTAGTAGTTGAACATGGGATAAAGTTTCCAACCAGTAAAACTAATTATAAGCTTTTAACTGATATTCAGGGCCCTGAAGACCATAACGGCGACATGGATTTCAAATTAGCAGGCAGCAGAAAAGGAGCAACAGCTATTCAGATGGATGTAAAAGTTGCTGGGATTACAGCAAAGATGTTTAAAGAATCTTTAGAAAAAGCTAAAAAATCACGGATTGAAATCTTGGATGAAATGAAAAAAACTTTGGAAAAACCAAGAGCAAAACTTTCTCCTTATGCTCCCAGGATATTGGTTATTAATATTAATCCAGAAAAAATCGGCAAGGTTATTGGACCAGGAGGAAAAATAATAAACGAAATTATTGAAGAATGCAATGTTTCTATTGACATTGAAGAAACAGGAAAAGTTTTTATTACTGCTGAGGAAGAAGAAGCTGTCAAAAAAGCTGCTGAATGGGTGAAAAATATTACAAAAGAGGTAAAAGTTGGACAGGTTTTTCAGGGGAAAGTAATAAAGATTTTAGACTTTGGAGCCTTTGTTGAAATCTTACCTGGCCAGGATGGCATGATTCACATTTCTAAATTAGCCCCTTATAGGGTGAAAAAAGTTACAGATATTGTTAAAATAGGAGATATGGTGGAAGTTAAAATAATTTCCATTGATGAGCAAGGAAGAATTAATTTATCTTTAAACAAAAAAGAGCATGCCAAACATAGAACAAGAAAATAACCAATTAGAAAAAAAAGAATTAAAACTTCTTAAGACTAAAACTAAAACTCCTTTAGAAAGAGCTCGAGAAAAATTAAGAAGAGCTCCTTTAGGTGAAGCTACCGAAACAGATGCTAAACCACAGATTCCTCAAGAACAACCATCTCCAGTTAAAATGCCGACTATACCAGAGCCAGCTGTTTCTGAACCTTCAGAAAAAATAGAAACTCCTCAACCAACACCTTCTCCTGCGCCAGCACCTAGAGTGTCAGAAGAGCAAGCAAAACAAGAATTAGAGCAAGCCCTGGAACAAAAACCAACCCAAAAGCAGGCAGTAGAACCTCAAAAACCTGAGCCTGAAATTAAAGAAGAAATAAGGCCTTCTTTTGAAAAACCAAAAACAGCTCCCTTACGAGAAGAAAGTGAAAAATTAAAACTCCTGAGAAGAGAAGAGATAAAAACAATGAAAAAAGACATTAAAAGCCTAAGAGAATCTGAGGCTAAAAAAGAAAGAGAGAGAATTGTTGGGCTTCAAGCTGAACCAGAAAAACCGAAAACTGAACAAAAAACCAGACCAGAACCAGTCAAAAAACCTTTACCAGAAGAAATTCTTATTCCAAAGCCTCCAAAAAGACCTTCTCCTTTAAAAAAGGTTTTTGTAAGAGTTGGTATTTTTATGTTTGTTGTTTTTATTATAAGTTTTGGTTGTTGGTTTTTTTCTCAAAAACAACAATTAACTGTTGACCAAGAAACTCCTCAAGAAGAAGAAATTATTAAAGAAGTAGAAGAACCGGCAATCTCTATTCCTAAATCTTTAATTGCTGTTAAAAATACTCTTACTTTTAATGCTACAAGTAGCGAGAATATAAGAAATATTTACAGCCAGATAATAGCCCAAGAATTAACAGAAAACGAATTTATACGTATTATCATTAAAAACGAAGAGGAAAAATACTTGTTCAGTTTAAATGATATTGCTCAAGTATTTCAAATAACAATACCAACAGAAGTTTTAGAAAGTTTAGATATTGATACTTCAAATTTATTGGTTTACCCTCAAGAACACGGCAAAAGAGGTGTGATTATTGCTGAAATTAAAGATAAAGAAAAATTAAACACAGCTTTAACCAGCTGGGAGAATGATATAATTACAAACGGATTATTAATTGCTGGAAATAAAATTACGACTGCTTCTACTAAATTTAAAGATTATGCTTTTGAAAACGTTGCTTTTCGCTTTTTAACAATTTCAATCAATGATTTGGGCATTTGTTATGTTGTATTTGATAACTACTTTGCTCTCAGCACTTCCTTTAAAAGTATAGAAGAAACAATAAAAGCATTAAAAGAACAAGCTGTAATTAGTGAGTTAAAAAACAAAGCTGGTCAGTTATTTATTGTTGGTTTTGAAGGCAAGGCTGTTACTGCTGAAGTTGAACAATTCTTTAAAAAATACAAGCCAGGAGGAGTTCTGCTTCTTTCTGAAAATATTGAAAATGAAGAACAGCTAAAAACTTTAACAGATGAACTTCAAACTCTTTCAAAAAAAGAAACTGGACTGCCTCTTTTGATTGCTGTTGACCAGGAAGGAGGCTCTGTTTCAAGGATTGAATTTTTAAAAGAGAAAACTGCTCAATCTGAAATCCCAACTCAAAATTATGCTTATGCAGTTGGATTAAAGAGAGGTGAAGAATTAAAGTCTCTAGGAATTAATCTTAATCTTTCTCCTGTCTTGGATAATGCTCAGAATAATGATTTTCTTTTTAAACGTTCATTTCAAAAATCAACTGAATTGTCAGGTGAATTAGCCAAATCTCTTATTAAAGGACAGAAAGACGCTGGTATTTTAACTGCTGTTAAACACTTCCCTGGCTATGTTAATATTGACTTTAATCCAGAAGACAAACTAGCAACAACTGATCTGCCTGAGACATCACATTTTCAAAAAGCACTTGAGGCAGATCCTGAAATAATTATGACAGCAAATGTTATTTATCAGGATATTGATCCAGTTTTGCCGTTCAGCTTTTCATCAGCAGGTATTGAGTTTTTGAAAAGCAGTTTAGGCTCTGAAATTTTAATTATTTCTGATGATTTGAGTCAAAATTCCCTGCTTAATAATTTCACCTTAAATGAAATAATAACCAAGCCTGTTTTATCTGGAAATGATATTTTGATTTTCTCTGGCTGGCGTTCTTCTGTTGAACAAGCGTTTGATGAGTTTTTTAAAGCAATAGAGCAAAAACAAATTTCTGAACAAATTATAAACAGCGCTTTTTCAAGAATAAATCAGCTTAAACAAGGCTTAGAATAAGAAACATTGAAATTATGGATAAAAAAACGATTGAACATTTAAAAGAAAGATTAGAAAAAGAAAAACAACAAATTGAAAAACAACTTAAAACTTTTGCTACTAAAGACGAAAAAGTAAAGGGAGACTGGGACACCAAGTTCCCCAGTTTAGGCAGCTCAGATTTAGAAACTGCTGCTGATGAAGTAGAAGAATATAATAGTCTTTTACCGATTGAACATAATTTGGAGCTCAGGCTTAAAAATATTAATAATGCACTGAAAAAAATAGAAAAGGGTGATTACGGTATTTGTGAAAAATGCAAAAAACAAATCCCTGATGAAAGACTAAATATTTATCCAGAGGCAAGAATTTGTATGGATTGCCGATTAAAAACCTAATCTTAACAATATTATTTAGATTTGATATTTAAAAACTGCTCTTTACTGCTCTTTCTAGAAGCAGTTTTTAAATCTTAATTTACAGACCATCCAAACGGATTACTGACGCCTCGGACACTAATAAAATGTTAACTTTGACTTCTCTTCTTTTTCTATTTCGCCTTCCAGTTTTCATTAAAAATTCATAAACTAAAACTGCACAGTGATGGGCTTTTTAAAATTGGGGTCTTTAATTTTATTTGACAATTTTTTGATAAAATATTATAACATCAACAGTATAAACAAGCCTATATTAATCTCTAGAAATTAACTAGGCAAGTACATAAAAATTAAAGAGGTGAAAATGAAATTGAAAAAGAAAGTAGTGAACATTGACAAAGTCAAATTTATAGAGGGAGATATGTTTTTTGATGGAAAATTGATTTTCATAAACAATTCTTACGACCTCGAAGCTACAGTTATAATCACTGGCTCTTTAAATGCAAAAAATGTGGAAACAAAAAAAATAAAATTAGGAGAAAAAGGTGTCGACATTATAGTCGAAAAAAACTATATAGTTGCCAAAGATGATATAATCAATGGAAATCAGAAAGTACATGGATATCAAATAATCGGAAAAAAACAGAAAGTATATGGAAGTCAAAAAATTAATAAACACCAAAAAATTGGAAAACGTCAGATTGTTATATTAGATCAAATAATTGGTGAGCATCAAATAGTCGATGGACCCCAATTAGTCGGTGGAAATCAAGAAATCCATGGATACCAAAAAATTAAAAATTTTCAATGGATCAATGGAAATCAGAAAATCGACGACTATCAAATAATAAATGATTATCAAGAAATCTTAGGAGATCAAGAAATAAATCAATTACAAAGAATTGTTGGAACTCAAAAAGTTACAGGAACACAAACGATTTACGGAGACCAAATAGTAAGTTCAGGATCCCAGGAAATCCTTTCCTCTCAAACGATAAAAGGAAATCAATGGATCAGAGGAAATCAGAAAATTTTAGGAAGTCAAGACATTGAAGAATCTCAAATAATCGATGGAAAACAAGAAGTTGCTGAAAATCAAACTGTTGCCAAGTTCCAAAGCGTTGAAGGAAATCAAAAGATTAATAGAAAACAAAACATTGGTACATTTCAACTTGTTAAAGGAAATATTAATGTTGGTCATTCTATTAACACAGGTGATATCATTATAGCTGAAAAAATCAAGTGCGGATCAGGATATACAATTAAAGTTGGCAAAACAATCGAAGCCAACGAAATTATAGGAAAAATAGAAAACGGTAAAGTAAAAAAAATAAATACCAAAAAGAAAAAATTTTTCTCATTTTAAATTTCAAAAAACTCTTTTTCTACTCCCGAATATGCTACCCAAGAATTATTTTTTTTGGGATTTTTTTTATTAGAAAAAACCTCTATAAATGTATTGCAGAGGTTTTAATATATATAAAAATGATTATTCCTAAAAACTAAATGGATTGCTGGCGCCTCGGACACTAAAGTGAAGATGGCAGCCAGTGGACATGCCAGCTCCTGGTGTGCCTGGTTGACCACCCATTAAAGCAATAGTCTGGCCCTGATAAACAGTATCTCCTGGATTGACCAAACTAGTGGCAATATGTCCGTACATTGTTACAACACCGTTTGGATGAAGAATTGTTATATTATTTCCTGCTCCAGAAAAAGCCCAACGAGAAGTAGATTGTGTTAAATTTACTCTTAAAACCTGTCCTCCTGCAGCAGCACGAATTGCTTCTCCGCACTTACCATGACTGAAATCAATAGCATTGTACCAATGAAGACCCTGAGTGATTCTGCAGGGAGGAGAGATAGGACACATAAAATAGCTTTTACTAAGAGGCACCCAGGTACGAGAATATTGAGTTGTAACAGGCATTTTCCCATTAGGAATAATTAAAATATCACCAATAAGAATATCAGACTCAGATGATAATCCATTAAAGGAGACTATTTCTTCTGTTTCAGTTTTATACGTTGATGCAATCTCAGTGATTGTGTCTCCTGCTTTTACATGATGAATAACACCTGTTACAGGAGGAATAATTAATTTCTGTCCAGGCCTTATTAAAACAGTGTGGGTTAGTTCATTAGCCCACATCAAAGTTTCCAAAGAAACATCAAATTTATTTGCTACTGCCCATAAAGTATCGTTGTCTTCAACAATATATTCAGTAATTTCTGTTCTCTGGACATCATCAACATTCAGACCCCCTACCAAAGCACCTAATACTTTAGGTGTTATTACATAAGGAGGACTAACAGACCTAAAACTATTCTCCTGAATATTTATGAATTCTGGCAGTTCTGGCTTAGGTTTTTGGGATGCACTGATAAATGAGTCTCTTACACTGGCAATTTCTGGCAAGTCTGTTGGCAGAAAAACAAGATCTTTGCTTTTTTTAGAAGCAGTAATAGAAACTAATAGAATCAAAACAACCGCCACTACAAGCGGCTTTGAGGATTTTTTAAGACCTAACTTTAAACACTTTAAAATCTCTTCTGACAGCTTATCAGACATATTTTTAGTTATTTATATATTTTCTACTATTAAAAAGACTTGTCAAGCTGATTAGAAAACATAAAAACAATGATTTTTATGCTACAATATGAATAAATTATGAATGTAAAAAATGTTAAGAACTTGTTGAGAAACTATGGAATACGACCTTATAAAAAATTAGGGCAGAATTTTCTAATTAATAAAAAAGTTTTTGATAAAATACTCAGAGCAGCTGAGCTTTCAAAAACTGACACTGTCTTAGAAATTGGACCAGGTATTGGAAATCTAACTTTAAAGATGGCTGAAAAAACGGGAAAAGTGGTTGCAGTAGAAAAAGATAGAAAAATGTGTCAGGTCTTGGAAAAAGCATTAAAAGAACAAAATATTAAAAATATCAAATTAGTTAATGAAGATATATTAAAGATAGAAGAAGGCTTAATGGTTAAATTGTTAAATGGTTATGATTATAAGATTGTGGCTAATCTACCTTATTACATTACTTCTCCAGTAATCAGGAAATTCCTTGAATTTAAAAAGCCTCCAGAAATAATGGTTTTAATGGTTCAAAAAGAAGTTAGCCAAAGAATATCTGCCAAGCCAGGAAAAATGAGTCTTTTAGCTGTTTCAGTTCAGTTTTATGCTGATGTAAAAATAATCTCATATGTTTCAAAAAAATCATTCTGGCCCCAGCCAAAAGTAGATTCTGCTATTATTAAAATAATTCCTAAAAAAAATGAAATTCCAGCTGAACTTACTGAAAAATTTTTTAAAATTGTAAAAGCTGGTTTTTCACAGCCCAGAAAGCAATTAATCAACAATTTATCAAAAGAATTACACGCATCAAAAGAAACAATAAAAGAATGGCTTTTAAAAAATAGAATACAGCCAAATCAAAGAGCTGAAACTTTAAGTATTAATAATTGGAAAAAATTAGCTGAAAATTATATAATTAAACGATGAAAGAAAAAAATTTTTTGAAATTTATCTTTACTTTTTTATTTTTTCTTTCTTGTTTTATTCCTTTAGTTTCTGCCAATGCTTCTTTAAACGCTCCTAATATAATCTATCCCAAAAGCTCTGATTCTCCTATTTGGGCTGGAAAAATAGAATTTAAATGGAGTAATACTGGCACTGATTATTACAAATATCATATCAATCTGCCGACTGGTGAGTCTAGGGAAGGGATAATCAATACCACTTTTCAAGAGGTTTATGATTTGAGTTTAGGAAGTCATTCCTGGGCTGTATCGTCCTGCAATAATTCTCAAGGAACAGATTGCGGAACCTGGAGCAGTACTGAAAGTTTTACTATTGAATCAGCTCCTGATAAACTGTTAAAAGGGCTAGTTCCTTGTGGAAGAAAATACGATAAACCTCAAACTGATATTATAGAAAGCAAGCCATGCCAATTTACAGATATTTTTGTTTTAGTAAAATATGTCCTTGATTTTGTTTTATGGAGAATAGGACCATTTGTTTTAGCCTTATTAATTTTAGCGGCTGGCGTAATAATTTATTTCAATGTTGCTTCACCAGATATAAACGTACGCATAAAATCAATTTTAAAATCAACGATAACTGGATATTTAATCATTCTTCTTGCCTGGCTGGCCGTAAACGCAGTTCTCACAATTTTAGGTTACGAAACAACAATTTTTGGCCGCTGGTGGGAATTAAATTTTTAAAGAATATGAAAGAACGCGGATTATTTGTTTTAACTATTGTTTCAATACTTATTCTTAGTTTTGCTGCTTATTGGAATTTTAAAAATTTCAAAGAATCTTATTCAGATCTTGATCTTCCTAAACTTGAAATGCCCGAATTTAATATTTCCACCCCTCAAGAAAATATAAAAAAAAGAGAATTTATTTCCGCTGATGGAAAGCTAAAAATGACTTACACTTCAGATTGGATAGAACTGCCAAAAGAAAGTTTAGAACAGCTTACACAACAAGCAACCGCTAAAAACTCTGTTGTCTTATTCTCTGCTCAAAAACTTGATTTAGAGCAATCTTCTTTTGCATCTTTAATTGTTCAAGAGTTAAATTTAGAATCAACAACTACTTCTATTAATAATCCGGAAGAGATTATTAAATTGATGAAAAAAGAAACTGAAGAAAAAAAAGGTGAAATGGAAGTTATAAACTCAACCAGTACAGACAACCAAACATTGTTTGAAGCAAAATACAAACAAGGTGATATTGTTATGTTTTATTCAAAAGAAAAGATAATTATCAATGAAAAAATTTATTTAATTTCTTTTATTGCTTCTTATAAAGACTGGCCAGACCTTGAACAAGAAGCGGAAAAAATTATTAGCTCTGTTCAATTAATTGAATAATTTGTGCTATAATTAAAAAAGAAAATATGGAAATTTTCAAAAAAAATAAAAAAATTCTGCTTTTATTAATCTTTTTAGGAATCTTTGGGATTATTTCAACGGGTTTTGCCTTAGAACTTGACTGGCCAGCCTCTCCTGGAGGTACTAATTTAAACAACAACAGCACTCTCCCTCAACTAATTCAATATCTTTATGAATGGGGAATTGCATTAGGCGGCTTAGCGGTATTTATTGCTTTAGTTTCTGCTGGATTTGAGTATTTAGGTTCAGCTGGAGACGTGGGGAAAATGACTAATGCTAGAAAAAAAATAGGTTCAGCTATTGTGGGGTTAGTTTTGCTTTTATCGTCATGGCTTATCCTAAATACAATCAATCCCGAACTCACAACCTTTCAACCCGTTTCTTTTAGCATATCTAACTTGCCGCCCGTAATTGGTGGGGAGTTTACTGACGCGCCGCCTTGCGAATATGTTAAATTTTATGAAGAGATTAATTGGAAAGGTAATATACTCGATATAGGAGGAGTGGAAAGTTTAATTTTACAGGCTGGCTACGAAAGTCACGATTTTGGGATTGGCGTTAAACCTAAATCCGCGAAAGCTTTTTATACAAAACCCTCAAGTGAAAGACATTGTAATTACGGCATGGATATAGGTGATGATTGTATTGGAATCATAACTTGTGAGAAAGGCGTAACAGAGTGTGAATCTGGGCCAACAGGAGGAGGATGCACACTCGAATTAGCTGAAGGGAATGTATTTGCGGGTATATGGGGCTGCGGAGAAAGATTAGGATATGTTATTGCTACTGAATCTGATTTTACTAATACAGTTAAAAAAGATGTGCAATGTGTGTCTCTTATTCTTCCATAGATAATATTGTCTAGTTTTTAATAAATATGAAAAACAAAATCAAGTATTTCATAATAATTGCAGCGGCTGGTGTTTTATTATTACCTACGCCAACACAAGCAATATTAGGAGTTGGTGATTTTGGAATTTTTGACTACTTTGACACAGCTTTAGGAGGAATAGAGGAGGTAGCTGGCCCTGTAGTAAAAAATATAGTCCAAATATTATTTGCTTATGTGATTAGTCTTATTGCTTTTTATCTTTCAGGCTACTTTTTTCAAACAGTAATAACGTCAACGCCTCAGTGGCTTTCCATTAATACAAATCCAATGGTATTAAGCGGCTGGAATTTTATTTCTGGTATTGCCAATATGTTTATAATCTTAATTCTTATATGGATTGCTCTGTCTTTTATTTTAGAAAGAGACACTGATGCAATGAAAAAAGCACTGCCAAGACTAATAATGATTGCACTTTTAATGAACTTTAGTTTGGTTTTTGTCGGAGGATTAGTTGATATTTCAAATATTATCTACAAAACACTTTTAATAGGAAATGAATACATGATTCTTGATATTGCCAACAATCTTGGCATTGGAATATGGGGTGTTGTAACAACCATTTTTTCATGGCTTACTCTATTAGCCATAGCGTACTTAGTACCGTTCATAGCGCCCTTTAAACAGTTTGGATTGGTGGTTGGGCTTATAACTATTTTACCTAATGTTTTCACTTGGATAGCTCAAATTGCATCTGCTTTATTCCTTAGTTCTCTCTTCTTCTTGTATACTTTCTTGTTTAGCGCTCGTGTATTCATAATACAAATACTGGCAATCATATCTCCGCTAGCCTTTTTAACCTATGTGCTTCCTCAAACAAAAAAATATTGGACTGAATGGCTAAAACATTTAATTGAATGGATGTTTTTAGGTATATCTTTACTTTTCCTTTTAATTATAGGGATGAGGGCATCAAATTGGATAGTTCCTGATGTAGGCGCTAATCCTCCCACTTTTTTGGGCTGGATATATATAGCAGATTATATTAGCTATTATTTTTTCTTAATTGTATATTTAGGCATTATTTCCTTTATTAGTGTCAAATCTATGCCAACCATGGCCCAATCAATAATTGATCAAGGCAAAGCTGTTGGAAAAATGGCGGTGTCAAGAGTAGTAAAACCAATTGGCAGGCAAGCTGGAATGATGGCTAGGCAAGCAGCAATAACACAAGAGAAGGTAGAAGAAAAATGGAAGGATGTAAAAGGATTAAAAGGTTGGGTAGGAAGAAGATATGCAGGAGCAAGAAAGGCTATTGCAGTACCAACACGTTGGGCATATCGGATGGCTGGCACTACGCCTGAAATGGCGGCAATGGCAAGAAAAGAATCTAAGACAGCACGCGCAGAGGAAACGAAAAAGAAGGTGGAAGGACAAACAGAACAAATACAAAGAGCTGAATTACAAGCTGCTCTAAAAAGCAAAGACGATTCTAGAACAGTAGGAGTAATGGGAGCTATGCTGAAAGATAGAAATTTAGAAAAAGCTGACAAGGATGGTTTTTTTGGAAAAGAAGGAGTTGAAAAGTATATAGAAGAAGCTAACAAAATGGGAATAAAAACTCTTAACTCTTATGATCCAGCGAAAACAGCTAAAATATTAAACCCAGAAAAATGGGAGGCGACTCAAGAATTAATAGAGCAAGGAGCAGAATGGGAGGGCAAAGAAGTGCAAAAAGAAATGATATCAGAAGTACTTGCTAAAATGAAACCTTCGGACGTAAAATTAATGTCCGGAAAGGCTCTTACAAATGATATATTAAAAGAAGTTCTTGTTGATACATTTAATGGTAATCAAATGGCTGAGGTTGGTAAAAATTTCGGAAGAGATATTATAGATGGTATTCAAGGAGAAATTACAAGCAGAGGGACGGCTAAAAAAATTGCTGAGAAAAATCCTGACCTCGTTCTTTGGCTTCATGGAAATGCCGCGCAGAATCTAGGACTTAGCCTTCCTGGAGAAGAAGATTTAAAGCGAAAAGAAATAAAGAAAATAGTTAGCAATGCGCGGAAAGGAATAAATATTCTGCAAAAATTACCAGAAAAGGAAAGAAGGCTTATATTAGAATATAGCAAAAACAAAGAAATGTTATTAAAAATGATGGAAGAAGGTAAAAAAAGCGTATCTCTGGCGGAAGAAACTAATAGAGTGTGGAAGGCTTTCCCACCAAAACTAAAAACCGCTTGGCGAGAATTACAAAGATTAAAGAGAAAATAATGTCTTAGGGATATTTAAAATTAAAAAAATGAAGATATAGGAGCTAAGTTAAGGAAAACTATACCCAAGGAGCAAAAGGAAAAAAAACATTAAAAAAGATGGCAAAAAATCATAAAAATCCTTCCCTAAAAACAAATCGAGCACAGACAATCTTGTATCTGTGCTATAACCCATAAAAATAAAAAAAATTAAAATTTTTTAAGGAATAATTGCAATTCCCAGTCTATCCCTTAAAGATGTAGCCAATCCCTGATTTATCCCTTCCAATTCCGCTAGTTTAGCGTCCCTTTCCGCTTCATTGCCTGCTCTATGATACTTCAGTATTTCTGCCTTCAGCGCTTCTGTTTCGAGCTCCTCCTTAATTTTGGCTTTCACCCTATTAAGTTTTAATAAGGCTTCTTCGTGTTTCACGTTCAATCTGGCGAAAGCTAAGCGCTTTATCATTGATTCAATGTTATCTCCTTCTTCTTCTTCTTGCAGAGATCTTTCAATTTCTCGTATTTTGTTATCTACATCTTCAATTGATTTTTTAACCTCTTTAATCTCTTTTTCGGTTACCATTTTTTTTCTCCTTTTAATTTTTTAAATTATCAATTTACTATCCATACTATACACTTTTTGGAAATTTTGTCAAGAGCCATATATTATATTAGACGTATTACAACTCTTAATTTCAAAAAGAATTATTACAATTCAATTAAAAATAAAAAATTGGATATCTATAGAGTATCCATTAAATGTTATATATTGTTTTTTTCTTCTAAAAGTTCATTCAAAAAAGCTTGAGCTTTTTTTCTGTACTTTTCCGAACAAAAAGAAATTATCAGGTTTAAATCATTCTTGTCAGGGCCTTGTTTTAAAAAATCTTCCCAAGCTTCTTCTTTGACCTCTTCTGGGGCCTTTTCTATCACTAAGAAAATTTCGTAAACATCGGACGCTTGTCTTAAACGTTTTTCCCATTTGAGGATTTCTTTTGTCTTTTGAAGTTTATCCTCTTCTTCTTTAAGTTCGGAACGAAACCGCGCCAATCTAAGTTGTTCTGTTAATTCTTTTATAGATGGCGCCCCTCTGGGTTGCGTTGATTCTAATTTTTTTCTCTTTTCTTTTATTTCTTGGATATGACGTCTAATTTCGTCTTCTTCGGTCTCAGATATGGTCAAACTTATCAACCTCCAATATTAATTATTTATATATATTATATACTACTTTCTTTATAAGCTCCCCTGCAATGCTTGTCAATACTTATTCTTTGCTTCTTATTTAAATAGTTTTTGCATTAAAATTATTATCTTGTTAAAATAAATTAATATGGCTAAAAAATTAACGAAAAAACAATATTGGAATCTTTTTCAAAAAGTCTCTGATGAGTTAAAAAGCCAGATTTTATCTGAAGAAACAGCAAATAATATCATCAGTATTTGTGATAGATATGAAATAGAACAAGTTTCACAACTTGCCAGCATAACTGGCGATGTTTTGTTGGGCATATTAAAACCAGATGAGTTTGAAAAAACCATAGAACAAGAATTAGGATTGGAGAAAGAAGTGGCGAAAAAAGTAGTTCAAGAAATCAACCGATTTATTTTTTATCCTGTTAAAAGCAGTTTGGAAGAACTTCATAGTATGGAAATTACTCCTCCAGCGCAGATGAAAGTACCAGGACCAGCGATAGATAAAAAACCAACCACGCCTAAAAGGAAAGACACTTATAGAGAGGTCATTGAATAAAGTATGCGATTTACTGTCCCCCAATTTATTGAACATGAGGCAAAAATAGTAGGGCCTTTTACTTTTAAACAGTTTGTATATATTGGTATTGCAGGAGCAATCTGTTTTATACTTTATTTCAGCGTTCCTTTTTCAATATTCATAATAGCCTGTATTATTATAGGCTCAGGAGCTATGTCTTTAGCTTTTTTAAAAATAGGAGGAAGAGATCTTCCCAGTGTTATTGGAAGTTTTTTAAAATTTAATCTTGCGCCAAAAATGTATCTCTGGAAAAAAAAACAAGGGAAAATTTCAATGTTAGAGGAAAAAAAAGTAAAAATAGAAAAAAAAGAAGAAACTCCTTTAAAAATCGCTAAAAAAAGCCAATTAAAAAATATTCAAACCGAAATAGAAACAAAAACAAAGTAATATGGCTCAAGGAACAACACAGCAAATCATAGAAATAGATCAAATTAAGGAAGGAGTTATTATTTTAAAAAACAAAACCTTAAGAGGAGTATTAATGGTTTCATCTATTAATTTTGCCTTGAAATCAGAAGAAGAACAAAATGCCACTATCTTCCAGTTTCAGAATTTTTTAAATTCTTTGGATTTTTCTATTGAAATAGTTGTCCAGTCAAAAAAACTAAACATTACAGGATACTTGGATAAGTTAAAGGAATTGGAAAGAAAAGAAAAAACCGAGCTTTTAAAAATTCAAATTGCTGAATATCAGAAGTTCATAAAAGAAATAATTAAAGGCGGAGGAATTATGTCAAAACAATTTTTTGTAATAATTCCTTTCAGTCTTTTTGAGCTTCATAAATTAACTGCTGAAGAAACAAGGAGAAAAAAGGCTGCGTCTTTAACAGAGGAAAAATTTCAAAGAGCAAAAACCCAGCTCTGGCAAAGAATGGAATTCGCTGCCTTAGGATTAAGAAGATGCGGGCTTCAATCTATTCCTTTAAATACCACTGAATTAATTGAGCTTTTCTGGAGTTTATACCATCCAGAAGAATCTGAAGTTGGTTATTATCCGGAAATACCACCAGAACTAACCACTTAATGAACTAAACCTTATACTTTGTTTATATGAAATTGCCATTTTTTAAAAAGAAAAAAGAAGATTTGCCAGCGCAAATTTTTGAAGCTCCAACAATAAGCATTAAGGATATAATTGCGCCTTCTTCACTTGCCACAACCCCAGATTATATGAAGCTGGGCAAAAAATTAGCCAAATCTTTCTTTATTTTTTCCTATCCAAGATATTTAAGTACAGGCTGGTTTTCTCCAATTATTAATATGGACACTCCTATGAGTGTTTCTATTCACGTCCATCCTATTGATACTGGAATGGTTTTAAAACAATTAAGGAAAAAGGTTACAGAGGTAGCAGCTGAACTTTCTGAAAGACAAGAAAAAGGCTTAATTAGAGACCCAACACTAGAGGTTGCTTATCAGGACCTAGAAACATTAAGAGATAGTCTACAAACTGCTCAGGAAAGAATGTTTAGATTCGGCATTTATTTAACAGTTTATGGAGACACTGTTCAGCAGTTAAGAGAAATTGAAACCAATCTAAGGTCAATTTTAGAATCACGATTGATATATATTAAACCTTCTCTTTACCAGCAACGTGAAGGATTCAACACTTCAGCTCCTTATGGATTAGACCAGCTCCAGGTTCATACAACTATGAATACTGGTCCTTTGTCTTCAATCTTTCCTTTTGTTTCTTTTGATTTAAGTTCAAACGATGGAATACTTTATGGAATCAACAGACATAATAATTCCTTGATTTTATTCGACAGGTTTAGCTTAGAGAATGCAAATGAGATTTTGTTTGGAAAATCAGGAAGCGGTAAGAGTTATTTCGTGAAATTGGAGATATTAAGGTCTTTAATGACAGGAATTGAGGTTATGATTTTAGACCCTGAGAATGAGTATAAATATTTAGCTGAGTCAGTAGATGGTTCTTTTTTTAATATCTCTTTAGCTTCGCCAAACCATATTAATCCTTTTGACTTGCCCACTCCAAGAGAGGGAGAAAAACCAGAAGATGTTCTACGTTCAAACGTTATCAATTTAGTCGGGCTTTTAAGGATTATGCTGGGAGGATTAACTTCTGAAGAGGATGCAATAATTGACCAGGCTTTAACTGAAACTTATGCTGCAAAAGATATCACACCTGAAAGTGACCCATCTACCTGGCGGGGAAGAATCCCTCTAATGCAGGATTTTGAGCAGGTTTTACAACGAATGGAGGGAGCAGAATCATTAGTCAGAAGAGTTAGAAAATTTACAAAAGGAACATTTGCCCAATTCTTCAACCAGCCAACAAATATTTCAATGGATAAACCCCTTGTGGCTTTTGGGATAAGAGATATGGAGGATGAATTAAGACCAATGGCAATGTTTATTATTATGAGGTATATCTGGAACAAAGTAAGAACTGAAATGAAAAAAAGGATTTTATTGGTTGATGAAGCCTGGTGGATAATGCAAAACGAAGATGGCGCCTCATTTCTTTATGGAATCTGCAAAAGAGGCAGAAAATACTGGCTTGGAGTAACTACAGTGACACAGGATGTTAATGACTTTATGAAATCTTCCTATGGACAACCAATTATTACAAACTCATCCTTGCAGGTTATAATGAAACAATCCTCAGCAACAATTGATGTAGTACAGAAAATATTTAATTTAACAGAAGGAGAAAAATATCTGCTTTTAGAAGCAGAGGTTGGCGAAGGAATATTCTTTGCTGGTCAGAAACACGTTGCCATTAAATCAGTTGCTTCTTATACTGAAGACCAAATAATTACCACTTCTCCAGAAGAAATATTGAAAATAAGAAAAGAAAAAGGGCTGTAGTTGACAATTAATATTTCAAGAATCGAAAAAGAGGTTAAAAAACTAACCTCTTTCTCTTATATATATGTCAATATTTAAAGACAAGGTTTGATTATTATTTTTCTTTCCGGCTCTTTGCCTGTGCTATCAGTTACTATATCTTCTCTTCCTGATAATTCCATATGAATTATCCTTCTCTCATGAGCTGGCATTGAAGGAAGTATTTTTTCTTCCTTCATCAAGGCAACTTCATCAGCGACTAATTTTGCCACTTCTTTTAAATATTCTATTTTTTTCTTTTTATAACCATTAATATCTAAATCAATATAAAAATCCTGGTTGATCTTCCTTCTTAAAATTACTTTTAAAAGCCTTTGAATTTCACCTAAAGTTTGGCCTTTTTCACCAATTAAAATTTTAGGCTCTTCTGTTTTCAGATTAATCTGAATAATTGACTCTTTTTGAGACAAAAAATCAATATCTACATCAAATGTAGTTTTTAAAAAAAATTCTTTAGTGATTCTCTTTATTGTTTCTAAATCAGCTGGCTTTAACATGATTTTTATTAATATTATATTGCTGTCCTATTGAAAACAAAGAAGTAACTATCCAGTATAAAGCAATAGCTGCTGGTAAACGCAAAAGAATAACAACAGTGAAAAATGGAAGAAAATAAAGCATTTGTTTCTGCATTATTTCTGCAACCTTATTTGTCTGGTCTTTTTTTGATTTTGGGTTCATTGTTTTTGCCTGAATAAACTGAACACTGCCTGCTAAGAGTGCTAAAAACATACTGCTTTGCGAAAGATTTACAAATCCCAGGAAACTAGGATTTATATCTCCAAGATTAGGAATGAAACTATAAAGACTGCTCATTGCTCCTGGTTGAAGCCCCCTCCAAAAAACCTGATAAAGAGCGATTAAAAGAGGCAGCTGGATTAATAAAGGCAAAAAACCACTAATCGGATTTATTTTTTCTGTCTGATAAAGTTTTAACATTTCTTCAGCTTGTTTTTGCTGGTCATTTTTAAATCTATTTTGAATTTCTTTTATTCTGGGTTGAAGTTCAGAAAAAACTTTTTGTGATTTCAAAGATTGAGACATCAAAGGATGAAGCGCTAGTCTGATTAAAATAGTTAAAACAATTACTGCTATTCCAAAATCATTACCAGGAAGAAAATTATACAACAAAACTAGCGCGTTGAATAACGGCTGGTAAAGCACTTTATTAAATACTTCAACAAGTAAATTCATATTTAAATTAAAATTCCTGATTTTTTAAATAATTTTTCTACTATTTTATCTGTCTCTTGAAAGTCCTTATTCTTTAAACTAGGAAAACTAATCAACACAATATCAAGTCCTTTTTTTACGTTATTAATTTTTTTCTTGACTGATTCTCTTAATCTTCTTTTAATTCTATTACGCACAACAGCTTTTTTGGAAACTTTTAAAGAAACAATGAAACCAAAACGTGAGTTTTTCAATCCATTCTTATTAAACTTCAATGCTATAAAGCTTAACTTAGCGCCTTTTCCTAATTTAAAAACCTTTTCAAAGTCCTTTTTCTTTTTCAAACGGTTTAGTTTAGGCAACATCAAGTTAAACAGTGAGTTTTTTACGACCTTTTTTCATCCTTCTCTTTAAAACCCTCTTACCTGCTTTAGTCTTGTTTCTTTTCATGAATCCATGTCTTTTTTTTCTTCTTCTTTTTTTAGGTTTATAGGTAACTGACATATTTTCATTTATTTTATATTTTAAAGTGATTTAAGTCAATATTTTAGTAGAAACTTAATCATTAATTAAACCCCAAAAAAAGCTGTATGTCAAGGAAGAATCCACAGTTTTTACCCAGCTTTTACCCATATTTTTGAAAAAATGGAAATTTTATATTTATTTTACATTCCATTGACTTATAGTTATAATAACTTATTAAAGACTTACACTTAACATTTATGAATAATGAAGAACTCTGGCAAGCAGTGCTAGCCCAAATCCAGATTCAAATCTCTCCAGCCAGCTTTGCTACCTGGTTTAAAAATACGCGCATTGCTTCCCAGAAAGAAGGCTGTATTTTTGTATCTGTGCCTAATTCCTTTGCTAAAGAGTGGCTGGAACAAAAATACAATAAGACTATTTTTAAAGTATTACGCGAACTAGACGGCACAACTAAAGAAATAAAATATGAAGTTGGAAAGCCAAAAACAGAGATTCTTAAAAAAGCCGTTCCTTTTTCTATTGAAAACAGACAATTAGAATTTCAAGAATTCAAAGTTGATAAAGATACAAACCTTAATCCTAGATATACTTTTGACAGCTTTATTGTGGGCCCATTTAATGAATTAGCCCAAGCAGCTGGATGGGCAGTAACAAAAAAACCAGGCCAGGTATATAATCCGTTTTTTGTTTATGGAGGAGTAGGCCTTGGAAAAACTCATTTATTACAGGCTATTGGTAATGAGGTTATTAAAAATTTTGAAGATAAAAAAGTAAAATATATACCAACAGAAAAGTTTGTTGCTGAAGTAATATCGTCAATAAGGAATAGAGAAACTGAAAAATTAAAAGCTAAATATCAAAAAATTGATGTTTTAATAATAGATGATGTCCAGTTTTTAACAGGAAAAGAAAAAACCCAAGAAGAATTTTTCTATGTTTTTAATAGTTTATATGAAAAAAATAAACAAATAATCATTTCATCTGACAGAACACCAAAATCAATTCCAGCCTTAGCTGAGAGACTAAGATCACGCTTTGAAGGAGGAATGATAACTGATATATCCTTTCCAGATCTAGAAACAAGAATTGCTATATTAAAATCAAAATGTCAGGAAAGAAAAATTGAATTTTCAGATGAGGTTCTAAATTACATTGGTTCAGTGGTTCAGAGAAATATCAGAGAATTAGAAGGAGCTCTAAATATTTTAATTGCCTACCAAAAACTAAATAATAATATCCCTGATTTAAAAATAACTAAAACACTTCTTAAAAATTTAACCTTATCGCCTTCGCGCACTGTTAATGCTAAAAAAATAATTCAGATTGTTGCTGATTTTTATGATTTGAAAGAAAAAGATTTATTATCAGTTTCAAGAAAAAAAGAAATTGTTAGGCCCAGACAAATTGCTATGTTTTTATTAAGACGTGAATTAAAAGCATCTTTCCCATTTATTGGTAGAAGATTTGGAGGTAAAGATCATACAACAGCTATTTACGCTTACGAGAAAATTACAAAAGAAGTTGATAAAAATGAGAGTTTAGGAGAGGAAATTGAGTTAATAAAACAACGTCTTTTATATACTTAAACAGTGGAAAAAGTCTGTAAAAAATAACTATAAAAAAAATAATATTAGAATTCCAAAATTTTCTTTAATAAATTCCACAAAAAATACCTTAGTTTTCCCCAAATCAATTAACTTTAAAAATAATTAAAAAAAATAAATACAACAATAACAATGAAAATAATTATATTAAAAGAAAAATTAAAAGAAGGAATTGACATTGTTGAAAAAATTTCCCACAAATCATTAACTTTGCCAATTTTACAAAATATTCTTTTTAAAACTGAAAAAAACTTTTTAAAATTATCAACTACTAACTTAGAATCAGCTATTAATTGGTGGGGTTTAGTTAAGGTTGGAAAACAGGGTGAAATTTGTATTCCAACAAAATTTCTTTCCAATCTTTTAACTTTCTTACCTAATAAAACTATTGATTTAAAAGTACAGAATTTTATTATGGATTTAGTTTGTGATAATTATAAGACAAAAATCAAAGGAATTAATTCGGAAGAATTCCCTATTATTCCTCAATTAAAAGAAGGACAAATTATTAAAATTGATAATTTTAGTTTCTGTCAGGCTTTATCTCAAATATTAAATATTCCTTCATCTTCTACTGTCAGACCCGAGATTTCTGGTATATATTTTGTTTTTGAAAGTAATTTAATTAAAATGGTTGCCACTGATAGCTTTAGATTGGCTGAGAAAAAAATATTTATTAATACTAAAATTTCTAAAAAACATTCTTTAATTTTACCCCAGTCTGCTGCTAAAGAAATCATCAGTGTTTTTGGGGAGAAACAAGGAGATTTAAAAATTTGTTTTTCCCCAAATCAGATTTTATTTGAATGTATGATGAGTGAAACAGACCACCCTCAAATTCAGTTTATTTCAAGATTAATTAGCGGAGAATATCCTAATTATAAAGAAATTATTCCTAAAAAATATAAGACGCAGGTTCAGGTACAAAAAAAAGAGTTTCTTAATCAAATTAAGAGTGCCAGCCTTTTTAGTGGTAAAATAAACGAGGTTAAATTAAAAATTAGCCCTAAAAATAATAAAATTGAGGTATTTAGTCAAAGTCCTGATCTTGGAGAATATGAAAGTTTTTTCACTGGAAACATTAAAGGAGACGAACTTTCTGTTTCTTTTAATCACAGATTTTTAATTGAGGGAATTTCTGAAATTAAAAAAGATAAAATAAGTTTTGAGTTAACAGACAAGGATGGCCCAGCAGCTTTAAAGCCGTTAGGGGACGAAGATTATCTTTATATAATAATGCCGATCAAGGCTACTTAAAATTCGTCTTCTTATATCTCTGGATCTATAAATTCTTCTTTAGGGAAAATTAATAAAACTTTATTCATGATCCTGTAGAAAATTGGACCAGCAATAACAACTCCTGGTTCTTCTCTCATTGATTCGTTGTTATTATTTCCTGCCCAAACTCCAATCACTACAGAAGGAGAGTAGCCTATTGTCCATGCATCACGATAATCTTGAGTTGTTCCTGTTTTAGCAGCTACATCAAAGTTTTTAAAATATAATAAAGATGATGAGCCGAACATTGGAGCTCTTGCATTATTGTCTGATAAAATATTATTTATTAGTCTAGTAATTTCGCTTTCTAAAACCCTCATAGGGGTTTTTTTATTTTCTTCAATAATATTTCCCTTTAAATCTTCTATTCTTAAAATAGAAACTGGTGGAACTTTTAAACCGTCATTTGCAAAAACTCCATAAGCAGAAGCCATTTCTATTAATTTTACTTCCCATCCTCCTAATACAATTGAAGGACCATAAGGTGGATTTAAAGTTTTAATTCCCAAACTTTGAGCAGTTTTAATACTGTTTTCCAATCCTGCTAAATCAAGAAGAACTTTAACTGAAGGCACATTTAAAGACTGCGATAAGGCCTGTCTTAGAGTTACTTCTCCCCTGAAAATTTCATCATAGTTTTGAGGTTCGTATTCTTCTTCTCCCCAGACACCAAAATTAGTTGGTTCATCAATAACAATACTTTTATCATCATAGCCTTGTTTAAAAGCAGTAGCATAGATGAATGGTTTAAATGCTGACCCAGGTTGACGGCCAGGATTGTTTTTTGTTCCAATTACAACATTAAATTTCGGGTCAAATAAACAATCTTTACCTGGTATACATCCTTCAGGGAAAGGAGAGTCATTATAATCACCTGTTCCTACTGCCATAGCCAGAACTTCACCGCTCTTGGTGTTAATAACTACTGCTCCTGCATTATGAGCGTTATATGCTTTATTTATTTCAATTCCTTGTCTAACAATATTTTCAGTGCTTTCTTGAATTTCCCAATTTAAAGATGTATAAACTTTCAGTCCCATTCTTCTTAAATAATCTTCTCCGTAGTTTTCTTCTAGTTGTTGTTTAACCCATAAAACAAAATAAGGAGCTTTAATACGGATTGGTTTTTCAACAAAAACTATTTCTTCTTTTTTGGTTCTCTGAGCTGTTTCTTTATCTATGAAATTTTCATTCGCCATTCTATCTAAAATATAGTCTTTTCTCTCTAAAAGCTGGTCTTTATTCTCTCCATAAGGCGATAATCGGGATGGAGCCTGGACCAAAGCAGCTAAAATAGTTGATTCAGCTAAAGATATTTCAGACACAGACTTGTCAAAATAAGTCTGGCTGGCAGCCTCAACCCCATAAGCGTTTTGGCCAAAAGGAACTTGATTTAAATACCATTCAAGAATTTGGTCTTTTGAATATCGTCTATCTAGTTCCAGAGCTAAAACAATTTCTCTGATTTTCCTTTCAGCTGTTTTTTCGGGAGACAAAAAAGTTGACCTTATTAATTGTTGAGGGATAGTGGAGCCGCCGTAAATAAACTGTCCCATTTTTAAATCAGACAGAATTGCTCTTACAATTCCTTTAATATCAATGCCAAAATGATTATAGAAGTTTGCATCTTCAGCTGCAATTACAGCCTTTTTTAATTGTTCAGGAATAAAGTCCAAAGGAACCCAGGTTCTTTTTTCCTCTCCATAAATTTCATATAAAAGAACCTGTCCTGTCCTGTCATAAATTTTAGTTGACTGGGCAAGTTGCCTTTCGTTGAATATTTCCGGTCTTGGAAATTCTTTAACATAGTAGAAAAATAAAAATAGAGAACAGAAAATGAAAAATAAACAAATTACAAAAGGCTTTAAAAAAAAGCTGTCTTTTTTTTTGTCTTTCTTCCTTTTTCTATATTTCTTTCTATAGTATTTTCTTTTTGCCATAATCTTTGTTATATATCATAATAATACATTTTTTCAAACAATGCAGTTTGAAATTTTAAGATTTTCAATTTATGATGAAAATATGATTGCTGATTCTAAAAAAATTGAAAAAGTACTAACTAAAGGAACAGAACAGGTTTTGCCAACTAAAAAAGATTTGGCAGAGTTGATGAAAAAACGGAAAATAAGGCTTTATTTTGGCATTGACCCAACAAGTCCCAATATTCATATTGGACACGCAGTCCCTTTAAGAAAATTAAAAGATTTTCAAGATTTAGGTCATGAGGTTATTTTGCTTTTCGGCACTTTTACTGCCCAGATCGGCGACCCTTCAGAAAGAGATAAAAAAAGAAAACCTTTAACTTTAAAGCAGGTGAAAAAAAATATATCTACCTATAAAAAACAAGCTTCAAAGATTTTAGACATGTCTAAAATAAAAATTAAACAAAATCATCACTGGTTAGAAAAACTTAACTTTAATGATTTGGTAAAAATAAGCTCTAATTTTACCAGTTCACAATTGCTGGAAAGAAATATGTTTCAGAACAGGCTAAAAAAAGGAGGAGAAGTGTGGTTGAATGAACTGCTTTATCCTTTAATGCAGGGCTATGATTCAGTTGTTATGGATGTTGATTTGGAGATAGGGGGCACTGACCAGGTATTTAATATGTTAGTGGGCAGAAAACTTCAAAAAATCTACAATAATAAGGAAAAGTTTGTTTTAACAATTCCAATGCTTACTGGTCTAGATGGAAGAGAGATGAGCAAGACTTATGGTAATATGGTTAATCTAACAGACAACCCTAATGATATGTTTGGTAAAATTATGTCCTTAAAAGATGATTTAATTGTTCATTACTTTGAATTATGTACTGACGAGCCAATAAATGAAATTAAAAAAATAGAAAGTGATTTAAAATTAAAAAAAGTTAATCCAAAAGATATGAAAGCCAGATTAGCAAAAGAAATTGTTGCAATTTATTATAACGAACAATTAGCCCGAAAATCTGAACAGGAATTTAACAGAGTTTTTAAAGAGAAAAAACTTCCATCAAAAATTAAAGAAATTAAAATAAATGAAGAAGAAATTGATATTTTAGAATTATTGGTTAAAACAAGATTAGCTTTATCAAAGTCAGAAGCAAAAAGACTGATTGAACAAAATGCGGTCAGGATTAATGGAGTTGTTAAACAGGATTGGAAAGAAATTGTTAAGATTAAAAAAGGAATGGTAGTTAAGGTCGGGAAGAGAAAATTTATAAAAATAGCTTAGAAACTTATTTAAAATACAAAAACCCTTTTCAGGGTTTTTGTATTTTTAAAAAAAGTATAATTTATTCTTCGTCGAATTCGTCGTTGAATTTCTCTTCTTCTTCTTCATCATCTTCATCTTCTTCTTCTGTTTCTTCGTTTTCCATCTCTTCTTCATCAGTAAAAATAGTGTAGAATTTCTCTTCGTAGACCATATTTTTTTAATATCAGGTTATAGTCCGCGACCTTTAATTTCTTTTTTAGAAATCTTAAAGAATATTATAGGTTGCGGACAGGTCTTGTCAAGTGTGGATTAAATTTCTTTTAAAAGATAAGTGGCAGCAATAGCTAAAGCATCAGCAGCATCGTCTGGTTTTGGTATTTTTTCTAACTTAAGCATCTTTTTTAGGCTTTCCTGTACTTGTTTTTTGTCTGCCTTGCCATTGCCAGTAACAGTTAATTTAACCTGTAAAGGAGTGTATTCCCAGACAGGAATTTTTTTTCTGGCTGCTGTTAAAAGAATTGAGCCTTTAGCCTGGGAAACTGGAATAGCGGTTTTTAAGTTTTTAAAGAAATAAATCTTTTCTATAGCTAAAATATCTGGCTGAAATTGTTTGATTACTTTTGAAATTTCGTTGTTTATAAATCTTAATCGTTCTCCTGGTTTTACACCAGGAGCAGTTCGGATTACGTTATAATCCAGGCATCTTAAAGATTTTGATTTTTTAATAATTCCATATCCTGTGCTTGCTGTTCCCGGATCAATGCCTAGAACAATCATATTTTTAAATTAGAGTAAATATCTTGAACGTTATCATTTTCATCTAGAGCTTCAAAAAGTTTTTGGCAGGTTGCTTTTTGTTTTTCATCTAATTCAACTTCCTCTTTCGGTTTCCATTCTAGTCCAGCTGATGCAATTTTTATTCCTTTTCCTTCTAAGTTCTTTTTAACTTTTTCTAGATTTTCTACTCTTGTATAAATATCCAGATTATTATTGTTCCAAACAATATCTTCAGCCTCAGCTTCAATTGCTATAAGCTCTAATTTTTCCTTGTCTTTTAGCTCTTGGCTCTGCGCTTCAAATTCAACACCCACATATCCTTTTCTTTCAAACATCCATTTTATTGCTCCCTCCTGAACCAGTTTGCCATTATACTGGCTTAAGATTTTTTTAACCTCTCCTAATGCCCTGTTTTTATTGTCAGTAATTGCTTCAATCAACAAGGCTATATTTCCTGGACCATAAGCTTCAAAAATAAACTCTTCTAATTTGCCTTCTCCGCCTTCTCCGCTAGCTCTTTTGATTGCTCTCTCAATATTGTCATTGGGCATATTAAAAGAACGGGCAGATTCAATTGCCATTCTTAATTTAGAATTAATTTCAGGATTAGGACCGCCTGCTCTTACAGCAACAGTAATTAAGCGGTTCATTTTAGAAAAAATCTGACTTCTTTGTTTAGCGCCAGCTTCTTTTTTGCTTTTTACGGTTTTAGCGTGCGAATGACCTGACATAATATTATCCTATTATCTTGTTGAAGATTGGTATGTTTAAATGTTAGCCTATTATTTTCCAAAAATCAATTTTTCTCATCGCTTTTTTAAGAAGCAAAATTATTACAGCTGAAAATATTGATATAGTTAAAGCCATTAAAAAAAGATCTGAAAGGCCATTATTGTTTTTAGGAATTTGACTTGAAGCACTTGCCAGTATTTTCTCATTTTGTTTTATTTCATCGGTTTTTTCTTTTATGATAACTTTTTTGTCCTCAAAATCATTTTCCCTCTTTATAAAGTTGGCTTTGCCGGGCGTTGGTTCCAGGCTCCAGACCCATCCAGAACCTGTTAAGTTATATGATTGGCCTTTGTTCGCTTTTTCATAGCTTACAGCGTCAATTACAGCGTTATCAGGTTGAATTAGATTTAGGCTGTCAGCATCATTATTAAGTATGATTTTTGTTTCAGGTCTAAAGACAACTAAATAATCTTTGCTTTTTATGATTGAGTTTTTTGGTAAGACATATGTGGTTATGCTGCCAATGCTGTCTTTAATTTTCCAATCAGACAAATCAACGTTAAAATTATTTTTATTAAAAATTTCAATCCATTCGTTTTCTGAATCTCGTCCTTCAGGTGAAGGAAGGATTTCATTAAATATTACTCCTGCAGCATAAGTTTTTTCTTCAACTTGTTCTTCAATTTCTTGTTCTGGCTCAGGTGCTGGTTCAGGTGTTGGCTCAGGTGCTGGTTCAGGTGTTGGCTCAGGTTCCTCCTCAATAAAAACACTGTTTTTTGATTTAGGAGTTCCTTCTGGGTTTTTACTTGTTTGCCAATTTGATGAAGTTGGTTCAATCCTTTCCATTGTTTGTTTGGTTGTATTGTCTCCAGCCAACCAGCTGTCTGTACAATTTATTTCATCAATTAAATTATTTTGATCATCAAAAAGCTGTAAATGTTCTCCATTGTTACTTAAAGCTCCAGTATAAATCTGGTCTGCAGCAATATTTGGCACAGTATCATCATTAGTTCTTTCTAAAAGATAAAAACCATTCGCTTGAATGGTTCCTGAAAGATTTATTTCTGGCGTTCCGTCAACAGCTTTAATGTCCCAATTATCAAGATTAATAGAAGAATTAGTATTGTTATATAATTCAATCCATTCGTCGTTATAAGAAGTATTTGTCCCCATCCATGCAATTTCATTAATAATTATATCTGAATGATCAGCAGATAGGACAAATTTTTGAGGCAGGACCAGAGAGAACAAAATAATAAACAATAGAATTTTTAACTTCATAGTCTTCTTTAAATCTAACAAATCTCAAGATTTTTGTGAAACGAGTTTCGATTGAATCTATTTTTAATAATAGAGGACTATCAGTAGGTCTTGTTTTTAAAAACTTGACAAATTCTATCAAATATATTAGAGTAGAGAGTAAATATGATAAAAAACCCAGAGTTGGGGGTTAGGAGTTTTTCTTAGTTGGACAGGTTGGCTTCGGCGAACCTGTTCCTCGGAAAAATTCTGAGCTTATGTGTAAACCTGAGTAACCCCCAGCTCTGGGTTTTTTTTATTCCCCAGTTGCTTTTTTTACTTCTTCAATTGTTGTTATCCCCTTTAAAACCTTTATTAGGCCATCCTGATACATTGTTACCATTCCTTTTTCAATTGCTTTTTCTTTTAAAGCAGCAATAGATGGTGAGGTTAGGACAAACCTTTCTATATCATCATCAATCAAAAAGGTCTCATAAATACCTGTTCTTCCTTTATATCCAGTATTATTACAGTCTTTACATCCAGCAATAACTGGAATCTTTGAATTTTTATTAAACTTTGGTGTTTCCACGTTTTTCGGCAGTTTTTCAAGTTCTTTTTTAAATTTCTCTAATTCTTGTGAAGAAATTGTTTTTGTTTTAGAGCATTTTTTACAAACTCTTCTTATTAATCTCTGAGCTACAGCCATATTAATAGCAGGAGCAATATTGATTGCTTTTTCTCCCAATGCCTGCAGCCTTACTATTGTTCCAGCAGCATCATTTGTATGAAGCGTTGTAAAAACTAAGTGCCCTGTTAAAGCAGCCTGAAGAGCAATACTTGCAGTTTTTAAATCTCTTATCTCTCCCACTAAAACCACATCAGGGTCTTGCCTCATAATGGAACGTAATCCATTGGCAAAATCATACCCTTTTTTGGGATTAACCTGGGTTTGAGAGATACCAGCCAGATGATATTCAATTGGATCCTCAATAGTGATAATCTTTGTCTCTGGACTCTGAATTTTTTTTAAAAATGCATACAGGGTTGTAGTTTTACCAGAACCGGTTGGTCCAGTAATAACAATCATTCCATTTGGTTTTTTAATTTCTTTCTGAAACAAGTCGAATAAATCTTTTCTCAATCCCAGTGCCTCAAGATCAATTAAACTTTTCGGATTTAGAATCCTTAAAACTATTGTTTCTCCGTATTCAGATGGAAGGATTGAAGTTCTAATTTCTATCAGCAAAGGTTTTTCTTCTGGCTTTTTAGGCGGCATTAAAATAGAAAAACGACCATCCTGAGGTCGATCTGTAATGTTTAATTGCAGTTTTGAAAGAAGTTTTACTCGCGATATTATTGATTTATAAGTTTTTTTATCAAATAACAAAACATCTTGTAAGAGTCCGTCAATTCTGACGCGAAGGTTTGTATTTTCTTCTTTTGGTTCAAAGTGGATATCAGAAACGTTTAGATATATTGCTCCTCCTAAAATAATTTCCAAGATTTCTGTTAATTTTCCCTCTAATGATGTTTCAACTTTTTTCTTGAAACCAGAAATATTATTTACTTCTTTTTTAATTTCAGAAAAGATTGCTTCAGTTATTTTCGTCTCTCCAGTTATTTTTTTTGAAATTTCTTGCATAAAAATCTAAAATAGATAAAGCGAGAAACAATTAATAATCAGTATTAATTGAATTTATCTCATCTTCTTTAAAAAGTCAATTTCACTGACTTTTAATTCAAAAATGAAATCTCAATACATTACTAATAATGCCAAAGAAACAAGAGATTTGGGCAAAGATCTGGCAGAAAAAATTCTAAAAGCAAAAAATAATAAAAAAGCACATGTTTTAGCTTTAGAGGGTGAATTAGGTGGAGGAAAAACCACATTTCTGCAGGGTTTTGCCAGGGGCATAGGAACAAGAGAAAAAGTTTTAAGCCCAACTTTTGTTATTCTGAAAAAATTCAAGATTAAACGCCCAAACTTTAAATTTTTTTTTCATATTGATTGCTACCGTATCAAAAAACCAAAAGAGGTTTCAGATTTAGGGTTTAAAGAAATTATTGCTGATCCTAGAAATATTGTTGCTGTTGAATGGGCTAAGCATATTAAAAAAATACTGCCTCAAAACACAATTTTTATTGATTTTGAATTTTATAATAAAAATAAAAGAAAAATAACAATTAAATGGCCAAAGAAAAAAAACGTTTAATTATTATTGACAGTAATTCAGTAATTCATAGAGCTTTTCATGCTTTACCTCCCTTAACAACTAAAAAAGGGGAAATAGTTAATGCAATTTATGGTTTTTTACTTGTATTTCTAAAAGCAATTAAAGAATTTGAGCCAAACTATATTGCAGCTTGCTTTGATGTTCCTGCTCCTACTTTTCGCCATAAGAAATTCAAAGAATATAAAGCAAAAAGGGTAAAAGCACCGGATGAACTTTATGAACAAATTCCAAAAGTAAAACAGGTTTTAAAAGCTTTTGATGTTTTGATTTTAGAAAAGCAAGGATTTGAAGCTGATGACATCATAGGGACAATCAGTAAAAAATTCTCTAAAAAACAAGTTTTTCCTGAAATTGAAACAATTATTTTAACTGGAGACCTAGATATTCTTCAGTTGGTTGATAAACATACAAAAGTTTATCTTCTAAAAAGAGGAGTTAAAAATACTGTACTATATGACGAGAGATTAGTTAAGGAGAGATATGAAGGTTTAAGTTTTGACCAGTTAATTGATTTAAGGGCTTTAAAGGGTGATCCTTCAGATAATATTCCAGGAATAACAGGAATAGGAGAAAAAACTGCAATCAATCTCTTAAAAGAGTTTGGTACACTGGAAAATTTATACAAACAACTGGAAGGCAAAACAAAAGAATCAGAGAAAATAAAGCCAAAAATAAAAGAGCTTTTAACTAAATACAAGGAGCAATCTTTTTTTAGCCAGGAGCTGGCTACAATTTATAAAAATGTTCCAATTGAAGTTACTCTTAAAAAGTATAAATGGGAGAATTATAACAAGAACAAAGCGATTTCAATGCTTGAGAGGTTTGAATTTTATAGCTTGATTAAAAGGATTAAAGAGCCAGAAAAGAAAAAAAATGTTAAAGAATTAACATTGTGGTAAAATAAAAGACAATATGAAGCTAGGAGTACAAGAACTTATAAATAAGCTGGATACGATTTTAAAAACGGAAAGAAAGATTGAATGCGCATTTTTAATCTTTAGTCTAGCCTTTAAATTGATATTTAATGTCCCGCTTTCTAATGTTGTTTTTGTTGTGATAGCTCTTTTATTTTTATTGACTTTTATCAGTAATTATTTTGTAAAAAAACAAAAAGATATAGAGAGAGTAGACTTGGTTTGTTTTATTCACTGGTTGATTACTATAAATCTTGTTGCTTTAGCGGTCTATTTCCTTGGAAATATCTGGTGGATTGGCATTGCTGTTTTAATGCTTCCTGTAATGCATTCTAATATCTGGCTTTCTCAAAAAAAAGGATTCTTTTTAGCAATATATGCTAGTTTTTGTTATGCTGGTTTTGGTTTGTTGGAATATTTTGGCATTATTCCTTACCAGGGTTTTTTTCATGTTAGTCCAGAGGTTTATCAAGACCCTTTTTATGTATTAATTACTTTAACAGTGGGATCATTGCTTGTTTTTCCTTACATTGCATATGCAGTTAGCATGTTTTCAGATTTACTTAAGAAAAGAACTGAACAGTTAGTTAAAACCTATACAGAACTAAAAGATGCAAAAGAAACCTTAGAAATTAGAGTAAAGGCAAGAACAAAGGAATTAGAGGAGTTTACTCAAAGTCTAGAACAAAAAATTGCCAAGCGAACAAAAGAACTTGAAGGAAAAGTGAAAGAAATGGAGAAATTCCAAAAATTTACTGTGGGAAGAGAAATAAAGATGGTAGAATTAAAGAAAAAATTAAAAGAACTTAAAAAAAATAATAAATAACATTAACAACATTAATTATGAGCGAACTAATTAATAAGGAAACAATTGACCATCTAATGAAAATTAAAGGTGAAGTAAGAGGGGTTGTTTTAAAAACTGATGAGGAATATATTCTTAAAGAAAAAGGGAAAAAAGGAATAATACAGCTGGAAAAGAAACTAAAAGATACTGGTTACCCAATTAAATACGACCAGATAAGAACTATGGAATTTTATCCAGTTGGATTAAGAGCCCTTTCTCTTTTAGCAATTAAAGAAGTTTTTAATTTTGATGATGAAGATATTAGGAAAATAGGAATCTTTGCAACAAAAATGTCTTTAATTATCAAACTTTTTACTAAATATTTTCTTTCAATGAAAAGGGTTGTAATGAAAGAGTCTCCAAAAATGTGGAGCAAACACTGGACAGTTGGAAAACTGGTTCCAGTAGAGCTTGATGAAAAGCAAAAATATGCTGTTGTAAGAGTAGAGGGGTTTGACCTTCATCCTGTGTACTGTACTTATTTAGAAGGATATTTTGCAGGGATTGTTCAGATGCTGGTTAAATCTCCCAGGGTAACTTCTAAAGAAACAAAGTGCGCTCTTAAAGGAGAGTCCTATCATGAATTTATAATAAAATGGCAGTAACTGAACCATCAGAAAGAAAAAAACTATCTCTTTTAGCTGATGATTTATCGTCACTTGAAAATTATATTCACGATCTTTTTAGTTTTTCTCCTCTGCCAATATGTTTTGTTAGTCCTATTAGCGTGGTTTTAGAAATTAATCCTGCTTTTGAAAGTATTTCAGGATTTAAATCTTATGAAATTATTGGGGAACCAATTGAAAAAGTATTCAAGAAAAATGAAGCTGAAAAATTAACAAAAGATACTTTAGAGAAAGGGGTAATTAAGGGAAAGGAAATGACTTTTTCTCCTAGAGGAAAAGAAAAGATATTTGTTCATGCCTTTACAAGAGTAAGAAAAGATGAGAAGGGAGAGATAGTTGGTTATTTTTTAGGCCTTTTTGACTTAACAAAGATCAAAGAAAGTGAAAGCGAATTAAAAGAAGCTCAATTGGCTTTGATGAATATTTTAGAAGATACCGAGGCTGCAAGAAAAACAGCTGAGGAAGAAAGAGGTAAAACTCAGGAAATTATCAACAGTCTTACTGATGGTTTGCTGGTTTTCGACAAAAAAAATTATTTAGCTCTGATGAATCCACGAGCTGAAAAACTCCTGACAGTTAAAAAAGAAGAGTTAATTGGACAAAGAGCTGTAGATTTTTTCGAGATTGAATCATTAAAGAATTTAGCAGATTTAATTAGTGGAGAAATTAAAGAAGGTTTATTTAGAAGAGAATTGAAATTAACAAAGGATTTTATCCTGGAAGTTTCTACAGTTCCTTTGACAACCAACGAAACAAGAATTGGTTCTTTGGTAATACTCCACGATGTCAGTCGTGAGAAAGTAATTGAGCGTATGAAAACTGAATTTGTTTCTATTGCTGCTCATCAATTAAGAACTCCTCTTTCTGCAATAAAGTGGACATTAAAAATGATGTTGGACGGAGATTTAGGAGAAATATCAACAGAACAACGTGAGTTTTTAAACAAAACCTATCGTTCAAACGAAAGAATGATAGTTTTGATTAATGATCTTTTAAACGTAACAAGGATTGAAGAGGGAAGATATTTACACAGGCCTGTTTTAATTGATATTGTTCCGGTTCTTCAGTTTGTGATTAATTCTTATAAGGAAGAGGCGAAAAAAAGACAAATCAATATTGAATTTAAACAAATTAAGAAAAAAATTCCAAAAGTTTTACTAGATGTTGAAAAAATGAAACTAGCTTTCCAAAACCTTGTAGATAATGCCCTAAAATATACTTCTGTTAAAGGCAAAATATTAGTTTCTTTAAATAGAAATAACAAAGAAGTTGTTGTTTCAGTAAAAGACAGTGGTGTGGGTATTCCAGCCAAACAGCAAAAGAGAATATTTACAAAATTTTTCAGAGGAACAAATGTTATAAAAATGGAAACTGATGGTTCAGGTCTTGGGCTTTTTATAACTAAAAATATTATTGAATCCCATGGCGGGAGAATCTGGTTTGAATCTATTCAAGGGAAAGGAACCACTTTTTCTTTTACTGTGCCCATTAAGAAAATAGCTAAAAAGAATATAAAAAAGAAATGACTCCTGTTGGTTTGATTTTATTAATTTGTTATAATAACTAATATTAAATAATCCTGCTTGCTGAGAGTATAATACTTATTAGCAGGAGGATGACAATAGTTGTTATGAAGAAGATTTTAATAGTTGAAGATGAAGATATAATCATTGACCTTTTAGAGAAAAAACTAGTCCAGGAAGGTTATGAGGTTTCAACAGCTCATGATGGAGAAGAGGGTTTAAAAATGGTAAAAGAGATAAAGCCTGATATTATTTTATTGGATATTATAATGCCTAAGAAAAGCGGTTATGAAGTTATGGAGGAGATGAGCAAAGATCCGGAATTAAATAGAATTCCAATTATTATTATTTCAAATTCCGGTCAACCAGTAGAACTTGACAAGGCTAAAGATCTAGGAGCAAGAGATTGGTTAATTAAAACAGAGTTTAACCCTGATGAAGTGGTTGAAAAAGTAAGAAAACAGATCGGCGAATAATTACGTTAATTGATAAAATATGGCAAAAAAAATCTTAAATTCAAAGAATCAAACTTCTTCTTCAAGAAAGAAGATATTAATAATTGAAGATGATAGATTTTTAAGAGAACTTATTGCCCGCAAGCTTTCAGACGAAGGTTTTGTAGTTACTGAAGCAATGGATGGAGAAGAGGGTTTAAAAATGGTAAGAGAGATAAAGCCTGATTTGGTTTTGCTTGATTTAATTCTTCCCAGTATCGATGGTTTTGAGGTTTTGTCACAAATGAAAGAAGATGAAAAATTAAAATCCATTCCAGTTATTATTTTATCTAATCTTGGCCAGAAAGAAGAGGTTGAAAAAGGATTGAAAATGGGAGCAGTTGATTATTTAATAAAGGCTCATTTTACTCCTGGCGAGATTACTGAAAAGATAAAAAACAATTTAAAATAATTTTTGTTTTAATAAATATTTTTTTAGTCCACCCATATTTGTCTAAACAGGTGGATTTGTTAATATTAGAAAGATAATATGCCTGAACTGCCAGAAGTAGAATCAATAGTCAGGGATTTAAGGAGGAAAATTATTGATGAAAAAATCATTGATATTTGGTCAGATAGTAAAAAATCAATAAAAAGACCAAAGAGTTTCAATGTTTTTAAAAAGAACTTAAAAGGAGCAAGAATAAAAGCTGTAAGAAGAAGAGGAAAAAACATATTAATTGATTTATATAATGATAAAATCCTTCTTATTCATCAGAAAATGACTGGACATTTGCTTTTCGGCAAGTGGCAAAGGAAAAAGGGAAAATGGGTTTCTGAAATAAAAGGGCCATTGTTGGATGATTCAAGAAATGATTATTTGCATTTAATTATTTCCTTTAAAAGCAGTAAACAATTAGCTCTATCAGATTTAAGGAAATTTGCTAAAATTGAACTTTGGAATAAAGATGAATTAAAAGTTTCTGAAGGTTTTAAGAAATTAGGCCCTGAGCCGTTAGAGAAAAGCTTTACTTTTAAAAAATTCAAACAAGCACTTGCCAGGAAATCCAGAGGCAAAATCAAGCAGGTTTTAATGGACCAGAATATTATTGTTGGAATTGGAAATATTTATTCTGACGAGATTTTATGGTACTCGAAAATTCATCCTTTTAAAGATATTTCAAACCTGTCAAATCTAGAGCTTAAAAGAATTTACCAGTCAATGAAAGCAATTCTAAAAAAAGCAGTTAAACTTAAAGGGACAAGTATTTCTGATTTTAGATTACTCGATGGCAGTAAAGGATATTACGAATTTGAAAGAAAAGCCTATCAAAGACAAGGAGAAAAGTGTTCAAGGTGTGGTAGTAAAATCAAAAGAAAAAAAATAGCTGGCAGGTCAGCTCATTTTTGTCCAAAATGTCAAAAACTATGATTATTTTTCTTTACGGTTTAGATACTTATAGGTCTTCCAAGAAATTAAAGCAGATTATTAATGAGTATAGAAAGATCCATAAAACTGGATTGAGTTTAAAATATATTGATGCAAAAAAAATAACTCTTAAAAGCATTGAAGATGAAACAAAACAAACCTCTATTTTTAAAGAAAAGAAATTACTAGTTTTAATGGATGCTTTTCTAAATACTGATTTTAAGAAAGATTTTATTAAAAAAGGGAAAGACTTTGTTGATTTTGACAGTATTTTTGTTTTTTATGAAAGAGCTAAAATTCTAAAAAAAGATGCTTTGTTTAAATTTTTAATAAAAAATGCCAAATCTCAAGAATTCAATCTTTTAGAGGGATTGGAATTAAAAAATTGGATGGAAAAGGAGTTTAAGTCTCGCAGGGCTAAAATCGAAAGGCAAGCTTTAGATAAATTTATTAGTTTTGTTGATAATAATCCCTGGCAGATAGTTAATGAGATTCAGAAACTCGTTCATTACAAGAATGGCGGGATAATTACAACAGCTGATATTGAGCTTTTGATAAAGCCAAAAGTTGAGCCAAATATCTTTAAAACAATTGATGCTATAGCTTCAAAAGATAAAAAAAGAGCATTAAAGCTTTTAAGAGAACATCTGGAAAAAGGAGATAATCCATTTTATTTATTCTCAATGATTAATTACCAATTCAGGAATTTGCTGGTTATTAAAGATTTGTTGATTAAAAACCTTCCTTGTAATTTATCAGGGCTTCATCCTTTTGTTGTCAGAAAAAGCTGTGTTTTAGCGGGGAAATTTGAATTTTCAGAACTAAAAAAAATCTACCAGAAAACATTCAAGATAGATTTTAGCATTAAAACAGGAAAGTCTGACCCTGAAACATCTTTAGATTTATTAATTACTGAGATTTAGGTTTGGCAAGTGATTTTGTAATTCTTGATTTAATTCTTGAGGCAGTGTTTTTTTTGATTAAATTAACTTTAGCTGCTTTGTCTAAAGCTTTATATACTTTGGGCAGAGCTTTTTTAGCTTCATCATTCTTATTCTCAGAAATTAAAAGCTTAATCTTTTTTAAAAGACTTCTCATTTTTTGTTTTTGAGCCCTATTTCTCACTCTTCTTTTTTCGCTCTGTCTCAGAGCTTTTTTAGCAGCTTTTTTGATCGGCATAATATTAGAGTATGTGTATTCTAAATTATTTTTATTATTAAATCAAGGCTTTCAATATTTGTTGTAATTTCTTAAATTTATGTAAAAATGAGAAAAATGAAGCAAATTATTAAAAAAATCATTCCTTCCTTTCTATTAAATTGGTATCACTTTTCCCTTGCTTTTTTAGCAGCTTTGATTTATGGTTTTCCTTCTAAGAAACTAAAAATAGTTGGAGTTACAGGGACTAACGGCAAGTCAACTGTGGTTGAGATGACATCCAGTATTTTAGAAGAAGCTGGTTTCAAAACAGCTGCTTTGTCATCAATTAAATTCAGAATAGCTGGCAAAGAAGAAACAAACATGCTTAAAATGACAATGCCAGGGCGTTTTACTTTGCAGAAACTTTTAAAACAAGCAGTTGATTCAAAGTGTCAGTATGCTGTTATAGAGGTTACTTCAGAAGGTATAAAACAGCACCGCCACAGATTTATTGATTTCAGCTCAGCAGTTTTTACAAATCTTAGCCCAGAACATATTGAAGCGCACGGCTCTTTCGAAAAATATCGTCAAGCAAAAGAAGAACTTTTCAAGATTACAAAAGGCGTACATATTCTGAACACTGATGATGAAAATATTAATTATTTTTTAAAGTATAAATCTGATAAAAAATACGGCTATGGTCTGACAGCTAATAAGGATATTGATCGTCAGTTGGTTGCTACAAACTATGAAGCCAATTCAAACAGCACTATTTTTAAAGTTAATAATATTGATTTTAAACTTAATCTTATTGGTAAGTTCAATATCTATAACGCCCTAGCAGCAATCTGTGTTGGTTTGTCAGAGGATATTAGTTTAAAAGTGTGTAAAAAAGCTTTAGAAAAGATAAAATATATACCAGGCAGAATGGAAATAGTTGTTGCATCACCTTTTAGGGTTATTGTTGATTATGCTTTTACTCCTAATGCTCTTGAAAAGGTTTACAGTTCAATTAAAAACAATTTTAATCCTCTTAAAATGATTTGTATTCTAGGTGCAGCTGGCGGAGGAAGAGATAAGTGGAAAAGACCTATTTTAGGGGAAATTGCAGCAAAATATTGTGATAATATTATCATTACAAATGAAGACCCTTATGATGAGAACCCAGAAGAGATTATTAGCCAGGTGGCAGAGGGTGCAGATAAAAAAGTGAAGAAAATATTAGATAGAAGAAAAGCCATTAGTGAAGCCTTAAAACAAGCAGAGTCTAATGATTTAGTTATAATTACTGGCAAAGGTTGTGAACCATGGATATGTATAGAGAAAGGCAAGAAGATTCCTTGGGATGATAGAAAAATAGTAAAAGAGGAGTTTGAAAAATTAAATTATGGTATTAAAAGATAATTTTAAAAAGATATCAGACTGGATATGGGAGATACCTAAAAATTTTAGATCTGACATGCGTGTTCCAGCTAGAATTTATATCTCAAAAGAGATATTAAAAACTGTAGAGCCTGGTGCTTTAGAACAAGTTATTAACGTCGCATCTTTACCTGGAATCGTTAAATATTCTTTAGCTATGCCTGACATTCATACTGGCTATGGGTTTGTTATTGGTGGTGTGGCTGCAACTAAGTTTCCAGACGGAGTAATTTCACCTTCTGGAATAGGTTTCGACCAGAACTGCGGCGTTAGATTATTGATATCTAATTTAACTTACGAAGAAGTAAAAGATCATTTAGAAAAGATTGCTGTAGAAATTCAAATGCAGATTCCGTCAGGTTTGGGACAAGGGAGGAAAATTAAATTAAGTATTGCTCAAATTAATAAAATTTTAGAAGGAGGGGTTCAATATTTAGTTGAACAAGGACATGGTAATAAACAAGATATTGAAAATTGCGAATCTAGAGGGAAATTAGAACAAGCAGATTCTTCTTTTGTTTCTGACAGGGCTAAAAACAGAGGAAGAAATCAGGTTGGCACTCTTGGTAGTGGCAATCATTTTTGTGAAGTGCAGAGAGTAATAGAAATTTTTGACAAACAAATAGCTAAAACCTTTGGATTGTTTAAAAATCAAGTAGTAGTAATGATTCACACTGGCTCAAGAGGACTTGGTCATCAAAATTGTTCTGATTATTTAAGAGTAACAGCTCAAGCCATGTCAAAGTATAACATTAAGGTTCCAGATAAAGAGTTATCATGCGTTCCTTTCAATTCTCCAGAAGGACAGAGATTTTTTAAAGCAATGTGCGCTGGCGCAAATTATGCTTGGGCTAATCGTCAGATGATAACTTTTCATATAAGAGAGGTATGGAAAAAGATATTGGGAGAAAAACAAAATCTGCGTCTTCTTTATGATGTTGCTCATAATATTGCCAAGATTGAGGAGCACAAAATTAATGGTAAAAAAACAAAATTAATTATGCATCGAAAAGGAGCAACCAGAGCTTTCCCCCCGAATCATCCTGAAATTCCTAAGATATATCAAGAGAGCGGACAGCCTGTATTAGTGCCAGGGAGTATGGGAACATCATCATATATTTTAGCCGGAACCAGAGATTCTAGAGAAGCTTGGCACAGTGTTTGTCATGGCGCTGGCAGAATAATGTCAAGAAAACAGGCAACAAGAACTGTTTCTGGACAAAATGTAGTAAAAGAGTTAAAACAAAAAGGAATTACTGTTAAATGCTGGAGCTCAAGAGGAATTGCTGAAGAAGCTCCTTTGGCCTATAAAGACATACATAGTGTTGTTGATGTAGTCCACAATGCTGGTTTGTCAAAGAAAGTAGCAAAATTAGTGCCTTTAGCTGTAATTAAAGGTGAATAGCTAAAAATGGGAAAAACACTAAATTCTAATATTTTTGAATTGTTAAATTGTTTTTTGTTTTATGAAAAGCAAGTTGCCAAAGTCAGTAAAGAAATATATTCGGAGAGAAAAAGCCAGGATTCGGCGCCAGTTTTTTGATATTAAAAAGCAGGAAGAATTGATTAAAAAGTTATACCAGCAATTTTTTAAAAACAATATTTCAAAGGAAAATTCAAAAAATAATAAATTATGAAAATTCAAGAAATATATAATCTGGCAATTAATATGGGTATAGATGCTGATTTTAGGGGCAGAAAAGCTGTTGAAAATCTTTTAGAGAGAAAAAAAAGAAAATATGAAAAATTATCGGAAAAAGAAAAAGAGTTTTTTGACAAAGAAATTCTGAAAAATCCTTATTCTGACTCCCGAATCTTAAATATCAGCCAGGACAAAGAAATAAAAAGAATTTTAATTGGTATTGATATTGAACCAGCCGAGATTTTATTAGCTAAAGAGCTCGGCAATATTGATTTAATTATTTCTCATCATCCTTTAGGCAAAGCTTTGGTTAATTTGCACGATGTAATGAGTCTCCAGTGCGATATTTTAAATATGTATGGAGTGCCGATTAATATTGCTGAAGGTTTAATGAAAGAAAAAATTTCAGAAGTTGCCCGTGGCGTTAATAAACTAAATCACCAAAGAACAATTGATACTGCTAAACTTTTAGGTTTTAATTTAATATGTCTTCATACAGCCTGCGATAATTTAGCAGCTAGATTTTTGAAAGATAAAATTGAAGCAAGAAGCGATTTAACAAGAATAGAAGATTTGATTGAGTTTCTAAAAATGATTCCAGAATACAGAGAGGCAGTTAAAATAGGAGCAGGACCTAAAATTTTTGCTGGAAATAAGGAAAATCGTTGTGGGAAAATAGCTCTTACTGAAATAACTGGCGGCACTGAAGGCTCGCCTAAACTTTACGAAAAAATGGCTATAGTTGGAATTGGAACAGTAATTGGAATGCATATTTCAGAAGAACATAAAAAAGAAGCTGAAGCAGCTAATGTTAATGTTGTTATTGCTGGTCATATGAGTTCAGATTCTTTGGGTATTAATTTGTTTTTAGATAAATTAGAAGAAAAAGGGATTGAAGTGGTTCCTTGTTCAGGTTTAGTAAGGATTTCACGAATTAATAAATATGAGTAAAGTTTCTAGTAAAAGAAGACAATTTCGAATAATGGCTAAGAGAAAAAGAAAACAAAAGATTAAAAATCTAAAAGCAAAATATCTTGAAGCAAAAAACAAGCAAGATAAGGAAGAGATTTTTAAAAAAATTAAAAAAATAGCTCCTCATTATCCAGACAAAGAGATATTGAAGTTAAGCAAGGAAAAATAACTTGTCCGACTCTACTTCTTTCCTGTTTCAACGTGGAAAGTTTTTATTATTAAGAGTTTTTCTAGATTATATTTGCTTGATTTAATGGAAAGTGGAAAACCTGCGACTGTATAAGCAAACCAAGTAAAACAAAATCCTTCAAAGGGGATTTTGACGAGTTGTAATAGTCTTGTCTGAATAAAGAAACAGACTTTAAGAAAAGGTCGAGAAACCTTGAGGCCTTCGAAGAACCTCAAAGAAGACTACTACGGAAAGTTCCAAGTTCAATGGTTTATGAACTTATAACTGTTAGCTACAGTTTCATTATAACACTACAAGGTCTTGTGTTAAGCAGTATTCAAAAAAATGTAAGTTCGGGCGTGAAGGGATTCGAACCATATACTTACCTCTTTTTTTTCCAACAACCAAAATATACATTGCGATATTCTTTTGAAGAAGCAGATAAACCGTTAAAGGAACAGAAATTTTTAGTACGATAATTATAAAACTTTTCTTCTACTAAAGTTAAATTATTGCAAAGATTCTTTATCGTCTTATAATCATAAACTCTTGAGGCATTAAAAAGAAGAAATGATTTATCATTCGTTATTGGAACAGTGAAAATAATATGCCCATTTGGTTTTAAAACCCTAATCAATTCTTTAAAAGCCTTTTTATCAGCATTCAAATCAATTTCATCCCCATACCTGCCAAGACCAAAATGTTCTATTGAACATAAGGATATTACAATATCAAATTCATCATCAGGAAGATTTAAACTTTTAGCATCACAAGTAATTATAGTCTCATTAGGCAAGGTTATTTTCCTTTTTCTTATATCTATTGTTGTTACCTGATAATGAGATAACATTCCCAAAATAAATTTTCTATATGAGCCGATATCCAGAATTTTTTGGGGCTTTAATTGATTAATAAGACAAGATGCAAAACTGCATTCATAATTATGGATATTTTCTGGATGATCCCCTATTTCATATCGAAGCTTTTTTAAAATGATTAAATCAGAATTGTTCTTTTTCAAATAAATAAAGTCTTTTTGAAATTTTTCAACAAATTCCTTTGGAATAGGATTTTTGACTCTTGATAATTTAAATTTGAAAAAAGAAAGTATTTTATTGATAAATAATATTAAAAACATAATTCAGAATACTCAAAATTAAAAATTCTGTAAAGAGTAAAATTATGATAAGTAGATAGTTATAGCAAGTTTGTCTTATTTGCTATAATTACTTACCGGAAAACCATATAATTATCTTTTAATTTATAATTGAGCTTGCGCCAGTAATTTCTTGCGCCCACGCCTGAAATAACAGCGATTTTTTTTATGCCAAATTCTTTTTCAGCTATTTTTTCAGCTTCTTTTATTAATTTTTTTCCTAAACCTTTATGCTGTGGCGCTGTTTTTTTCTCTGAGATTGGAACAAGCTGTCCATAAGTATGGATTTCTCTTATAATCGCAGAGTTTTTTAAGATATTAAAAACAGGCTTATCCTTTGAGGGAATTCTTAATCTCAATAAACTGTATAGCTTATTTCTTTTTTTATTCTCAAAACTTAAAAATATTTCTTTCCCGCCTGAAGCATTATAATCTTCTCTAAAAAGATATATTTTTTCTTTAGAATCATACTTTTCTTTAATTTCCCTGCACCTAATGCATTTACACTTCCATTTTTTTTCTTTCATTTCTTTTTTAACAATTTCCCTTAAATTAGACATTTTAACGGGTCCTTTAATAATTCTTGGGGAGGGAATATCTCTAATGATTCTTTCAACTCTAACATAGTATGGAATTTTCTTTTTAGATTCAGAGAGCACTTTAATTAAAACTTTTAAAGAATATGGCTTGTATTTTCCTTTCAAATATAATTTATACAAAGGAGCTTCTTTTACTAAAGCACAGGGATATATTTTAATTAAATCTGGTTTGAAGTTCTCATCAGAAAAAATAGTTTTAATCATTTCAATGTCTTTTTTAGGGGTTGAACCAAGTAAGTTAGGCATTATTTGATAAGATATTTTAAAACCAGCGTTTTTTAAAAGTTTAGTAGCTTTAATAGTAGTTTCAACTTTATGCCCTCTTAAATTCATTTTTAAAACATTATTATAAATGCTTTGGACTCCAAGCTCTACTTTTGTAACTCCTAGATTTCTCAGTCTTTTTATCTCAAGTTCATTTATAAAATCAGGCCTTGTTTCGATTGATATTCCAATAATCCTGTGTTTTACTTTTTCATTTCTTTTTTGAGCTTCAATCAGGTTTTTACTTGTTTTATTATTGCAGGCATCAAAACACCTTTTTATAAATCTGGTTTGATAACTTGTTTGATAATATGACCAGGTTCCACCAATTATTCTTAAATCAATTTTATCAGTTGGATGACCTCCAGATTCAAGCATTTTTATACGCTGTTGTACTTGAGTATAAGGATTATAATTTAAGTTTTTAGCTCTTTCTGCTGCTGGTTCTCCTGATAAATAACTTTTTGGAAAACCTTGCTCTAAAGGACAATAAACACATTCTCCTGGACAAGGATATGGTTTTGTTAAAAGTGAAATATTTACAATTCCTGAAAGAGAGCGTACTGGCCTGGTTTTTAAAAAATATTCAATTTGGGCTGATTTTTTAATACTTTTTTTCTTTAATAGTTCATGATAAACTTGTAATAATTGGATATTGCTTGGGCAGGGAATTTTGTATTTTTTTGAAACCTGTCTTTTAAAGGCAGCTAAATCAGAAGAATTTTTAATCCCCTTTTTAATTAAATCTTTAATTATTAATTTTTTCATTGTTAGTTTATTATATTTCATTATGAAACCAGAATACGCTAATTATTTACTAGTTAAAACTAGAGAAGATTATAACCTGATTGCTGATGACTTTTCAACAACAAGACAAAATATTTGGCAGGAAACCAGGTTTTTATTTGACAATTATTTGATTCCAGGAGACAAGGTATTAGATTTGGGCTGTGGTAACGCAAGATATTATCCTCTTTTTAAAGAAAAGTCTGTTGAATATATTGGCGTTGACAGTTCTAAAGATTTAATTGAAATTTCAAAAGACATGTATCCTGAAGCAGATTTTAGAGTTGAAGATGCTTTAAATCTTTCTTTTTCTGATAATTATTTCAATGATATTTACAGCATTGCAGTATTGCACCATATTCCTTCCAAAGAATTAAGACTTAAATTTTTAAATGAATCAAAAAGGGTTTTAAAATCAGGCGGTTTACTAATTTTAACTGTCTGGAGATTTCATCAGATAAAAGAATGGCTTTTATTACTTAAATATACACTTTTAAAGATAATTGGAAAATCAAAGTTAGACTGGAAAGATTTTTTTGAGCCTTGGGGAAAAAAGTCTGAAAGATATTATCACTGGTTTTCAAAAAAAGAATTAGAAGAATTAATTAAAGAAGCCGGGTTTGAAATTAAAAAATCAGGGATTGTTAAAAACAGAAAAAGGAATCGTCAGAATATTTTCATAGTGGCAAAGAAGATGGAGCTTCAAAAAGAAACTCCTCCGATTCCTGTTAGATCTGGAGCAAATAATGATTTCAGAAATGTCTAGCTACTTGACAACACTTTTTTCTAAATTAGAATTAAAAGTTGAGGGGGGTACGTGATAAATTCGCGTAGGACAAACAGTTTTTTGCGGAGGAGGTTTTAAGGAATTCCGGGGCGTGTCCAGCCCTGTCAGGCAATAACCAATTTCATAAAAGATTGTTCCCTCTTCACTTAAAACAACAACGTATAAGCGTTGCTGTTTTTAGTTTGATTTTTAGTTGAAACAGAGATAAAATATAATTATCATGGCTTATAAAATAGTAGTTTCAGGCGCAGCTAAAACCAATCATTGTTGCGAGGAGATTGAAGAAATCTGCAAAGAAGTTGGAAGGGAAATTGCCCGTCGCAAATGTGTCTTAGTAACAGGAGGAACAACAGGTGTTCCTTATTTTACTGCTTTAGGTTTTAAGGAGGTGGGAGGAATCTCAATTGGTTTTTCTCCTGCTATTTCTGAAACAGCTCACGTGAAAACCTATAAGCTTCCTATAAAACCTTTTGACGTAATGATTTATACAGGGGCTGATTATACTGGCAGAAACATGATAATGACAAAAGCTGCTGATGGAGTAATTGTTATTTGCGGTAGAATGGGAACTTTGCATGAATTTGTTACTGCTTTTGAAATTGAAAAATCTGTCGGTGTTTTAGAAGGGACAGGAGGAATAGCTGATAAAATAAAACAAATCACTAAAGGTCCTTTCAGAGGATACAGGAGAGTTTTTTATGAAAGAGAACCTAAAATTTTGGTTGATAACTTGATAAAAGGTATTAAAGAAACAAAAACCAAAGGTCGGAAAATGAAACCACCAATAAAGCGCTAATTTTTCACTAATTATCACGAATAAAAAAATTTAAAAAATTAATATTCATAAATATTCGTGGTATTAACATATGCCAAATGAAATGCCTTCAGAAGAAGGAAAATTAATAGGAAAAGTTACTCATTATTTCGGCAAAATTTCAGTCGCAGTTATTAAATTAACAGACGTTTTGAAAGTTGGAGATGAAATAAGGATAAGTGGAGGAGATGTTGATTATACCCAGAAAGTTGGCTCAATGGAGGTTGATGGAAAAAAAATAGAACAAGCTAAGTCAGGAGACTCAGTGGGATTGAAAGTTGAACAAAAAGTAAGAGACGGTTATAAAGTCTATAAGCTCTGAAAGAGTACATAGCGGGCAGAACCCGTTATAAATATTAATAATTTATTTTATAAACCATGGATATTCAAATTATCTATCAATTACTTTTATCTGTTTTTTTAGGAGGTCTGCTTGGTATAGAAAGGAAACGTAAAAAGAAAGAAGCTGGGCTCCAAACCTATAGTCTGGTATGTTTGGGCACTTGTCTTTTTACAATTGTGGCTTTGGAAATGAATGATATCTTTCTAGGGGATTTTGATATTTTAAGAATAATTCAAGCTGTTGCAATTGGAATTGGTTTTATTGGTGCAGGAGTTATTTTCCAACAGTCATCAGGTGTGATAGGTTTAACTACTGCTGCTGGTTTATGGGTTGCTTCTGCAGTAGGAATAGCTATAGGAGTCGGTCTTTATTCAATGGCTATTTTTGCTACAGTTTTAGCACTCATAGTTTTTGTCGGTTTCGGTTTGTTAGAAGTCAAACTTTTTAAAGAAGATTAATGAAGTTTATTGCTGATTTTCACTTGCATTCTAAGTTTTCACGAGCCACCTCTCCTCGAATGGATTTAGAGAATCTTGATAAATGGGGACGAGTTAAAGGGATTAAGCTTTTAGGAACAGGTGATTTTACACATCCTGTTTGGCTCAAAGAATTAAAAGAAAAATTAGAACCTGCTGAGAGCGGGCTTTTTAAGATTAAAAACAATAATAAAGAAACCAGGTTTATTTTAAGCGCTGAAATCAGCTCTATTTACTCAAAAAAAGGCAAGGTTAGAAAAATCCATACTGTTATTCTTGCTCCTTCTTTTGAGATTGTTGAAAAAATTAATAGCCGTCTGGATTTTATTGGAAATCTGAAAGCTGATGGCAGACCGATTTTAGGGTTAGATGTAAAGGAGCTGGCAAAAATTGTTTTAGCTGTTTCAGAAAACTGTTTAGTTATCCCAGCTCATGTGATGACTCCTTGGTTTTCTTTATTTGGTTCAAAATCAGGATTTGATTCAATTGAAGAGTGCTTTGAAGAATATACAAAATATATTTATGCATTAGAAACAGGACTTTCTGCTGATCCTTCAATGCTCTGGCGTATACCTGAAGGTCAGAGATTAACCCTTATCTCAAATTCAGATGCCCATTCGCCTGAGAAAATTGGTAGAGAAGCAAATGTTTTTGACACAGAGATAAGTTATCCTGCTATTTTTGAAGCTATAAAATCAAAAGACTCTAAAAAATTTCTTTATACAATTGAATTTTTTCCGCAAGAAGGAAAGTACCATTTTGATGGACACAGGGCTTGTCAAATGAGGCTTTCACCTAACGAAACAAAGAAGTATAATAATATTTGTCCTAATTGCGGCAAAGGGTTAACAGTTGGAGTTCTGAACAGAATTGAACAAATCGCAGTAAAGCCAGAAAAGTTTAAGCCAGAAAATAGCATTCCTTTTAAAAGTCTTGTTCCTTTGAAAGAGATTATTGCTGAAGCACTAAGAATGACTGTTGCTTCAAAGAAAGTTGAAGGAGAGTATAATAATTTACTGGAGAAACTTGGCAGTGAGCTTAAAATTTTACTTGATATTTCCCGGAATGATATAGAAGAAGTTGCTGGGCCTGAAATTGCTGAAGGAATATCAAGAGTAAGAGAGGGAAAGGTTTTTATTGAGCCAGGCTATGATGGTGTTTATGGCACGGTAAAGATTTTTTCCCAGCAAGAGCCAAGAAAATTATCAAAACAGACAACACTTTTTTAATTATGAAGATAGGCATTCCTCGATCTTTAATTTATTTTAAAAAACCATATTTTTGGGAAGATTTTTTTAAAAATCTTGGTTTTAAGGTTCTGCTTTCTCCTTTAACGAATAAACAGATTGTTGCTAAAGGAGTGAAAGTAGCTGACCCTGAAACCTGTTTTTCAAACAAGGTTTACTGGGGTCATTTAGTGTGGCTTGATGAAAAGTGTGATTTAATTTTTGTTCCAAGGCTTAAAACAAATAAAGAAAAATTAGAGTATTGCCCTAAGTTTTTTGCTTTGCCTGATTTGGCAAAAATTTTGGTTAAGACTCCAATTTTAACAGAAACTTTTGATGAGAAAAAAGAATCATTTGAAAAAAGTCTTGAAAAACTTGGTAAAAAGCTCGGTAAAAATAGCCAGGAAATAGAACAGGCATTTAAAGCAGCTTGTTTAAAAGAAAATGATTTGAAGAAAAAAGAAAAACAGATTTTTTTAAACAAAATGTCTTTGGAAAAGCAAAAGATTGTCTTAATATCTCATCCCTATAATCTTTTTGATGATTATGTTAACTTAAAAACAAAAGAGAAATTGGAGAAATTAGGAGTGGAGGTAGTTTTTATTGATGCAGTTCCAGTTAGTACAACTCTGAATGACTCTTCACAGGAATTTACCTCTATCCCCAAGTTCCACTGGGAATTTGGAAAAGAAATATTTAAAAAGATTCAGGAAATATTAAAATACGATATTACAGGAGCGATTGAGATTTCTTCTTTTGCCTGTGGTTGCGATGCAGTATTAAAAGAGTTTGTTGAAAAAGAATTTAAAAGTAAGAAAATTCCTTTTTTATACTTAATAATTGATGAACAGACAGGTGAAGCAGGCTTTCAAACACGATTAGAGGCTTTTATTGATACCCTTTAATAATTTATATAATTTTAAGTTGATTAAATTTTTATGAAACCAAAAATAACATTTGCCAGATGGGGAAACTATACCATTGCCTTCAAAACTCTTTTTGAAGAGTTAGGTTTGCAAGTTATTTCTCCTGAGAAGACAACCTCCCAGACAATTGCTGAAGGGGCAAAATTAGCTCCTGAAATGTATTGCTTCCCCTTAAAAGTGAATATTGGAAATTATTTAGAAACAATAAGAAAAGGAGCTGATACGATTTTTATGGCCACTGCTCTTGGCGGTTCTTGCCGTTTGAGATATTATAGTGCGGTTCAAGATAAGGTTTTAAAAGAAGCAGGTTATAAAGTTAATTTTGTTACTTTCGACCAAAGCCCAAAAGATATTGTTTCTAAAATAAAAGAAATTTCTGGAACTTCTTTCTGGCAAATTTTAAAGGCAGCTAGATTTTTTTTCAAAAAATTAAGGCTTATTGAGAAACTAGAAAAAACAGCTCATTATTCCAGACCAAGGGAAGTTAAACGAGGAATGACTGATAATTTATTAATAGAAGCTCTTGCATCACTTGAGAAAACAGAGAAAGAGAAAGATTTCTCCAAAATTAAGAGAGAAATCTTAAGAAAATTTTCAGAAATTAAACTTAAAAAGAATAAAAATATACCAAAAGTGGGACTGATCGGAGAAATTTTTACTGTTTCTGACTCAATAATCAATTTTGAAATTGAAAGAAAATTAGGACAGGAAGGAATAGAAGTTTATCGTGAAATGGATTTAACTTATCATTTAAAGAAAAGAATTTTTCCCTGGAAAGACTGGGTAATACAAAGGAAAATAAACCCTTATTTAAAATCAACAGTTGGCGGTCATGGAAGAGATGCAATTTATGAAATGTTGGATTATATAAAAAAAGGTTTTAATGGAGTAATTCATTTACTCCCTGCCTTTTGTATGCCAGAGATCACTGTTAGACCAATTTTGGAAAAAATTCATCAGGAGAAAGGAATTCCATTTTTATCATTATCATTAGACGAACAAGTGGCTGAAGCTGGAATTAATACCAGGATTGAAGCTTTTGTTGACGTAGTATTAAATCATTTTAAAAACAAAAAAATATGAAAACATATTTAGGCATTGATATTGGTTCTATTTCTACTAAATTGGTTTTGATTAATGAGAAGACCCAGATTTTAACTAATTTTTATTTTCGAACCGGAGGAAACCCAATTAAAGCTATTCAAACAGGACTTGAGAAATTAAAAGACAAAATTAATAAAGACAATCTAGATATTGAGATTGCTGGGGTAGCAACGACAGGTTCAGCTCGTTATTTAACAGGAACAATTACTGGGGCTGACTTAGTTAAAAACGAAATTACTGCCCATGCAAAGGGTGTATCTTTTTTTATTCCTGATACTAGGACAGTAATAGAGATTGGTGGCCAGGATTCAAAAATTATTATTTTAGAAAATGGAGTAGCAGTTGACTTTGGACTCAATCTTATTTGTGCAGCTGGTACTGGAGCTTTTTTGGATGCTCAAGCTTTTCGTTTAGGTGTACCAATTGAGAAGTTTGGTCAGCTATCTTTAAGGTCGAACAAACCTGTCCAATTAGGAGCGCGTTGCACTGTATTTTGTGAATCAGATATGATTCATAAGCAACAAATCGGACATTCTACTGAAGATATTGTGGCTGGACTTTGTCAGGGATTAGTTAGAAATTTTTTAAATAATTTAGCGAGAGGGAAAAATATTCAGCCGCCAATTGTTTTTCTAGGAGGAGTTTCTGAAAATATTGGCATGAGAAAAGCTTTTGAGGATGCATTAAAACAGAAAATTATTGTTCCAGAGTACAATACTGTAATGGGAGCATTTGGAGTGGCTTTGTTAATTAAAGAAAATCCTCCTTCCAAGACAAAATTTTTAGGTTTTGAAATTTCTAACAAGGATATTAAATGCACTTCATTTGAATGCAAAGGTTGCCCAAATCAGTGCGAGGTAATTGAAGCAAGAATAGACGGAAAAGTAATTGCTCGTTGGGGCGATAGGTGCGGTAAATGGTCAAATTTAGGAGCAGAAGACCCTGTTTAATTATTTATTTTTCTGACAGATGCTTGTATTTATTGTTTACGGTTATAAAAACTTGACACAGTTTTATGTCTAGATATAATGAAGGTGTTAATATGATGACTAAAAGAAAACTGAATCTTTTTTTTTCTAAAACAATTGTTTCCGTTGATTTTATTGTTTGTTTTTTGACTGCAATTTACAAAACAAAAACAACGGCGGGTTCAGTAGAATGACAAAGGCCTGAATTTAGAAGATATATTAAAAATCTACTGGACCTCTAAAGCAAGAGGCCCTTTTATGTTTATATGGCTGAAAAATATTATCTTACAAAACAGGGATTAAAAAAGATAAAAAAAGAATACGAAGATTTAAAAAGAATCAGGATGGCAAAAACAAAGGGAGAATCTCCCCAGCTTTTACAGTCTGATGATTTAAATCCTGAATATATTGTTTTCAGGGAAGATTTAAGTTTTTTAGAAAGCAGACTTATTGAATTAGAACATATTTTAAAAAATATTGAATTAATCAAACTGCCTGCCAAAGATAAAAGGAATATTGTTCATTTAGGTGCAACAGTAACTTTAGAGGAGTCTGACGGTCAGATTAATGAATTCACGATTGTTGGCACATTAGAGGCTAATCCTAATGAAGGTAAAATTTCTTCAGAATCTCCGATAGGAAAGATTTTATTAGGCCATAAAATTAACGAAACAATAGAAGTTTCTTCGCCTATTAAAGTAGTCTATAGAATTAAACGAATTAAGTATTTTTCGATCTAATTAATGAAAAACAATCTCAAGTTTTTAATTGAGGTGAACAAACTAAAAGAAATGCCTCGAACAGGTTGGGTTTTAATGGGAGTTAGAAATCCAGAATCAATTGCAGACCACACTTTTAGAGTCACAACTATTGCTTGGTTAATGGCTGAAAAAGCAAATCTGAATATAGAAAGAGCAATTAAAATTGCTCTTTTTCATGACCTTGCTGAAGTTTACGCAGGTGATTCAACTCCTTTCAGTTACTATAAAGGGCTCTCAAGGAAAAAGAAAAAAGATGAAAAATTACTAATGAGATGGGTGCGTCTTTCAAAAAAAGAAAAAGAAAAAAGAGCTAAGACAAAGTTCAGCAGAGAAAAAAAAGCAATGTTAAAACTAATTGGCTCTTTTGAAACAAGACTAAAGAATGAGATTTACTCTCATTGGTATGATTATGAAAAAAGAATGAGTAAAGAGGCAAAGTTTGTTAAACAGTTAGATAGAATTGAGACTCTCCTTCAATCAATTGAATATTTTGGCAGCGATAATAATACCGGAGGAACTAGCTGGTGGGAAGGGACTGAAGAGATAATAGAAGACCCCCTGCTTTTAGATTTCTTAGCTGTTATTAAGAAAAGACTTTATCGCCGCTACAGGAAAATATTTGGAGAAAAAATTAAAGTTTCAAAAACTTTTAAAAAAAGAGAGAAAGAATTAACAGACATTTTAGAGTTTCTTTTAGAAATGGGAAAGTTAAAACATATGCCTCGTTTGTACTGGACAGTCAGGGATGTAAAACAACCTGAAACAGTTGCTGGACATATTTTTACAGTGACCTTGATGGCCTGGCTTTTTGGAGGTCCTAAAAAAAGAATTTATGATACAGAAAAACTTCTCAAAATGGCTTTAGTTCATGAGATTTCTGCTGTTTATACCGGGGATTCAACTCCTTATGACAGAATTTTAAGTAAATCAAAGGGAAAGGAAAAAAAGGTTCTAAAAAAATGGCCGCGTCTTTCAAAGAAAGAAAAGATGAGAAAATATATTGAAGATTTTAAAAAAGAAAGAAAGGCTTTTAAAAGGCTTAGTAGGAGACTTAGAGGTCCTTCTAAAAAAGAAATACTTGACCTCTGGCACGAATACAGAACTAAAAGCAGTGCTGAAGGGCGTTTCCTTTCCCAATTAAATGTTATGGCAGTTTTACTTCAAGCACTTTTGTATGAGAAGAAAAAAAAGCTTTCTGCTGCTCCAATCTGGGAATGGGCTCTTGAGGTTTCTGATAATGAGATAAATTTCAAGCTTATGGACGAAATGAAAAAAAAAGTTCTATAAATAACCAATGAACAAAAAAAATAAAAAATTAATTACTTTTATAGTCCTTTTAATAGGATTGTTTTTTCTATTGGGAGAAGTCCCTGATAATTCAAGATTTACAACTGTTTTAAATTCAGTTTCAGAAAACAATATAGTTATTGTATTTAACTCTGGTGGCTGGGGTAATACTCCTTTTGAAAAAGCTGATGACCTCAGGCCAATTATTGAAGGGATTCAACATACATTAAATGAGTTAGGTTACAGCTCAGTGATTGCTCCTTACAACAGGACTAAGGAGAATTTTCTTGGAATAATTGAAGGAGTAAAAGAAGTCTTAACTTCTTTTAAGAAACAATCACAAAAATTAGCTTCTGAAATGGAATATTTTATTGAAAACAACCCTAAAAATAAAGTGATTGTAGTGGGTTTGTCTAATGGAGCAACTTTTGTGAATAGGGTAATAAAAGAAATACCAAAAGACAAAAAAAGCAATGTTTTTGCTATTGAGATTGGTACGCCATTCTGGGAAACTGTTTTGGATTCTGATAATGTTCTTTTATTAGACAATAATGGTCAGGATTCGCTTTCTAATATGGATTTAGGGATACTGCTTTCCTCTTTAATTAAAGCTCCTTTTAGATGGAGTCTGGCAAAAATTTCAGGCAAGGAACTTGCTTTTGGGAATGCTTTAAAAATTCAAAACCATTATTATAATTGGGATGAAGTTGCCCCAGAAGTAGAGTCTTTTCTTAAAGAAAAATTTGTGTTAAAACTTTAGAATGATAAATGTTTCTTCTCCTGGTAAAATCATTCTATTTGGCGAACACGCAGTTGTTTACGATAAATTAGGCATTGCTTGTGCTATTGATAAAAGATGTGAATTAAAAGTTCTTCCTTCTTTAAAGAAGGCTGTTTTTATAAACTCAAAAAATCTTAATTTGAGCGGGTTTTTGGAAGAAAAGGCCTTGTTTTCTTTGTATGACAGGATTAATAATCTTAAAGAACAAAATAGGTTTGAGGATATAACAAAGATTGCAAAACAAAATGATTTAATCTCTAGTTTTTTTGTTGTTGCTAATATTTTTAAAAGATATGGATTTAGGCCGTTAAAAATAGAAGTTGATTCAAGCGTTCCTAAAAACTTGGGTTCAAGTTCATCTCTTTTTTCTGCAATAGCTTTTGGGGTTTTAAAATTTCTAAACAAAGATGCTTCTAAAAAAGAAGTTTCTGATTTTGCTTATCAGGGCGATATTGTAGCTCATGGAGGAACTCCTTCTGGGATAGATAATAGCACTGTTGTTTACGGCGGCTATGTGGAATATCAAAAGTCAAAAGGCATTAATCCTTTAATAATTGATTTTAAAATTCCTTTATTAGTAGTTGATAGTGGAGAGAAAGTTAAAACCGGAGAATTGGTTTCTTATGTAAGGAATCAAAAAAAAGAAAACCCTGAATTTGTAAATTCTGTTTTAAATAATTTAGACAATATTTCTAAAAGAGCATTAAAAGTCTTAAATTTAAAAAAGCTTGATGATTTAGGAATCTTAATGACAGCATATTATAAGGAATTAAAAAATTTAAACATCTCAACTCCAAAATTAGATAAAATCATTAACATTGCTTTAAAGAATAAAGCTCTTGGTGCTAAGCCGACTGGAGCATGGGGAGGGGGATGTTGTTTAGTTTTGACAAAAGATAAAGAAAACATGTTTAACTTAAAAAATATTTTTAATAATAATGGCTTCAGCTCTTTTCAGGCAAAAATTGGAGTAAAAGGAGTTAAAATTATATGAAAAAAACAGCTATAGCTAATGCAAATATTGCTCTTGTAAAATACTGGGGCAAAAGAGATCCAGACTTATTTTTACCTTATAACGGTTCTATTTCTTTAACTTTGGATAAATTAAGCACCACTACAACTGTTGAGTTTAATGGATATGATCAGGATATTTTTATTCTAGACAATCAAGAAATTAAAAAAGGGAAAGAATTGGAAAAGTTGATCCAACATCTGGATTTGATTAGAAAAATAGCAGGAATTAATAAAAAAGCAAAAATTGTCAGCGAAAACAACTTTCCAAGAGCAGCAGGACTGGCAAGTTCAGCTTCAGGATTTGCAGCCCTAACCCTTGCTACAACAAAAGCGCTTGGAATGAATTTAGATGTAAAAGAATTGTCTATTGTTTCCCGCCAGGGAAGCGGCTCTTCTACAAGAAGCTGTTTAGGCGGATTTGTGGAATGGACTAAAGGAGAAAAGCAAGACGGGACTGACAGTTATGCTCAACAAATTGCTTTTCCTAATCATTGGCCAGAATTCCGAATAATTGTCACTGTTGTTTCAACTAGAGCCAAGAAAATTTCCAGTCGTGTTGGTATGGCCAAAACCATTGAAACTTCTCCAATGTATAAAGCCTGGCTTGATACAATAGAAAGAGATTTGAATAATATAAGACAAGGCATTCTTAAAAAAGATATTGATTTGGTTGGAAGCACAGCTGAAATGAATTGTTTAAAAATGCACTCAACAATGATTACAACAAACCCTTCAATAATTTATTGGCAACCAGCAACATTGGAAATAATACACTCAGTATTAGAATGGAGAGAACAAGGTTTGAAGTGTTATTTCACTATAGATGCTGGTCCTCAGGTTAAGGTTATCTGTTTAGAAGATCAATCTAAAGAGCTTGAGAAAAGATTACAATCTCTTGATGGTGTCAAACAAGTTATTGTTTGTAAACCCGGACAAGGTTCAGGATTGATTGAAAAACATTTATTTTAAAATGATTAAAACTTCAGCGCCAGGAAAACTAATGTTATTTGGCGAACACGCTGTTATTTATAATAGGCCATGTATTGTGGCTTCTGTTGAACATAGAATCAGTGTTTTCATTGAAAAAAGAAATGACAACAACCTTATTCTAACTGCACCAGAGCTCAATATTGAGAATGAAAATATATCTAATTTAGAAAAAACTCATCTTAAAAAGGTGAGCTTTATTTTAGCTGCTATAAAGAACTTTTTTAAAAAATACAATGTAAAATCTGGTTTAGATATTAAAACTAAAAGTGAATTTTCAGATAAGATTGGTCTGGGTAGTTCTTCTGCTGTTGTTGTGGCAGCTATCAAAGGACTATCAGAATTGTTCAAAATAAAAATAAATGAAAAAGAAATCTTCAACCTTTCATATAAAACTGTTTTAGATGTTCAGGGATTGGGCTCTGGTTTTGATGTGGCAGCTGCGGTTTATGGTGGTGTCTTGTTTTTTAAAACAGGAGGGGAAATTATTAAACTTATTGATATTAAAGAAATCCCTTTAGCTGTTGGTTATACAGGAATAAAAGCAGATACACCAACTTTAGTGAAAATGGTAGCTGAAAAATTAAAACAGGAGCCTAAGAGAATTAATAATATTTTCAATGAGATTGAAGATATTGTTAATTTGACAGAAATTCAAATGAAAAATAAAAACTGGAGAGAGATTGGAAAACTTATGAATAAAAACCAGGAATTATTAAGAGAACTGGATGTAAGCTCTGAAGAATTAGAGAATTTAATAAAAACATGTTTAGATGCTGGCGCTTATGGTGCTAAACTATCAGGAGCTGGTGGCGGTGACTGTATGATTGCGATAGTTGATAAAAATAATTTAAATAAGCTTAGAGAGGCAATTCAAAAAGCTGGAGGAGAAATTATTAGTGCGAAAATCCCAGCTAAAGGGGTGAGTATTGAAAAATTTTAAAAACAAACAATGTTTCTGATATAATTCATAATAATGAAAAAACTATTTCTTTTTTTAATTTCTCTTTTTATTGGAATTGGAATCTTTTTATGGATTGGAAAAACTGTTGGCTGGAGTGAGATAAGTTCTGCTTTTCTACTTTTTACTGGTATTCACGGTATAATTATTTTTTCTTTAACACTTCTTGTACTGCTTATTGGTAATAGAAAATGGCAGGAAATCTTAAAAGCCCAAAACGTCAAGATTTCATTTTTCGAACTTTTTAAAGCGTTTTTAGCCGGTTTTTCTGTAATGTTTTTAGCTCCTGTACTTGTCTGGGCTGGAGAGATTTTAAGAGGCTATGTGATAAGAAGAAAAAACAAAGTTGCTTGGTCAAAAATAATGGCTTCTGTTTTTATTGACAGAATCTTAGAGTGGACAATTAACTTAATAGTAATTGTTTTGGGAAGCTTTTATTTTCTTTATAAAATAGGTCTGCCTTCTAAAAACTTGTCAATGATTTTTGGCGGTGTATTCTTGTCTTTCTTTTTAGCAATTGCATACTTCTATTTTAAAGTTTCAAAAAAAGAAAGCATTGTTAAATTTCTTTTTAAAATTACTGGTTTTAAAGAATACAATCAGAATAATCTTCTTTTTGAAGCTGAAAAGGAGATTTTTGATTTCTTTAAATGGGAAAATAGATCCATAAAAAAAAGCTTTGCAATTTCATTCTTACGGGCAGGAGTAATGTGTTTAAGGGCTTGGGTTTTGATTCTTTTTTTAGGAAAAAACATTGAATTTTTATCATCATTATCTATTTTAGGTTTTACATATCTGGCAGCAATGATTCCAATTCCAACTGCCTTAGGTTCTCATGAGGCAATACAATCCTTTGCTTTTAATTCTTTAGGGTTGAATGTTTCTGCTGCTACTGCTTTTACTATGATTATTAGGGCAGCTGAATTGTTATTTGCATTAGCAGGGCTTGTGATTATATTGAAGACAGGAGTAATGTTTATAAAAAATCTGTTTTTGAAAAAAATTGAAAAATTAAAAAATATTATTAATAGAGACAGTTTTTAAATTGAGCTGTATAATAAACAATATGCCAAAACCTATAAATAAAATCATCAGAGTTTTAATAACAAGTGATCTTATAATGGCTACTGGTTGGGGATTTATTGGGCCTGTTTTTGCAATATTTATTGTTCAAAACATTGCAGTTGACAGTATTGCTCATGCTGCCCAGGTGGCTGGTTTTGCTTCTTTAACTTATTGGGTATTAAAATCAATCTTGCAAATTCCAATTGGCAGGTATTTAGATAAGAACCATGGTGAGCAGGATGATTTTTGGTTTATGTTTTTTGGAACCTTTTTAAGCGCTTTTGTTCCTTTCATATTTATGGTTTCATCCGAAGCCTTGCATATCTATATTGCTCAATGTGTTCAAGCTATTGCTATGGCTATGGTAATACCTTCTTGGTCAGCTGTGTTTACAAGACATATTGATAAGGGTGAGGAGGCATATGAGTGGGGATTAAGGAGTACTGGACTGGGTTTTGGTTCAGGAATTGCAGGTGCTACTGGTGGAATTTTAGTTGCAATATTCGGCTTTAAAATTGTTTTTATTTTTGTAAGCGCTTTTACTTTTGTTTCAGCCCTGTTGCTTCTTTTAATCCGCAAAGAAGTAGTTCCTCACGATAAAACCCTTCCAAGAGTTCCCCGTTCCAGGCTGCCATTTTAAGATTCTTTATTGGTTATGAAAAACCAAGAAATTGCTAAAATATTTTACGAAATTTCAGAATATTTAGAAATGGAAGAAGTTCCTTTTAAACCCTATGCTTATCAGAGAGTTGCTTTAGCATTGGAGAATTTAGAAAGAGATGTTTCTGAGATTTATTTTAAAGAAGGATTAAAAGGTCTTGAGAAAATATCTGGTGTAGGTAAGAATATTGCTTTAAAAATTGAGGAATATTTGAAAACTGGAAAGATTAAAGAATATGAGAAGCTTAAAAAAAGATCTCCAGTTGATTTGAGTGCTTTAACTGCTGTTGAAGGATTAGGTCCTAAAAGAATCAAAACTTTATACCAGAAACTGGGAATTAAAAATGTTAAACAATTAGAAAAAGCAGCTAAGGCACATAAAATTGCGTCTCTTTTTGGTTTTGGAGAAAAAACAGAGAAAAATATTTTACAAGGCATTGAGTTTCTTAAAAAAGAAAAAGGCAGGTTCTTATTAGGAGAAATTCTACCAGCAGCTCAAGAGGTTTATGAAAAATTAAAAAAATTAAAAGAAGTTGAAAAAATTGATATAGTTGGTTCTTTAAAAAGAATGAGGGAAACAATAAGGGACGTTGATATTTTGATGGCTTCTAAAAAACCTAAAAAAGTAATGGATTTTTTTGTTTCTTTAAATGGGATTGAAAAAGTCTGGAGTAAAGGAACTACCAGGGCATCAGTAAGAATGAGAACTGGTTTTGATATTGATATTAGGGTTGTTCCAAAACAAAGCTATGGAGCAGCCCTACAGTATTTTATTGGTTCAAAAGAGCACAATATTGCTGTAAGAAGAGTTGCTATGAGTAAAAAATTAAAATTAAACGAATATGGTTTGTTTAAAGGAAAAAGAAAAATTGCAGGAGAAAATGAAAAAGAAATTTATAGGTTGTTGGGCATGGACTGGGTTCCGCCAGAGATTAGAGAAAATCAAGGAGAAATTGAAGCAGCTTTAAAAGGCAAACTTCCTGTATTAGTTCAGTTAAAAGATATTAAAGGAAATTTGCACTGTCATTCAGACTGGAATGGAGGTGGAGATTCTATTTTGGAAATGGCTGAAAAAGCAATGGAATTAGGTCATGATTATATTGGTATTTCAGACCATACAAAGTTTTTAAGGATTGAGCATGGGCTAAACGAAAAAGAATTGTCAGAACAGAGAAAAGAAATTGATAAGTTGAATAAAAAACTTGCTAAGAAAAATTTCAGAATACTTCAGGGCGCTGAGACAAATATTTTAAAAGACGGTTCAATTGATATTAAAGACGAGGCTTTAAAGAAACTGGATTATGTTATTGCTGGAATTCATTCAAACTTTAAAATGGGAAAATCTGAAATGACAAGAAGATTAATAAAAGCAATGAAAAACAAATATGTTAATATTATTTCTCATCCAACAGGAAGATTACTTAAACAAAGAGAAGGGTATAAGATTGATTTTGATAAAATTCTAAAAGCTGCAAAGCAGTTTGGAACAGTCTTAGAAATAAATGCTAATCCTGTTAGACTGGATTTAAATGATTCAAATATCAGAAGGTGCAGAGAATCCGGTGTAAAAATGATTATTGGTACAGATGCACACTCTAAAGAGCAGATGAAATATATGAAATTTGGTGTTGCTCAGGCTCGTAGGGGCTGGGCAGAGAAAAAAGATATTATAAACACTCAGCCTTTAAGTAAATTGTTAAAATATTTTAAATAGCGTGCCAACAGAAAAATCAGCTGGTGCAGTAATTTTTAGAAAAGACAAAGGTAGTATTTATTACCTTGTTTTGCATTATGAGCTTGGGCATTGGGATTTTGTTAAAGGCAAGATTGAAAATAATGAACAATTAAAACAAACAATTATAAGAGAGACCAAAGAAGAATCTGGAATTGATGATTTAAGATTTATTGGAGAGTTTAAAGAAAAAATAGATTATTTTTTTAAAAAACAAGGTAAAACAATTTTTAAAACAGTAATATTTTTCTTAGCTGAAACCAGGACAAAAGAAATCAAACTTTCTGATGAGCACATTGGTTTTAAATGGCTTCCTTATAACAAAGCCATGGAGCAATTGACGTTTGAAAATGCTAAAAGAGTTTTAAAAAAGGCTAATAATTTCATTATTAAAAGCAAATTATAGGTATTTTAAAACCGCCTTTTAGGCGGTTTTTTTAACTGGCTTTTTAATAATTACTTTTTCAAGAATTTTCTCAAATATTTTAGGATGTTTTCTAGCTAATTCTGATAGGATTTTTCTGTCAATTTCAATTTTATTTTTCTTTAAAGCATGAATAAATTTACTGTATGAAATTCCTTTTTGTCGGACAAAAGCATTGATTTGAGTCTGCCACAAAGCTCTAAAAGTTCTTTTTTTAGTTCTTCTGTGCTTGTAGGCATGAGTCCAAGCATGAAACAGGGCGTCTTTTGCCAGTCTGTATTTTGATTTTCTTCCCCAGCGATAACCTTTGGCAAGTTTTAAAACACGCTTTCTTCTTCTGTGTGCAGTTTTTCCTCTTTTTACTCTTGTCATAATTATCTTTGATATTTAAGAATTTTTTTTATTTTTTTTGCTTCAGCAGGTGCTAAAGGAACAAGTTTTCTTTTTTTTCTTATTTGCTTGCCTGTTTTTTTTGCTCTGTAATGGCAAAGACCAACTGCTCTTCTTAAAACCTTGCCAGTTTTTGTTATCTTGAAACGTTTTGCTATTGATTTTCTTGTTTTCATGTTATGTATTTTTTTTCTCTTGTTTTTGGTCTTTTGAAATAATCATCAGGAACTTATTGGGAGTTCTTTTCAAATCACTTTCAATCTTTAAAGGAATTTTTTCATTTAGATTCTGTACAAAATTATTTATTTTTTCTTTAGCAAAATGACCAAGCCCTTTTTCTCTTCCTCTTAGCAGCATTTCTATTTTTACCAGATTTCCTTTTTTTAAGAATTTTTCTGCCTGATTAGCTCTTATTTCTAAATCATGAGGAGAAATATTAAACCTTAATCTTATCCCTTTTATTTCACTGGTTTTTTTCTCCTTTTTCTCCTTTTTCTGGAGCTGGTAAAGATATTTTCCATAATCTGTAATCTTGCAGACAGGTGGCTCAACTTTATCTGTAACCTGAACTAAATCTAAATTGCGTTCTTGAGCTATCTGAAGAGCTTTCCCCAATGGAACAACCCCGAATTGTTTTCCGGTCTCATCAATTAATCTTACTTCACGAGCCCTTATTCTATTGTTTGCTAATGGTTTTTTAATCAATTTTTTAGTGGAGATGAAGGGGGCGAACCCTTGTCCAGAAATTATTCTAAAATAATTCTACAAGTTTAGCCCAATTGGTTGAACTCAGAAAATTTAAACTGGGCAAAATTTTTCTGACTTTTATTCTGTTGATTTTTAATAGCTTTCCCAGTTTCCAAAAAACTATCTATCTCGATGATATAACGCTTACTTTTGCCTATCGAGAATCAGCAAAGTAAACGGCATTAAGCAGTAGCTAATGCGGGTGCAAATAAATTATTGGCACTTAATTTTGTTTTCGAAGATTTACGAGATTCGAAGCTCGACTTGCATTTTTTATTCAAATTCCTGTCGAATCTTTACATCCCCTTATACTTTATCCCAATATTCTTTTGATTTCTTTTTGAGTTTCTCTTTTTTTAATAGCTTCTCTTTTATCAAACTTCTTTTTTCCTTTAGCTAAACCGAATTCCAGCTTTATTTTACCTTTCCTAGTATAAATTATTAAGGGTATCATTGTCAAACCTTTTTGTCTTGATTTCCCTATTAAATACTTAATTTCTTTTTTAGTGAGAAGTAGCTTTCTTGGTCTTTTAGAATTATAGTCTTTCGGTGCGTTTTTGGGTTGATAAGGAGGAATATTGGCTCCAACTAAATACACCTCTCCATCTTTTAAAACAACATAAGCTCCAGCCAGGTTAATTCTCCCCAGTTTAATTGATTTTACTTCTTGCCCAGTCAAAGAAATGCCTGCTTCAAATTTCTCCAGGATTTGGTAATTAAAATATGCTTTTTTATTCTCAGTAATTACTTTCATACTTTGATTTTAACAGAAAAATCGGATAAGCTTAAATTAATGAATGAGAAAAAAAACAGCAGAATCCCTGGTTTTTTTAAGTTAAGCAAAAAACAAAAATTAAAAAAAGTAAAGGAATTCGCTGATTTAACTGATAAAGAAATTGAAATTATTAAAAAAGGCACATTAAAACCAGAAGCAAGAGACAGAATGGCTGAGAATGTGATTGGCACTTTTCCTTTTCCTTATAGTATTGCTGTAAACTTTTTAATAAATAAAAAAGATTATCTTGTGCCAATGGTAACTGAAGAGCCTTCTGTGGTTGCTGCAGCCTGCTATGGAGCAAAACTTTTAAGAGAAAATGGAGGAATTGAGGCTGAAAATCTAGGCAATCAAATGATAGGACAAATTTATTTGACGGAAATAGAAAATGTTCAAAAAACTAAAGAAAAGATTTTAGAAAAGAAAAAAGAGATTATTAAACTGGCTAATTCCAAACAACCTGATTTAATAAAAATGGGAGCTGGTGCAAAAGATTTAGAGATAACTGTTTTAAAAAATAAAAACATAGGGGAAATTTTAAGAATTCATTTATTGGTAGATACTAAAGATGCTATGGGAGCTAATACAGTAAATACAATGCTTGAAGATATTTCTCCTTTAATTGAAAAGATTGTAAATAAAAAAGCAATTCTTAAGATTATTTCCAATTTAGCTGACAGAAGATTAGTGAAAGTTAAAGGGAAAGTTTTAAAAGAATCTTTAACAACAAAAGGCTTTAAAGGAAAACAAGTAGTTGAAGATATTATTAAAGCTCAAGCTATAGCTGAAACTGATATTTACAGAGCTGTTACCAATAACAAAGGCATTTTAAATGGAATGGGAGCAGTTGCTTTAGCTGTTTCAAATGATTGGAGAGCGCTTGAAGCAGGTGCTCATGGATATGCAGCAAAATCAGGGAAATACTTGCCATTAACTAAATGGACAAAGGCTAGCAGTGGAGATTTAATTGGGGAGATGACAGTTCCAATAGCAGTTGGAACAACCGGAGGAACAATATCAGTTTGTCCAACAGCCAGAGCTTCTTTAAAGATATTAAATGTAAAATCAGCCCAAGAAATGGCTTGTGTAATGGCTAGTGTTGGTCTGGCTCAGAATCTAGCAGCTTTAAGAGCTTTGGTTTCAGAAGGAATTCAAGAAGGTCATATGAGACTGCACAATAGAATAAAAAAAATAAATGATTAGAGAAGAAATTAAAAAATTAATAAAAGAATCAATAACTAAACTTCAAAAACAGAAAAAAATTCCTGTTTTTGATGTTGAAGAAATTAAAGTTGAACATCCTGAACAAGAAATTCATGGTGATTATTCTAGTAATATTGCAATGATAATTGCAAAAAAAATAAAGGAAGACCCGGTAGAAACAGCGGAATTATTGACTGAAAACTTAAAAAATAAAATACCAGATTTGTTTGAAAGAATTAAAATAGTGAAACCAGGATTTATTAATTTTTTTATTTCAAAAACTTATTTACAAAAACAGGTTGCAAAGATTTTAAAAGAAAAAAACAAATTTGGCCAGCTTAAAATAGGTAAAAACAAAAAAGTTCAAGTTGAGTTCATTTCTGCTAATCCAACAGGGCCTTTGACTATTGGTAATGCAAGAGGAGGGCCATTTGGTGATGTTTTAGCAAATGTTTTTCAGAAAGCAGGTTATAAAACAGAGAAAGCATATTATATCAATGATTATGGTATGCAGATTATGACTTTGGGACACTCTGTTTTAAAAGACGAACAAGCAAAATACAAAGGTAGTTATATTGATTATTTAAATAAAAAAATAAAAGAAAAAGACGTGTATAAGGCAGGGGAAAAGGCAGCTGAGATTATTATTAAAGAAATGATTAAAAAAACCACTGATAAGATGTCCATTAAATATGATGAATGGATTTCAGAATCTAGTTTTCATCAATCTGGGCTAGTTGATAAAGTAATAGATAAATTAAACAAGACTGGTTTTTTGTATGAAAAAGATGGTGCTTTGTGGTTTAAGTCAAAACAGTATGGAGATGACAGAGACAGGGTAATAGTTAAATCAGATAAATGGAAAACCTATTTAGCAGGAGATGCAGCTCTTCATGAATATAAATTTAAAAACAAGAAATTTGATAAGGTGATTAATGTTTGGGGAGCTGATCATTATGGAGACATAGCTGGGCTTAAAGCAATTATTGAAGCTCTTGGTTATAAAAACAGACTTGAAATAGTGATTCTGCAGTTCATTACTCTTTTTGAAAAAGGAAAAAAAATAAGAATGTCAAAAAGAGCAGGTCTTTATGTAACAATGGATGATTTAATTGATATGGTGGGCAGAGACGCTGTCAGATTCTTTTTTCTTCAAAGATCAGCAGATACTCATTTAAATTTTAATTTAGATTTAGCAAAAGAACAGTCAGAGAAAAATCCTGTTTATTATATTCAGTATGCTCATGCCAGAATTTGCAGTATTTTAAAAAAATCAAAAGTAAAGACAACAGGCTTTGAGTATTCTTTACTAAGTCATGCTTCTGAAGTTTCTTTAATAAAACAACTTTTGAAATTTTCAGAAATCATCGAAGATATTAGTAGAGATTATCAGGTTCAAAAGCTACCTCAGTATACTATTGATTTGGCAACTATATTTCATAAGTTTTATCAGGATTGCAAGGTTTTAACTGATGATAAAAAACTAAAACAGGCTAGAATAGCTTTAATTCTGGCCACAAAAACTGTATTCAAAAACACCTTTGATTTGATGGGAATCTCAGCACCTGAAAAAATGTAAACCTTATAATCAGGAGAATTAAAAAACCGCCTAAAAGGAGGTTTTTTAATTTTAACTCATAGATCCGATTAACTTATTTTTTTTTCGTTTTTATTAATATCCTGCTTTTCTTTTAATGTTAAAGAAGTAAGCCATAGAATAAATGGTCTTCGAAGTTTTTCTATAGACCAGCTTTTATCTTTAAAAAGAGAAGCCCTTTCTGCTCTAAAACGAGAAAGTAAAGATTTTGTAGCTTTTAGATTTGGAGGAGATAATCTATTATGTTCTGATAAAAATTGTTCTTTTTTACTCATTCTTAAACAAAAAGCAATTCTTAGTCAGTGAATTGCAAATAGTATTACAAATTCCCTATTTTTATAATACACTTATTTTTTTAAAAAATCAATATTAATTTTAAGGGAATTATATACAACTAAACACTAATTATTCTATTTCTCTTATTATTTCTTCTTTTGCTTTTTCTATTTTACCACTAATCAACAAGTCTAAACCTCCTCCAATTCCAATCGTCGCTAAGAACCAGTACCAAGGACTCAAATCTTTATATACGCAATATATTAAAATAACCAATCCTGCTCCAAATAAAAAAAATCCAAATGTTTCTTTCATATTTTCATCTTAAAAAATCAAAAGAAAGTTGGCAAACCCTTGACAAGGATTTTTGGAAATGCGAAAATCTAATAATTAAATATTAAACCCCTAGCTTCTGGGGTAAAACAGAAGTGGGCGCGAACTAAACGCATATCACAATTTAAAACTTAATAACAAGTTTTGATTAAGATAAAGGCTCTAAGGGGTGGTACTTGCGGGGCGAAAAGCTCTGCAAACCAAAAATGCGGGGTATTGATTTCAAAAATCATAGCCCACAAGTTCCGCCCTTTGGAGCTTTTTTAATTACCACAGCTTCAAAGCACATTAACAATGTAAACAAAAAAATCCCATTAAATTTGGGGGCATTTGGATTACTTCTACTGGTCTTGCCGTTCTCAAAAACGGGTGAGGTTGGGATTTATGACCCAACTAAAATCACAAGTGACTTTGGCCAAAGTCTTCAATCACAACGTTGTAGGTAGAGGCATCTAAGTGCCTCCACGTTTGCTGGAATTTTGTCTATCTATTTAAATTGTATGTCAGAGGAAGATTCGGTGTCAAGTGTTTCCAAGTACTTGACAACACTACAGGAAAAGACTTTGTCAAAATCGTCAGAATGGGTTAAAATACAGAAAACTAATAAGAAAAAATGCGAAAAAAACAAATTATAGAGCCGTTAAACCTGCCATTCAAAAAGGTAGTAAAAGCGGTGGCAAAATACAAAAAGTCAGATTTCCAGCTATCAAAGAACTCGCAGTCGTCTAAAAAAAGAGGGGGAAGAAGAAATAAAACGACCTCTGCTAAAGGTTGTTTTTTTGTAGTAATTCTCCTCTTATTCGGTAATAAGTCACCTCTTTTTTCGTCATAGTATAGAGAGGCTTGACTTTTTAACGAACCTGTGGAAAACTTAACTTGTCAAGAGTGGTATCATAAAGCAAGATGGGGGTTTCTTTTTTAAAAAATTTAATGCAACAATAATTATTTGAACTTGTTGTATTTTTAATTTAAGAATATGAAAAATACAAAAGAACAAGGAAAATTTACTTTATTTGTCTATCCAGAAAAACCTAATTATTTTATTGGTGTTTGTTTAGAGTTTGACCTTATAGAAGAAGGCGAAACTGTTCAAGAAACTTTAAAAACTATTTGGGAAGCCTCTGATTTTTATTTAGAAACTATAATTAAGAAAAATTGGTCAGATGAATTACTTAATGAATTAGCTCCTGAAGAATACTGGGAAAAATATAGAAATTATTTGAAGAAAGAAATAAAAGAGTCAAGTAAAAAAGAGGATAAAAGAGAATGTTATTGGAATTTTGCTATTCAGCAAGTGTTTTATCCTTTAAAAGATATAAAACAAAAAGTTGATGCCTAAAAAGAAAACAGGCGAGAAACCTAAACTTTCTCCAGAAAAAGCAGAAGAAATTATAAGAAAACTAAAAAAGAACGGATTTAAGTTAGAAGCAACAAAAGGAAATCGTTATATTTTCTCCCACATAAAAGATGGAAAGAGAAAAGCGGTAGAAGTTCACCATCATCCAAAACCTCGTGGCAAGGAGGTGATTAAAAATATAATCCGAAAGTCTGCTAAGACAAATAAAGAGTGGGTAGGTTTATAACAAATTTAATATATAAACTACTATAAAAACACCCCCTTCTAAAGGAGGTTGTTTTTTGTTATCTTAGTGTTTAGTTGTATATAATTCCCAATTTTAATTGCATTTTTACTCTTAAAATGATATTTTAAGATATGTATGAATTTTAATCTTCCTAAAACAGAGAAGAAAGTTTTAAAGCTTTGGAAAGATAATAAAATATTTGAAAAAAGCATAAAACAACGAGTAAAGGCTCGGGATTTCGTTTTTTATGAGGGACCTCCTACTGCTAATGCGCCTCCTGGCCTTCATCATGTTCTAGCCAGAGTTTTTAAAGATATAATTTGTCGGTACAAAACAATGAAAGGTTTTAGGGTTTTAAGAAAAGCTGGTTGGGACACTCATGGTTTACCAGTAGAACTTCAGATTGAGAAAAAACTGGATTTGAAATCAAAAAAAGACATTGAAAGATATAGTATTTCCAAATTTAACGAAAAATGCAAAACATCTGTCTGGAAATTCACACAAAGCTGGAGAGATTTAACAAAAAGGATTGCTTATTGGGTGGATTTAGATAATCCTTATATCACTTACAATACTGAATACGTTGAATCTTTATGGTGGATTTTAAAACAAATCTGGAACAAAAAGCTTTTAATTCAGGATTTTAAAGTTGTCCCTTATTGCCCAAGATGCGGAACTCCTCTTTCTTCTCATGAGGTGGCTCAAGGATATAAGAAAGTAAAAGAACCAGCTATTTATATTAAACTTAAAATTATAAGTCCTGGTTTTGAAAATACTTCTTTTTTGGTCTGGACTACAACGCCCTGGACTTTGCCTGGAAATGTAGCTATAGCCGTAAATCCTAAGAATACTTACGTTAAAGTAAAAATAAATGGCGAATATTTGATTTTAGCAAAACAAAGAATTAAAGCTTGTGAAATTGAAGGTGAAATTATTCAGGAGTTTAAAGGCAGAGAGTTTTTAAATTTAAGATATGAAGCGCTTTATCCTGAAGATGAGGTTTCAAGAAGTGCTTACAAAGTCATAGGCGCTGATTTCGTTTCTTTAGATGAGGGAACAGGCATTGTTCATATTGCACCAGCTTATGGAGTAGAAGATATGGAAGCAGGGAAAAAGAATAAATTTCCAATTATACTGAATATTGATGAACAGGGAAGATTCAGATTAAACGTAGAAAAATGGGCAAGAATGTATTTTAAAGAAGCTGACCCTTTAATAATTGAAGATTTAAAAGAAAGAGGATTGCTATTTAAACAAGAATTGTATGAACATGATTATCCTTTTTGCTGGAGATGCAACACTCCTCTGCTTTACTATGCTAAAAAAAGCTGGTTCATTGAAATGACAAAAGTTAAAAAAGAATTGATTAAAAACAATTCAAAAATCAATTGGTTTCCTTTATATCTTAAAAAAGGAAGATTTGGAAACTGGCTCAAAGAAGTGAGAGATTGGGCTGTTGCAAGAGAGAGATATTGGGGAACACCGCTTCCTGTCTGGCAGTGCAAGGAATGTAAAAACACTGAAGTTATTGGTAGTTTAAACGATATTCTAAGCAAGAAGTTTGGCAGTAATAATTATTTTATTATGCGCCATGGAGAATCTTTAAAGCAGAAAATGGATAAAGAAATATCAATATGCTGGCCAGAGAAAATAAATTGTCCTTTAACAGAAAAAGGAAAAGAGGAAGTAAAAAAATCAGTCAAAAAATTAGCGGACAAAAAAATTGATTTAATTTTTTCTTCTGACCTATTAAGAACAAAACAAACTGCAGAAATTATTACCAAAGCATTAAAAACCCAGCTTGTTTTTGATAAAAGATTAAGAGAGTTTAATACAGGCATTTTTAATGGTAAGGAAACAAGGCTGTTCTGGGAATATGCAAATAAGCAAAAGAACTTATTTGAAGCAAAGCCTGAAAAAGGAGAAAGCCTAATAGCAATAAGAAAAAGAATGTATAGTTTTATTAAAGAAATTAATAAAAAACATAAAAATAAAAACATTTTAATAGTTTCTCACGGGCTTCCTTTAACAATCCTGCAAAAGACTTTAGAAGCTTGGTCGCTTAAAGAAATTATTGAATGGAGAACAGAGAATGAAGAAGTTAAAACTGGTCAGTTCTGTGAAGTTAAATTTACTGATTTGCCTTTCAATAAAAAAATAGAGCTTGACCTTCATCGTCCCTATGTTGATGAGGTTAAATTTCAATGTTCAAAGTGCAATGCTTTAATGGAAAGAGTTGAAGAAGTAATTGACTGCTGGTTTGATTCAGGAGCAATGCCTTTTGCTCAATATCATTATCCTTTTGAGAATAAAAAACTAATTGATAATAATAAACAGTTTCCAGCAGATTATATCTGTGAGGCAATAGATCAAACAAGAGGCTGGTTCTATACTCTTCTAGCTGTTTCAACTCTGCTTGAAAAAGGAGCAGCTTATAAAAATGTTATTTCTTTAGGTCATATTTTAGATGAAAAAGGAGAGAAAATGTCCAAATCAAAAGGCAATATTATTGACCCATGGTATATTGTTGAAAAATATTCAGCTGATGCTGTTAGGTGGTCCTTTTACACTGTTAATCAACCTGGTGACCCAAAGTTATTTTCTGAAAAAGAGCCGGAAAATTCTTTAAGAAAGTTTATTCTTCCTTTGTGGAATTCTTATGTGTTTTTAAAAACTTATGCTGACAGCAGATTCTTAAGTTTTGAAAATCCATCTTCTAAGCATATTTTAGATAAATGGATTGTTTCTAAACTTAATGACCTGATTGTAAAAACCACTAAATTATTGGAAAATTATGATATAACTGGTGCAGCCAGAAGTATTGAAAAGTTTGTTATGAATGAGCTTTCTTTGTGGTATATTAGAAGATCTAGAAAAAGGTTTCAGCAGCCTGAAAATGAAAAAGAATTAAAAGATGCTGCTGGAACTTTAAGCTTTGTGATTTTTCAAATAATAAAATTATCAGCTCCATTTGTTCCATTTTTTACTGAATATATATATCAGGATTTTAAAAAATCAGGATTAAAAACCAAAGAATCAGTTCATTTAGAAGACTGGCCTGAAAAAACTGAAAAATCAATTGATAATCAACTTAATAAAAAAATGGAAAAAGCAAGAGAGATTGTTACCCAGGCTTTGGCAGAAAGGGCGAAAGCTCAAATAAAAGTAAGACAAGCTTTGCAGGAGTTAATAATTAAGGACAAGACGTTAAAAGATGAAAAAGATTTGTTAGAGTTAATTAAACAAGAAGTTAATGTTTTAGACATTGGTTTTGGAAAACAGATAAAGCTAAATACAGAAATTACTAAATCATTAAAAGAGCAAGGAATAATAAGAGAGGTGATTAGAAATATTCAGGAAATGAGAAAGAGCAAGAAACTAACTCCAAAAGATGTTGTTATAATTCAGTTTAGTGCAGAGCGTGATATGAGCGAGCTGTTGCTAAAAAAAGAGAAAATGATTAACAAAGAAACAAAGGCAAAGGATATAGATTTAGTTAAAGGATTGAAAAAAGGAAAGCAAGTTGGTATTAATGGCCAAAAACTGCAATTATTTATTAAAAAGGTCAAAAAAATAATTTAATTAAGTAATTTTATGGAAAATAAACCACTATTTAGACCAGGAATACAGAGCGGAGGAACGCCATCAACGCCCCCATCTGAAAGAAAATATGTGCCGCCATCAACACCCACAAAGTCAGAAGTTAAAAGGGTAGACCCCAAAAAGGATTCAGTTGAAAAAAGCGTTTTTGGAAAAGAAGGATATTTAGAAAAAAGATCTTTAAGAGGGAAATTGGAAGGCATGCAAGATCTTTTCACAGACCCTAATATTAAAATGGGCAGAGATCAAAGAGCAAGATTCTCAAAAAAACTTGAGGGATTGCTGCCTGGAAATAAAACTACTTTCAATCCTGAAGATGTTAAGCGTGTAGATAAAAAATTAGCACAAGAAGAATCTTCAGTAAGGGGTACGCCGAAAGAATTTGAAATAAAGAGACAGCGTGCAGCGTTAAAAAAAATTTCTGGTCTTAAGTAATAAATGTTTGTCCATTATAGAACCAAAGGTTTTGTTTTTAAGAAAATTGATAGAGGTGAGTCTGCTCAGTTATTTAGCGTTTATACAAAAGATTTTGGGAAATTAAAAATATTAGGAAAAGGGATAAGAAAAATTTCTTCAAAATTAAGAGCAGGAATAGAAACTTTTTATTTATCAGAAATTGAATTTATTCAGGGAAAAAGCTATAAAACATTGACAGATGCTGTTGCTATTGAAAAGTTTAAAGATTTAAGAAAAGATTTAAAAAAACTTAATATTACTTATAGAATTGCCGGAAATTTAGATGATTTGATAAAAGGAGAAGAAAAAGATAAAAGAATTTGGGATTTACTGACAGAGGTTTTTAATAAATTAAATGATACTGATTTCAAAAATCCAGAATTAATTTATTATTATTTTTTTTGGAACTTTTTGTCTTTTTTAGGATACAGACCTGAAATGTATTCTTGTCCTGTTTGCGGAAATAAGTTAAAACCAGAGAAGCTTTACTTTAATCCCAGTCAGGGAGGGGTGATTTGCAAGAATTGTTTTAAGGATGAAAAATCTGATATAGAAATTAAACCAGAAATAGTTAAGATAATAAGAATTATTATTAATAATAAGATTAAAATAATCTCGCGCCTGAAAATAGATAAAGAACAGATTAAATGCTTAAAAGAGATTTCTGATAATTATTATTCTTTTCTTTTAGAAATAAGTGTTCAAAAGTAATTAATATGAAAAAGATTTTCAATTTTTTAATAATCACAGCTGTTTTAGCAGGGATAGCTGGTTTTGTCTGGAACTGGCAGAAAAATGTTTACTCCAAAGAGATTTTAAGATTGGATATATTCGGACCATCTGAAATTACTTTGGGTGAAGAAGTGGAATATGTTGTTAGCTATAAGAACAAAGGAGATTTTCGTTTGGATGATCCTGAGCTTGTTTTTGAGCCGCCTGAGTATTCATTAAAAGACGGTGAGTTTTATGAAAGACAGGTTTTTGGTCAGGAAGAGTTGGGCGAAGCAATATATCCAGGAGAAGAAAAAACATTTTCATTTAAAATAAGTGTGCTGGGAAAAGAAGGAGATATTAAAATTACTAAAGCTTCGTTAAGCTATCGTCCTAAAGATTTAAAAGCAAGATATGAATCATCGTCAGATTTCACCAGTCAGATTAAATCAGCTCCAATTACTTTTGATTTTGATTTGCCTTCTAAAGTTGCTTCAGAAAAGGATTTCATTTTCCGTATTAATTATTTTTCAAATATTAATCATCTTTTAACTAATTTAAGGTGCCAGATTGATTATCCTTTTGGTTTTGAGTTTATCAGTGCTACTCCTAAATCAATTGAGCAGACAGAATGGGAAATCCCTCTTTTAAATAAATCAGAAGGAGGAAGAATCGAAATTTCTGGCAGGCTTTCAGGAAATTTAGGTGAGGCAAAGATTTTTAAAGCAAAATTAGGTGTTTGGAAAGATGGTGAATTCATTGTTTTAAAAGAAGCTACAAAAGGAGTAGAGATGGTCAGACACTCTCTTTATATCAGACAGGAAATCAATGGAAACCCTCAATATGTTGCTGTGCCTGGTGATTGGCTTCATTATGAGGTTTACTTTAAAAATGTGGGAGATGACAGTGCCAGTAATTTATTTATGATTAATCAGTTGGAAGGAGAAGCTTTTGATTTTCAAACAATAAAATCTGATTATGGAACTTTTCAGGCAGGAGATAATTCTATTGTTTTTGACTGGAGAAGAGTTCCAGATCTTCAGTATTTGATTCCAACAGAAGAAGGAAAGGTTGATTTTTTCATAAGATTAAAAGATGATTTAGGTAATGTTAAAAACCCTGTTTTAAAAAACAAAGTATTTATTGGACAGGTTAAAGAAGAATTCGTTACAAAAATTGGTTCAAAACTTGGAATAGACCAAAAAGCATATTTTCAGGATGAAGTTTTTGGTAATTCTGGTCCTGTTCCACCTCAGGTAGGACAAGCTACTACTTATACAATTATGTGGCACGTTAGGAATCATTATTCAGATGTAAAAAATGCAAAAGTAAAAGCAATCTTGCCTCAAAATATAGAATTAACTGGCAGGGTTTTTCCAGAACCAGAACTTAAGAAGTTTACCTTTGATTCTCAGTCAAGAGAAATTGTTTGGTTGGCAGGAGACCTAGAAAAAGGCATTGGGGTTAACAAGCAGCCTTTAACAATTGCTTTTCAAATCACTTTTACTCCATCTGCCTATCAAAGAGGTCAGATTCCAAATATAATTAATGAAGCACAGATTACGGCTGAAGACAGCTGGACAGGAACAATTATACAAGGTTCAGCTTCAGCTATTAATACCACCTTGCCTGATGATTCAACAGTAACTAATGGAACAATTCAATAAATATGGCTGATAAAATGAAAAAAATTACATCATTGGCAAAAAGACGGGGATTTATCTTCCCTGGCTCTGAAATATATGGAGGCTTGGCTAATACTTATGATTATGGTCCTTTAGGGGTAGAACTTCTACGTAATATTAAGAGTATATGGTGGAAACATTTTGTTAATGACAGGGAGGATATTTATGGCCTTGATTCAGCAATTATTATGAGTCCTCAGGTCTGGAAAACTTCAGGTCATACTGACAGCTTTAGTGATCTTCTGATTGATTGTAAAAAATGTAAAAACAGAAACAGGGCAGATCAATTAGTTGAAGATTATTTTAATAAAAAAGGTAAAGAGATAAAAGTTGAAGGTTTTGATGTTGAAAAAATCAAGGAGATTATTGATAAAGAAAAGATTCCCTGTCCATCCTGTAAAGCTTTTGATTGGACAAAGCCAAGAAAATTCAATCTTTTATTTGAAACACATATAGGTATTGTTCCTGAGAATAAGTCTTTAACTTATTTAAGAGGAGAGATTGCTCAAGGCATGTTTGTTAATTTTAAAAATGTTCTTGATTCTTTATCTCCTGACCTTCCTTTTGGTTTGGCTCAATCAGGTCCCGCTTTTAGAAACGAAATTACTCTGGGTAATTTTATTTTCCGCACTCTTCAGTTTAATCTTTCTGAATTTGAATATTTCTTTAATCCTAAAAAAAATAAATGGGAAAAATTATTTGATTATTGGAAAAAAGAAATGTGGACATGGACTACTGAAATATTGGGCATTAATAAAAAGAATCTTAGATGGAGGCTGCAAAAAGAGCAAGAGAGATCTCATTATTCTAAGAGGACAGAAGATTTGGAATACAATTTTCCATTTGGAAGTTTTAAAGAACTTTACGGATTAGCTTACCGCACTGACTTTGACCTTAAAAACCATATGGAAAAATCAGGAGTTGACTTGCGTTATACAGATAAAGAAACAAAAGAAAAATTCATTCCTCATGTTGTAGAGCCAACGTTTGGAATAGACAGGTCTTTTTTAGCAGTCTTGCTAGATGCTTATTCTGAGGAAAAAGGAAAAAAAGAAGAACGTGTTGTTTTAAAATTAAAGCCTTATTTAGCCCCCTATAAAGTAGCAGTATTTCCGTTGCTTGCTAATAAGGAAGAATTGGTTAAAAAAGCAAAGGAAGTTTATGAAATATTAAGACCTGAATTTTCTACTGTCTGGGATGACAGGGGTAATATTGGGAAAAGATATTATTCTCAGGATGAAATAGGAACGCCATTTTGTATAACAATTGATTTTGATTCATTAAAGCAAAATGACATCACTATTAGAGACAGAGATACAATAAAGCAGATTAGGATAAAAATAGAAGAACTGATTGAATTTTTAAAAGAAAAGATTGAACATTAAAGTTCGAGTCCTACCGCCGGAGCCCGATTGCGATTGGCTCAAGAGAACAAGTGGCATTAAGACCCGATTTCAGCCTTGACCTTTTTTTATTATAAGCGTAAAGATATTATCAATACTTAATTTATTAAAAATACGGTATTTGTTCAGAATTCAAGACGTCCTTCAAAAAATAAAAGCAGAGAAAATAAAGTTCTATCAAAACAATATGGGATGAAGAATAATTCTTGTCCCTCTTTTTTATTCCAGAACCTGTATTAAACAGGTTCTAACCTCGTCCAGCCCGCGGAGCAACTAATCTTGAACTTAAATTTAACACCAAAGCAGGATGGTTAGAACCTTTAATCGCCAAGAGAGCGATTTTTCTGTTAGAATAAGGACATGGATGTAAAAGAAAGTGGTTTTGATAAGGTGGTAAACGAGCTTATTGAAAAAGCTTAATAGTGCTGTTTATTAATAAGGAAAGGTATTAGCTCCGCCGATGGGCGGATTTTAGTGATTGACAGATAGATGGAATTATGGTTTAAAATAATAGGGAAATGATTTATGGATATTATTATGATTCGAGACATTAAACAAGCTTATCAGTTTTCCAAAAAATACTGTATTCCAGTAGAGGATATAATTTTAATTACTCTTAATTGTTGTGGTATCAAGGCTGATCTTCCCGACAAAAGGATTAGGTTTAAATTAAAATTGAATACATTTGATGAGCTATTCTATTTTGCTTTATGTGTTAACACAAAAAATACTCCTTTTTCTCTGAGAGGTAATAAACTATTTTTTAATCAAGATCTTATAGGCCATATAACAGATAGAGAAAACGATACTTGTGATTCTACTTATTTCCGAAGAAACAAAACAGTCCTGACATTAAATTCAAATTCTCGTAGTAAATGTAGAGGGTGTAAATTCTGTGGAACTTATAATCAGGATGCTGAAGACATAAATAATTTATTAACTGAGGAGAGATTAGGTAAACGCTTGAATGAAATTCTCGTGCAGAATAATATTAAAGACTTATCTGGCTTTATCGACGTAAGTATTTGTACTGGTTGCTTCGAAGACGAAAAAGAGGCGTTAGATCATATTTTAATGGTAAGGAGAACGTTAAATAAATTTGGTTTTAATAGAGAACTTAAGTATATCGGCTCTCAGATTACAACAGAAACTAACTTAAAGGATATACAAGCTAATGCAAAACCGTTTGCTTTATACTTTACAGTGGAGTGTTTTACACGAAGAGAGGAATTGTTGCGTCATAATAAAGCAGCTGTCAAGATTCCAGACATAAAAAGAATTCTTAAATCTGCAACTGATAAAGGATTCGATACTTCAATTCTCTATATTTTAGGCTTAGAATCGCCAGAGGTTGTAATTAAAAATTTTCAGGAATTTTTACCTTATATGACTAGGTTTCCAATTATTGATGTGTTTCAGAACTATTTACCAGAGCATGAATTATTAAGACATCCAGAAGCAAGAAGTATTGAGTATTACTTAAAAATAAGAAAAGAAATAGAAAAGATTTATAAAGATTCTAACTTAAGAATAAGGCCTTGGGAAAATTATCGACCTTTATGGTATTTAAAATTTGATAAAGAAAAAATAAGTGATATTAGAATATAATTATGGGTGAAGAAAAGAGAAAAAAACTAGAAAAAGAATTTGTTAAGATCTTGATAGAATCAGGTTTTGATTTTGTTTCTGGGGTACCATGTGGTGTTCAAAAATATATTATTAGGAATTTTCAAGACAACTCTAAAATAAAACATATCCCAGCGATTAGAGAACCAGAGGCAATAGGAATAACAGCAGGTGCATACTTAGCGGGAAAGAGACCTTTAGTATATATGCAGAACTCAGGATTAATGGATTCAATAAATGATTTAACTTCCTTGTTAATCCCTTATAAAATTCCTTTACTTTTATTGGTTTCATGGAGGGGAGCGCCTGGAGAAGATGCTCCTCAACATTTAATAAACGGTAAAAATACCAAAAAGGTGTTAACAAACATTGGAGTTCCGTCTTTTTTATTAAATAGTAAAAATATGAAATCAATCATTGCTAGAGCAAAGGGGCACTTAAGTAAAAAACAAACTCCAGCAGTTATTCTAATTAAAAGAGGTGTTTTAAGATGAAAAGGAAAGAAGCAATCAAAATAATTATTGATAGCTTGAAAGGAAAAGAAGCGGTTATATCCTCAACAGGACTTATAAGTCGGGAACTTTTTAATTTGAACGATAGTCCTCAGAATTTTTATATGGTTGGTTCAATGGGTCTAGCTTCTTCATTGGGATTAGGAGTTGCAATAAGTAAACCAAAGAAGAAAGTCGTCATTATTGACGGAGATGCGAGTTTATTAATGAATCTCGGATCTTTAGCAACTATAGGACACTTTAGACCCAAGAACCTTATTCATATAGTATTAGATAATGAAGCCTATGGCTCTTGCAGTGGAGAACCTTCAATTTCTAAAACATCAAAGTTAGACAAACTTTCAAGACTCGTTGGCTATAACACGATTAGGAGAGTTACAACCTTAAAGGATTTAAAAAAAATAATCAAAGAAGCCTTAAGAAGAAATAAAGGTCCTTTCTTTGTTTTAACCAAGATTAAGTTAGGAGGAGAAAGAAATCTTCCAAGACCCATGAAGTTGCATTTAATAAAGAAACGCTTTAAAAAATTTTTAAATGTCATAAGTTAAATATATGAAAAACATAGAAAAACTTAAAATATCTTTTCAAAAAACACTAAAAGAAATTATCAATAAAAAAGTGAATGATTTTTCAGGATTAGGATTACTTCTGTATAACTCTAGATATTTATCAAGCATTCCCCATTTTCCGTTAAAACCATCTTTTAAGTGTCCCAAGAGGATGTTTATTGGACAGAAAAAAACAATAGAATTTCTTTCAAATATGTCTCAAAGATCTCATCCTTGTCACGATGGCTATCATTTTTTTAATGAGAAGGGTTTACTAACTCATATTTCTCAATATCTTGCGGTTCCCATTGTAATAAAAGTTATCCCAAACGAACTTCATGGTGCGAGACATCTAAGTGCTCAATTTGCATCATATAGAAAAGGGGTTATTGCGGTGGGTACTATTGATAGTAATCACAGCTCTTCTTATTTTGAGAAGGGTAAATACCATGTTTTAGATAGCTGGGACGCTATATATAAAAGAGGTAAAGAAAATTACAAATACTATAATTTTACTGAACCACATGAAGACATAGATGAGGTTTCAAAGTTATTTAAGAAGGAGAAAGTGAAACGAATTCTTGATTTAGGTTGTGGGGCAGGAAGGAATTTATTCTACCTGATTAAAGAAGGTTTTAATTTATACGGTATTGATATGGCAAGAGAAGGTATTAATTTTATACAAAAAGACCTTAAAGAAATGAACTTGAAAGCAGATTTGAAGAGAGGAGATGTTTTTGGGAAACTTCCTTACAAAAAAGATTTTTTTGATGCTGTGGTAAGCGTACAGGTTTTGCAACATGGAAACTTGAATCAAATAAAAAGAGCTATTAAGGAAGTCGAGAGAGTATTGAAGCCGGGAGGTTTAATTTTTATAACTTTATGCGGTAGATATTCAAAAGGAAAAATTAGATACTGTGTAGTCAAAACTGCTAGAAAAATAGCTCCAAGAACATATGTTCCGACTATTGGTAATGAAGCAGGCGTAACTCATTATGTTTATGATAGAGTTACTATAAAGGAGCATTATAAAAATTTTAGAATAATAGAGTTATGGAGAGATAAAAAGGATTATTATTGTTTTTTAGGAAGGAATAAAAAGTAATAATCCAAAGAGCAAAAAAAAGATTCTAAATTTTTAACAATTTGTGGAGTTAGTAAAATAATTACTTAAATTATAGCAATGGTAAATTTTAGCTGGTTAAAAAAACAAGCAGGAGATAAAAAGAGTGAACAAATTATTCTCTCCAAAATTAAGAAATGGCATGTAAATAGCTATAAGGGAAAGTTTTTAAAGACCAAAGACTTATTTGTTATTAAATTACGGAATTATCAAATATGTTTGAGAAAATGTAGTGCTTATTCTTCAATGGATACATATGCCGATATCTTCGGACAAAAACTTCACTTTTTATTACCTGAATTTTCAGGATCAGACGCGGAGGTGATAATAGATGCTGGGGCTTGTGAAGGTTACTATACTTTAAAAATTAAGGAAGATAATCCCTTCTGTAAAATTATAGCTGTAGAGCCGAATATACTTGCCTATAATCAGTTGAAGAGAAATATAAGCTTAAATAATTTAAAGAATGTGATATCAGTGAATAAAGCATTATCAGGCAAGAAAGGTAAAATGCATTTTGAGTTCACAGAAGTGGTTAATTCTGTTGGGGGAAGTGATATAAGAATTTTAGAAAGAGATTGGTTAAAGGAAAAAATGGTCAATCAAAAAGTTGTAAATAGTATTACGTTAGAAGATCTATTCAAAACCTATAAAGTAGAAAAGGTTGATATCCTGAAATTAGATATTCAAGGAAAAGAACTAGAAGTTATTAGAAGTGGTGAGAATTTATTAAAAAAAGTTAAAAAGATAGTTGTAGAGTGGCATAGCAATATTATTAGAAGAGAGATAAAGAAATTTTTAAATAAATTTGGTTTTAGTTTAGTATTAGAGAATGAATTTGGACCTTCATTCGGAGAGAATAAATATCTCGGTGATTTATATTTTATCAATAAAAATAAAAATAATATTGCTTAATGAAATATGGTTAAAGTGATAATTTTTGATTACGGTGGGGTAATTGGAAATAATCCTAGTAGCTATATTTATAGAGCCGTTTCGGGGAAATTTGGAGAAAATATAAAGAGAATTAAGAAAGAATTTTTACAGTTCATTTTTCAACTAGAAAAAAGTGAAATCTCAGAGAATAAATTTTGGAAGAAAATGGCAAAAGATCTTAATATTTCTGATTATGAAAAATTAAAGAAAATATGGATAGGTGAATTCAAGAAGTGGGCAAAAATTAACAGAACAATGATTGCTTTGTTAAAAGATTTAAGAAGAAGAAAGTACCATATTTGTTTATTGTCAAACAGGATTCCTTTTTATCGTAAGGGTTCAATAACAAGAGTAATAAATAAGAATTTCGATTCTGTTATATATTCTTTTGACGTAGGAATGAGAAAACCAGAAAAAGAAATCTATCTCTATATTCTTAAGAGGTTAAAGGTAAGCCCGCAAGAATGTATAATAATTGATGATAATTTAAAAAACTTATTTTATCCTAAGAAGTTAAAGATGAAAACAATTCATTTTAAATCTTTTCCTCAATGTAAGAAAAAGCTTATTAAACTAATCGGAAACTACTAAAACAGGGGTTGATGAATCCCGGTTATTTAAAGTAAAATAAATTAAAAAAGATCTATTTTTATTTTTTAAAGATAAAATTATCCCATCCTAAATTTTCAGGAATATCTTTTTCTGGATAGATTCTTTCTATTAATTCTAGTTCTCCTTCCTGATTTATTTTATAGGATTTGTAGCCAAGACTATATAATAAGTCCAAGGATTGTTTATGTGGGATGTTATATAATGGTTTCCTACATATCTCTACTGCAATAATAGGATTATCGTTTCTAAATAATTCTTTTCCTCCGAGAATAACATTGTATTCCCCTCCTTCAACATCTATTTTTACAAAGTCTGGTTTTGTATGTTTTTGGCAATATTCGTCAAGTGTTATAGATGGCACTTTAGTTTCTTTATATGGAGGAGATTTAGGGTCATAAGTTAAATTCAAAAGAATAGAAGTGCTTCTTCCTCCTCCCTCTAAATCTTCGTAGAAGTCTATAACCCCTTTTTTCTTAGAGAGAGCAGAACAATTTAAAAATATTTTCTCCTTTTTCAAATCCATATTTTTTTGCAGTAATTTAAAAATTTTAGGAACCGGTTCAAATGAATGTATTTCACCCCTTCCTATCAACTCTCGAGCTAACATACTATAAAATCCTGAATGAGCACCAACATCATAAAATATAGAATTTTGTTCAAAATTACGAATAAAAAATTTAGTAAGAGTAATCTCTTGTAAATTACCCAAAGAGCCAAAAAAATAAAGACCCTTTTCTCTGGGTAGAGTAGTCCAAAAATTCTCTCCCCAGAAAGTTAGGATTTTAACAGAAAGAGGCTTGTATATAGAAATTATATATTTTAGATATTTAGTGCGGTATTTGAATAAACCTTTTACGTTTTGGAAAAAATCTAATTTACTATAATAATTCTCACGGAATTCATTTATTGAATCTTCTCTTAGTTTTAGTGATTTGAGAAATTTCTCCTTTTTTTCTTCTATTCTCATTGCTTTATCATAATAGTATAACATTGTGACTTTTTCAATTTGAGATAAGAAGACAAAAAACTAAAAAAAACAAGTAAAATTATTTACTTGTTTTTATATTTATTTTAGTTCTGGTTTATAGTTTCTAAAGTTTGATATTAACGTGCTCAAAACTATGTGTACCTGTTCCGTGTCTCAGATTACCTTCCTCTTTTATTGAGCTAAAGGCATCTCGGACTTCGTATAAATATTCAATTGGAATATTAAGATTATTGTGTCCAGGTAGAATTTTAGAGAAACCATACGGAAGTTCTATCAATTTTATAATAGATCTTCTAAATTCTTTTGGATTACTGGTTGGAAAATCAGCGAATAGATCACCTTCGTAAAGTATATCACCCGTTGCTAAGTAACCTGTTTTTCTTTCATAAACACAGAGATGACCAGGGGAGTGACCAGGAGTGTGAATTACTTCAAGTTTACGGTCACCAAGATTTATTACATCAAAGTCATGTAGGATTAGTGTTGGTTTTCCTGTAAAACGTTCATATTTTTCGATTTCAAAACTTCTTGGAGGCGGTTTGATAAATGGATGCCTTAATACATGCTGATCCCTAGTTATCTTAATAGGAATAGGTGGGCCTTTCTCCATTACTTTTTTTTCAAACGTATGAACCGCTATATTTCCAAAATGAAAATGTCCTCCAATATGATCCCAATGACAATGAGTTGTAATTACAATTATTGGTAGTTGAGTTAGTTTATCTATAACTGACTTAATATTTCCAATTCCTAGGCCCGAATCTACGAGAGCCGCCCTTTTACTGCCGATATATAGGTAAGAGTGAACATTTGTCCAATGTCCATATTCACTAATTGCAAAGGTTTCATTATCAATCTTTTCAACTGTAAACCAGGGTTCTACTTTATTATTACAATCCATCTAAAAACTCACCCCTTCATTATTTAATTTTAAATGAGATTGTTTACTTTATTCTAAAATATATTTTGTTTTTTGTCAAAAAATAAAGGTGCTTTTAACACCTTCTGTTTTTATAATATTAGGAACGTTGTTTTGCTTTTACCTTTTTGCCACACCGAGGACATTTGTAAATAACGAGAGTTTCATAAAGATCCCCCTCTTTTACAACTCGTGCTCCGATAAAAGAACCGTAATTTTCATGTGCTGAGCCATCAATACACGTAAAAGAAGCGCTTCTAGGAAAGGTTCCGTAGCCACCCATTGATCTCTTAATTTTCTTAACTAATTCTTCATTATATTCTCTTGAGCCTACTCCTGCATCTCGTAAGCCACACCGAGGACAAGAAGTATCGGTATCTCTTATTTTAGCTCCACACTTAGGACAGGTAACAAATATTTCAATCACTTCTTATAATTTATTAATAAATTGAATTTTCTATTTGGTTATAAAATGTATCTAATTTTTTGTCAAAATTTAAGCTAAAATGAGACACTTCGACATACCTTTAAATAGTGTCTCATTTGTCTCATTTTAGCTTAAAATAGCCCCGACCGAGGGGCGTTATTTGAAACCCTCAAAAACGCCCGATTTTCCCCGCAAATTTTGGTTCCAGACCGACCGGGGGAGCCGTCATCCCGAGCCAAGAGTTCGGGTTTTGACTTTTTGAAAGTGGCTTGTTAGACTTCTAATATTAACAAAAGAATAATGGTAGAGGTGACAAAAATAACAAGATTAAGTCTAAGAGAACTATACAATGATGGTTATCGCCGAGTTTGTCTTAATTGTAATAGCGTTTTTAAACAAGATAATGTGAGAACAGAACCTTATGAAGATGGCCACGGAGGAAGAATAATTGAAATGTGTAACTGTAGCTGTGACCTTATAGGTTACATTATTAAAGGTGAAGATGACAAACTATACATTTGTCGTGAGAACAAGATTGACGAAACCAGTATATGTTATGACTAACAAGTTATTATAGCTAAATAAAAGCCAATTTAATCTGGTTTTTTTTTAACCCTTCACTAAAATATACTCCAAGTCTTTAAGATTTTCCCTAATTTCTACCCAATTAACGGTTCTGAACGCGTCCAATAGGGGGAGCCCGATTGGGCGCGGTTCTGGAGACCGATCGCCGTCAAAAAACCGACTAAATCGGGTTTTTAATTTTAGCTTGAATTTTACTTGAAACAGAGCTATTTTGAAGGAGGATAATTTTAATTCAGAAACGTCCCTATTTATCCCAGCAGTCTATAGCTGAGGCTAAAGGATTGAAAATGGTGTTCAACAAGTCAAAGGATAAAATTCCTTTAGCCCTACTTGATGAAGAAATAATAAATAGGATAGTATCTCGTCTTATTGATAATGCTGTGCTTTATACAGACAAAGGTAAGGTTGAGGTTTCCCTTGATTTAATAAAAGAAAAGGATAATAAGTTCATCCAGATTTCAGTTCAGGATTCTGGTATTGGCCTAGACAGAAAAGACAAAAAGAACCTGTTTAAGCTATTCCACAGGGGTGAAAAAGCTACCTCTTTGCATCCTAATGGATCAGGTTTAGGGCTCTTTATCGTTAAGAACCTTGTAGAATCGCATAAGGCTACGGTGAAAGCTGAAAGCAGGGGCAGGGGGAAAGGCAGTACTTTTATTGTTAGCTTCCCCTTTTTGGTAGGGGTTTAATAATGTGTTTGTTAATAAAGAAAGGTATTAACTCCGCCGATGAATGGAGTTTTTATTTTTGTTTTGTTTTAGCTTGACAATAAATAGAGTATTTGATATTAGGAGTCTAGTATTTAAAAAAATAAAATGGAGTTGATGTAAATGGACCAACCATTACTTGTTACGGTGGCGATGATCTTAAATCATCAAAAGACATTGTTGATTAAGAGAGCTAGAGAGCCGTTTAAAGATTATTGGGGCTTTGTTGGGGGCTATGGAGCTTTTAGTAAATTTAGCGATCCATCTAAAGCAGTAAAGTACGAGGTACAGACAGATTTGAGATGTGAATATGAGCCGACTTTCTTCACCTATAATTACGGAATATTTAATAGTATTCGTACGGTAAGCCTTTTCTTTTTTGGGCCTATAAAAGGGATACCTGAAGTAACCCCCAAATATGTTAAAGAGTATAGATGGTTATTACTAGACGAAGCTAATAGACTTGATCTTGCTTTCGACCATAATAAAATTCTTTCCAAATTTATAAAAGATTTAAATTCTAAAAACATACAGAATTAATAAGAGGGATTGTTTTGCGACTTAGGAAATTAAATGATTGTAGTGCGGTAATCTTAGCCTCTGGTAAAGGAAGTAGGTTAGGTAGCTACTGCGAAGATAAACCAAAATGTTTAATAAAATTCAACGGTGTTCCGTTTATACATTATTTGATAAATTGGATAATTAAGTCAGGGATATACAACATAGTCATCACAGCCCATTTTCACGGAGAACAGATAGTGAGAGAGGTTGAGAAATACTGGGATAATGTTTCTGTCGTACTAGAAGATGAATTGGTTAGTACTGTAGCGAGTGCATACCATGGTGTTTCTAAGATTTATACGCCCTATGCTTTTGTTATGGTAGCTGATACTGTTTGGGATGTTGGTCTGTTAGATCTTTATAACCTCAGATTAGCTAAAATGGCAGATGCTATTGTTCTGGCTACAAGGAGAAAATCTGTTTCTAATTTTGGATTAGTCAAAACACTGAACACTGGTCAAGTAGTTAGTATGTACGAATCCTCGAAATCAAGAAATATCCAATACGATATTAAGGGTAGTGCTATGGGATTATATATAGTGAGAACCCAGAAGTTTCTGGCAAGTTTAAATATAAAGAAAGATAGAACTTTCGAACGAGAATCTATTTCTTGTCTTATTCCAAAAGTTTGGGTTCTTTGGAGTGAAAGTTTATATATAGACTATGGTGAACCCAAAAGATTAGAATACTTATTAAACAATCAGTACTTGATTACTAAGCATTTTGGTAGTTTTCCTTAAACATAATCTGACAGATTGATACTTTACTGATCTGTCATTTTTTTTATAATATTATAATCTAGCTTAATTACTATTGAAGCAATAAAAATTATGAAGACACCATCTTTGGAGAAAACCAAGGAAATATTAATGGAAGCAGAAAAACTTAATCCTGGACCATGGATTAAGCACTCTCTTAATGTAGCTGAAGCTGCTCGAAATATAGCAAAGTATCATAAAGAACTTGATCCAGAAAAATCATATGTGTTGGGTTGTCTTCACGATATTGGGAGGAGAGAGGGTATTTTTTACATGAAACATACTATAGACGGATATAGATTCATGAATGATTTGGGGTATCCAGATGTTGCTAGAATATGCTTGACACACCCCTTTTTGATTAAAGAAATAGACTCCTATGCTGGCAAACAAGATTGTTCTAATGAGGACACCCTTTTTATTTCTAAGTACTTATCTGAAGTTAAATATACAGAATACGACCGTTTGATACAGTTATGCGATGTGTTAGGAGGCGAAAATGGCTTTTTGATGCTCGAGAAAAGAATGATAGATGTCATATTAAGACATAAAAAAACAGCTTTCTTAGTAGAAAAGCTAGAGAAAACTTTTGAGATAAAGCGAGATATAGAAAAAGCTATTGGCAGATCTATATATGATTTATTGCCTGGAGTAATAGAAAATACATTTGCTCCACAAGATTAATCTGTTTCGGTGACTATTGACAAGCATTCTATTATTATTAAGCTGGATATAGCAACTAATAAAAAAAATAAATTGGTGCATTTGATTGATAATTAAAAATAGATATGATTTTCGTAAAATACTATTTCATAGAGAAAAAGTAGAAACCTTACTTTCTGGTGGAATTCCTACGCCAATATGTGTTGAAATAGATCCTGTGGATGGGTTCTGTAATCAAAGCTGCATAGATTGTGAGTTCCAATCGAGTTTCAAAAATAAAATTCGAAGCATTGATACACAAGTGTTAATTCCTGTACTTAAAGAGATGAAAGATAACTGTGTCCGTGGTATTAATTGGGTTGGTGGCGGTGAACCGACTGTACATTCTGATATTTCATTGCTTATATCTACCTCTAAAAGTTACGGCTTAGATAATGGGATCATTACTAATGGAGTCTTACTTCAAAAGGTTTTACCAAATATGCTCGGTGGTGACTTAGACTTTATCAGAATAAGCCTTGACGCTGCGAAACGATCAACCTACAAAGTTGTGCATAGGCGCGACCATTTTCTCAAAGTTATTGGAAACATTAAAGAATCTATAGAAAACGGAGTGGATCCTAAACTTTTAGGTATTTCTTTTAGGGTAATGTCCGAGAATGTAAGTGATATCCCGGGGGCAGCTAAGCTTATCAAAGATTTAGGTTTGTCATACATAGAATACAAGTATTCTTATAGTGAAAAAGGAGTATCTTTTCCTGAAATCATAATTAATCAGGTGAATAAAGGCATGGAGAAAGCTACGAGTTATCAAACGGAAGATTTTTCTGTACTTACTACCACTGCAATGACTGTAGAGATACCGGTAGCAGCTGAAACTTCGGGTTGTATTAGTAGTCCTCTCGTTGGGGTTATAACTGCTGGTGGAGATATGGCGTCGTGTATCAAATTTAGAAACTATCCAGAAAGACACATTGGAAATATAAAGGATGGTTTTATGAAAGTCTGGTTGGGTGAAAAACATAAACTTATGTTAGACAAAATGAAATCTATGAAGTGCACTCAGCGTTGTAAACATAATCGGTATGATGCTGTTCTGTACGATTGTATTGAAACTGGTGACATACCTTTACCTATAGTTTCGGATTTGGATATAAATATAAGTTTTGTTTAAATTAATTAATCGCCTTTTGGCGATTTTTTTTAATTCCATCGAATTAAATTTAAGCAATTAAAGACTTTATTTAATTTATTTCCATTTCACAGTTTTAACAGGAAAAGCTAAATCTTTTTTTAAATATTTTCTTAAGTTATTTTAACTTAAAAAATCATACAGTACTTCCATAACATACTTTACTACTTTCATATTCTTTAACTCCTCATAAGTAAAAAAACCAATATTTTGTCCTTCTGTTTGTTGTTTCTTTAATTGCTCTAAATCTATGTTCATTCTACCTGTGTAGACAAAGACCTCTCGATTTATATACTCAAAATCATATCTTTTAAAAAAATTAAGTTCTGTTATTTGTATTCCTAATTCTTCATTTAATTCTCTGATAGCAGCAATTTTCGGTTCTTCATTTTCCCTGATGTGTCCACCGAAAAGACCCCACAAATCAGGGTTTGTGGGAGCATCTTTATCTCTATGTTGCATTAAAACCCTACCATTCTTATCTTGCAATAAAAGTAATGATATTCTTCTAAGCATATTATTGAATAATAGAATTATCTATTAAAAAATACAAAAAAAATCTTACCTAAAAAGTGATGTTTTAAAGCAATTTTAATGTTTTTTTTGAGAAAATACTTTTTCTCTCATTTTTTGATTTGCTTTAAATAATGCTTCAAAGTCACCACAGTCTAGGTAAGAGTTAGGGGGTAAAAACGTGCAATCTATTGGGTTTTTTTCAATCAAACGATCAATTAGTGCACTTATTCTGAAATTCATTGGTTCAAGTATTGCTACTTTGTACTTTTTTACCTCATTAAAAATATTAAACGGCAGTATCCAAATTGTAGCTTGGATAATGTCACTGAATATGACTTTAGGCTTATCTTTTTTCTTCATAACTCGTCCATTAAACACTTTTACCTGTCCATACTTACTTAGATTGTCTTCGGTATAGTCCATTTTCATTACAAACATGTGTGGTGCTGTTTTTGTATCTAACCTAGGTAGTGGTTCAAAGAATACACTGTCACCAAATGTCAAAACAAAGTCATCTTCATTTACCCATCTCTCTGCTAGTTCTAGAGTTTTTGCTGGTCCCAAAAGCCTTGAATCAGCCATTAGTTGTAGTCTATTGTTAAAGGGTTGTCGTTTTAATATTTCATCATATAAACCAACCGTTGAGGAATGAAAAATAGATAATATTCTAGTAGCGCCAGCTTCAATCAGTTTCTCTATTAGATATACTATCATTGGTTTATTATAGATTGGCAACATGCTTTTACCTAAAGGTATTGTTAATGGGCTTAATCTATCCCCTTTACCAGCTGCTAAAATTACTGCTTTCAGTTTATTTCCCTCCTTTTAATTTTATAGTACTATTTTTTAAAGAATCGTAACATTATAATATCATCTATTAATCTGCCACGATATTCAACCTGTTTGGGTATTCTTGCAACTTCTTTAAACCCAAATTTTTTATATATCTTCATTGCTTGCTTATTCACAGGATATGTTCCCAATCTCAATATTTTTGGTTTAGGTTTAAGTTTTTTCTGCGCTAGATTGATTATAAGTTTAAATAAAGATGTTCCAATTTTTATATTTCTATATCCTTTTTTAACAAAAAGATTAATTTTCGCTACGTGGTTCTGTCTTCCACTATTGAGCGTCGCTTTAGTCATTCCAACCAATCTACTATTATGTTCTGCTAATAACCATACAACATTTTTTGTTTTAATTTTCCTATATTGTTTATCAAGCCAATAAATTTCTTGATTTAATGAAACCTTCTTATTTAGACGAATAGGTGAGTTTTCTTTAATAAAAGAATTAATAAAATTTTTAAATTTTCTCGGATTATTCAAGTCTGATTTTTCAAAAAGACGGAATATTATCTTTTTATCATTCAGGGTCTTAGTTTTTATCATTTATAATCTCAAATAGTATTAATTCCCTCTAGGTTACATTCTTACCATTTTTATAATTATTTGCAAGTTATATTCTTAAATGTATTTATTTTTTCGTTAAAATTTAGAAGAAAATGAGACACTAAAAAATGCCCTTAAGTAGTGTCTCATTTGTCTCATTTAGCTTAAAATAGCCCCGACCGAGAGGCATTATTGAGACTCCTTAAAATCGCTTAATTTCCCCTTCAAATCTGAGTTCGAGACCGACCTGGGGAGCAGGCTTGTGCTCGGTTCGAGAGACCGATCCGCATCGAAAACCCGAGATATCGGGTTTTTAATTTTAGCTTGAATTTTTTCCAAAAAGAGTCTATTTTGGAGATAGAAAAGATAAATATTATGAATAATAATTTTTGTTTATTCAGTGCCCCAAGAGATGGAAAAAAGTTGGTATGGGAAGTAACTTCTAGATGTAATATGAAATGCAAGCATTGTTGTTCAAATGCTTCTTTGTCTTCTGATTGCGATAGTTTTAATTTATCGGAAGATATTTTAGATGAAATAATGAATTCAGGCATTAAAGATTTTTATATTAGCGGAGGAGAACCTTTTATAGAGCAGAACTTAATGAATTTTCTGAAATATTTGAAAAAGAACAATAAGAGGGTTAATGTGGCAACGAACGGTTATCTTTTCACCGAGAAATTAATTAAGGATTTATCTGAAATAAAGATTAATCTTTTGCACTTGAGTTTGGATGGGCATAAAGCTTCAATTTATAACCATCTTCGCGGAGGAGATTTTTTTGATAAAGTAGTAGAAAATATTAAAATTTTAGTAAAGTATGGAATTCCAGTTAGATTGGGATGTATTATTTGGAAGAAAAATGAAAAATATCTTGAAAAAATGGTTAATTTTTGTATTTCCTTGGGTGTTCAAGAGTTAAGACTGGGTTCTATTGTAAAAGTTGGTAGATTTAAAGATAATATATCTCTCTCCCCCGAAAGAGACAATGTTTCTATTATAAAAGAAGTAGTAGAACTTCAGGAAAAATATAAAGATAAAATACTGATTAGTATGCATCGAAATCCATTTGGAAAAAAAGGCTTAGAATTATGTCCTGGAGGAAAAGACCTCTTTTTTTTGAGTCCCGAAGGTTATCTTTCTCCATGCTCCTGGGTTTATAAAACAGATCAATCATTTACCACAAAAGAATCTTTGCATAAAAAAAATTTTAAAGAATTAACTGAGTCAAAAGAAATTTCAAGTTTTAGAAAAATGGTTGAAAGAAGAAAGGCTGAAAAAATGATAGGGTGCCCTTTTATGGCAAAATATCAGAATAAGTCATACTATTCAAATGATGTTCTTCCTAAAATTAGTGAATAAATTTAAAATTAAGAAATTAAAATAAAAATATGAAAATTTTTGTTACAAGACATGGATCGATATCATGGAAAAAGATAGGTTTTCTGAGCTTTACAGATTTAGATTTAACAGAAGAAGGTGTTTCTCAATCCCACAAAATAGGTGAAAGACTTAAACATAAGGGTATTCAAGAAATTTACTCAAGCCAGTTAAAAAGAGCTATTCAGACAGCAAATGCTATAGAAGAATACTTATCTTTAAAAGTTAATATTACCCCCGCCCTTAACGAGGTGAATTTTGGAATTTTTGAGAGATTGACTTTAGAGGAAGCTGAACAAAATTACCCCGAGATATATCATAAAAGAAAAGAAGATAAATGGAATGTTACTATTCCGGAAGGGGAAAGTTATAAAGACGCCGAACAAAGAATTCTGCCATTTATTTCAGAACTGGTGAAAAGAAACAAAGACGTATTATTGGTAACACATGTTACTGTAATAAAGGTTCTTTTGAAGAGCTTAACCAATTTATCTCTTGATGAAATAGAGAAAATTCATTTTCGTACCACTGGCCTTACTGTTCTCGAGCACAAAAAAAAATTAATTTTTGATCCAATTATAATTAACGATTTTTCTCATTTAGAAAAATGATCTCTACTAAAGTTAAAGAATATATAGAGAGGAAATCAAAAATCTCTTCTTATCCTAAAATTTTAAATATAGAACCAACCAATTTCTGTAATTTAAACTGTCCTATTTGTATAGATAAAAGCTCTAGAGAACAAGGATTTTTAGGGCTTGAATTATTACAATCTCTCATTGATAAAAATAAAGAAATACTTAGGGATCAGTATATTTGGCTTCATTTCGCTGGCGAACCGCTTCTTCACCCCAAATTACCAGAAATTATTAAAATCTTAAAGAATAATGGAATAAGAACTAGACTTTCTACTAATGCCACCCTTCTTGACAAGGACACTTCTCTAAGACTTATGGAAGCCGGATTAGATTATATTGTTTTTTCAGTAGATGGATTTAGAAAAGAAACCTATGAGAAAATAAGAAGGGGAGCTGATTTTGACGTCGTCGAGAATAACATTTTTAAATTTCTTGATATTAAGAAAGAAAAAGGGCTTAGAACAAAAACACAAATTCAGATGATTAAAATGAAAATTAATGAAGATGAGGTTAAGCCTTTTATTGAAAAATGGAAGAGAACAGATATTAATTATATTAATATAAAATCTTTTTGTTCGAGAGCTTGGGAAGCTAAAAATATAGAACCCTTTGAGGAAATTTCTAAACTGAAGCAGAAAATTAAGAACCGACTTCCCTGTTTTTACCTTTGGGAAACTTTAGTAATTTTGTGGAATGGAGACGTATTGGTTTGCTGCCAGGATTTACAAGGAAATTTAAAAGTAGGAAATGTGAAGGAGAAAAGTCTGATAGAAATTTGGAACAGCCAAAAGATGATAGAACTTAGAGAGCGGCAACTCAAGGGCGATTTTTCTATGTTTCCTTGTTCTCAGTGTCCTGATTGGAAAGGGATTCCTAGAAGTTATACGGGATACTTTATATCTTCAGCTTATAAATTTTTTCTTAAGAATTTTTTTAAAAAAGAACTGAAAGATGAAGGTATTAATATTATCTATAATAAAAAATAAAGAAAATGTTTTTGAGAAGTAGTATAAAGCAACTTTCTGATAATGTATTTAGTTTTAATAGAAGAGATAAAATTATACTGTTTAATAGAAAGAGTTTTGGGACAATATATTTAGATTCTGCTCAAGATTTTCTTCCAAGTTTAAATCACATTGTGAAGCAAATGGAAGGTCAAACTCCAAATGTAGTTTTTAAAACTCCGTTATTAAGAAAGATTCGAATAGAAGTAACTCTTTCTTGTAATTGCGCATGTGATTATTGTTTGGTTTATAAAAACAAACTCTCGGAAGTTAATACTTCTATGGGATTAAAGACGGCCCGGGAAATTATTTCTTTTTATAAGAAAAATATTAAAAAAGGCTCTTGTATGATAATAGGGGGAGAACCTTTTTTAAATTGGAAAGTTGTTAAATTTCTTATTAATCATATCAAAGATCCGATTAAAATATTCACTAATGGCACTATTATTAACGAAGATATTTTGAGAGTTTTAAAAGATAATAAGCATGTTAGGCTTTTGATTTCTTTAGATGGGAAAGAAACAGACAATAAACAAAGGAAATTTAAGAATGGTGAAAATATTTACCAAAAAGTTATTAAAAACATTAAGACTCTTCAAGAGAATAATTGTAGTTTAGGTATCGTCTGTCTTGCTTCAGGCGATAATGTTGGGCGTTTATCAGAAGTAGTTAAATTTTTTAGTGAAGACTTAAAAGTTAAATATATAGGGGTAAGCTTTCCCCATTTTGTTAGAGATAAAAAATTTAATTTCGATATGGAAAAATATACTGAAGAGATGATTAAATTATTTGATTTCGCAATAGAGAAAAAAATTTATATTGATCAATTAGCAAAGAGATTTTCACCACTGATAAATAAAAAATTTAGGTTCTATGGTTGTAAAATAGCCGGAGAACAAAAGACATTTTATCCTAGCGGGAGAGAAACTTTTTGTACGAAAATTGATAGCTTAGAGAATTCTAGTAAGTATAATTTGAAATATTTTCAAGAAAACATTCCTGTTAACAACGATTTTTGTAAAGGATGTCCAGCTATAGGGGTTTGCGGAGGAGGTTGTTTTTGGGATGGGATCATGAGATATAAAAATAGCGTTGACGAAAGAGAGTGTATTTTAAACAACACTTTACTGGACCATTTTTTATGGAGCATTTATTCGGCAGAGAAGAAGGGTATTCCTTTAAAAGAAAAATTTCGTTCTCTAATTTTAGACTAATTATTAGGAATTAGTTATGAAAGGCAATTTAGAAAAAATTTTCTTCACATTCTTTGGTGCTTTTGAATTACCAAAAGGTTATGTAATTCTTACACCAATAAATAAAATTTATGAGAAAATAAAAGCCCATTATCCTTTAATTGAAGAAACAAAAGGCTGGTGGAAGAGAACAAAAATAAAGGTCAATTCAAATCCAGTAACAATATTAAAAGTTCCCCTTGGTTCTCATATAAAAGATTGTTTTGAAATTTTCGTTCCTTCGAGAATTAGAAAAATTATTCTTCTTGGTTTCTGTGGTGCTTTGAATCAAAATTTACAGGTAGGTGAAGTCGTCATTCCTAAAACTGCAGTTTTAGAAAAATTAAAAATAAATTCGTTAGTTAAATTAGAAATAAAGTATAAAATAGCAACTACATCACAGATGATTTTAGGTTCAAAATTTCTAAAGAAATTTCAGGATGATAAAATAGACATAATAGATATGGAAACTTATTATCTCTACGAGTGGGGAAGAAAAAAGAACATCCCTGTTATTTCTATACTTCTCGTGACCGATAAGCCATTTTCTCTTCCCTTTTTTGATTGCAGTCAGCCAGAACTATTAAAAATTAGAAAAGGCATAAAAGATGTTGTTAAAAGACTTGATAAATATTTATATTTTAATTTGCAAAATTAAACTTTTTATGTAAAATAAACGAGAAGCTTTTTAAAATTTAAAAATCGAGATGAAAAAAAATGAAAGACAGAGTTTTCTGTTTAGGCAGACCTATTCTTGATATAAATATAATAATCAATAATTCAAGTCGCATTAAAGATATTTTTTCTGTTAACCCTTCTAGTCTTCCAAAAGAAGAAATTAGTAAATTGAGTATCTCTGAGATTATAAGTAATGTAAATAAAAAGGAAGATCTCTTGTTTTCAATTGGAGGCGTGGAGTTTAATTTTGGTATAAATTGTTCATTATTGGGTTTACCTTCTATTTTAGCTGGTGTTATCGGAGATGATAATGCAAGTTTAATATTTAAAGAGAAACTAAAAATCTGTTTGGAAGAAACAAAAATTCTGAGTGCGATAATTAATGAAAAAGAGAATAATAATACATGCTCTATTTTAGTAGCTTGGATACCAGAGAAAAAAGAAATTAGTAGCTATAAAAGGGTTAAAATCGTTGATTATGGTGCTTCTTGTTGCTTAGATTGTGATTTAAAATTAAAGAAAGAATTGAAAAAGAGTACCATTTTTTTTAGTAGCCTTTTTTCAGCAAACACAGAAAAAATCAGGCCTATTTGGAGAGAATTTGTTCAATTAGCAAATAGTTGGAATAAAAAAGTGATAATTAATATTGGGGGCGTTGATACTATCCCAATTAAAGACAGAAAAGATATCCTTGACATTGTTAATAATTCAGCAGATATAATTTTTATGAATCAACACGAATATAAGTATTGTGAAAATCCGATTAGAAAAATATTGAAAAAAGTAGAAATATGCATTGTAACTTATGGCGAAAAAGGAGCGTTGATTCATTCAGGCAGGGAGAAGATTATAATTAATTCTAGTTCTGTAAGGGCAAAAAATGATATTTCAAAGATAGGTATTGGTGATGCTTTTGCTGCTGCTTTTACATGTGCTCTCCATAGAAATTATTCTTTAAAGGATGCGGGAGAATTTGCTTCTCGAGTTGCCACCTTAAAGCTGGATTCTTTTTGTTCTCATCTTAACCTTAATTTAATTAATCAATTAAAGGGGGTGGAAGATCATACATTTTATAGATGAGTTATTTAAGGAGATAAAAGCTAGAGGTCACATAATAGAATTAAGGAATTTATCTAATGTAAATGAAAGGTGGAAAAGATTAGATGAAATTTTAATACAGATCAATATTTTTAAAGAATCTTTAAGTTTTCTCTCGGCTGAGGAGCAATTATATTTGGTATATAAAATTCAGGATAAGGGTGCAGATATGGACTTATGTCCACATTTCTATATTTTCTTTTCTAATAGATATAGAAAATTTCATTATACTTGTCGTGCCAAGAGCAAAGAGCGTACTTACTGTTTTGGAAGAATAGAAAAATGCGATAAAGGTATTTTTTAAAATAATAAATACTTGAATAAAGGTAATAATCATTACCTTTTTTTATTTGGAAAGTATGAATAGAAATAGTAAATTGAAAAAAGAAGATTATATCAAACTTGATTTTGCCAAGCCGGAAATGGCTAAAGATATAATTACCAATTTTACAGCTCAGGATAGTAAGACAAACAGGGAAGAGTACGACAGCAGAATCCAGATTGGTTTTTAGTCACCATCTTTTTTTATTCAAAATCCAGCCAAAATAGGTTCCAAGTCCTTAAGGTTTTCCTTAATCTTTCCCCAATCAACGGTTCTGAACGCGTCCAATAAGGGGAGCTTGTAACTTTTAACAAAGAATCGCCTTAAGGGCGGTTTTTTACTTTTATTAGATTCTTTTTAAAAATTCTTTGGTTTCTTTTCAGCCAATGATAAAATAAAAGATAAATTTTTATGAACACTCTGCTCATTTTAATATTTTTTAATTCTGGCTTGATGATTTTGGACAGATTGACAAAACGGCTGGCATTAGATTCAGCTCTACTTTTTAAAAATCCCAAGCTGTATTTTGTTTCCTTAAATTCCAACCTGCTTTATTTTTTAATTGGAGCAGTATTATTATTGCTTGTTTTTTTGTTTTTCAAAAGCTTGCAGAAAAAGGACATTGTTTTAATGACTGGGTTTTCTTTGATTGTTTTTGGAGGATTGAGCAATCTTTTTGACAGGATTTATTTTGGCTATGTTATTGATTGGATAAGAGTTGCTTTTCTGCCGATATCCATTTTCAACATCGCTGATATAATGATAATTGGAGGAATCTTATGCCTTATTTTTCGTTCAGTGAAATCGCAATAGGTTCAATTAATCTTCAGGTCTGGGGGCTTTGTGTTGCTGCAGGGATTTTAATCGCCTATGTTTTCATGCTGAGAAAGGCTCCTGAAAAAGGGGTTGATGTCGGGATTGTCCATAATTTATTCATTTGGCTGTTTCTGGGCGGGGCTGCAGGAAGCATGTTGCTGGGCCAGGGAGGATTGAGTTCTTTCGGAGGATTGTTTGGAGTTTTAATTGCCGGATTCCTGTGTTTGAAATTAAGTGGAAATCTTCATTTGTTCTTTCCGATTGCCGACACAGCAGCTTTGATTGTCCCTGTTTCCATTGCTCTGGGCAGGATTGGCTGCTTTTTGATAAACGACCATCAGGGAGCTGAGACTTCTCTGCCTTGGGGAATAGTCTGGCCTGACGGAACTGTCCGTCACCCAGTGGCTTTGTATTTGATAATCAGCGCTCTTGTTTTGTTTTTCATCATCAGGCATTTGCAGACCCGTTTAAGTAAGCCCGGCCAGCTTTTCCAGGCTTTTTTGTTCTTATATTCTTTTTCCCGCTTTTTTCTGGATTTCACCCGTTCTGCGGACACTCCCTTGTCAGACCCGCACTATCTTATGTTTTCCACAGCCCAGTGGTTATCTTTGGCAGTCATGGTTGTTATAATAACAGGAAGAGCAATGATAAAGCATTGTGATGAATAAAATAAAGCAAAGGTCGGGAATAGTTCAAATTAAAAATTAAAAAATAATTCATGAATAAGAAATTAATTTTCATCCCAATTTCACTTTTGGCAGTTTTAGCTCTGGTTGGAGCTGGCTGCGGTGATAAAACTAGCGACGGCACGCCTGCCGGAGAGGAAATGAGCTTAGATGAGGTTTTGGCCAATGCCGAGCGTATCGGGGGCTATAATTTTGACATGGTTATAACCCAGAGCAACCAGCAAACCATGGAATCCACGATGTGGGTAGAGGGCGCCAATATGCGTTGGGAAGGAAGCGTTGAGGGCCAAAACGTGATTTACATTCTCAACACAGCCCAGCAGACCGCCTATATTTATATGCCGTCTCAAAACATGGCCATGAAACAAAGCTTTGCCACAGCCAGGGGAGCGGTGGGAGAGTCGCCTAGCGAAGCAACGCAAGGAATTCCAGACCAGAATCCAGTTGTATTGGGTACTGAAGTTTGGGACGGCAAAACCTGTTTGGTAGTGCAGGGCACTTCTGACCAGGGAGATGTCATTAAATGGTGGCTCTGGACAAGCAGGGGAATTCCCATCAAGACAGAGCTTACCTCTCACACAGGAGAATCCATTGTCACTGAACTGCGCAACATACAAGTGGGCGATATTGCTGACAGCATGTTTGAATTGCCGGCAGGCGTTCAGATAATGGACATACCTTTCGGGTTTTAATCAATAATCAATTAAATTATCATGCACAACAAGCACAAATTTGTTATTCCGGTCTTGGTGTTGGGCATTCTGGTTTTGATTGGGGCGGGCTGCGGCCAGCAGGGAGCAACTTTGCCGGATTGTCCGTTTGAGTGCTGCGCTGACGGGCAGTACGAAATAAAGGATTGCCCTGCTGGTTATGCGTGCAAGAACAACAAATGCGTTAGCGCGGGATTGGTTCCAGGGGAAGGAGAGGAAGAGGAGGAAGGAGAGGAAGATTGGATGCCTGGTTCAGACCAGGCTTCGGGAATGGAGCCCATGACGAGATATCCTGGATCAGTCATGTACAAGTATCGTTCGCCTGCCTGGGAAGATATGCCCGTGTCTTTTTCAGCTGAAATCAACTACAAAACCACAGACGATTTTGACACGGTCTTGAACTGGTACAGGGCGCAGAGGAGCTGGCAGGAGGCTCCGGGAACAGGGGAGGAAATAAACCTTTATTCTATAACCGCCACAGAATATCTAGAAGTGAACATAATGTCGGATGCAGCATTGCAGCGCACCTGGATAGGCATTCTTTATTATACGGATTGAGCTTATAAAATATTACAGGAATGAATTATTTAAAAAGTCGAAACCCGGCAGTGGAATAAAATCCATTGCCGGAAACAAATTTATCAAATTTTATCATGCTTAAATTAAAACATGCTTTGCCGATTCTGCTTTTGGCAAGTTTAATTTTGTTTGGGGCGGGCTGCGGAAAGAAAGTAGCTGAGGAAGGCGCACCTCTTTCCGGAGGGGATGGCGAGGAAATTGCTTCAGATGAAGGCTTGGACGGTGAAGAAGAGGCGGTTGTCCAAGATGAGGATTTGAACGGCGGAGAAGAAGAAAGTGCTTCCCAGCCGTCAGAAGAAGATTCGTCTGAAGCCACGCCTTCTGCCGAAGATGAGGAAGACAATATTCCGGAAGAAGAAGAGACAATTCCTCAGCCGCCTTCTGGAACAGTTTCCATGTACAAAGGGTTTTGGATGCCGACTCTTTTCATGTCAGATAACATGCAGTCAATGTCTGGTACTGCTGCTTTGGCAGATGCCGGGGCCAATATCGTACTTTTCGGACCAACAATAGAGATAAACACTGACGGGGAGGTGTTCTTGGGGAATCCTTACAGCAATTTATTGTCTTTTGAAGGCAGGTTGGCACAAATGGCTCAAACATACTATACAGCAGGCATCAGAATGGGCTTGGTTCTTGAAATCATGTATGTGGAGAGTTTTGGTCAGGGAGTGCCTGCTGGCGGACCTCCTCCTTTTCCCGAGAATGCTGCTGAAACACCGGGATTTTTTGATGACTACAATACCCTGGTGGGGCAGCTGGTAGCGCTGGCTGAAAAGTATAAATTGGATATATTCTCGCCCATGAATGAGCCTGATTTGAAATTGGGAGTGGCGGGAGCTGACACGTGGAGCAGGCAGATTTTGCCCATCGTGACAGCCAATTACTCAGGCAAGATTCTTTTCAAAAGCGCTTATGCCATAGCTGAAAACGCGCAGGTTGATTATTCGGGATACGACATTATCGGGGCTGACCCCACTCCCGGGGGAGGGCCAAATTCTTTGACCGAATACCGTTCAGCCGTGCAGGTAATATTGGAAAATATGCAGAGCTGGGCCCAGAGGGATGGCGTCCCAGAAATAATGTTTACTGAATTTGGTGCCTGGGGAGGCGCTTTAAGCTTTACTGAGGAGGAAAAGATGCTGGCCCACAGGATTGTTTTTGAAGAAGGGCAAGGAAAAGTTCAGGGGTTTTTTGCCCTTGACCCGCCGCCTGATTTAGATAGAGGACTGATAGGAACCCAGAGCTTGACTGAAATTAAAACCTGGTTCAAGGAAAAATTGTAATAATTAAATTACTGATTAAAAATTTAATGGCCAAAAAAACCATTATTATTCCTTATCTGCTTTTGGCGATTTTAGCTTTGATTGGGGCAGGATGTGGAGAATTACCGTCTGAGAAAGGAGGTTTAGATGAAGATGGTATTTTAGATCAGGTTTTTGGAGAGGAAACTCCCGTAGTTCAAGAGGAGGCAGGCGGAAATAATGGAATTTCAGAAGAGGAAGAAGGAATAAGTCCGGAAAAAGAAGAGGTCCCAGAAAATGGGGGATCAGAAGAAAATAAAGAATCTGTTTTAATTCCGATACAGGTTACTTCTTTGGATAATGCCATTGATCCGGACTGGAGTCCTGACGGAAGCCGAATTGTCTTTTGCGTTATGCAAGGGGGGACAAGAACACTATATGTAATTAATGCTGACGGGAGCGGGCTTAAAAATATCGGCTCAGGATTTGATCCGTCCTGGAGTCCCTTAGGAGATAAGATAGCTTATGAATTGAATGGGCAGATTTACACCATGAGTTCCGATGGCGGGAATATCAGCAAGTTGACGAGCGAATACCTCAATGGTCAGCCTGCGTGGAGTCCGGACGGTACAAAAATCGTATATACCCACTATGGGACCGAAAACCCATCTATTTGGACAATGAATTCTAACGGAAGCGCTAAAACCCGGCTTACCGCTTCTGCGGATGGAGAGTGCAGTTTTGCATCTTTCAGTTATGACGGCTCAGAAATCGTTTACACCAAGGGTCCTATATGGGATGCCAGCATTGATAAATTGCCAAAAGCGCCGAATGAGATATGGGTTATGAACAGTAACGGTTCCAATAAGCACAGAATACATGCGCCAACCGGTACTTACCAGTGGATATTCCAGAGGGCATGGAATAAGGATAACGAGATTTTATTCGCAGAATCTCCTCTTCAGGAAGTGGAAATTCCGGATATAGGAATCATAAACTCTGACGGCACCAATATTAGGCACACGTTCGCTGTCCCCAGGAATATTCTTGGTATTCCCGAGTGTTATTACTTGGATCCTGTCTGGGATAGGACTGGCAGTAAAATAGTAGCTGTCAAGAAGGTAATAGAGGGAGCACAAAACATTATTATTTTTTCTTGGGAAGAATAGTGTTTATCCTTGGTCGAATAAAAAAATCGCTTAATAAGCGATTTTTTGATAGAATGTAAGTATATGGCTATATTTAAAAAAACAATTCTTAAAAATGGACTGAGGATTATTGCTGTTCCTCAAAAAAGCACCCAGGCTGTCACAGTTTTAGTTTTAGTAAAGACTGGTTCTAAATACGAGAAAAAAGATGTTAACGGCATTTCTCATTTCTTAGAGCACATGTATTTTAAAGGAACAAAAAAAAGACCTTCAACAATGGACATTGCTGAAACACTGGATAAAATTGGTGGGATATATAATGCTTTTACTTCTGAAGAGTATACTGGTTATTATGCAAAAACAATTGCAACAGAATTTGAAACAGCTCTGGATTGGGTCTCTGATATTTTTTTAAATTCAACATTAACTGACAAAGAAATTCAAAAAGAGAAAGGAGTGATTACTGAAGAGATTAATATGCGCTTGGATCACCCAATGACTTATGTTCATGTGCTCTGGTCTAAACTCTTATATGGTGATCAGCCTGCTGGTTGGGATGTTATTGGAACAAAAGAGAACGTTTCTAAGATGACAAGAAAGAAGTTGATTAGTTATATGAGCAGTCAGTATGTAGCGTCAAATACAATAATTTGTGTTACTGGAAATATTGATAGTGGTTTATCGACTAAAAAAATTAAAAAATACTTTTCAAAAATAAAAGAAGATGAACCAACGAAAAAACAATCAGTTATTGAAAGACAATCTGCTCCTGAAATAATTATCCAGACAAGAAAAACTGACCAGACCCATTTGTGTCTAGGGGTAAGAGCATATAATCTATTTCATGCTCAAAGACATGCTCAAAAACTATTAGCTGTTATTTTAGGAGGAATGATGAGTTCTCGTTTATTTGTTAAAATAAGAGAAAGATTGGGTGCAGCTTATTACATCAGCACCGTTTCTGAACCAAACCCTGATTCTGGTTATTTAGTTACTCAGGTTGGAGTTGATAATAGAAAAGTAGAAACAGTAATTTCAGCAGTTTTAGAAGAATACAAGAAAATTTCAAAACAAAAAGTTCCCGTCTTGGAATTAAAAAAAGCCAAGGACTATATCAAAGGAAAAACAGCGCTTCTATTGGAATCTTCTGATGCTCTGGCTTCTTTTTTCGCCAATCAAGAGCTCTTAGAGGGAAAGATTCTTACTTTAAAAGAGATTTTTAAAAAAGTTGATAAAGTCAACTCAAACGATATTTTAAAAGTGGCTAAAGATATTTTTCAGCCCCAGAAATTGAATTTAGCTTTGATTGGTCCGTTTAAAGATAAAGAGAAATTTAAAAAAATATTAAAATTTTAATTTAAATTATGGATGAGGAAAGAGTTTTAGATATATCCTGGGGAACAATTCTTAAGATTAGCATTGCTATTTTGGTTTTTTACACTCTTTATTCAATAAGGGATATTTTAGTCTCAGTTATTTTTGCTTTGGTTATTTCCATATTATTCAATCCAGTAATCGACTTTTTAGAAAAAAAGAAAATCCCTAGGGTTATAGCTACACTTTTTGTTTATGTTAGTGTGTTTGCACTGCTGAGCTTTATTCTATACTGGACAGTGCCTGTTTTTGTGTTTGAAATACAGCAGTTTGCCCAGTTATTTCCTCAGTATTTCGGAAAACTATCACCTCCTCTAAGAGGATTAGGATTAGAGGCTTTTGAGAGTTTTGAAACCTTTACCTTGGCCCTGCAGGACTGGTTGATACAAGCATCTTCAAGTATTTTCGGGATTTTAATCGCTATTTTTGGAGGAATCTTTTCAACAGTTACTATTTTTGCTATTGCCATATTTTTTTCAATAGAAGAAAAGGAGGTTAAAAAAGCAATTGAAGTCATTGCTCCTAAAAAAAGTGAAGAATATTTTCAGGATTTATGGCAGAGATGCCAGAATAAAACTGCTGCTTGGTTTGGAACAAGGATTTTAAGCAGTTTATTTGTTGGATTGGTTTCATACATCACCTTAAATATTTTAAATGTAAATTATGCCTCAATACTGAGTTTGTTTGCAGGAATAATGGATATTATTCCAGTACTTGGCCCTATTTTTGCAGGCACAATAATAACTATTTTAGCTGCTCTGGATTCCTGGTTTAAAGCCCTGTTTGTTTTGCTGGCTTTTGTTTTAATTCAGCAAATAGAAGGAAACATTATCACTCCAATTTTAACCAGAAAATTGGTTGGATTACCTGCTATTTTAGTTTTAATAGCTGTACTTGTTGGTGGAAGATTAGCAGGGTCCTTAGGAGCAATTTTAGCAATTCCTTTAACAAGCATAATTTACGAGTTTTTAAGAGATTTTCTACAGGAAAGAAAAAAGGATGGTTTGGTTAGTTAAAGCTATGCTTTTTTTAAACAGCAAACAGGCCTTGAAATAGGCTAATTTTTGTATAAGGATTAAGAAGTAATGGAATAATATGAAAAACAAGTTTTTTATTACAACAGCAATAGATTATGTAAATGCAAGCCCTCATATTGGTCATGCTCTGGAGAAAATTCAGGCAGATGTTTTAGCAAGATATCATAGAGCTTTAGGTGAGGAGGTTTTGTTTTTAACTGGGACTGATGAAAACAGCCTGAAAAACGCTCAGGCAGCAGAAAAAGCCAATGTTTCAGTAAAAGAATTTGTTGATAAAAATGCAGAAATCTTTAAAGACCTTAAAAAAATTCTTAATTTAAGTTTTAATGATTTTATTAGAACAACTGAGAAGCGTCATGTAAAAGGAGTTGAAAAGTTGTGGCTGGCTTGCAAAAAAGATATTTATAAGAAAAAGTATAAAGGGCTTTATTGTGTTGGTTGCGAAGAGTTTTACACAGAGAAAGAACTTGTTAATGGTTTGTGTCCAGAGCATAAGAAAAAACCAGAATTAATTGAAGAAGAGAATTATTTTTTTAAGCTTTCAAAATATCAGAATCAATTAAAAGAATTAATTGAAAAAGATAAAATTAAAATTATTCCAGAGACCAGAAAAAATGAAGTAATAAGTTTTATTAATTCAGGATTAAAAGATATTTGTATCTCCCGTTCTAAAGAACGCGCTCATGGCTGGGGTATTCCAGTACCCAATGATTCTAACCAGATTATCTGGGTTTGGTTTGACGCACTTGCAAACTATATTACTGCCTTAAACTATGCAGAAGATGATGAAAAGTTTGAGCAGTGGTGGCAAGAAAACAATAATAAGCTTCATGTTATTGGAAAAGGGATTTTAAGATTCCATGCAGTTTACTGGCCAGGGATACTTTTATCAGCTGGTTTGTCTGTGCCTGATAGAATTTTTATTCATGAGTATATAACTGTTAGTGGCGAAAAGATTTCAAAATCTTTAGGAAATGTTATTAATCCATTTGAATTGGTTGAAAAATACGGCACAGAAGCAGTTAGATATTTTCTCCTGCGTGAAATCTCGCCATTTAAAGACGGTGATTTTACTTATGAAAAATTTGATGAAAGGTATAATTCTGATTTAGCAAAAGGACTTGGTAATTTAGTGTCAAGGGTTTTAAGTCTGTCAGAGAAATTAGGGATAAAAACTGAAGTTTTGAAAATTGAGGAAGTTAGAAATACAGATTTCCAAAAGAAAATAGATCAAACTCAGAAAAACTATGAAAAAGCTTTAAAAGAATTTAAATTTAATGATGCTTTGGCTTGTATTTGGGAGCTTATTAGTTTTTGTGATCAATACGTTGAAAAGAATAAGGTTTGGGAAGAAAACAAAGATCAAAAACTTTCTATTTTGTATTTGCTATATACTATTTATGATATTGCCAAAATATTAGAACCTTTTATACCTGAAACTTCTGAAAAGATATTATTCCAAGTTGGATTAGAATCTGATGAGAAAAAATGCGTCTTTACTATTAAAAAAGGAAAACCATTGTTTCCTAGATTAAATTTTAGATAATTTTTTGTTTTATTCTTGTAGATAAGTTCTTGACATCATTTATCTCTTTTGTTATTTTAGAAACAGGACCAAGATTATTAATTTTGGGAAATGTCAAATACAAAGATAAAAAATAAGATTAACATTAATTTTCTACCTAATCGTGCTTGGGATGTTATTATTTTCCTGAGAGTTTATCTGTTAGGAGGTTTTTATTAAAAAAAATAATAATTCAAAAAATAAAAATTAATTACAGGCCTCCTAACTAAACTAGGAGGTTTTTTAGTTATTTAACAATAAAATATAAAGAATAAAGAAGTGGTGAGATGAGAATGGAAAATAAAAGGACTGTTAAGATTGAAGTTCTAACGGGGAAACTAAATAAAAGAATAAGAATACAAAATAAAGTCTTTTCTTTTTCAAACGGAAAGGAAAAGAAACTGGTAGCAACAGAGACGTCATTAGAGAAAAAATGTAACAGGCTAATAGAATGCTATGATTTTTTACAAGGCAAACGATATCGTATTAAATCAATAATGTTAAAGAATGGTCGGAAGTTCCACGGGGAAACTACTTTGCGTGTTGATAAGCAAGGTGAAGTAACAATAGAGGGATGGGAAGGCAATTTTTGCCCTAAGTGGAGAGAACAGACTCCCAAAGAAAATTAATAAGGTACTATATAAAGTACCTTCTTTTTATGCTTGACTTTCAAAAAAGGTGTGATAGTGTAAATTTATTACTTAATAGTAAATTTAAAATATGGAGGAATAACTTTGCCAGTATATGAAACTGAAACCATGAAGGAATTTATAAATGAAATGGAAGATCGGATAAAAGAAGAAAGGAGTAGTGCTACGGAAAATAAAAAAGACATTTTAAAAGATAGATACAGATTAATAGTAACAACTCTTGGGGACAATAAAGCATTTTTAAGGCCACAAATCAATATTGCAAATAGTGAAACCGTAATTTTAGAAGGGTTGGATCCTGATCAGGCAAAAAAAATAGTAAACGCAGGTAAAAGATTGAAGATAGCAATAGAAGAGCCCTTAGATTATGATTTATCTATACCCACGATACAGTTTGAGACTACAGAAGAGTTTGTTAATAAGATGAAGGTAGTCATTAAAAATGAAAGAAGTCTTGGGAAAAATAGATATGAGTTGCGTGTTACAAGGGCAGGAGACCAAGAAGCTTACTTAGTGCCAAGAAAAAGTGTCGGTTTTCTAGATTATGTAGTTGTTAAAGGATTAAGTCCTGACGAAGGAAAGCTTATCGTAGAAGAAGGTAGTGAGTTAGGAATAAGAGTAAAAAGGCCGCTATATTATTCCGTTTGATAAATTATAGTTTATTAATTTTCCAGTTACCTTATTATTGGTTCTGGGATTTTTTTTATTAAAAAAAAGAGATAAAATAGATTTATGTTAATTGATACACATGCTCATTTAAATTTTTCTGCTTTTGATAAAGACAGAGATAAAGTGATTAAAAAATGCTTGGACAATAATGTCTGGGTTGTTAATGTTGGAACAAATTTAAAAACTTCAAGAGAAGTAATTGAAATTGCTCAAAAATATGAAAAAGGAATTTATGCTTCTATTGGTCTTCATCCAATAAATTTAGAAACAGGATTAGTGAAAATGAGAGCAGATGTGAATGAGAAAAAAAGTATTGAAGAAGATTTTGATTACGAAACTTATAAGAATCTGGCTCAATCAAAAAAAATTGTAGCAATTGGTGAGATTGGTTTAGATTATTATTGGAAGCCAAAAACTAAAAAGAAAAAGGAATTATTTAAAGATAAACAAAGAGAATTATTGTTGCAACAATTAAAATTGGCAAAAGAATTAGATTTACCAGTAATTTTCCATTGTCGCATGGCTAATCATGATTTATTCAGGATTTTATCTGATAATCCTGATTTAAGACCTAAAAAAGCAGTTGCTCACAGTTTTGTTGGCACTGTAGATGATATTAAAAAACATTTGGATTTGGGATATTACATTGGTTTTAATGGAATAATTTTTAAAAACATTGAAAACATTGATTTTGAAAAAGTTATCAAAATAACTCCTTTAGACAAGATTTTAATTGAAACAGATTGTCCTTATTTAGCACCACCTCAAGTTCAAACAAAACGCAATGAACCTATTTTTGTAAAATATATTGCTAAGGAGATTGCTAAAATCAAGAATTTAAATTTTGAACAACTAGTAGAAGCTACAACAAAAAACGCAAGAGAATTTTTTAATATATAGCTTTAATCATTTTTAGTAGTTTTCAAAATGTGATTTGACAGATTTATGAAATAATATATAGTTTGGAGAGTTGATTAAAATGAATGACTTTATTATATCCTTAGAAAAAATGCTGGCAGAGCCCAGCAGACAAAATATTGAAATTGAAAAGAGGCTCTCAGGTTTAATCCTGTTTTCTAAACGAAAAGTGTTTGTTTTTGGCCAAAAAGGAAAACCTGAACAAAATTTGATTCATGCGATTGTAGATCGCATAAATCAAATGGTTGTTGGTCTCTTTTTCTCATCAGATGAGTACGTAATATTTGATGAGTTCAGACGTAATATTTTGTATCGGTTACACCGTATCTTTTAAATTAGGTGGTGAAGATAATGTCTGAGCCACTCTTTTTTTACATTCAATTTTATTTTTAATGAGAACTTCTTGTTTAAATTAAGAATCTTGATTCTTCACTGCATTCGAATTAAGATAAAACATATGAATTATAATGCTCAGGAAATAGAATCTAAGTGGCAAAAATACTGGGAGAAGCATGATTTTTATAAGGCCCAGGATTTTTCAAAAAAACCTAAAAAATACGTTTTAATTGAATTTCCATATCCATCTGGAGTTGGTCTTCATGTTGGCCATTGCAGGTCTTATTCAGCACTTGATTCAGTAGCAAGAAAATACAGGATGCAAGGGTTTAATGTAATGTTTCCAATTGGCTGGGATGCTTTTGGTCTGCCAACTGAAAACTATGCAATTAAGACTGGTATTCATCCAATTGAAGCAACTAAAAAAAATATTTCTAATTTTAGAAGACAGCTTAAAAGTTTGGGTCTTTCTTTTGATTGGTCAAGAGAAGTCAATACAACTGATCCTGAATATTATAAATGGACTCAGTGGATATTTTTAAAGCTTTTTGAAAATAATCTTGCTTATCAGGATGAAATGCCTATTAATTGGTGTCCATCATGTAAAATTGGATTGGCAAATGAAGAGGTTATTGATGGAAAATGTGAAAGATGTAAGGCAAAAGTTTCACAAAAGAAATTAAAGCAATGGATGCTTCAAATTACAAAATATGCTGATAGATTAATTGAAGATTTAGAGAAAGTTAATTTTTTGAAAAAAATTAAAGCTCAGCAGCTTGAATGGATTGGCAGAAGCTATGGGATAGATATTGATTTTAAAATAGAAAGATCTAGTGATGTTATTTCTGTTTTTACTACTAGGGCTGATACTATTTTTGGAGTAACAGCTGTTGTTTTAGCTCCTGAACACGAATTAGTTGGAAAACTAATAACTGATGAAAATAAAAGTGCGGTTGAGAGATACATTAAACAATCAAAGAATAAAACAGAGTTTGAGAGAACAAAGCTTGAAAAGGAAAAAACAGGAGTATTTACTGGTTCATATTGTATTAATCCAATTAATAATGAAAAGATTCCTGTTTGGGTTGGTGACTATGTAGTTGCAACTTATGGTGGAGGAGCTGTAATGATTGTTCCTGCTCATGATAAACGTGATTATGATTTTGCTAAAAAGTATAATCTTGAGATAAGGGAAGTAATAAAGGGAGGAAATATTTCAAAACAAGCTTTTGTTGAATATGGGACTTTAATTAATTCAGGAGAATTTAATGGGTTAAAATCAGAAGAGGCAATTAAAAAAATAACTAAATGGTTTGAGAATAAGAAACTAGGAACAAAACAAGTCCGTTATAAATTAAGAGACTGGATATTTTCCCGTCAGCATTATTGGGGAGAACCAATTCCTATTATTCACTGTGAAAAATGCGGTGTTGTTCCTGTTCCTGAAAAAGATTTACCAGTTGAACTTCCTTATGTGGAAAAATATGAGCCGACTGACACTGGAGAGTCTCCTTTAGCTGGAATAAGTGATTGGGTTAATGTCAAATGTCCTAAATGCAAGGCCAGTGCAAAAAGAGAAACTGATACAATGCCTAACTGGGCTGGTTCAAACTGGTATTTTTTAAGATATGTTGATCCAAATAATGACAAGCAAATTACTGACAAGAAAAAATCAGATTATTGGATGCCAGTTGACTGGTATAATGGCGGGATGGAGCACACTACCTTGCATCTTTTATATTCTAGATTTATATATAAGTTTCTTTATGATATTAAAGTTGTTTCTCAGCCAGAACCATATGCAAAAAGAACCTCTCATGGAATTGTTTTAGCCGAAGATAACAGGAAAATGTCGAAATCATTTGGCAATGTTATTAACCCTGATGATATTGTTAAAGAATATGGAGCTGACACTCTAAGGGTTTATGAGATGTTTATGGGTCCTTTTGAACAGGCAATTTCCTGGAGCAGTAAAGGAGTAAAAGGCGTTCACAGATTTTTGAATAGAGTTTGGCAGTTGACTTTAGATTGTTTTGAGAATGAAAAAAGTTCTGAAGACACAATAAAAGAAATTCACAAACTTAACAGAAAAGTAGAAACTGATATGGAGAAAATGAAATTTAATACAGCTATAGCTGCTTTTATGGAATTTATTAATTTTGGCTTTGAAAATAAAAACAGTATTGGAAAGGATGTAATTAAAAAAATGCTGTTGCTGCTTGCTCCATTTGCACCTCATATTGCTGAAGAACTTTGGGAGAAAATTAGCAACAAAGACTCAGTTCATAACCAGTCCTGGCCAAAATATGATGAAAAACTAGCAAAAGAAAAAACAATTACCTTAATAATTCAGATTAATGGCAGGGTTCGGGATAAAATTGATGTGGATATTGATATTTCTGAGGATGAAGCACGTGATTTGACACTAAATCGTGAAAAAGTTAAAAAAAGAATATTAAACAAAAGCATTAAAAAGATAATTTTCGTTCCAGGCAAATTAATAAACATTGTCATTTAAACAATGTGCGGCATTATAGGTTATTTAGGTAAAAAACCTGCCTTCCCGATTTTATTATCTGGGCTTAAGCGAATGGAATACCGCGGCTATGACAGTTACGGTTTTTGTGTTTTTAATGAAGGAAAAGAACCATTTATTTACAAGAAAGTGGGTAAGATTTCAAGATCAGAAAGCCTTTCTGATTTAAATATTAAGGGGATTACTGGGCTTGGTCATACTCGTTGGGCAACCACAGGAGGTGTGACAGATGAAAATGCTCATCCTCATTTTGACTGTAATAGAAATATTTTTTTGGTTCACAATGGAATTATTGAAAACTATCAGGAGCTTAAGGAAAAATTAATTTCCAAAGGTCATAAATTTACAAGCGAAACTGATACTGAAGTATTGTGCCATTTAGTTGAGGAGAATTATAACGGCAGTTTAGAAGAAGCTCTTAGGAAAATACTAAAAGATATTAGAGGAACATATGGGATTGTTCTAATGTCTAAAAAAGAGCCTCAAAAAATTGTTGCAGCTCGTTTATCTTCTCCAATGCTTTTAGGTGTTGGTCAGGATGAGCTTTTGGTTGCATCTGATCCAGCAGCAATAATAACTCATACCAGACAAGTTATTGCTTTAGACGACAATGAAGTTGCTGTTTTAAAGCCTGATGACTTTTTCATTCTTAAAGAAAAACCAATGATTTCTATTGACTGGACTCCAGAAGATGCTCAGAAAAAAGGATATGATCATTTTATGCTCAAAGAAATAATGGAAGAACCAGAAACAATTGAAAATGCAATTAAAGGCAGGTTGATTCCTGAAGAAGGAACAGTAAAACTTGGCGGATTGGATAGTGTAAGAGATAAATTAAACAAGATTAACAGGATTGTTTTAGTTGCATGTGGCACTGCTGGTTATGCTTCCAAAATTGGTAAATATATGCTGGAAGAATATGCAGGTATTTTGTCTGAGGCAGAGATTGGTTCTGAATTTAGATATAGAAAACCCATTATTGATAAAAATACTGCTGCTGTATTTGTTTCTCAGTCAGGAGAAACTGCTGATACTTTAGCAGGTTTAACAGAAATGAAGAAAAAAGGGATTTTAACAATAGGTATTACAAATGTTGTTGGTTCAACCCAGGCCAGAGAAACAGATGCCGGAGTTTACACTCGTTCAGGCCCTGAGACAGCTGTTGCCTCAACTAAAGTATTTTTAGCCCAATTAGCAACCCTAGCAATGCTTTCAGTTTATTTGGGAAGGCAGCGCAATATGTCATTTGTTTTTGGCCAGAGGATTACCTCAGAATTAAAAAAACTGCCAGCATTAGCTAAACAGATTTTAGAAAATACAGAACAAATTAAATCTCTAGCTGAAAAATACAAAAACTTCAAAAATTTCTGTTATATTGGAAGAAAATATAATTTTCCCATTGCTTTGGAAGGAGCTCTGAAACTAAAAGAGATTTCTTATCTTCATGCTGAAGGAGGGGCTAGTGGTGAATTAAAGCATGGTCCTTTGGCTTTAGTTGATGAGAATTTTCCAACAATAGCAATTTGTCCTTCTGATTCTGTATACGATAAAATGATCTTAGGTGTTGAAGAGGTAAAGGCAAGAAAAGGACCAGTTCTTGCAATTGCTACTGAAGGTAATGAAAGGATAAAAGAATTAGTTGATGATGTAATCTATATACCAAAGACCTTGGAAATGTTAACCCCTATATTATCAGTTATTCCTCTTCATCTTTTCGCTTATTATATAGCTACAATGCTTGGTCATGATGTTGATAAACCAAGGAATTTAGCAAAAAGCGTAACTGTCGAATAATTAAAAAATAAAGAAACTTTATGGAAAAAACAATTTTAATTGGAGGAAAAGCAGGTCAAGGAACCAATATAACCTCATACTTTATAGGAGAGGTTTTTTCTTCCTCAGGTCGTTATGTATTTAATTACAGGGACTACCCATCTTTAATAAGGGGAGGTCATAATTTTAATGTAATTAAAATCTCTGACAAACCTGTTTATTCCCATAGTGATAAATATGATTTAATTGTTGCTCTAGATCAGGACACAATTGACAAACATGTTAAAGGTTTAAAAGAAAATGGCTTTATTGTTGGTGATAAAGATTTAAAAACAGACAAAACATTTTATTCTATTGATGTCCAGCCTATTTTAAAAAATTTAAACGCTAAGCCAGTAATAGAAAATGATATTTTCATTGGTTGGCTGTTTAAATATTTTGGAATGAGTGAGAGTTCTTTAATGAAGGAATTAGAAGAAAGATTTGGTGGCAGTAAAATTGATTTAATAAAAAAAGCAGCAAAGATTGGTTATAATTTAGGTAAAGAACAGGAAAAGTTTGAAAAATTAGGTGATCAAAAATATTTTATCTCTGGAAGCAAAGCTGTTTCAACTGGAGCCATAGCATCTGGAATAGATGTTTATATTGCTTATCCAATGACACCAGCCACTGCAGTACTTCACCATTTAGCAGAAAAAGAAAGAGACCACAATTTATTAGTTATTCAGCTTGAAAGTGAAATTGCAGTTATTAATACTGCACTTGGTGCTTCATTTGCTGGTGCCAAGGCTATGGTTGGGACTTCAGGAGGAGGATTTGCTCTGATGGGCGAGGCAATGAGTTTAGCTGGAATGGCTGAAATTCCTTTAGTTGTATATTTGGCTCAGAGAACTGGTCCTGCCAGCGGTGTTCCAACATATACTGCTCAAGCTGATTTAAAATTTGCAGTTAATGTTGGGCATGGTGAATTTACCAGAATTGTTGTTGCTCCTGGTGACCCTCAAGAAACAATTATAAGGACCCAAGAGGCATTTTATTTGGCTAATAAATACAGAAGTTTAGTGATATTAATTTCTGATAAGCACTTAGCAGAAAGTGATTATACTTTTGATAAATTGAAGAAATCTTCTGTGAGTTCTGACAGGTTTATTGTGGGGAACCCTTCTGACGACCATAAAGGGTATAAGATTACAGAAGATGGTAATTCCCCTCGTGCTGTTCCAGGACAGGGGCCTGTTGTTAAAGTTACAAGCTATGAGCATGATGAATATGGAAATACTACAGAAGAAGGTGAGTGGATGAATAAAATGACTGATAAAAGATTAAAAAAAGAAAAAACCATTACTGATGAGATTAAAAAACTGAATCCAATAAGTGTCTTTGGCCAGGGAAAGAATTTAATAGTTGGCTGGGGCTCAACTAAAGGAGCAATTCTTGATGCTTTAAAAGATTTAGATAACTACAGATTTATGCAGATTTCCTACATTAATCCATTTCCAACTGATGTGGTTAAAAAAGAACTTGAAAAATCTGATAAAGTGGTTTTGGTTGAGAACAATGCTACAGCCCAGCTAGGTGATATTGTTGCTGAGAAAACTGGTCATATTATTAAAAACAAGGTGCTGCAGTATGATGCTCGTCCCTTTATTCCTGAAACAATAATTAATAAAGTTAAACAATTCTAATTATGAAAATACAAGATTTTCAAACAAAAGAAATAAATACCTGGTGTCCTGGATGCAATAATTTTATGCTTTTGCATGCTATGCAGAATGCTTTAGTAGATTTAGTGAATGAGAATAAGATTGAGAAAAGAAATATTGCAATGGCATCTGGTATCGGATGTCATGCTAAGATTTTTGATTACATTAATATTAATGGATTTTACAGCCTGCATGGCAGGGTTATTCCTCCCTGTATTGGAATGAAATTAGGTAATCCAGAATTAACTGTAATTGGTTTTGGGGGAGATGGTGATACTTATGCTGAAGGAATGGCTCATTTTATTCATGCTTGCCGCTACAACACTGATTTTACAATGGTTGTTCATAACAATAAGGTCTTTGCTTTAACAACAGGACAAGCTACTCCTACTTCAGAAAAAGGGTTTATTGGTGGATCAACTCCATTTGGTAAACCAGAAGAGCCGATAAATCCAATTGCTTTGGCTCTGGTGAGTGGAGCTACTTTTGTGGCTCGTGGCTATACTAATGAAAAAGATCATTTAAAAGAGTTGTTTAAAAAAGCAGTAATGCATAAAGGATTTGCTTTAGTTGATGTACTTCAGCCTTGTTTGATTTACAATAATCAAAAAGAATACTTAGAAGAGAGGATATATAAATTAGATAATCATGACAGTTCTAATTATGAGCAGGCTTTGAAAAAGGCTCATCAATGGAATTATTCTTTGGATGAGAGTGCTAAAATCCCGATTGGTGTTTTTTATAAAGTAAACAAGTCAAGCTTTGAAGAAAAAAGAGAAACATTAAAACAACCTTGGTATAAAGTTAAAAGAGAAGTTGATTGGGAAAAAATGATAAAGAAATTTCAGTAAAGTAATTTTTAAACATAAAAACCCGCTTCTAGCGGGTTTTGTATTTGAAAAAATATTTTTAGAGATTTTTAATTTTAATATTAGCTCCTATTTTTCTTAATTTTTCATCAAATCTTTCATATCCTCTTTCGATCTGATGAACATTATGAATTTTAGTAGTTCCTTTTGCAATTAATGCTGCTAAAATCAAAGTTGCTCCTGCTCTGATATCACTGGCAGTAATGTTGCTTGCAACTAATTTAGTTTTTCCAAATATTAAAGCTCTATGAGGGTCAGTAATTTCAATATCAGCTCCCATTATTCTTAATTCCTGCAAGTGGTTAAACCTGTTTTCATATAAAGGGTCATGGATTAATGATTTTCCTTTTGCTTGAGTTAATAGAACTGTTGCCTGTGGCTGGAGGTCAGTAGGAAATCCTGGGAATGGAAGTGATTGAATCTTTACAGCTTTAAAATCTTTTGATTTTTTCACTATGATTTCATTTTTTTTAACTTCAAAATTCACTCCAATATCCTTCATTTTCTCCAAGAAAAATGTTAAAGCGCTTGGGTCAATATTCTTGATTCTGCCTTCACCGCCAGTTAAAGCAAAAGCCAAGAAAAATGTACCAGCCTCTGTAAAATCAGGACATATTGAATGTTTTACTCCATTTAAATTTTCTTTTCCTTTTATTTCAATGGTGTGAGTGCCAGCACCTTTGATCTTAACCCCCATTTTTTTCAAGAACCTTCCTAAATCCTGAACATGCGGTTCACAGGCAGCTGTTTCAATTCTACTTTCTCCTTGTATTCCGCTGGCCAACATCATCATGTTTTCAGTGGCTGTAACAGAGAATTCTCTTAAAACTACTCTTTTTCCTGTTTTTTTAGCTGGTGCTTCAAAGATATAATAGCCAGATTGTTCTTTGATTTGTACTCCAAATTCTTTTAAAGCATCTAAGTGAGCATAAATTGGTCTTAACCCTATTTTATCGCCTCCAGGATGAGGGACTTTAAATATTTTAAATCTTGAAAGCAAGGGACCAATTAAAAGCACTGACATCCTTATCTTTTTGAATAAGTCTGCTGGTATTTTCCTCACATCAATATTTTTTGTGCTTATTTTGATTTTATGAGGATTAAGCCATTTAACTTCAGCTCCAATCTGCTCTATTATTTTAATGAAATTTAAAATATCACTTATTCTTGGTATATTATCAATTATGCATGGTTCTTTTGTTAAAACTGTTGCTGCTAAAATAGGGCCAGCAGCGTTTTTATGGCCTTGAATTTTAACCTCTCCTTTTAGAGGCTTTTTACTTCCTTTTATCACATACGCTTTTTTCATAATTGCTTATTATACGTTGAATCTTGATTTTTGGCAAATAAAAAACACTTCTTTAAAAAAAACGAAGCGTTTAATATTAATTTTAAATTTAAATCAATGTAATATATTTGAAGGCTTCTGAAATCATAAACTCCATTCTACCTGAAGTTATTTCCATTTTTCCTATTTCTTCTAAACCTAGAAACTTGGCTTCCTTGTTATCATATAATTTCTGAAATTCTTCTGTTTTTTCTACAGACTCATAAGGCACTGGAATCACGAAAGCAAGGTCAATTATGTTTTTCTTTGCCAACCAGGCTGGCAACATAACTATATTTTTCAATTTATTTAATCGTAATCCTGTTTCTTCTTTTAATTCTCTTGCGGAGTTGAAAATTACTCCCTGGTAATCATCTCCAAAATCCGACAGTTCTACACCGCCGCCAGGGAGTTCCCATTTTCCAGTAAGGTCTTTACCATAAATTGAGCCTATTTCTTTTCTTACGATAAGAAGAATTTTTCCTTCTTCATTATACACTGCCCAGAATACGCCTATTCCAGAAGCTCCTGCTCGTCCTTTATCTAAATTCTCTTTAAATTTTCTTAAAAATTCTTTTATATCAAATTCCAAACTTTTTCACCTTTTTTATTAATTTTCAATTTTTAAAGATCATTGAATTAGTTTTTGACTAATCCTCTCTTCGTAATGATAAAATAATACCTCTTTTAATTTTTGTCAAATTATTGCAGATATTTTCTTGATTTATTTGGATTTATAATATAAAAATGAGAGTATTAGACGGAGTTTTAAAAGTATATGATTAAAAAAGTCATCATTGCAGCTGCGGGAAAAGGAACTCGCATGCTTCATTTAACTAAAAACAAGCCAAAACAGCTGATTAATACTTGTGATATTCCTTTTTTAAGTTATCTTTTAGACAATCTTTTAAAAGCAGGGTACAAAGAGCTGATTTTAGTAGTAGGATATAAAAAAGAAAAGATAAAAGAGTTTTTAATTAAAGAGAAATATAATGTTCGTGTTGTGGATCAGTTTGAGGTTTTAGGGAAAGAAAAGTATGGTACAGCTTGTGCTTTAGAATGTGTAAAAGATTTTATAAAGGATGAAAACTTTATAATGGTTTATGGAGACCATCTTTTTTCTCCCAGAGACTTTAAATCTTTCAATATTGATGATGATTATAATTACATGGCTTGTTTAAATCATAAAAATCCAGAAAAATACGGAGTGTTGAATATTGAGGATGGATTTTTAAAGAATATAATTGAAAAACCAAAGGAATTTATTGGTAATTTAATAAATATTGGCTTATATAGATTCACTCCAGAGATCTTCAATAAATTAAAAGATGTTAAGCTTTCAAAAAGAGGAGAATACGAATTAACTGATGCTATTAATCTTTTGGCAAAAGATAAAAAAGTAAAAGTAAAACAAATTAAGGATTATTGGCTTGATTTAAGCAACCCAGCAGATATTATGAGGGTTTCTAAATTTTTAAAAAATGGAAACTTTAAAAATCAGTTCTGAAAACCAAAAATCAGCTTTAAAACAAGCTGTTTTAATTATTAAAAAAGGAGGGGTTGTGATTTGCCCTACTGATACAGTTTATGGTTTAATAGCTGATGTTGAAAATTATTCTGCAGTTAAAAAAGTTTTTAGAATTAAAAAAAGAAAACCCAGTAAGCCTTTCCCTGTATTTATAAAAGATATTAAAGCCGCAAAAACCTTAGCTTTTATTAGTCAGGCTCAAGAAAAGTTTTTAAAAAAATTCTGGCCTGGAAAATTAACAGCAGTCTTAAAGGCAAAACCTTTAAATCTTCCTGAAGCTATTATTAGTAAAGACAAAAAAATAGGTTTAAGAATTCCTGATTATAAAGTTTTAAATGTTATAATTAAAAAAACAAACGTTCCTTTAGTAGCAACGTCAGCTAATACTACAGGACAAAAAGCATCAGGAAAAATCAAAGAAGTAATAAAACAATTTAAAAATAAAAGACACCAGCCTGATTTGATTTTAGATGCTGGAAATTTAAAAAAATCCTTGCCTTCTACTGTAATTGATATTGAGAGCCTTAAAATTTTAAGAAAAGGTCAGATTTCTAAAAAAGAAATTTTAAAAATTGCGCATGAAGCTAAATTATAGAAATAAAAAAATAGTTTGTCTTGGAGGCGGCAATGCTATGCCAAAAGCAGTGTTAGCTGGTTTAAAAAAATATCCAGTTGAAATCTCTGTTATTTGCGCAATGCTTGATTCCGGAGGTTCAGCCGGACGCTTGAGAAAAGACTATAGAATTGTCTCTCCTGGAGATATCAGAAGAGCATTTATTGCTTTGGCTGATACTTCTCCTGTAATAGAAAACCTTTTAAATTATAGATTTGAAACGGGTGGTTTAAAAGGGCATAATTTTGCCAATCTTTTAATTACTGCCTTAGAGCTTTCTACAAAAAACGATTATGGGAAAATCTGTGATGAAATGTGCAGGATTTTAAATATTAAGCACGAAGTTTTACCAGCAACCCTGGATAATTCAGTCCTTCATGCAGAGCTGGAAAACGGCAAGACAATATCTGGCGAAACCAACATTGATATTCCCAAGCATGATGGGAAATTAAAGATTAAAAAAGTTTTCTTAAAACCAAAAGCAAAGGCTTATCCAAAAGCAATTGAGGCAATTAAAAAAGCTGATTTAATTGTAATTGGACCAGGTGACTTGTATTCATCTTTACTTCAAATTCTATTAACAGAAGGTATGTCTGAGGCAATTAAAAAAAGCAGGGCTAAAACAATATATATAGCTAATTTAATGACAAAGCACGGTGAAACTAATGATTTTAGTGTTTTGGATTTTAGCAATGAAATAGAGAAATACCTTAAGGGTAAGCTGGACTATGTGATTTACAATACAAATAAACCTACTGTTAAAAGATTGAGGTTGAATAAGAAAAAACATTCTGAATTTTTGAATTTAGTTGGTTTTGATAAAGATTTAGCAGGGAAAAAGAAATTCATTGGAAAAGACCTGATAACATCAACAGGAGAAATTGTTCATGATTCTGATAAAGTAGTAAAAATAATTTTGTCTTTTTTAATGTGATAAAACAAGCCGTGGTATTGGCAGCAGGACATTCAAGCCGTTACTGGCCGTTGAATAAAAAAAACAAATGCTTAACAAAGGTTATGGGCAGGCCTTTGATTTTTTATACGTTAAAAGGATTAAAACAGGCAGGGATTCCAAAAATAACAATAATTCAGTCAAAAACAAAAGAAGTTCAAAAAGAACTCAAGAAATATAAGTTAGGGGCTGGGATTAAATATTTTAATTTTGCCAGGCCAAAAGGAATGGGTAATACTCTCTGGCAGGTGAGAAACTTACTAAAGGAAAAGTTTTTAGTTATTAATGCAGAAAAAGTCAATATTGGTGAGATAATTAAAGACACAGAATCAAAGATAGAAAAAAACAGAAATCTTCTTTTTGGACAAAAGACAAAAAACCCTGAGCTTTTCGGTATAATGAAATTGAAAGGCAGTAAAGTTTTAAATATTATTGAAAAGCCAAAAAAAGGAAGAGAGACATTAAAAATAAAAGTAGTAGGAGCATATATTCTAGAGCCCAGTTTTTTTAAAACCTATAGAAAAGTTAAAAAGCATATGTATGATTTTGAAGATGCTTTGGGTGAATATGCTAAAGAAAATGATATTCAAGCAGTAATTTTAAAACAAAAGCATAAGATTCCTACTTTAAAATATCCCTGGCACTTGTTTGAAATGAAAAATTATTTATTTGATAAATTCTTAGAGGAAAGAATTGAAAAATCAGCCCAAATTTCAAAAAAGGCGGTTATTAAAGGAAAGGTATATATTGGTAAAAAAACAAAAGTGTTTGAAAATGCCGTTATTAAAGGTCCAGTATATATTGGTGATAACTGTGTTGTAGGAAATAACGCTTTGATAAGGGATCATACTAACCTGGAAGATGGAAGCTTGGTTGGTACTAACGCAGAAGTTAAAGGTGCAGTTTTTAATAAAGATAGTCATATGCATTCAGGATATATTGGTGACTCAATAATTGGGGAAAATTGCAGATTAGGAGCTAATGCCATTACTGCCAATGTAAGAATTGATAGAGGAATAATTAAAAGCATTATTAAAGACAAAAGAATAGAAACTGGTTTGACAAGATTTGGCTGCGTTATGGGCGATAACACAAAAACAGGAATTAACTGTTCTTTTATGCCTGGTGTTTTAGTTGGTTCTAATTGTGTTATTGGTCCAAGCTCTGTTGTAATAAAAAACCTTAAAGATGATAAGTTGTTTTATACTAAATTTAAGGGACTAATAAAGAACAAAAAGAAATAAATCGCAGATATGAGCAAAACCGCCTATTTTAGCGGTTTTTATGTGGGCAAGGTGGGACTCGAACCCACACGGGCTTAAAGCCCATAGCATTTTGAGTGCTACGCGTAAACCAGTTCCGCCACTTGCCCAATACTCAACTTAATTCTTCATTACTATTTCTTCTTTGTCAATTCTCTTTTATTCTTTTTTCTGCTTGGGTTGTTTAATATATCTACACTCTTTATTTGAGCACTTAATGAGACCTCTTTTTGTTTCAACTAAAGGAGATTTACATTCCGGGCATTGTTCTACAGTTTTTTTGCCTAAATTCAATAATAATCTTTTTTTACTGTGAGGTTTGTCCCAAGTAGCAAAATCGCATTCAGGCCAGTTTGAACAGCCATAGAATATTTTTTTTGTTTTAGTTCTTTTTTCTATAATTTCTCCTTTTTTGCATTTGGGGCATCTTATTTTTAATGTATTTTTTTTGAGCGATTTTGTGTATTTGCATTTTGGAAAATTACTGCAGGCATAGAATTTCCCGTATTTTCCTAGCTTTACCACAACAGGGCTTCCGCATTTAGGGCATTTCTGCCTTGTTTTTTCATAAGTTAATTTTTTATAAGGGATTTCTTTTTCTTTTTGTTTTAAAGTTTTTTCAAAATCAGTATAAAAATCTTTAATAACTGGAACCCATTTTTTCTCACCTTTTGCTATTTTATCTAAGCTTTCTTCCATTCCCTTTGTAAAGCCAATATCAACAATCTTTGGAAAATGATTTACCAGCAAATCATTAACTCTGATTCCAATCTCAGTTGGCCTGAAACGTTTTTGTTCATCTTTTTCAATATAGTTTCTTAATTGAATTGTAGAAAGTATTGGGGCATATGTTGAAGGCCTTCCAATTCCATTTTCTTCCAGAGTTTTAATTAAGCTGGCTTCAGTATATCTTGGTGGTGGTTGGGTAAAATGCTGCAAAGAAAGCAGTTTTTTAAATCTCAACAATTCTTTAACAACAAGAGCTGGAAGAATAGCTTCTTCAAATTTCAAAGGATAAACTTTTAAAAAACCATCAAACTTTAAGGTTTGTCCGCTGGTCCTGAACAGATAATTTTCAGCAGCAATATCAATTTTTAATGAATCAAACAAAGCTGCACTCATCTGAGAAGCAATAAATCTGCTCCAGATTAATTCATAGAGCTTTAAGGTATTTTTATCTAATTTTAAACTTTGAGGAGTTTTTTCTGGATAAGTTGGCCTTATTGCTTCATGAGCTTCTTGAACTTTCCCTTTTGCCTTATACTTTCTGAAGAATCCTGGCCAGTAGTTTTGTCCATAAGTATTAATAATGAATTCTTTGGCTTGGGACAGAGATTGCTGGGAAAGATTTAAAGAATCTGTTCTGTGATAAGTAATAAGACCATTTTCATATAGTTTTTGAGCAAATAACATTGTTTTTTTTGCTGAAAAACGGAATCTTTTCCATGCTGTTTGCTGAAGAGTTGAAGTGGTAAAAGGAGGAAGGGGATTTTTCTTTCTTTCTTTCTTTTCAATATCAACAACTTTATACTCAGCTTTCTTTAAATCCTTTACAATTTTATTTGCTTCCTTTTTATTCTTAATTCCTAGTTTAGGAATTGTTTCATTGTCTTTTTTAATAAGTATTGCTTTAAATTCTTTTTTTTCTTTTTCAAAAAGAGCTTCAATGCTCCAATATTCCTGGGGTTTGAAATCTTCAATTTCTTTTTCTCTTTCAACAACCAATCGGACAGCTACTGATTGAACTCTTCCAGCAGATAATCTTCTTGCTATTTTTTTCCATAAAAGAGGTGATAATTTGTAACCAACAAGTCTGTCCAAAATTCTTCTTGCTTGCTGAGCATCAACTAATTGCATGTCAATATCTCTTGGATTTTTTGTTGCTTTAACAACTGCTTGTTTTGTAATTTCATGGAAAACAATGCGTTTGGCATCTTTGAGTTTTAATAATTCACTTAAATGCCAGGCAATAGCTTCTCCTTCTCTATCAGGATCCATTGCTAAATATATTTTTTTAACTTTACTGATTATTTTTTTTAGTTCTTTTATTGTGTCTTTTCTTTTTTCAATAATTTTATATTCAGGAGCAAAATCATGTTCTGTGTCAATGCCAAGAGTTTTTACAGGCAAATCACGAACATGTCCCATTGTTGCTGCGACTTTATAATCTTTGCCTAAAAACTTTTTAAGAGTTTTAGATTTCGTAGGACTTTCTACAATTACTAATTTCATAGGATTTAATTTAATAATAAAAAAACATTTCTGTCCAATCTTTAGAAGATGAAAACATAATTATTAAACTATAACAGTAATTTTAAAATTTTTAAAATATTTGACTTTTTAATTATATGTTTTATAGTTAGATATAAAAAAAGATGTTTTAAAATAGAAGTAGGAAGGAGAGATAAATGGAAAATGATATTGATAGTAGTGTTTGCTGTGAAGATTTCTGGGAGGAATTATTTGATCCTCTGATAGAGGATGTAAAAGATATAGCTTTCATAGGATTGTCGTGGTTTATTGGGGTACCATATTTAATATTGAGAAGTATTAAGCGTGTCTTTGAAAATTAATTTACATTAAGGTTGTGTTCTTTACAACCTTCTTTTTTTATTTATTATACTCGTTCATTGCTTTTTCTAATCCCTGTTCTAATGCAAATTCAAGCGCTTTAACACACTTTTTAAGAGCTTTTTTAATAGTTTCTTTTTCTTGTTTTGTAAATTTTTTAAGAACAAATTTATCTAAGTTTTTAGGCAGACGTTTTGGCTTTATTCCGATGCGAAAACGGATAAAATCTTTTGTTTTTAATTGGTTAATTATTGATTGAATTCCCTTGTGCCCTCCAGAACTTCTGTTTTTAGAAATTCTTAATTTTCCCAATTCAATATCAAAATCATCATGAATAATCCAGACGTCTTTGATTGATAGTTTATAGTTAGCAGTTAATGATTTTACTGCTCTGCCCGATGAATTCATAAATATTTCAGGGAGCGCCAATATAATTTTCTCTTTACCTGTCTTACCTTCTGAAATTAAAGCCTGAAATTTTTTCTTTAATTTGAAATTAGGAAATTTAATTTCTTTTTGAAAATTTTTAATAATCAATCTGCCAAGATTGTGTCTTGTTAATTCGTATTCTTTTCCTGGATTTCCCAAGCCAATTACGATTTTCATATTCATATATTATTTAATAAATTTTAAATATACTCAAGAAGCTAGGCTTGTCAAAAAGGGAAAACTCATCTAAAATAAGCGTATTATGAAGAACTTTTTCTCTTTTTTATTTGAAATCGTCAAAATAGTGTTTTTGGCGATTATTATAGTATTTCCTGTCCGTTATTTCATTTTTCAGCCTTTTTTTGTTCAAGGCATATCAATGGAGCCAAGTTTTTTTGATGGAGACTATTTAATTGTTGATGAAATAAGTTATAGGTTCGGAAATCCTCAAAGAGGAGAGGTGATTGTTTTTAAATATCCTCAGAGTCCTGCTCAGCGTTATATCAAAAGAATTATCGGAATTCCAGGGGAAACAATAATTATTAAAAATGGTCAGATAAGTATTATAAATAAGAATGAAAAATGGATTTTAGATGAAACAAATTATCTATCTGACATATATACTGCTGGAGAGATAAAAGTTTCATTGTCAGAAAATGAATATTTTGTATTGGGAGACAATAGGGCTTTTTCTTCTGATTCAAGGCGCTGGGGTCCATTATCAAGAGAATTTATTATTGGCAAAGTTTATTTAAGAGCTTGGCCATTTACAGCTTTAGCTAAAATAGAATCCCCGGATTATTAAATTTCTACTGATTTATGAAACTAAAATTCCAATCCCCAACCGGAATGCACGATATTTTAGAAGAAGATTACAGATATTATGAAAAAATAAGAGACACTGTTGAAAATATTGCAGGTTTTTATAATTTTAAAAGAATAGAAACCCCTATCCTGGAACAGCAAGAACTTTTTTCAAAAGGAATAGGTCTTTCCACTGACATTGTTAAAAAAGAAATGTTTACCCTGAGAACAAAAGGAGGGGATTATCTGACTTTAAGGCCTGAAGGAACTGCTCCTGTTGTTAGGGCCTATATTGAGCATGGCATGAAGAACCTGCCCAAACCGGTTAAGCTTTGGTATTTTGGTCCTTATTTCCGTCATGAAAAGCCTCAGGCTGGAAGATATCGCCAGTTCTGGCAGTTTGGTTTAGAGGTTTTTGGTGAAGAAAGCTCAGCTATTGATGCTGAGATTATTCAGATAACATACGGTATTTTAAAAAATCTTAAGATTAAAAATGTAGCTATTGAAGTTAATAGTATTGGTGGTAGTTGCTGCAGGCCTTATTATAAAAAGCTTTTAGCGAGTTATCTTAGATCAAGAACCAGCAGTTTATGTGCTAATTGTAAAAAAAGAGTAAAAGAAAATCCTTTAAGGGTTTTAGACTGTAAACAGGAAAAATGTCAAAAGATAATTTTAGAATCTCCTCAGACAATTGACCATCTTTGTGAGGATTGCCATAAGCATTTTAAGGAAGTTCTTGAGTTTTTGGATGAACTTGAACTGCCGTATAATTTAAATCCTCATTTAGTTAGAGGTTTAGATTATTATACTCGTACAGTTTTTGAATTTTTTATTAAGGAAAAAAAGCAGGACTCTTCAGAATTAACCACTATTGCTTTGGCTGGTGGAGGAAGGTATGATAGTTTAGTAAAACTTTTAGGAGGTAAGCCAACACCAGCTGTAGGTGTAGCAGGAGGTATTGATAGAATAATGCTTTTAATGAAAGAACATGGTCGAAAGCTTGCTCCAAAACCAGGGCCAAACGTATTTTTAGCTCAGCTCGGTAATTTAGCGAAAAGAAAGACTTTAAAATTAGCAGAGGAGTTCAGGAAAGCAAAAATTCCTTTTTACCTTTCTTTGGGACGTGATTCTTTAAGAGCTCAGCTTAAAATTGCAGATAAGATTAATGCTGAATATAGCTTAATCTTAGGACAAAAAGAAGCTCTGGCTAATTCAATTATTATAAGAGAAATGAAAACAGGGAATCAGAAAGAAGTGCAGTTAGCTAAAGTAGTAGAAGAAATTAAGAAAAAGATTAAAAAATAATGAATTGTATATTCTGTAAAATTGCAAATAAGGAAATGAATTCAGAAGTAGTTTACAAGGATGAAAAATTCATTGCTTTTAAAGATATAAATCCAAGAGCTCCAGTTCATATCTTAATTATCCCTAAAAAACACATTACTTCAATAAATCATTTAGAGGAGGCTGATAAAGAATTAGTTGGAGAATTGATTTTGACTGCAAAAAAGGTTGCAGAACAGGTCAATATAAAAGAAAATGGCTATAAATTAGCATTTAATGTTGGAAAAGGAGGAGGGCAGATAATTGATCATTTACACCTTCACCTGATGGGCGGCTGGGAAACTGAAGAGAAAATGCATACTCAAAAAACACCATAAAAATAAATCACAAATTATAAACATATGGCTTTAGAAATAACAAAAAAAGAAAGGGAAACATCTCAAAATCTAGTAAGACGCTTTAGTAGAAGAGTTAAAAAAAGTGGACTTTTGATGAGGGCAAGAAAAAGAAAGTATCAGCATAGAAAAAAGTCCCGTCAATTAAAAAACAGAGCTGCTTTGAGAAGGGAAGAGAAGAGAAAAGAATACCAGAAAAAAAAGAAGCTTGGTCTAATAAAATAATTATTTGTTTTATTAATAAACATGCTTAAAGATAAAATTGAATCAGATTTTAAGGAATTTTATAAGGAGAAGAAAGAAGCTGAGGTTTCAGTTTTAAGATTATTAAAAACTGAGATTTTGAACAAAGAAAAAGAAAAAAGATATCAATTAAGCAAAGAAAACCCAGATTTAACTGATAAAGAACTGGAAAAGAAAAGTGCTTTAACTGAAGAGGAAATATTAGACATTATTCTATCAAAGAGTAAAAGATCAGAAGAATCAATTATTGGATTTGAAAAAGGCAAAAGACCAGATTTGGTGAAAAAAGAAAAACAAGAACTGGAAATTTTGAAAAAATACATGCCCCAGCAGTTTTCAGAAAAAGAAATTAAAGAATTAGCAGAAAAGGTTGTTAAAGAAATAAAAGCAGAAAGCATTAAAGATATGGGAAAAGTAATGTCAGAACTGATGCCAAAAGTGAAGGGCAGGGCGAGTGGAGCTTTAATTTCAAAAATCGTTAAAGAACTGCTTTCCTGATTATGATTGAGATTAATAATTTGACAGATTTTACAACAGATGAAAGGTTTTTGAAAAAAATTGCCCAAACCGTTTTAAAAGGTGAAGATAAAGAAAAACATACTCTTTCAATAGCTTTAGTAAAAGAAAGGGAAATAAGGGATTTGAATAAAAAGTATTTAAAAAAAGATAAAGCGACTGATGTTCTGTCTTTCTCTCAAATCTCAGATTTTTCAGAAAAAATATCAGAAAAAATAAAAGAATTTGAAAATATTTTAGGTGAAGTGATTATTTGTCCTAAGGTTGTTAAAAAAAATAGTAAAGATTTTAATATTGTTTTTAAAAAAGAGATGGCAAAGGTGTTGATTCATGGAATTTTACATCTTTTAGGTTATGAGCACGAGAAATCAGATAAAAAATTGAAAGAGATGCAGGAAAAAGAAAATTACTATTTATCATTATGTTTTTCATAATTAAATGCCAAGAGAAAAAATTATAAATAGTTTGGATATAGGGTCATCAAGCGTAAAGGTTTTAACTGTTAAAAAAAATGGAAAAGAAAATTCCATAGAAGCTGTTTTAAAGACTGAAGAAAAATCAGATGGCATAAGAAGAGGAACAGTGGTCAGCATAGAAAAAACATCAAATGTTTTAAAAAATGTTTTCTCAAAAGTCTCTCAGGGTTTAAATAGACAGGTCAATTCAGCCTATATTAGTTTGGCTGGAAGTCATATTTTCTCTGCTTATTCTCGGGGATTAGTTTCAGTTTCCAGGGCTGATAGGAAAATTTCTGAACAAGACATCCAGCGTGTTCTTCAGGCAGCTCAAGCAATAAACATTCCTTTAAATAAGGAAATTTTTGATATTTTTCCAAAGGAATTTATTATTGACGGGGAAAGAGGTATAAGAGAACCTCTTGGGCTTGAAGGAGTGAGGTTAGAGGTAGAAGTTCTGGCTCTGGGAGGATTTTCTCCTTATCTTAAAAATACAAGACAGGCAATTTTAAATTCTGATTTAGAAATACTTGACCTGACGCCTTCTCCTATAGCAGCAGCAAGAGCAATATTAAGCGAAAAACAAAAAGAACTTGGCGTAGCTTTAGTTGATATTGGAGCTGGGATTACAAACTTAGCTGTCTTTGAAGAAGGAAACTTAATTCATTTAGCAGTATTGCCTATGGGTTCAAGCAACATTACAACAGATATTGCTATTGGTTTGAAAACAGACCTTGATACTGCAGAAAGGATTAAAATTAAACATGGTTCATGTGTTTTTAAAGGCAGAGATATTAAAAAGAAAATCAGTATGGGTGAAGAAGGTCCTTTAATTTTTTCACAGAAATTTTTGTCAAAAATTATCACGATTAGAGTTTCAGAAATTTTTGAACAAGTTAATGAAGAGCTGAAAAAAATCTCAAGAGAAAGATTGCTCCCAGCAGGAATAGTTTTGATTGGTGGCGGGGCTAAATTATCAAAAATTGTTAATTTGGCGAAAGATAAATTTCATCTTCCCTGTTTTTTAGGTAGGCCAAAAGGAGTAATGGGTATTGAAAAGGACCCGGCCTGGGCAACTGCCTGTGGTTTGGTTTTATTAGGCGCTGATTTAGAAGAAAAACAAGAAGGCTCTGGATTTTTTAAGAATCTTTCTTTAAGAATGAAAAAGATGTTTAGAATTTTTATTCCATGAAAAGAACAATTAGAAAATTAACAGCAGATATTAAAGTAGTTGGGGTTGGCGGTTCAGGTGGTAATGCCATATCAAGGATGAAAAAAGCAAAAATTAAAGGAGTTGAATTGATTGCTATGAATACTGATTATCAGGATTTAAAAAAAATTAAAGCTGATGTGAAAATAAGAATTGGTGAGAAAATAAGCCAGGGATTAGGTACTGGAATGAAACCCCAAATTGGTGAATTAGCTGCCATAGAAAGCAAGGATAAAATCTATGACTCATTAAAAGGAGCTGACATGATTTTTATTACAGGAGGTCTGGGTGGTGGAACAGGCAGTGGCGCCAGTCCTGTTGTTGCTAAAATTGCCCAAAAAACAGGCGCTTTAACAGTTGCAATAACTACTCTGCCATTTTCATTTGAAGGAATTTACAGAAGAAAAGTTGCAGAAGCCAGCAGAAAATTGCTGCAGCAGAAAGTTGATGCGCTTTTAGTAATTCAAAATGACAAACTGCTGCATTATTTAGACCCCACAACTTCACTTTCAAATGCTTTCTGGCTTTGCGATGATATTTTAAGAGAAGCAGTAAAAGGAATTTCTGATTTAATCATGCTTCCAGGAATAGTAAATATTGACTTTGCTGATGTTAAATCAATTCTTAAAAATTCTGGAAGCGTTCTTTTTGGTATGGGAAGGTCTAAAGGCGAGAAAAGAGCTTTAGAAGCAACAACTCTTGCCTTAAATTCCCCTCTTTTAGATATTAAACCAAAAGGCGCAAAAGGAGTTTTATTCAATGTTTCTGGGGGTGAAGACATATCTTTGTTTGAAATTGAAGAAATTGGCAAATTAATTACAAAAGAAATAAATCCAAAAGCAAGAGTTGTTTTTGGCGCTGTTCAAGATGAGCAGTTAAAAAAAGGAGAAGTAAAAGTTACAGTTATTGTTACTGGTTTTTGATTTTAACTGCATAGATATGTCCAGTCCGAGTTTTTTATTCTCGGTTTTTTTATTTCTAAGTTAAATTCTAATAATTATTCAATTAAACCTTTGAAAATTATTTCCGAATCTCTGTGGATAAATCAAGATTTCAAGCAACTTGACCGAAGTTTGACCGTCTTTTTTTATTGGAGTAAAATGTAATTATTATGGTTCAAAAGATTACTCAAGTTAAAACCGTCAAAGTTCAGAAAAGAGACGGTACTATTGTTGGTTTTAACGAGCAGAAGATTTCTAATGCAATTTTTAAAGCTATTACTGCTACTGGTCAGGGTGATGGTATAAAATCAAAAAGACTTGCTAAACAAGTAATTAAAATTTTGAATAGACGTTTTAAAAAAGATGAAATACCTCATGTTGAGCAGATTCAGGATATTGTTGAAGAAGTTTTGATTCTAAATGGTTTGATTGAAACTGCTAAAGCCTATATTCTTTATAGAGAACAGCGCAGAAGGATAAGAGAATCAGAAGCAGTCAGCGAACAGGCAGTGGATAGAATTGACGATTATTTAGGAAGGCTTGACTGGGAGGTTCAGGAAAACGCTAACATGGCTTTTTCTCTGCAGGGATTAAATCGTTATGGTGTTTCTTATATTATTAAAAGATATTGGTTAAATAAAGTTTATCCCAAAGAAATTAGAGATGCTAATGAATTTGGAGATTTTCATATACATAATTTAGATACTTTAGGATGTTACTGCAGTGGCTGGGATTTATATGACCTTTTAATTAGAGGTTTCGGCGGGGTAAGAGGCAAGGTAGAATCAAAACCACCTAAACACTTAAGACCTGCTCTGGGACAGGTGGTAAACTTTTTATACACTCTTCAGGGAGAGGTAGCAGGAGCAGTTGCTATGTCGAATTTTGATACACTGCTGGCTCCGCTTATCCGTTATGACAATTTGAATTATAAGCAGGTTAAGCAAGCGCTTCAGGAATTTCTTTATAATATGGCTGTTCCAACAAGAGTGGGGTTTCAATGTCCTTTCAGTAATATTACTTTAGATTTAAAACCTTCGCCTTCTTTTGCCAAACAATCTGTTATAATTGGCGGTAAGCCTCAAAAAGAAACTTATGCTGAGTTTGAAGAGGAAATGAAAATTTTCAATAAAGCATTCTATGAAATAATCCTTGAAGGAGACAAGACTGGAAAACCATTTCATTTTCCTATTCCAACAATAAATATTACAAAAGATTTTTCCTGGGATGATCCTGCTTTTGATTTGATTTTTCAGGCTTCAGGAAAATACGGAACTAATTATTTTGCCAATTATATTAATTCAGAAATGAAGCCAGAAGACGTTCGTTCAATGTGTTGCAGGCTTCGTCTTGACCTAAAACAGCTTCACAATCGTGGCGGAGGAGGTCTGTTTGGTGCAGGAGCGCTCACTGGAAGTATTGGAGTGGTGACAATTAATCTTCCAAGAATTGGCTATTTATCAAAAACCAAGAAAGATTTTTTCAAACAATTAGCAAGAATGATGGATTTAGCTCAGGAAAGTCTGGAAATTAAAAGAAAGATTTTGGAAAATTATATTACAAAAGGCCTTTACCCTTATTCCAAATATTATCTTGAGGGTATTAAAAAAATGAGAAATGCTTATTATGCTAACCATTTTTCAACTATAGGAATAGTTGGAATGAACGAAGCTCTTCTTAATTTTATTGGTTCAGACATTGCTTCACGAAAAGGAAGAAGGTTTTCTCTAGAAATTATGGACTTTATGAGAAAGAAACTAGTGGAATATCAGGACAAAACAGGCAATATTTATAATCTAGAAGCCACGCCAGCTGAAAGCACTGCTTTTCGTTTGGCTTTAAAAGATAAAAAGCAGTATCCTGATATTATTACTGCTGGGACTAAAAAAACACCATATTATACGAATTCAAGTCAATTGCCAGTTAACTCTACAACAGATGCTTTTGAAGCTTTAAAACTTCAAGATGAAATTCAATGCAAGTATACAGGTGGCACTGTTTTACATTTATTTCTAGGTGAAAATATTTCTGAAATATTAACTGTAAAAGCTTTAGTTAAAAAAGTATTTGAAAAATTCCATCTTCCATATATTACTTTAACTCCTACTTTTTCAATCTGTCCTACTCATGGTTATTTATCAGGAGAACATTTTCAGTGTCCAAAATGCACTATCAAACAGCCATGCGAGGTTTATTCTAGGATAGTTGGTTATATTCGTCCTGTTTCACAATGGAATGATGGCAAAAAAGCTGAATGGAAAGACAGAAAAGAATTTAAATTAAAAAAGAAATCATTAACCAATACTTAATTTATGAAGATTGGCGGTCTTCAAAAACTTACTCTTATTGATTACCCTGGCCATTTAGCAGCCACGGTTTTTTTAATTGGCTGCAATTTTCGTTGTGGTTTTTGTTATTCCTCAGAACTTGTTTTGCCGGAAAAAATTAAAAACCAGCCGGTTTTTTCAAAAAAAGAACTTTTTTCTTTTTTAAAACAAAGAAAAGAATTATTGGAAGGAGTGGTTATATGCGGAGGAGAACCAACTATTAACAACAGCCTGCCTTCTTTTATTAAACATCTTAAGAAACTGGGATTTTTAGTAAAACTTGATACCAATGGTTCAAATCCTAAGATGCTTAAGTATTTGATTGATAAAAAATTAATAAATTATGTGGCCATGGATATTAAAGCTCCAAAAGAAAAATATCTTCAGATTATTGGAGTATCAGGGGTTTTAAAAAGCAACATTATGAAAAACATTGAAAAAAGCATCAATGTTTTGAAAAAATCTAAAATTGATTATGAATTCCGTACAACAGTGGTTCCAAGTCTTCATGGAAAAAAAGATATTTTAAAAATTGTTGATTGGATAAAGCCAGCAAAAAGATATTATCTTCAAAATTTCAAGGGAGAAAAAACAATTAATCCAGCATTTGAAAGCTTAAGGCCTTATTCCAGAGATTATCTTTTGGAAATACAGCAGGCAATTTCCCCATTTTTTGATATTTGTCAGGTGAGATGACAAAATCAAAAATCTTATTGTATTTTTGCCTTTCCTTTATTATTGGTATCTCTTTTGCTGTGTTTTGCCAAATTTCCCAGTTATTAATACTGGGATTTTTAATTTTCAACTTGATTTTAATTTCAGTTTTTTGGAAATACAAAAAAATGACAGTTCTTAGTTTTTGTTTATTGTTTTTAGTTTTAGGGGCTTGGCATTATCAATCATTTCAGTCAAAGATTAAAAACAACGAACTTAAGAATTATATAAATCAAGAAATTGCATTTATTGGAATTATTGATGGTCAGCCAGTTAAAAAAGAAAATACCACTAAATTTGAAGTTCAACCACAAAAAGTTAAAGGAAGGATTTTAATCACCACTTTTAAATATCCAGAATATAAATATGGAGATAAGCTGAAGATTAGTGGAAAATTAGAAAAACCTTTATCTTTTAATGATTTTGATTATGAGAAATATTTAGAAAAACAAGGAGTTTATGCTGTTATGTCTTTTCCAGAAATAGAATTGTTGGACAAAGGGTTTGGTAATCCTGTAATAAAAATCCTTGTTTTTTTAAAAAATGAATTAAAACAAGGATTAAACAAAATAATTACTCTGCCCCAGTCCGCACTTTTAGAAGGATTGTTGTTTGGTGATGAAGAAAGTTTTTCAAAAGAATGGAGGGAAAAGTTTAATCTTACTGGCACCCGCCACATTACAGCAGTTTCTGGAATGAATATTACAATTTTAAGCGCTTTGGTTTTGAATTTTCTTTTAGCTTTTGGTTTCTGGAGACATCAGGCATTTTATTTATCAATAATTTTAATTGTTTTCTATATTTTAATGATTGGTCTTCCAGCTTCAGGTATAAGGGCTGGTATAATGGCAATTATATTTTTAACAGCCCAGTATTTTGGAAGAGCTTCCAATGCTTCAAGGCTAATAATATTTTCAGCAGTTTTAATGTTGTTTTTTAATCCTTTTCTAATAACAGACATAGGATTTCAATTATCTTTTTTAGCAGTAATGGGCTTGGTGTATTTACAACCATTTTTTATGAATTTATTAAAAAAAGCTCCAGAGATTTTTGAATTAAGATACAGTTTAGCTTCCACTTTAAGCGCTCAAATCTTTACTTTTCCTGTTTTGATTTATAATTTTGGACAAATTTCTTTAATAAGTCCTTTGATTAATATCTTGATTATTCCGCTTTTACCCATAATTACTATTTTAGGATTTGCAATTTCTTTCTTAGCGATTTTTTCTCAAGGATTAGGGCTGATTTTTTCTTTTCCTGTTTGGTTAATATTAACCTATATCCTTAAAATAATTGATTTTTCTGCAAAAATTTCCCATACAACTTTAATATTTGAAAATGTTTCTTGGATTTGGGTTTTAGTTTCATATTTAATTTTAGGACTTTTAGTTTGCCAATTAGAGAAAAAACAAAAACCAAGATTTCTAGAATAAAAAATAATAAAACAGGAATAAAAAAGACTTTAAGGATTTTTAAAACTTACAGAACTAATAAATTTTTGATAAAATAATTCAATGAATTACTCTGACAAACAAAAAGTTTGGGTTGTAAGCGTTAACATGGGTTATGGTCACCAAAGAACTGCTTATCCTTTAAGGTATTTAGCTTTTGAAAATAAAGTTATTAATGCCAATAACTATGAAGGCATTCCAAAAAAAGACAAAAACATCTGGCAATCAACAAGAAAGTTTTACGAGGCTATTTCAAGATTTAAAAGAGTTCCTTTAATTGGAGAATTTTCTTTTTCTCTTTTTGATAGATTTCAGAGAATTCTTACTTTTTATCCTAAAAGAGATTTATCAAAACCTAATTTTTCTTTGGGAAAAATTTATGCTTTATTTAAAAATGGCTGGGGAAGACATTTAATTGAAAAACTGAAAGAAAAGCCGCGTCCAATTATTTCAACGTTTTTTACCCCAGCTTTTATGGCAGAGTTTTTTAATTATCCAAACGATATATATTGCGTAGTCTGCGATGCTGACGTTGCCAGGCCCTGGGCTGCTTTAAAGCCACAATCAAGCAGAATCAAGTATCTTGCACCAACTGAAAGGGTTGTTGAAAGATTAAAGCTTTATGGGGTAAAACCAAAGAACATTTTCTTATCAGGTTATCCTTTGCCTTTGGAAAACATTGGCAGCCAGGATTTAGAGATTTTAAAACATGATTTAGCTTACAGACTTTTAAATCTTGACCCTAAAAAAAGATATTTCAAACAATACAAGATTTTAATTGATAGATATATAGGGGATTTGCCTGAAAAATCAGACCATATTTTTACAGTTATGTTTGCTGTTGGAGGAGCAGGAGCTCAAAAAGAAATTAGTTGGAAAATTCTAAAAAGCCTGAAAAGTAAGATCCAGGACGAAAAAATCAAAGTTATTTTAGTTGCTGGAATAAGAGAACGCGTTAAAAATTATTTTCTGGATTGCGTTGAAAGATTAGGTTTAAAAAAGGGGGTGGAAATAATTTTCAATAATGAAATTAATGGTTATTTTAAAGACTTTAATTCAGCTTTAAGAAAAATTGATATTTTATGGACAAAACCAAGCGAACTTTCGTTTTATACTGGATTAGGCCTGCCTATTATTATTGCTCCTTTAATTGGTTCGCAAGAAGATTATAATCGTAGATGGCTTTTGGAGCTTGGTTCTGGTATTTTGCAGAATAGTCCTGAACATACTGATGAATGGGTTTTTGATTTATTGGAAAGCGGGTGGTTTGCTGAGGCAGCAATGCAGGGCTTTGTTGAAGCTGAGAAAAGAGGGGTTTTTAATATTAAAAAAATAATTTCTAGCCCTCCTGATTTTCGTTAATAAAATGAGATACAAGAAAACGATATTTTTTTTATTGGTTATTCTTTTGATTATAATAAGTTATTTTTTTATTGGCACTGCACCAGAAGCAGAAAAGATTACTTTTGGAGTTAATTTTTCTCAAAAACATGCCCAGAATTTTGGTTTGAATTGGAAAAAAGCTTATGAAGGGCTTCTTTCTGACTTAAATGTAAAAAATATAAAATTAATTACCTTTTGGGATTTGATTGAAAAAAACCAGGACGAATTTAATTTTAAGGATTTAGACTGGCAGATTGAACAGGCAGAAATTAAAAATGTACAAGTCATTTTAGTTATTGGGATGAAAACCGGCTCCTGGCCAGAATGTCATGTTCCTCACTGGGCAGAAACTTTAAACAAAAAAGAGCAGCAGCAAAGAATTTTAAATTTAATTGAGAAAATTATTTTAAGGTATAAAGAAAAGTCTGTAATCACTGTCTGGATGGTGGAAAATGAGCCGCTTTTTCATTTTGGCGAATGTCCCTGGATTGATAAAAGTTTCTTAAAGCAGGAAGTTGAGTTTGTAAAATCGCTTGACCCTGACAGACCAGTTTTGATTTCAGACACAGGCGAATGGTCTTTTTGGATTGAAGCTGCCAAATTAGGCGATATTGTTGGAACAACTCTCTATAAAAAAGCCTGGCTGAAAGAGATTAATAATTATATAAATTATAGTTTTCCTTCTGTTTTCTATTGGAGAAAATCACAAATCATTAAAAGAATTTTTCATAAAGATATAGTTTGCGTTGAACTTCAGGCAGAACCCTGGTGTCCTAATAGATTATATAATTGCTCTTTTGAAGAGCAAGATAAAACAATGAATTTAGAATTGTTCAACAAAAACATTGAGTTTGCCAAGAGTACCGGGCTTAGCAAGTTTTATTTATGGGGAAGTGAATGGTGGTTCTGGTTAAAAGAAAAACATCAAGATATTGAAATTTGGGAACAAGCAAGAAAATTATTTTAGGATTATATGTTAAGCATTATTATTCCAACCTTAAATGAACAAGATTATCTCCCTCTGCTTTTAACAGAAATTAAAAAGCAGGATTTTGAAGATTATGAAATAATTGTTGCTGATGCTAATTCTTCAGATGATACAGTTGAAATAGCTGAAAGCTTTGGCTGTAAAATAACAGAAGGAGGTTTGCCGGCAAAAGGAAGAAATAATGGTGCTAAAATCGCTTCCGGAGATTTGTTTTTATTTATTGACGCTGATGTTCTTTCTTTGCCAACTGGTTTCTTAAATAAACTCGTTGAAAAATTTAAAAGCAGAAATTTAGATGTAGCCTCTTTTTCAATTTATCCTCAAGGAAATATAGTTGATAGAATTTTTTATACTCTATACAATTTTTGGGCAGGATTGAGTCAAGGTTTCTTACCTCATGCTACAAACGTTATTTTGGTTAAAAAAGGAATTCATCAGGCAATTAATGGTTTTAATGAAAGAGTGATGTTAGCTGAAGACCATGATTATGTAAGAAGAGCTAAAAAATACGGCAAGTTCGGTTTTATTAATATCAAATCTGTTTTGGTTTCTGCCCGAAGGTTTGAAAGAGACGGAAGATTTATAACTTATTTAAGATATGTTTTGGCCGGGTTTTGGATGCTGGTTTTTGGTTCAATAAAATCAGACATTTTTAAATACAGATTTAATTATTCATTGAAAATTAAAAATAAAATAAGTTATAATAGAGCTGTTATGTATAAGTTACCGAAATTAAAATTTCCAACAATTAAATTTCCAAAACTAAAAACAGGAAAGTTAAATCTTTTAAAGCCTGCTAAGTCAAAAGTTGCCCAGTTTTCCAAAAAACGAGCTCTTGGTTCTTTAGTTTTAGTGATTATTGTTTCTTCTATCTTCGGATTTCTAGCGGGCGCAATGTCTGGAAGTTATTTTTACTGGGAAATAAAGGATTTTTTTGGCAGATTGAATATTGAAATTGAAACTCCTAAAAAAAATGAAGAAGAAACATCTCTTTATACTTTTCAGGAACAAACAATTATTAATGCTGTTGAAAAAGCTTCACCAGCAGTGGTGAGTATTGTGGTTACCAAAGATTTGCCGGTTTATGAAGAATACTACATATCTCCATTTGAAGAATTTTTCTTTGAACCATTTTTTGATTTTCAGGTTCCTCAATACAGACAAAAAGGAACTGAGAAGCAGGAAATAGGCGGAGGAACAGGGTTTATTGTTTCTGAAGATGGAATGATTTTAACTAACAAACACGTTGTTTTAGATGATGAAGCTGATTACACTGTTATTGTTTCAGATAACAGGCAGTTTCCAGCCAAGGTGCTGGCAAAAGACTCATTGCAGGATATAGCAATACTGAAAATTGACCAGGAAAAAACAATAACCAGTAATGGAGAAATTGATTTTAAAACTTTTCCTAAATTAGAGCTTGGTGACTCAGATAAAATACAAATTGGCCAGACTGCGATTGCAATTGGTTATGCTTTAGGAAGATATCAAAACACAGTTTCAGTTGGTATTATTTCTGGTCTAGGCAGAACCATTTCAGCTTCAGGAGGGGATTTTGTTGAGATTTTAGAAGACGTAATTCAAACAGATACAGCTATTAATAAAGGAAACTCTGGAGGTCCTCTTTTAAATTCAAAAGGTGAAGCTATAGGTATAAATACTGCCATTGATCTTGAAGGACAGAGTGTTGGTTTTGCTATTCCTATTAACCCAGCAAAAAGAGACGTTGAACAGGTTAGAACCATAGGAAAGATTGTTTATCCTTTTTTAGGCGTAAGATATGCTTTAATAACTGAGGATATTCAGCAAAAAAATGATTTGCCAGTTGATTACGGCGCATGGGTTACTAAAGGCCCTCAAGGAGAATCAGCCATATTTCCTGATTCTGCTGCAGAAAAAGCTGGTTTAAAAGAAGGAGATATTATCTTGGAATTTAATAATGAAAAAATAACTGCTCAAAACAGTTTAGCAAAAATCATTATGAGGCATTCTCCAGGAGAGGAAATAACCTTGAAAATCTTAAGTGGAGAAATAGAAAAAGAAATTAAGATAGTTTTAGGGGAAAGAAACGAATAAGCGGGATTTTTAAATGGGAAGGATTAATTTTATCTTTCAAGTATAATTTCTTGGAATCTATTTAAAAGATTCATTGCCCAATGCTTTTTATTCGTGGTGGCAATGATGATACATCTCTTGTCTCTGAAATAGAGGAATGTCTTAAAGCTGCAGACAAAACAAAGCGAAAAATCATTATTGAAGGTGCAAGTCATGGATTGAGGCCTCACAGGGAGAAAATATACAGAATTGTGGTCGTTGGTTTAAGAGATTCTTGAGCTATACTTACTTTAACATGCCAAGCATTGCTTGGGTTGATTTTGTATTCAAATATATATAAGAAGAGTGAAATAGAAATTAAATATTTATTGTAGTAATAAAATGGAGCAACAATCAGATGAACAAATAGCTGGTTTGGTTCAAGCAGGCAAGGCTGATTTTTTTGAAATCTTGGTGGTGCGCTATGAAAAGAAGATTACAAGGTATGGAAGAAAATTCATCTCTGAGCATGAAGATATTGAAGATACTGTCCAGAACATATTTCTTAAAGCTTATGAGAACATACAAAGCTTTGATGTTAAAAGGAAGTTCTCAACCTGGCTTTACCGTATTGCTCACAATGAATTCATTAATGTTATGAAAAAAAAGAAAAGGTCTCCTTTGTCTTTATTTGAGTTTGACACGTTTCTGCCCCAGAAACTGATTCAGGACGACATCCATCAGAATGTTTTAGATAAGGAACTGCATGAGCTTCTTAATAAATGCATCAGTAGTTTAGATGTAAAGTACAGGGAGCCTTTGGTCCTTTATTATTTTGAAGAAATGAATTATCAGGAGATTTCAGAGATTATGAGGATACCTGTCTCAACAGTTGGAGTGAGGCTTAAAAGGGGCAGGGATATTTTAAATAGTGTTTATAAGGAAAAGGGACATGAATAATGAAAATAAAAAGTCAATAAGTCAGGCAGTGATTGATAAGATTAAAAAAAGGAAGGTCAAGATGAAACCCAGAATGTATTTCATTTTAAGAGCTGTTTTAATAGCGCTGGCTATCGTTGTTGTTGTTTTCTTTGTTCTGTATCTGGTCAGCTTTATTATGTTTTCCTTGCAGTTGAGCGGAGTATGGTTTATGCCTGCATTTGGTTTCCCTGGAGTTGCAGTGTTGTTTCGTTCTCTTCCATGGCTTCTTATTATTGTAGCCCTGCTTTCAATTGTTCTATTGGAATTCTTTGCTAAGCATTTCACATTTGCATACCGCAAATCTGCTTTATTCTCGCTTTTAATTATCATTGGTGTTGTGGTTATTAGTAGCTTTGCTATCAGTGGAACAAGGTTTCATTCAGATTTGTTTTTAAAGGCGAAACAAGGCAGTCTTCCTTTTGCAGGCAGGTTTTATCGTTATGTCAATACTTCTATTCCTGGCCGTGATGTTCATCAGGGGGTTATTTCTGACATGACTGATGATGGTTTTGAAATAATGACAGCCCAGGACGAAAAGCTCAGAGTCATTGTTGATACTAATACCTATTTCCCCTTCAAAAACGGAATTGAGAAAGACAATGTTGTTGTCATTTTCGGAAAAAAGGATGACATGACCGTCAGGGCCTTTGGAGTTCGCAAAATCAACAATGAAATCAAGGTTTTCCAGAAACCTCCTTTCAAGCCTTTTATGATGAAATAAAATCCTGGTTTGATTGTAGTAATAAGCAGTAAAGGTCGTTTACTTAGAATAATCTTTATCTATCATGAACAAACTATTATATATTCTTACAGGTTGTGTTCTTCTTGCTGTGTTCGGCTTTGGTATTGCCCAGGCCCGCAACGGCAATTATCCTGACCTTATTGATAAACTTATTGAAAGGTTCAATCTTGACCGTCAGGAAGTGGAGCAGTTTTTTGAAGAGATACATGAAGAGAGAATGGAACAGGCTCAGGTTTATTTTGACGGCAGACTGGACGAGCTCGTTGAACAAGGCAAGCTGACTGAAGAGCAGAAACAGCTTATTATTGCCAAAAAAGAAGAGATGTGCCAGAAAATGGAACAGATGAAACAGCTGTCTCCAGAGGAAAGGCGTGAGGCTATGGAGCAGCACAGAGAAGAAATGAAAACCTGGGCTGAAGAGAATGGAATTGAGCTAAATTATGTTTTTGGACACAATGGTTTTCCTGGAAATTTTGATAAGGGAATGAAAATGGGCAGGCTCAAGTTTAATCAATAATCTTAAGAAGTTTGAGTTCTCCGTTTCCAATGACGTTTAAGAAGCGGAGAACTGAGATTTTTAAACCGGACAGAAACGCAATTACTGTTAATATTGCTTTCAATAATAAAAGATACAAATTTCTAATAATATTTTACTGGTGTTATCTTGTATATTAAGAACTATGTGTCGTTATGGAATAGACACCTTTCTTTTTTTTACTTGATTTTTTAATATTTTATTTTATAATGTGATTATATGAACGGAGGGCAATTTACTCATAAAAGCCAGGAGGCAATAATGCATGCTCAGGAATTGGCCAGGAGAAAAGAACAGCAGCAAATTGATGCTCTACATTTGCTTTATATTCTGCTTGACCAAAAAGAAAGCATTGTTGTAAATATTCTTGAAAGGCTTGGAGTTGATATAGAGGCCTTGAAAAAGAAAACAGAATTAAGATTAGGCAAAATTCCTACAATTATCACCCCGCAAACTTTGGGCCAGCTTTATCTTACCCAGGATATGGCAAAAATATTAGATAAGGCCAAAAAAGAAGCCAGTAGAATGGGAGATGAATTTATTTCTATTGAACATTTATTCTTAGGGCTTTTAGATGCTGATACAAAAGCAAAAGAAATCTTAGACAAAGCAAGTTTTTTAAAGCCTAAAACAAAAACCGGTTCTTTGGAATTCGGAGAATTAAATTATCAGATATTTTCAACTGAATTATCTAAAGCCAGAGGAAATCACAGGATTACTGACCCAAAACCTGAAACCAAATATCAGGTAATTGAAAAATATGCCAGAAATCTTACTTCTTTGGCAAGAAAAGGCAAACTTGATCCAGTAATCGGCAGAGAGAGTGAAATAAGAAGATTAATGCAGATTTTATCCCGAAGAACAAAAAACAATCCTGTTTTAATTGGTGAAGCAGGGGTTGGGAAAACAGCTATTGTTGAGGGATTGGCTCAAAGAATTATTGCAGGTCAGGTTCCTGAAAGCTTAAAAGATAAAGAAGTTATAGCCATGGACTTAGGCGCTTTAATTGCTGGAACAAGATATCGCGGTGAGTTTGAAGACAGAATTAAAGCATTTTTAAAAGAAATTAATAGGGCTGATGGAAGATATTTATTATTTATTGATGAACTGCACACATTGGTTGGAGCTGGAGCTGCTGAGGGAGCAATTGATGCTTCAAATCTGTTGAAACCAGCTTTGGCGCGAGGAGAGTTAAAAGCAGTTGGAGCCACAACTTTAAAAGAATATCAGAAATATATTGAAAAAGACCAGGCCCTGGAAAGAAGATTTCAGCCTATTTATATTGCAGAGCCTTCAATTGAAGATACAGTTTTGATTTTAAGAGGAATTAAGGAAAAGTATGAACTTCATCATGGAGTAAAAATAAAAGACTCTGCGTTAGTTACCTGCGCTCACTTATCTGCCAGATATATTAGTGATAGGTTTTTACCTGATAAAGCAGTTGATTTAATGGATGAAGCAATGAGCGCTTTAAGACTGGAGATTGAATCACAACCAGTAGAGCTTGAGAATTTAACAAAAGAAATAAACAAATTAGAAATTGAAAGACAAGCAATTAAAAAAGAACAGGGAAGTAAAGGCAGATTAAAGGCAATTTCAAGACAGCTTTCTGATTTAAGAGAAAAAGAAAAGGCAATAAAAATTAAATGGCAGACAGAAAAAGATTTAATTTCAAAAATCAAAGACTTTAAATCAAAAATTGAAAGCGCTCGTTTTCAGGCTGAAAAAGGAATTTCTGAGGCAGACCTTCAGAAAGTAGCTGAATTAAAATACGGAAAAATCCCAGAGCTCTTAAAAGAACTGAAAAATGCTGAAAAAAAGTTAGTAATAATTCAGAAGAAAAACCCTCTTTTAAAAGGAGAGGCAACTGAAGAAGATATTGCAAAAGTAGTTTCAAGGTGGACTGGTATTCCTTTAACAAGATTACTTGAAGCAGAAGCTAAAAAGTTAGAGAAAATGGAAAACATTATTAGCAAGCGGGTTGTTGGCCAGAAACAGGCTATAATTGCAATTTCCAGCGCTATTAGAAGGGCAAGAGCTGGAATTTCTGAGGAAAACAGGCCTTTAGGCTCATTTATGTTCCTAGGACCAACAGGCGTTGGAAAAACAGAGACTGCTAAAGCCTTGGCCAGCTTTTTATTTAACAATGAAGATTCGCTTGTTCGTTTGGACATGTCAGAATACATGGAAAAACACACTGTTTCCAAAATGATTGGTTCTCCTCCTGGTTATGTTGGCCATGAAGAAGGCGGTCAATTGACTGAAAAGATAAGAAGAAGGCCATATAGTGTTATTCTGCTTGATGAAATTGAAAAGGCTCACCCAGAAGTGTTTAATATTCTTCTTCAGATTTTAGAAGATGGAAGACTGACTGATGCTAAAGGAAGATTAGCTTCTTTTAAAAACGCAATTCTTATTATGACTTCAAATGTTGGTTCAGATATTATTGCTAAACAAGCTTCTTTAGGATTTATTGGAGGCGATGAAAAAGAAAAGCAAAAAGAGTCATTAAGGGAAAAAGTTCTGTCAGCTTTAAAAAATAGTTTCAGGCCAGAGTTCTTAAACAGAATTGATGACATTGTTATCTTTAATTTTCTTAGTAAAACAGAGATTAAAAAGATAGTTAATTTAGAGTTTGATAAAGTTGCCAAAAGATTAAAGAAAAAAGACATTGACGTCAGAATTGAAGAGTCTGTTAAAGACTTTATTGCTGAAAAAGGCTTTGATTCTAATTTAGGGGCAAGACCATTAAAAAGAGTAATTCAAAAGAAGATTTTAGATCCTTTGTCTTTGAAAATTATTTCCGGTGATTTTGAAAAGAATAAAAGAATAGTTATTGATTTTCAGAACGAGAAAATAATGTTTTTAAGCGCAAAAGACTTGATAAAGAATCAGGGGAAAAGGCAAAGAGTCTCTGTTTAATATATGAGAAAAACATTTTTCAAAATCCTGTTTATTTTTATTATTGGTATTTTAGGAGGAGTTTTCGCTAATCAGGTCATTGGTCCATATTTTACTGGAAGGCCTGTTTATGTAACTGAAAGAGAGGAAATTATTATTGAAGAAAACACTGCTTTAAGAAATGCCGTTGAAAAGGTGGAAAAAACAGTTATTGGAATAAAAACAACCACTAAAGAGAAAGTTCTTCACGGCTCAGGAATAATTTTAACTTCAGATGGTTTAATTGTGACTTTAGCTGAACTTGTTCCTCAGGGTTCTAAATTTCTATTCTTTGTTGATGGAAAGCCATTATCTTATCAAATCCTTAAAAGAGATTTAACTCAAAACTTAGCTTTAGTAAAGCTTGAGCAGGATAATTTGCCAACAGTCGGTTTTGCTGATTTTAATAAATTAAGAACAGGAGAAAGGGTTTTTCTGGTTGGAACAGTTTATGGAGTTGAAGAATTTACTCGCGGGACTAACCAGGGAATTGTTTCTTATTTCAATGATAGCCTGATTTCAACAAATATTTTTGAAAAATTAACCATGGCTGGCAGTCCCTTGTTCAATATTAAAGGAGAACTTGTTGGTTTGACAACTGTTGACTACTGGGGGATGGTAAGCGCTATTCCTGTTTCAATAATCAGAACTTTTGCTGGTTTTTAAAATCTATGCAAATTAATTTTCAAAAAGGCGGCATATTTCTTTTATTCGACCTTATAATTGCCTTTTTTGTGATTGGCTGGATGCTTTATTACGCTTTTCAGTATTAATTATATTTAAACACAAAGAAAGATAATTTTTTAATCCTATAAGAGACAAATTGTCTCTTGTTTATTTTTCCACAATTGACAAATTTTTTTGAATAATAAAATATATATTAATAGACTAGAGGTGATGAAAAAAAGGGTAGTGTTCGTTATTTCGTTTCGTATAGTTCATGTAGTTCATGTAGTAGTTCATTAAGTTTAGTAGTTATTTTGGGGTGAGCTTTTTTTCATCCCTTTTCTTTTTTTCCACAAATAAGCTGTTGTGTTTTCGTTTTGGGATATTCTGTTGGATGAGAAGTTTCTTCTGGGTTTACCGGAGGGAGTCCTACCACCGAGTTATTGAAACCCGAGCTTCTGATTCGGGTTTTGACTTTTTAATAAGTATTGGTACCATCTAAAAATAGAACATTTAACTAAAAAATAAAATAAAAAAGAGGTCTATAATGAAAGAAGATATTAAAAAATTAGCAGAATTAGGCTGGGAAGAAGTGAAAGAAGTGAAAGAGGAGAAAGAAAAAAAGACAAAATTGCCTTTTTTTAGCTGGGAAGAGGTATTTTCTTTTACCTGATCTAATTTTTTTCGGAAAACCGTTAAAAACGGCGAAGTTAAATAAGCCGTATTTTTTTACTATTATATATTATTCTATTGTGCTTCATTTAAGGTAGTTTTAATTGATTATCTCTAGGGCAAGGCAAAAGCAGTAGTGGTTGAAGAAGCAGACACCAGTTGAAGGTTTCTTCATAATTTGTTAATCAATTATTATTTTTTCTACTTCCTCGAGTTCTTTTCTGACTTTTTCTCGTGCTTTCTCAATCTTTTTAATTCTTTTGATAACTTTATCTTGTGTTCCTTTATTTAATTTCGGTAATATAATTTGCATCAAATCTTCATCTTTAATCGCTGGCTGGATTGTACCAGCTACCATCCATCTAATTTGATTGAAAGTGCTTTTAAGCCTCATTAAGACATATAATACTTCAGACGCAACACCTTTCTTCGGTCTCAAAACAGCAAACCCAGTTGAAACAACTTCTCCGTTTAGCTCTTTTGGAATAATAGCTACATTTTCTTCACTATCTTTTACCTTAGCCGCTATTACATCGCCTGACTTTATTAACATTCGTGCCCTCGATGGCATCTCATCACCTGCATAATTTGACCAGGAGACAATACTACCGAGTCTTTTTTCTACATCACTGAATTGCATATATTTAAAGATTCTTTTTGAATACTTCTCTGGATTTATTCTATCTTCCGATAAATAAGCTATGTCTGATAACTTAATACTTGGCACATCTAACTTGAATACATGTTTTGAGTAAAAATAAGTAGCATCTAATCTTTTATCTAATAAATCCGAGTCAATCATAAAAGAAGCTGGCTCTTCAGATATAATATAAACCTTATCAATGTTTGATTGGATTGACCTATAAGTTTGAGTGGTTAAGAAATCTTTATATTGTTTTAATATTAAAGGTAAATCGTTTTGGCTTATTGCCTTAGCTTCTTTAGTTTGTCTATCATAACCCACCTCTTCTGCAATAGCCATAAATACTGGTTTTTGTGTTTCGTGATTACTTTTTTTTCTAACGAAAATAACGCTGGTTTTACTATTTGCACCCGAAGCCTTAAAAGCTCTATCCGGCAAGCTAATAATCGCCTGAATTATGGTGTGCTTTTTAATAAATTCTCTAACATAATTCAATCGAGAATTATTGAGAATGCCATCAGGAAGTAAAATGGCTAATTCACCATTCTCTTTCAATAATTTTATACACTCTTCAATAAACAAAATTTCTCTCGCCTGTTCTGGAGGATTACCAGTAGTATATTTGCCCAACTGAAACTCTTTTAATATATCTCCCTTATCTTTATTGCCAAAAGGTGGATTCGTGATTACCAAATCAAATTCTTTACCAATGAGACGTTCGTGTTGATGTGTCTTTAATCCATTGTGGCGGAAAATACCTCCATGCCCATCTCCATGTAGTACCATATTCATTTTAGCAATCCTGACTAAACGAGGGTTTATATCAACCCCAAAAAGCTGTTGTTTTGATAAAATGTCTAAAGCCTCTTTTCTCTTATCGCTATCTTTCTCTATCTCTTTAATTTGATTTGCTATATGAGTGAAAACACGAATTAAAAAACCACCGCTTCCACAGGCGGGGTCTATAACAGAATATAAGTTTTTACCATTAGATAGCCTGGTTGGGTTTACAAAATTGACCATGAAATCAACTATAGTTCGAGGAGTAAAGAATTGACCCAACTTACCAGTAAAAGTTTTACCAAGAAAAATCTCAAAAGCCCGTCCCTTAACATCAACATCTGTCTCTAAAAGAGTATAATCTTGTAATAATTTAGTAATACCCTTCACAGTTTCATTATCTAATGTAATTTTCTCATTTCCCTCAAAAATATCAGGATTATCATCTACAGCCCTTTTGAATAAATCATTTTTGATATAATGTGCATCTGTCTGTTCACTTATAATAAATCTACTTTTTCTATTTTCTTCAAGTGCTTTTTGTTCTTCATACATTTTAGTAAAGAGCAACATGCTTAATTCATCGAATGCATCAGCACCTGTAAGGCCATCAATATCTCTTATTAAATCTTCGCATTTGTAAAAGATTGAAGAAAATTCTCTGATGCCCTCAAAAACCGATAAAGTCTTTTTTGCTTTCTCTTCTTGTTCTTTGGTAAGAGTATCAATGGATTTCTTAATCTTTTCTACTAAACCTTTTTTACTTAAGAACTTTGGAAATACAGATACATCCTTATTCCAAACAACCTCTTCAGTTCTTGTATCATAAACCCTTAATTCCTGACCATTACACAAAACTGAATAGGGCACTCTTAAAAGTAATCCATAAGAAATTACTTGCTCTTTATAAAAGTCAAGATTTTCGTTTGGGGCTTTAGAGTCAATAACAAAAGCGGGGGCTTTGTTTATATTAACGACTATATCAGGATATACGTGTCTACCTCTACCAATAGAAATAGGTTTGTCGTACTCTACCTCACCAGAAACGTTTTCAGAAAATCCTAAATGTTTTAACAACTTTGCAATAATTTTAACTTTTACATCTTCTTCCGTTGAAACTTGGATTTTGCTGAAATTGAACTTATTCATAAAGTTTTCCACAATTGCTAAATCTAATTTAATCTTAGCAAAGAAAAACACATCTGCAAAGCCCTGCCGCTGGGATACTTGCCAAAGTTCTATTACAAATAGGTAATAAATATACAACAAACACACAAAACATGCACAAAAATTACACAGGATTTTTAACAAGTTATTAAAAGCTTTTCCAGAGATTTTTCCACAACAGTGCTGTTGTATTTTATTTTGAGATATTCTGTTTAGGGATGAGAAGTTTCCTCTGAATTTATCGAAGTGAGTCCTACTCCGAGTTGTTAAAACCCAATCCTCTGATTCGGGTTTTGACTTTTTAATAAGTATTGGTAGCATCTAAAAATAAAACATTAATTAAAAAATAAAAGAAAAAAAGAGGTCTATTTTATAATGAAAGAAGAAGAACAAGAAGTGAAAGAGGAGAAAGAAAAAAAGACAAAATTACCCTTTTCGAACTGGGAAGAGGTATTTATTTATACATAATCTCATTTTTTTTCGGAAAACCGTTAAAAACGGCGAAGTTAAATAAGCCGTATTTTTTTATATATATTATTCTATTAAGGCGGTTTTTGTTGATTACCTCCTTAAAAAGGTTTTAATATCGTCCGTCCCTCGGACGAGTTGAATATAATGAAACGAAGAAAAGAAAGAAATAAAAAAATATATTAATATTAGAGAATATCTATTATTTCATTAAGATAAAAAACTGCTTTTAAAAGCAGTTTCGCCTTTTTCAAACCTATAAAAAGAACTAAAAAAATATTATTCTACAAACACTACTTGGAATAATACTATGTAGGGTTTATATGAGAGCCAAATTAGTATTACAGAGAAAAAAACCATTCCCCAAACCAGGATAATAAATAAACAAATCTTTTGTTTTTTATCTCTTTGGAAAACTTTTCCTAAGAACTCATATGCGAACGTTAACACCGCAAAATTACCAAACAACGTTATTGTTAATAATATGATAAACTCTAGCTCTACCATTCAATCACCTCCTTATTTTTTTAAATTTTAATACTTGAACTATATAATATTTTATTAAATTTGTCAAACCAAAGACTCTATTACAAATAGATAACAAATATATAACAAAAAACACACAAAAGGTACACAAAAATTCCACAGAGTTTTAAACAAGTTATTATTAAGTTTTCCAGAGATTATTCCATAATAGTATTGTTGTATTTTTTTTGACCAATTTTTTTGTTTTTGATATAGTTGTTAGTATAAATAATATGGACAAAAATCATGTAGTTGAAATAACAAATGAACTATACAGACTGACACTTCTTTTTCCTAAAAAAGAGCCTTTAAGATTTAAAATGAGGGAATTAGCTGATGAGATTCTGGCTAATTCCATTACTTATTTTAACCCTGTTTCTAATCCTCTAATAAGCCCAGGGCTTGTTGAAAATTCCCATAATTTATTTGAAGTTTTAGATAGTTTTTTTGAGATTGCTAAAGAGCAGAATTGGGTAAAGCCAGTTGATATCTTAAATCTTCAGCAAGACTATAAAAACATCAAACAAGGCCTAAAAGAGCCAAAAAAACAAGAAGAACAACAGGAACAAGAAAAACAAGACCAAGAAAAAAAAGAAATTGTAGAAACAGCTTCATCTCCTATTCAGCTTAATCAAGGCCTTAGTAGTGTTCCTTTACCTGAACCACTTATTGTATCTGAACCGCCTACTATGGAAAAAAGTAATATAGAGGTTAGTGACAGGCAGAAAAGAATCTTAGATATTTTAAAGCAAAAAGAAGGTGTTCAAGTTTGGGAGGTAAAAGACTCTTTTCCAGATGTGAGTAAAAGAACTCTGCGTCGTGATTTCAGAAAATTATTAAAAGATGGGTTAGTAGAAAGAAAAGGGAAAAAAAACACTACTTTTTACAAACTCAAAACAGATAGGACAATATAGGACACTACATTTAAGTATAATTATTAGGACATTGTCCTATTATAGAACTATTTAGTTAATATAAATTACATGTCAGACTCTCGAAAAAAGTTCGGTCAGATATACAATAGATATATAAATAAAATATATAAATTTGTATTTTTAAAGGTAAACTCTCAAGAAATAGCTGAAGATTTAACTTCAGAGACTTTTTCTAGAACCTGGGTAGTTTTTAAAGAAAACCAGGATGAAATTAAGAATGTCCGAGCTTTTTTATATAAAACAGCAAATAATTTGGTTATTGACCACTATAGACAAAAAGCCAGGGTTAATATAGTATCAACAAATAATCCTTCTGTTCCTACTATTATTGATTCTTCACAGGACTTAGAAAAGCATGTTCTATTAAATTCAGATATGGATAAAGTAAAACAAGCACTGCTTCATTTAAAAGAGGACTATCAAAATATTATTATCTGGCATTATTTAAATGATTTATCTATATCTGAAGTATCAGAGATTTTAAATAAATCAAAACAAGCAACCAGAGTGCTGCTTCACAGAGCTCTAAAAGCATTAAAAAACAGAATAGAACAAGTGTAATAAGTCTTTGCTTTTTACGTCATAATATTATAGGATAGCTATATTCTGTTTTACTTACTTTATTGACTCTTATGAATGACATTCAACTGATTAGAAATATAAAGAAATTAAACCAAATAAAGCCTAGAAAAGAGTTCGTAATATCAACTAAAAAGGAAATTTTAGGAGAAGATCTAGGATTTGGTTTATTCCCAACATTGAAACCAGTTTATGCTGGTCTGTTTTGCATTTTCCTGATATTTGGTTTAATTCAGTTTTCCCAGAATGCCTTGCCTGGTGAATTACTGTTTAAAGTAAAGAAAATTACTGAAAAAGGCCAAACAATGTTTGCTTCTGAGCAGGACAAGCCAAGATTAAGCTTGCTTTTAGCGAATAAGAGACTGATAGAATTAGCAATGATTAGTGAAGAGAATCAGGCTCAAAAACTGGCTCCTGCTGTGAATGAATTTAAGCTTGAAACTGTTGAAGCTGCAAAGAATCTGGCAAATGTGACAGAAGTTAATGAACAAATTATTGTTCAGGTAAAGCAATTAGAGGAGAATAAAGAGAAGATAGAACAGGTTTTAGCAACCAAGATTGATACAGAAGAATATGATAATGCTTTAACTCAGATAATTGAACGAGAAATTCTGGCTTTAGAAGAAAATACTTTAACTGAAGAAAAGCAAGAGATTCTGAAGGAAATAAAGGGATATCTTGAAGATGGAAAGTATTTTGATGCTTTGGTAGGTATTTTGAATTTAAGTCAAAGATAGTGCGAAAATAATTTTCCACAGGAATTTTCTTTGACAATGTGTTAGTATTAAAATCATTACATTCAGATTTATAGAATATAGATTCTTGCGATTTTTTATTAATTAGCATTTGAAAGTCGTATTTCTCCGATAAACAATGCTTGAGTGTAAATATCTCGTGACTAATACGTAAGGTCGTGAGTTTCACTCAATGCATATTATTAAATGTTTTGAGGGAATGGTCGACGCGACAAGAAGTAAAAAAGGTTAAAAAATTATTAATTAAATTCGATTTAAGAAAGTTAAAAAATGACTAAAATTAAAAAGATTATAGCGATTATTACGACATTTTCCTTTCTATTTACAGCTGCTGGTCCTGCTATGTCTGCAACAATTGAAGAGCTTCAAGCTCAGATTGCAGCCTTATTAGCTCAGATCGCCACCTTACAGGCTCAGTTATCTGGTATGGGGGCTGGCACTGGAACTATTACAGGTTGTTCCATTAGCAGCTTTAGCCGAAATCTTAAAATAGGAATGAGTGGTGATGATGTTAAATGTTTACAGATTGTTTTGAACTCAGACGCTAGTACACAAGTTGCTGCTTCTGGTGTAGGCTCTTCTGGAAATGAAACTAACTACTTTGGTTCATTAACCAATGCAGCAGTTATTAAGTTCCAGGAAAAATATGCCAGTGAAGTTCTTGCTACTTATGGCTTAACTAGTGGTACTGGTTTTGTTGGTACAACAACCAGAGCCAAGTTAAACAGCTTACTGAGCGCAGGCGCAGGTACAGGTACGGGCGCAGGTGAAACAGGAACAGCTGCTACTGTAAGTTTAAGTGCTGATACTCCTGTTGCTTCTCAAACAGCCTTAGCTGCTCAGGATGTAGTGTTTGCAAAAGTTAAGTTCACAGCTGGTGCTAGTGCCTATACTGTTTCAACCATATACATCACAAGGAGTGGTGTTGCTGCTGATGCTGATGTTTCAGCTATTAAATTATATGATGGTACAACTCAGCTAGGTTCAACCCAGGCCTTGAACACAACTACACACAAAGCCAGCTTTACTGGACTTAACTGGACAATCCCTGCTTACAGCGTTAAATACTTAACTATAAAGGGAAGTATTGCTGCCTCAGGAACAGCTACTGTTGGAGACTCGATTAAATTGGGTATTTACGCTGCTACAGACATTACATCAACAGTTACTCCATCAGGAACATTTCCAATCTGGAGTAATGCAATGACAATTGCTGGTATTTCAGTTGGTGAACTGTTTGTTGCAAAGAAAACAAGTCCAGCTACAACTACGATTTTATCTGGAGCAACTGACCAGGAGATTGCTTGTTGGGACTTTACAGCTACAAATACAGAAGGCTTTAATGTCCACTCTATTAAAGTATCACAGGTTGGTACTGCTAGTAGAGAAGACTTGCCTAATGTAAAGCTTAAAGTTACAGGAGTACAGATTGGTTCAACTGTTTCACAGTTTGATACTTCAAATGGTGCAACTTTTGACCTTTCAAGCTCTCCCTTGAGCATTCTTGCTGGTACAACCAAGACTGTTTGTGCTTTTGCTGACATTGGTTCAGGAATATGGACTTCAAGAACAGCAATATTTGAGATTACTCAATACACAGACATTGTTGCTTACGGAGCTAATTCTGGAGGAGCAGTTACTGTCTCTTACGATGACACTACTTCATTCTATAAACAGACAGGAAACGAAATGACTATTGGTCAGGGTGTGTTGGCTGTTGCTATTGATGCATCTCAGAACCCTTCAACCCAAACCTATGTTAAGGGAACTACAAACAGATTAATAACTGCATTAAAGTTCTCAACAGGTTCAGTGGAAGGAGCAAGGGTTGTTAAACTTAGATTGACATTAGGAGGCACATTAGCAGCTGCTACTGATCTTTCCAATGTTACTCTTTGGGATGGAACTACTCAGATCGGTTCTGCTAGTGTTATTGGTTCATACGTAACATTTGGGGCTAATACTGTTGGCTGGGATACAAGTAGCTTGTTTGATATAGAGGCTTCAAAAGTAAAAACTATTCTTGTTAAGGCTGATGTTCCAACAGGAGCAAATACAAATCACACTGTAAAGTTAAGTATTGCTTTAGCTAGTGATGTTTGGGCTGACGGTTTAAATTCCAGGTATGATTTACCATCATCTAGCATTACTGGTGCGGCAACTGGAAATGCCCACAATATTTCTAGTAGCGGTAATTTAGCAGTATCTTTGTCTTCTCAGACTCCAAGCGCCCAGACTTATGTTATTGGCGCAACAGGACAAGAGTTTACAAGGATTAATCTTACTGCTGATTCAGGCGAGGATATTGATGTAACATCAATTATTCTTGATCTGTTCTCAAACCGCATAGCTGCTACTTCAGGAGCTCACTTTACCAATGTTAAATTGGTTAAAGAGGACGGAACCCAATTTGGTTCAACCCAGGCAAATCCTATAGCTACTGCAAGCTTTAGTGGAAGTTTGACAGTTCCAGCCTCACAAACAGTGACCTTGAAAGCAATTGGTGATATTCCATCAAGTAGCTATCCAGAGCCTAATGGTTCCATGTCTGTTGCATCAACAACAGCTATAGCCAGTGCTTTGACATCAACAGGTCGTGCTTCAATGGCTGACATTACTGAGACAGGTTCAGCCGTGGGTAACACAATGACTATTGGCCAGGCTGGATTAACTGTATCTGCTGCAGCAGCTCCAGCTGATCAGAGTATTATTGTTGGATCCAGTGAAGTTGCTTTAGTTGGTCTGGTATTTGAAGCTTCAACTGCTGAGAATATTAGAGTGACCAGTGTTACTTTGACACAGAGTTCTTCAGCAGGAGAAGGTAGTACAACAGATGTTTCTTACCTCGCACTTTATGATGGGTCAACCAGGTTAACTGCAAAAGAATCCTTAACTGAAGTTGCTGCTAACCGGAACTATGTTACTTTCTCTGGCGCTGACTGGCTAAATGGAATTGGACTTGATATATCAAAAGGACAGCAGAAAACTCTTACTGTTAAAGGTGATATTCCAGCTACTGGTGTAGCAAATCACACATTTGCTATTGGTGTAAGTAGTACTGATGATGTTGTATTTACTGGTCTTTTGTCCAATACAACACCAACTCCTACTGTTAGTGGTACTACTGGTGCAAACTATCATTATACCAGAGGCAGTGTTGCTGCTAACTGTTATGAATCTACACTTACTTCAGCTGGTGTCTTAACAATCAATACCAGTGCTGATACTCCTATTGAAGGAATTCAGTCTGTAGGTACAGTAGGACTTGCTAATGTTCCATTCTTGAAGACTTATTTTGCAGCTTCAATGGAGCCAATTTACATCAAGAGCATTACCATTGAAAGTCAGGGTCATCCAACATCAACTAACCCAGCTACTTTTGCTTCAGTTAGTCTTTGGGACGGCTCTACTCAATTAGGTTCAGCTCAAGCCATTAATACTAATGCTTCAACTACGTTTAACTTTGCTGCAGGTAATTATTGGGAAATCCCAACTGTTGGTGCAAAGTACTTAACTATTAAAGCAAGTCTTAATGGTGTAAGAGACCCATACAGTTCTGGATCAGTAACAGGAGACAATGTCTACCTGTGTATTGACAGAGTAACTGTTCAAGGAAAGAGTTCTGGTTCAACATCATTAACAGTTAATGGTGGAACTAGTGGAATTATTGATGAATGTGATAATGCTTACAGACAGACTGTAAGACAATCCAAGCCTACTATTGCTTTGGCTTCTCCAACTTCTGGAACATATGGTGGAGGACAGCAAGAATTGCTTAGATGGACAGTTTCAGCTGATGATCTAAGTGATATTGGCTGGAGGAAAATTATCTTTGATGTAACAGGTGGAGTGATTTTAACTTCAGGAGGTTCTTCTTACACTGTTGGTAGTAGTCCTGCTGCGCAAAAATCTGACGGTATTTACATGTCTACTACTACTACTTGGGGTGATGCAATAGCATCTGGTGTGAAACAATTGATAGCTACTAGTACAATGCAAGTCTGGGATGTTGGTTCCAATACAGAAGTTACTGGTCTTGGATCAGGCGTACATGCCTGGACAGTTGACCAGGAAACTTCTACTGGAACAGCTAGAGTTACCTTTGTTGCTAGTACTGAACAAGTTGTTAGCGCTGGAACCAGCAAGACATATAAGTTTCTTGGTGATGTTCTGCAAGGTAGTGGTCAGCCAGGCAGTTCTTTAAGCACAAAGATTGCTGCAAGAACTACTGGTACTAATGCTACTAGCACAGACAACTACGCAAATATTGCTGCTACTACTGCTAACTTTGTCTGGTCTGACAGATCAGGAGGTAGTTATGCTGCTCACAGCTTTACAACCGGTGACTGGACTAGTGAATATAAGGTTTCCGGTTTACCAACAGCTACAAAGACTCTTAGTAAGTAAAGATTGAACTGAAAATAGCCTTTTCCTTGTAAAGGCAACTAAAACCGCCTCTTTAAGGGGCGGTTTTAGGTTTTAATCCTTGTCTTTAATTAAATAATTGTTCTATTTTTTGAACCATTTCCAATAGAGAGAACTGTTTTAATTTATGCTTTGCTTGGTTTTGTAATCTTTGAGCTGATTCAGGATTTTCAATTAATTTCTGTATTTCTTCTGCTATTTGTGCAGGATTTTTAGGATTAATTAATATGCCCTGCTCATTGTTTTCAATAATTTCAGGCAAAGCTCCTATATTTGTAGCTATAATCGGAATTTCAGCTGCCATTGTTTCTAAGATTATCCAGGGAAAGCCTTCTTTTAAAGAGGGCAATACAAAAACATCAAATGCTTTTAAATACTTATATGCATCAGGAATTCTGCCCGCAAGAAAAACTTTGTTTTCAAGCCCATGTTTTTTAATGAGATTTTCTATTTCAGGCCTTTGTTTTCCATCCCCAATGATAATACATTTTGCGCCCAGAGGCTTGTATTTAGTCTCTAATAGGTCTATTGACTTAATCAAGTAAATTATTCCCTTTGTCTTGTAAAAGTTGGCTACACAGCCTATTAAAAAATCAGCATTTAAAGGTTTGCCAGTCTTTTCAGATAAAAATTTTTGTGCTTCATTTTTAGGCAGGAACTCTAGTTTTTCAGCATTAATCCCATTATAGATTTTAATGATTTTATTAGAGGAACAAATTTTGTTTTTAATTGCAGCCTGATAGTCAACTTCAGAATTAATAATGATTTTGTTTTTAAACCCAGATGTCAGTTTTTCAGCTAAAATGATAAGTTTATTTAAAAACCAATTCCTTGGATCATTAAAAGCCCAGCCACCAATCCTATAAACAACCTTAAAGCTTGAATTATGAGTATGATATATTGAGCCGGCTATAGAGCCTAAGATGCCGGCTGTTGTAGAGCAGAGAAAAAAAACATTTGGCCTTTCTTTTTTTAACAATTCAAGCATTTCTAACACAGAAAAAAATGCTTTTAAAGGATAGGGAGTTCTTTTTAAGTGTTTTAATTGGACTGTTTTAATATTTAAATTCTGAAGTTTTTTAAATAATTCTCCGTCTCCCTGGCCAGCAGCTACTAAAACCTCATACTTCTCTTTATTTAAATGTGAAACAAGCTCAAGTATGAATCTTTGAGCTCCTCCAAACTCAGATTGAGTTACAATGAAAAGAATTTTGGTTTTACCTACAATTTCCATTTTTAAATGTAATAAATCAGGCTTTTTAACGTCATATTTATATAGACTAGCTCATATGTTGAAAGTCTTTTTATTTGCATCTCTTACAGTATTTTCCTGGTTAAAATAGATTGACTTTCAGTTTACTTTCTATATAATAATAAATTATTAAATTTAAATAATCAATCTTATTTTTATAATATATGTTTAAGAAAATTTCTATTATAGGCGTAGGTATGGTTGGAGGAGCCATGCAAAGATATTTCGAGAAAATGAGGAACATAAAGCCCTTTTTATATGACCCAGGTAAAAATTTAGGTTCTATTGAAGAAATCAATCAGGGAGAAGTGATTTTTGTAGCTGTCCCTACTCCTTATGATAAAGAAAAAGGCTATTTTGATATTTCATATATTGAGGATGCTTTTTCAAACATCAAAGGCCAGAAGATTATAGTTAATAAATCAACCACTCTGCCTGGCACTATTGAATATCTGCAGGAAAAATATCCTCAACATAAGATTTTAAATAATCCAGAGTTTTTAACAGAATCTACAGCTGATCAGGATATGCGCTATCCAGACCGTCAGATTGTTGGCTATACTAAAAAATCATTCAGCATTGCCAAAGACATTATGAATATTTTACCTTTAGCTCCTTTTGAAAGAATAATGCCAGCTACTGAAGCTGAAATGGTTAAATACTTTGGCAATACCTGGTTTTCAACAAAAGTTATTTTTGCAAACCAGATTTATGATTTGTGCAAGAAATTAAACATAAACTATGACAGGATCATGGATGCTGCATCTGCTGATAAAAGAATTGACAGGACTCATTTAACTGTCTGGCATAAAGGCAAGCGCGGATATGCAGGAAAATGCCTTCCAAAAGACATAAAAGCTCTAATAAAATTTGCTGATAAAAAAGGAGTTAGCTTAAATCTTCATAAAACTGTAGATGAAATAAATGACAGGCTCCTTGGAGAACAAAATATTACTGATCCAGAAAATTACAGCAAAAGAGACCCTTTTTAAACTTAAGCTTTAATATTAAGACTAAAATCAATAATTTATGGCAAAAATGCTTGTAACAGGTGGAGCTGGTTTTATCGGCTCTAACTTAGTAGATAAGTTGATCGAACAAGGTCATCAGGTTTCAGTGATTGATAACTTATATACTGGTAGTAAAGAAAATCTTAATCCTCAGGCCAAATTCTTTGAGTTTGATTTAAGAGATTTTGAAAAGATAAAGCCAATATTTCAAGGCATAGACTTTGTTTTTCATTTAGCTGCTTTGCCAAGAGTCCCCTTGTCGGTTGCCAAGCCAATAAAAAGCAATGATATGAATATTACAGCAACCTTAAATGCGTTAGTTGCTGCAAAAGAAGCAAAAGTCAAAAGATTTATTTTCAGCTCTTCTTCCTCAGTTTATGGTATCAGAAAAGATCTACCTTTAAAGGAAAGCATAGTTGCAAATCCTGTAAGCCCTTATGCTTTACAGAAATACGTTGGTGAACTTTATTGCAGGATATTTCCTCAGCTTTACAGTTTGCCTACTGTTTCTCTTCGCTACTTCAATGTTTATGGTCCAAGACAGCCAAAAGAGGGAAGCTATACCCCTGTTATTGGTTTATTTCTGACACAGAAAAGCAGAGGACAGGTTCTAACAATTACTGAGGATGGCGAACAAACAAGAGATTTTACTCATGTTTTTGATGTTGTAAATGCTAATATTTTAGCAATGCAGTCAGACAAGGTTGGCAAAGGTGAAGTTATTAATATTGGTGCTGGAAAAAACTATACCGTTAATAAAATAGCAGAATTGATTGGTGGAGAGACCAAATATATTGCTCCAAGACCTGGTGATGTAAGGGATACTTTGGCTGATATAACTTTAGCAAAGGAATTATTGGACTGGGAACCTAAAGTAACATTAGAACAAGGAATAAACAGATTAAAAAATGAACAATAAGGTTTTAATTACTGGAGGAGCAGGATTTATTGGTTCTTACTTAGCTGAAAAACTTCTTAAAGATAATAAAGAAGTTTTTGTTGTTGATAATCTTTCAACAGGAAGATTAGAGAATATTGAACACTTCAAAACTAACAATAATTTTCATTTTATTGAAGGTTCAGTGCTTGATGAAAGCTTAATGGCAGAATTAATAGGTAAGGCAGATCAGGTTTATCATTTAGCTGCATCAGTTGGAGTTAAAAAAATATTAGAACAGCCTTTGGACTGTTTACTTACCAACATCAAGGGCACAGAGAACGTATTAAAAGAAGCAGAAAAAAGAAAGATAAAAGTTTTCATTGCTTCCAGCTCTGAAGTTTATGGAAAAGGCGATAAAGTCCCTTTTACAGAAAGAGATGACAGGGTTTATGGCTCTATTTACAACAATCGCTGGATTTATGCTTTTTCAAAAGGAGTAGATGAGTTTTTAGGTTTAGCATACTGGAAAGAAAAGAATCTACCAGTTGTTATTGCCAGATTTTTCAATATTATTGGTCCAAGGCAGGTTGGAAGATATGGTATGGTTGTTCCTACTTTTGTTAAGCAGGCCATTAATAATCAGCCAATTACTGTTTATGGAGACGGCAACCAGACAAGAAGTTTTGCTGATGTTGAAGATATTATTAATGCTTTGGTTAAGTTGATGACAGTAAAAGAAGCAGAAGGTAAAGTTATTAATCTGGGAGCAGATAAAGAAATCAGTATTAATAATTTAGCTAAAAAAGTTAAAGAGCTTGCAAACAGCTCTTCAGAAATAACTCATATTCCATACAACCAGGCTTATCCCGAAGGATTTGAAGATCTTAGACGAAGAGTGCCTGATGTTTCAGAAATCAAAAGACTGATTGGATACAGTCCAAAAATCAGCTTAAATGAAACTATTAGGAAAATTATAAGGGAAAAGGCAAAAGCCTAAAAACTATTTTCTTATGAAAATTTGTTTTATTTCAATTGATATTGAGTCTGATTTGGCTAAGCCACAGAGGTTTAAAGGAGTAGAAAATATTAACAGGGTTTTTAATGTTTTTAAAAAATATGACATTTCTGCAACCCTTTTTATCACTGGAAATGTTTTTGAAAAATATTCTGAGAAAATAAAATCATGGTCAGGAAACCATGAAATTGCTTTTCACGGCTATTCCCATAAATTCTGGAATCTTTTAACCAGCCAGGAAAGAAAAAAAGAAATTGATGATTTTATTTTTCTTTTTAAAAGAACTCTTAATACAAAATTGCAGGGATTCCGTGCTCCTTCTCATATTATTGATAATGAAGTCATATCTTTTCTTGAAGAAAAAGGTTTTTCTTATGACAGCAGTGTTGTTCCTCATTACCCTCTGTCTAAATCTTACAGGGGGTACAGAGGCAAAGCTCCTCAAGAGCCATATTTTCCAAGCAGAGAGGATTACAGAAGAAAAGGCCAGATGAAAATTTTAGAAATTCCTGTTTCTGGAATCCTCTCAATTCCTTTGGCAGGCACCTGGATATCAAAATTACCTTTTTTTATTTATGAGACATTGTTTAGGATTAAAAACCCTGAGTTTTTGAGTTTAAGCCTGCATTCCTGGGATAGTTTAAATGACAAACTTATTATTAAGCTAGAAAAACTGTTAGGATTATTAAAAAACAAAGAATATATTTTTTTAAACGGAAAGCAGATTTATGAACAATTTTCAAAAAATTAAAGATAAAAAAAAATGGAAAAAGCTTCTTGATAAGGTTTTATTTAAAACTTTTTTTCATAATGTGGAATGGGAAGAGTTTTTAGAAAATCAGTTTAAGTGGCTGAGATTTGAGCATTACTTATACAAAGACAGCATTCTTTTATCTTTAGCCAGATACAGTTTAACGGGAAAGCAAAGATTAATATCTCATCCTTTTTGCGAATATGGAGGTATTCTTCCTTTAAAACAGAATGTCAGCGGCAGGGAATTTAAAAATGATCTTTTTGAGGAATTTAAAAATAAATTAAAGATAAGTTTTCATCCCCAGATTCCAAGATATTTTCAGGAATTCGGTTTAAAAGAATCTGACAGTGTAAGTGATACATATTTTATTGAGGATTTTGATAAAAGAACTGCTGATGAAATTTATTCAAATTTTAGAAAAACACTACGCCACTCTATTGAAAAAGCTAAACAAGAGAATACAAAGACTGAAAAATGCCAGAATGAAAAGGAACTAAAAGATTTTTACAAACTCTATGTTAAAACAATCAAAAAACATAAAAACATTCCTTATCCATATTCTTTTTTCCAGTTTTTTTTGAGTTCTCCTGATGTTGAGATAATGCTGGCTAAGTATAATGATAAGATTATAGCTGGCAGTGTATTTCTTTTTTACAATAAGTTTATTCATTATTATATTAGTGCTTCTGACTCTACCTACAGAGATAAAAAAGCAAATTATTTAATTTTATGGAATCAGATTGAAAGATATGCTGGCAAAGATTACAAAGTATTTGATTTTGGCGGTACTGGCAGGGGATCCAGTTTAGAGATTTTCAAAAGCGGCTGGGCTACTAAAAAATACACAATTTTTCAGTTAAAAAACTTTAAAGATAAAGGGATTAAGAAATTACAATTAAGAAATGTTCTGTCTTTTTTACCAACATTTATCAGTTCTAAATTATTGAAGCTTAAACTTTAGAATATGTTTTTTGTTCATCCTCAGATTCAATTTAATATTCCCAACTTGAAAAAAATAATTGCAAGTTTTTTCAAAAAACCTAATTTTTCTTTATTTAATTCATTCTTTCCTGGCAGAAGGATTATCTTTACTGATATGGGAAGGTCAGCTTTTAAAATTATTATTGAGAAAATGAACCTGAAAGCCTGCGAGATTATTCTTCCAGCATACATCTGTGATATCTTTTATCCTGTTTTAAAACATTACAATATCAAGCCTGTTCTTTTGGATATTGATCTTGAAACTTTTAGTTTAGATCAGGAAAAGGTTTTAAATACAATTACAGCCCAGACAAAAGCTGTTTTGTTTCCACATACATACGGTTTGCATTCTGATGTCAGCAGGATAAACAATATTCATGTTATTGAAGACTGCGCCCATTATTTTAATTTAAATTACAAATCTAACAATGCTTTGTTTTTCAGCCTGTACAAGCAATTTCCCAGCGTGAGGGGGGGAATACTTGTTTGCCCAAAAGAATGGAATGTTGAACTTAAAAAAACCAGATTCAGTTTCAGGGATATGATTTCCTTATTGAATTCATTTCCTTTTTTTGCTTTTATTTTTAAAAAACTTCCAGGTGATAAATTAAAGCAGGAATTTATTAGAAAAGAAAAGATATTAGAACCAGCTTCCATTAATTCAGTTTCTTTGAATTTGTTTTCCAGTTTTTTGAATGATTACAATAATTCTCTTGAGAAAAGAAAACAACTTGCTTTGAGTTTTCAGAAACAATTAAAGAACCTTGGCTTTCAAGTTCAGAAATCAGAAAACAATGTTTTCTGCTATATTTCTGCCTTAATTCCAAAACATTTGGAGCAGAAAAGAGATGAATTTGTAAATAAGTTGAAAAAGAAAAAAATATTCTGTACAAGAATGTGGCACAGTCCAATTATTTCTAATAGCGAGTTTCAGAAAGAATATAGAATTAATCCAAGTGATTTTCCCAACACAATTGAAGTATCAAAAAGAATCATTAATTTCCCTTTGCAGAATTATTATCGTGAAAAAGACATTGAAAAAATGATTGGAATAATTAAAAAAAATATTACTGAATTATGAAGGTATTAATACCGGTTTTACATTACTTTCCTGTAATAGGGGGGCTTGAGACATGGACTAGAAAAATTGCTGAAGGAACTGCAAAAAAAGCAGAGGTTTTTGTTATTACTGGAAAAGTTAAAAACAGACCTAAACAGGAAATTTACAACAATGTTAATATTACAAGAACATCTTTGTTTTTTTTAAACAATCTTTCTCATTCTTCTTTGATATATATAATTACTGCAATGCCTTTCATTTTTTTGAAATCCCTTAATCTGATTAAAAAAGAAAAGATTGATATTATGCACTGCCAGAGTTTTTTAAGCGGATTTCTTGGTTACTTCTTGTTTAAACTGACAAAGATTTCCTATATTATTACAGTTCAGAGACTGGAAAGAGACAAAAGCTTTATAAGAAGACTGGTATATAATAATGCTAAGACCTGCATTGCGGCAAGTGTTAAAATTAGGGAATACTTCGAAAGTATTGAGTGTAAGAATATTAAAGTAATTCCTAATGGTATTGATTTGGAAAGATTCAGAAATTTAGACAGATCAGAAAATAAAAGAAAACTTAGCTTAAATGGCGAGTTTGTGATTATGACAATAGCTCGTCTTGAAAAAGTTAAAGGAATCAAATATTTGATTCAGGCAGTTAAAGATTTGGATTTTAAATACAAGCTGTTGATTATTGGTGACGGTTCAGAAAGAGAAAACCTTGAGAATCTTTCAAAAAGCCTTGGTTTAAAAAAGCATATTCAGTTCTTAGGTCAAATTGAAAATAACAGAGCCCCTGATTATTTGTCAGTTGCTGATTGTTTTGTTTTGCCCTCAGTAAGTGAAGGATTTGGAATAGTGATTCTTGAAGCAATGGCAGCTAAAGTTCCTGTTATTGCTACTAAAGTTGGGGGAATACTTGATTTAATTGAAGATAAGGAAACAGGGATTTTAGTGGATCCTAAAAGTCCAGAGCAAATTAAAGGAGCAATAGTAGCCATTCATTCAAAATTAAAGTTTGTAAAAAAATTGACAGAACAAGCCTTTTCAGCTTTAAAAAGATACAACTGGGATAATATTATAGAAATGGTATATAGGATTTATGGACAATATGTCTAAAAGAATAGTTTTTGCTACAGGAATATTTCCTCCAGATATTGGTGGTCCTGCCATCTATGTTAGCAAACTTGGAAAAGAACTTGTTAAAAGAGGATTTGAAGTTGATATGGTTACATTTTCAGACAAGATGCTGCCGGATGATTATGGATTCCCTGTGGCAAGAATTTCAAGAAAATATCCAAAAGGAATAAGGCATTTATTGTTTTTTTTAAAATTGTTAAGCATTTCAAAAAACAAAGATGTAATTTATAGCCAGAACCAAATCAGCGCAGGTTTGCCCAGCTTGATTATTTCCAGACTTTTGAGAAAGAAATTAGTTTCAAAAGTAGTAGGGGATGCTGCCTGGGAAAACTATGCCAATAGAAGTAAGAAGCCTGACAGCCTTGATGTATTTCAAAATAAAAAATACGGGTTTTTCGTAGAACTACTTAAAAAAATTAGAAGCTTCACTGTAAAAAATTCTGATGAGATTATTGTTCCAAGTTATTATTTAAGAGATATTGTTTGTTCCTGGGGAATTTCAAAAGAAAAAATATCAGTTATTTATAATTCCTTGGATTTTTTTCAAGAACCTGATTTTTCAAGAGAGAATGCAAAGCAAAAGATAAACATTCATGGAGACATTATTTTATCTGTTGGAAGGCTATGTTCCTGGAAAGGTTTTGAAACACTTATTGATATAATGCCTGATTTATTAAAGCAAAATCCTGATTTTAGATTAGTGATTGTTGGAGAAGGTAGTGAAAAAAAGAATTTAGAGAACAAGATTAAACAATTAAAAATAAAAGACAAGGTCAGACTCACAGGCAGAATCAATCACCAGGATATTTCTCTGTATTTTAAAGCAGCTGACATGTTTGTTTTAAACTCTGAATATGAAGGATTGTCTCACGTGGCTTTAGAAGCAATGCAGTTAAATGTGCCAATGATTCTTTCTGATAGCGGGGGAAATTCAGAGCTTGTTGAAGATAACTTCAATGGATTATTAATGGAATACAATAATAAAAAGCAGATTAAGGAATCAATTATAAAGCTTTACAATGATAAGAATCTTCAGCAGACTTTCATTACAAATTCAAAAAAGAAATTAAAACAGTTCAGCTGGGATAATTTAGTTAAAAGAACAATAGATATTATTTTAAATCAGGATTAGTGAAAAAAGTATTATTCATCAGCGCAACAAATTATGATTTTAAAGAACGTTCCTTGTCTCATCTTGAGGAAAAGTTTTTAGGGTTAAGCAAGGGAATAAAAACTTTTGTTCTGGCAAAAGGAAAACCTTTTCATATTAAAAAATGGAACACAGAATTCTATCTTTTTCCCTCCAGTCTTTTATTTTGGCCTGTTTTTTTAATTTTTGGATTCTGGATATGTTTAACAAAGAAAATTGATACAATTATTGCCCAGTCGCCTTTAATAGAAGGACTTACAGGTTCAATAATTAAAACTTTTTTAAAAAAAGAACTGATTGTTGAAATACATGGAGATTGGATAGAAGGTCCTTTTCTTTCAAAAAAAAGAAAGTTTGAATTCCTTCAGAGAAAGATAATTCCTGTTTTAGCCAAGATTAGCTTAAGAAAAGCTGATAAGGTTAGGGCTATTTCAAAATTTACCAAAAACCAGGCTTTTAAAATTTCAGGACAAAAACCCTATTTTCTATTTCCTACTTTCACTGATATTGATATCTTTTTAGCTGAAAAAAATACTTTCTCAGAAAACTTTATTCTGTTTGTTGGCTTTCTTTCAGTTGTTAAAAATATTGATACTTTGATTGAAGCTTTTTTAAAGATTAAAAAAGAATTTCCTTCTTTTAAATTAGTAATTGTAGGAGAAGGTTCGATTAAAAAAGATTTACAATTAAAAGCTAAAAACTTAGGTTTGGAGAAAGAAGTAGATTTTAAAGGAAGATTATCCTTGGAAGCTACGAAAGAAATAATGAGAAAATGCTATTGTTTGGTTTTACCTTCTTTTTCAGAAGGTTTAGGCAGGGTTTTGATGGAATCTATGGCTCTAAGTAAACCTGTTATTGGAAGCAATGTAGTTGGAATTCCAGACTTAATAAAAGACGGTAAGAATGGATTTTTGTTTAATCCTAAGGATATAGAGCAATTAGCAGAGAAGTTAAGGATTCTTTTGAGAAATAAAGAATTAGCAGTTAAAATGGGGAAAGAGGGGAGAAAGTTTATTGAGAATAATTTTTCAAATCAAAAATATATTAAAAATTATATTTCAATGATAAATGCTTGAAAAAAACAGGTTTTTAATTTATGCAATAATATTTGCTTTTTTTAATGCTTTGGCAATTTCTTTTATATTTGGTTTTAAGCATTATGGGGATACTGTTGTTTTTTTAGATGATATCAAGTGGTTTCAGGGAAAGCTTGATGTTTCTTACCTTGAGCCTTATCACGCACTAAGGCCTTTGGGAAGTTTCTTGGCTCTTCCTTTTGAATTCTTGGGGCCTGGAGCAGGGTTAGTTATTCAGAATTTTATTTTTTACTTTTTAGCAGTGTTTTTTATTTTTAAAATTGTTGAGATTGTTGTTGGTGATTCTAGGAAAGCTTTTTTAGGTTCTGTGTTTTTTGCTGCTGCCACTCCAGTTTTGGATGTTGGTTTGGCATATTTGACTGACATGGGAGCCTGGTTTTTTTACATATTTTCTTTGTTTTTAACTTTATTGTTTTTTAAAAAAAGAAATAATAAATTGATTTTTTTAAATGGTTTTATTTCTGGGATAGGGTTTTTGCTTAAAGAGAATGCTGCTTTAGGTATTTCCTTTTTTGTTTGTATGATTCTTTTATCTAGTGAATTTAATTTGAAAGAGAAATTTAAAAAAATGTGTGAATTTGTTTTTCCATTTTTAATTCCTGTAATAATTTTACAAATCGCAGTTTACAATATTTTTAATTCTACAAGTTATGATTGGATTATGAGCAGGGCTGTTAGTAAAACAGGGGAGAGTTTTGTGCTGACTAGCTTGAGGTATTTGGGTCAGCTGTTTAGGATTTTGGGTGTTATCTGGCCTTTCATCTTGTTGGGCTTGTGGAAAGAGTCAAAGGAAAAGAATATTTTTAGAATGAAAGTGTTTTTAGCTTTGATTCCTTCTTCCTTTTCTTTTTTGCTTTGGACCACTTCTGCTGGGGCTCGTACAGTTTTTATTTTCGCTCCTTTAGGGATCTTGTTGGCTGTTCAGGGAATTGAGTTTTTGGAAAGTAAATTGAATGAAAAATTAAAAAAACCAGCAGTGGTGCTGGTTGTGTGTCTGTTCGTGGTTTCAAATTATTGTTTTTCTCTAGTGAATCCTAATGTGGCTTTTGTAGATATGCTGGCTGGATCTTTAGGATTTTAATTTGTTTGAACCAAGATTCTTTTTTCTTATATAAAGAATAATTAGAGTCAAAATTAAAAGCAAGCTGAGTATGTAATAGATAATGGCTTTTGATCTTTGAGTTAAATTTAAAGCATGAACAATATTAGCTAAGAAGTAAGACTTGCTTTCATTGATTCTAATTTCTACTGGAATTTTCACGCCTGATTCCGCTTTAAATTTTCTTTCAGATAAAGGCTTAGCTAAAACAGAAAGCGTGCTTTTAAAAAAACCTGTTTCTTTACTTTTGATTTCTAGAATCACCTCTTTGTATTCTTTACTTTCCAGGATAAAGCTTTCTGGTTGAATCTTAATCCAGTCAGAAAAAGTATCCATATAAAGTTCATAAAAAGCCACATTGTTATCTGGATTATGTATAATAATTTCCTGTTTAGTTAAAACTCCAACATCAGCTTCAATTTTTAATTCTGAAGGCTGAATTTGAATTGCCACTGCCTGAACAGATAAACTAATAAAACAAAGAGATATTATTAAGAAGATTTTTTTCATTTTTGTATAGCCCAAAAAATTATACTTCCTTCCTGCAAACCAAAGTTATCATTATAGGTTACAGGAATACTGAAATAAATAGGCAGAATCTCGCTTTGGTTTGCATCTATGTCAGCAGAAAAAAACTGCCACATTTGTTCACTGATTTTTAGATTATCCTGAAAAACACTTGCTCCGCTTACTTCTGCTTCTAAATAAATCGCTGTCTGGCCGTTTACAACAGTTAAACTGGAATTGCTACTTTCTCCGGGCTTGAGCTTTCCAAAGTCCAACAAGTCGGGTTCTACTGAAAAACTGATAGCGGTTTGCTCTCCTTTGTCAGGAACCTGGATTTTTTCAATTTCAACCATTAATCCAGCCTGATGGTCTACAGGAGTTTCTCCTGTTTTTAAACTCACTTTTTCACTGCGGATATATCCTATATCCTGAATAATTTGAGTCTCCGCAAATACTTCATAAAAACCATTTTCCAAACTGTTTGAAGCGATTTCAATCTTGCCTTGATTATCTGTTGTAAGTTCTGAAGAGCCAATCTTTACCTTGACTCCTGTTACTGCTAAATTCTGCCACTGGTTATTTACTGGATCATAATACTGAACCTGAATAGTAATTAAACTATCAGTCTGAGTTAGTTCAATTCTGGTTGGATGCCAGCCTGCATCCAGCCAGTCTCCTGAAAACCATAAAACTTTGTCAGTTGGATTCAAATAATAATTATCTGCTCCTACTGTTGGTGAAATATTGTTTACCATAAACATCCAGCTGGTTTCTCCTGCTAATTCTGACAAATAAAGACCCATGCCAGTATATTCAACAATAGTGTAATTATAGCCACAGGCTTCAGCTCCAGAAACAATAAGATCCATTGCTGTTCCTCCATGAACCTGTATATTACAAACAGTATCTTGCTGGCCTTCAATCCTTATACTGTGCTTATTGTAATCTGTTTTAACTGGGTAAGATTGTTCAAGTAAAGATAAAAGAGCGTAAGGGCTGCAGAATTTATTGTCTCCCTGAACTTGCCACCAGAAACCACCATCTTCATCCTGTAAAGATCTAAGATGGTCTAAAGGGTTATTTCCATTTTTCATCCAGTCAACAGCAGGGTCTTGTTTAACTCTGTAAATAGCTGAGATTATCCAGGAATCAGAGCAGGAATCAGAAGCAGAGCCAAGGGTATAAGGAAAACCACCATCATCATTTTGAGCGGATTTTAAATAAGACAATGCGTTTTGAATAACTGGTGAAGAAGCAGAAACACCAGCTTCTAAAAGAGCTATTATAGCAGATGCTGTATCATTGGTATCTGAAGAAGAAAGATCATATCCCCAGCCTCCATTTACATTCTGGTTATTTAAAATATACTGCTTGGCATCTTGAACCATTTGCAGGTTTTCCTGGCCAAGTGCTCCTAAAGCTAAAATCGCCCAAAAGTCATCATTAATAAGATCCTCTTGTCCAAACTGGTTGTTCTGGTAATAAGTTTTTAATTGCTCCACATAATTCTCATCTCCAAAAGTGGTTGGGTTTTGCCCAGCTGCAACTAAAGCCAGAATATATTTTGCATAAGTAGTGGGAGATTTCTGATCTGAAGGAACAGAGACTAAGTGGCTTAAATCAAGACCTAATTCATTATTAGCTGCCAAAGCCATGGTGCTCCAAGGAGTCTGAGGTTGGGATTTGAGGTAATTAGCAGCTTTGTCTGTTTCTGACTCTGAACTAGAAATGCCAGCAAAAGATACAATAAGAAGTGTAGCTAGAAAAATAATTGAAATTTTCTTTTTCATAAAAAAAATCCTGTTTCGAGCGAAACAAGCTATTTCAAAAAACAGCTTACTTTTCTTTTTGCTCGAAAAGAAAAATATTATTAATTACTAAAGAAAGTATTCTGACTCACCAGTTGGATTACAGTTGCGGCACAGCCCTGGATTTTCACCAGGTTTCCTTTCTTTAATCTTTAATGATTACATTTTCTGAATTTATGTCAAATTCAGAATCTGTTTTTAATGATCACCCAGATAGCTTTGAGTCCATTGCCCAGTCTTATCTTTTTTCCCTCATCAAACTTCCTAGGAAAATAATCAATAGGCACTTCAGTAATATTATAACCTTTTTTTAGAGCTTTTACGGTCATTTCAGATTCAATTTCAAAGCTATTACTAATCAGTTTTAGATTTTTCAAGACTTCAGTTTTAAATACCTTATAGCCGCAATAAACATCAGTCAAATTAGAACCATATAAAACATTAGTTAGAATGCTTAAAATCCTTACTCCCCAATAATGGCTTTTATAAATTGAATTATCTTTTTGTTTGTAGCGGGACCCATAAACAATATTAGTTTTATTATTTAAAATAGGGTTAAGCAAATCAGGGTAATTATTGGGATTAAGCTCCAAGTCAGCATCTTGAATAAGAATAATATCTCCAGTAGCATGTTTGAAACCAGTTCTGATAGCTTTTCCTTTTCCTTGGTTTTTTTTGTGATAAACAACAACATATTTATTATCAAGATTTTTTAAAATATCTTTGCTTAAATCGGTGGAGCCGTCATCAACCAAAACAAGCTCTTTTTCAAGCCTTAAAGTAGGAGCTTTTTCAACCTTTTCAATAAGCTTTAAAAGAGTTTTTTCTTCATTAAAAATTGGTATTACTATAGATAATTTCATAGTTTCTTTATATCCCATACTATTGGCTTGAGCAAGGTTTTTAAGCTTGATTTATCTTTAAAAAACAGATAAAGTGAGCTAAAAGCATAATATTTAAAGATTATGGAGTCAACTATTATTGCTATAGTATTCTCTGTTGTAATAGCCAGTACTGCCCAGATTTTTTTTAAAAAAGGCATTCTTCTTTTAGGAGATCTGGATTTTTCAATTTCAGGCTTATGGAATAAATTACCTTATATCATTAAAAACCCATGGCTTGTGGGAGGAGCTTCGCTGTTTTTGATAGGTTTTTTCTTTTATGGTTTTGTTCTATCTAAAATTCAGTTGAATATAGCTTACCCAATATTGACCAGTGCAGGAATCATTCTTGTTGCTTTAGGCTCATGGGTTTTTCTAGGAGAAGCTCTAACCACAGTTCAGCTTATTGGTATGGTTTTGATAATCTCAGGAATATTTCTTCTTTTTCCCAAATAAACAAAAATGAAACTCATAATCATTAGTCAAAAAGTTGATCTTAATGACGATAATCTTAGTTTTTTTCACCTCTGGCTTGAAAAACTTTCAAAAAAACTTGAAAAAGTTTATGTTATAGGTTTAGCTGTTGGAGAATACAATCTTCCTGATAATGTTATTGTTTATTCTTTGGGAAAGGAAAAAGGCCATTCAAAATTAAAGCAGTTTTTCACTTTACAGAAAATCCTTTTAAAACACTTAAAGGAAGTTGATGGTGTTTTTGCCCACATGTGTCCTATCTATGGAATCCTGTCTTTTCCTTTGGCCAAGCTTTTCAAAAAGAAATTGATACAATGGTATGCTCATGGCGCAGTGACTTTTCGTTCAAGATTAATCAATGTGCTTGCATGTGGATTAGTAACGTCGTCTTTATCTGGTTTTAGAATGAAAAGCAAAAAGGTAAAAGTAATAGGTCAGGGAATAGATACTGATAAGTTCAGGCCAGATCCTTTATCAAATAGAGAATCTAATCTGAACATTCTCTCTGTTGGAAGGATTTCACGCATTAAAGATCAGATTACTTTAGTTAAAGCTTTGGATATTTTAATAAACCAAAAAGGTATTAAAAATATTGAGGTAAAAATCATTGGCAGTCCAATAGACGCAGATGAAAAAAAGTATTTCCGGGAACTGAAAGCTTTTATTTCAGAGAAAAACATGGAAGAGTATATAAGGTTTTTAGGAGGTTTGCCTTATAATGAACTGCCTGATTATTATCAGAAAGCTGAATTGGTTATAAATATCAGTTCTACTGGAAGTCTAGACAAAGTTGTATTGGAAGCTATGGCTTCAGGTTGCTTGGTTTTAACATGCAATCAGGCCTATAATGAAATACTTGAAAATAAATACAGATTTCAAAAAGGGAATGATGAGGAATTGGCTCGCAAGATTTTCAATCTAAAAGATTCTAAACAAGACAAAAATTTAAGAGAAATAGTGGTCAAAAACCATAGCTTAGATAATTTAGTAGAAAAAATCCTTTATGAATTCAGTAATAGAATTTGATTTATTATGAATAATATCAAAATTTTATTAAATTACAATTTTAACCCTTCGGACATTGCTGATGAAGATTTTGATTTGCTTTTTGAGAAAAAACGCAGAGATTCATGGTTTGCCTTTGTTTATCAAAAAGGAGATTTTATATACGCCATCCGAGACCATATAGGAATAATTCCTTTGTATTTTAGATTTTTTAACAACGAAGTTAAGTTTTCTGTTCATTTAACATCTTTAATAGATTCAACTTGTAAATTAGATTTCGAGGGAGTTCGATATTTTATTGCAACTGCCACTGCCAAATTAAAACCTTTGTTTAAAGAAATAATGATGGTGCCTCCAGGTTCAGTGATGAAAATAAATACCAAAACTCTCAATGTCCAAATTATTTATAGGTACAAAATCAGACCGCTCAAATTAGGTATACGCTTTCTTAATGGATATGTGGACAGATTAGATGAATTATTGTTAAAAGTTGCAAAACGAACTCGTCGATTTGATGAAATTGGATTATATTTAAGTGGAGGAATTGATTCAGCCTTAACAGGTATTTATTTAAAAAAATCAGGAGCAAAGATTAATGCTTATACTTCTGCGCCTTGGGGTAGGAAAAGCTCTGAAATCCCTTTTGCAAGAATGAACGCTGCTATTATGGGTGCAGAAAATCATTACATAGATTTCCTTGAGACTGATAAATACAAAGAAGCAGTGTCATTTATTCCTGAATTATACAAAGATCCTCACGGATTAACTACTATTATAGGGGTGGCAAGTTTATGGAAACATTCTCCTTTTAAAAAAGAAAAGCAAGTCTATGCAGCGCAAGGTGCTGACACTATAAGTTGTTCCATCGTCCAGCAATATATTTCTTATTTTTTGAATTTTCTTCCTCAATCTATCAGGAAAAAAATACACAGAGATACTTGCCATAAAACTCTTTTAGAAAATTACATATCTTTGAACACAAACGGTCTAATTAGCAATTGGGAAGAATTCAAAGAGTATATTGACCCTAATCTTTCATCAATAGATTTGTTGTCATTAGGAGGAATATATGTTGGCTGTATTCCTACAGAAGGAGAAACATTGTCTGGTCCGATACTAAACAATAATGCTGTATTTTCAAACCTGTTTTATGATATGGATATTATTCAATTTTTCCTTAGTATACCTCTTTCTTACCGCTTAGCTTATTCTAATAACACAAAAACCAAAATTTACATTGATAAATTAATCCTCAGAAGGTTGGCTGAAAGATATCTGCCTAAAGATTTGGTATGGCGTAAAAAGGGATGGAGTATTTCTCTGGGAAGAGATGAACAAACTCAATCACTAATAGCTGATTTACCTGAACAGATTTTTGATATTCCTCTTAAGAATGATGAATTAAAATTTAGGGCAAAGATGTTGCTAAATTGGGGGTCATTAGTGGGAATTCCAATAATAAAAAAAGATAGAAATGGATAAAGAATTAAGAGATTTTGAAAGCGAATATTGGGCTAAAATGGATCAGGGAATATGTTTTCGCCACAAAGCAGCTTTTGCATTAGTGGACAAAGGTTTGGTTTTAGATTTGGGTTGTGGAGATGGTCTATTTTTAAATATGCTTAAGAATAAAGGCATAAAAGGAATAGGGATTGAAGTTTCTGAAATCGCAATAAAAAAAGCAAGGACAAAAGAATTAAACGTAAGACAATTTAATTTTACTACAAATAAATTACCATTTCCTGACAATTCTTTTGAAACAGTGGTTTTGCTTGACGTTCTCGAACACTTATATCAGCCCACAAGAGTATTAAAAGAAGTTCATAGAGTTTCCAAAAGAAACTTATTAATAAGTGTGCCTAATTTTAATTCTCTGCCTGCTAGAATACAAATGCTATTAGGGAAAATACCTGAAAACAACAAGCATAGGCAGGGTCATGTTTATTGGATGTCCTATTCTATTATTAAAGATTTATTAGAAGAGAGCAGTTTCTCAATTGAAGCAATAAAAGTAAATAGTTTTTTTTCTTGGGTGCCAGGAATTAGAAACTTAATGCAGTTTTTAGCTGAAAAAAAACCATCTATTTTTGCACTTAACTTTGTTATCAAAGCAAAAAAATCATGAAAATTCTATACATTGCTAATGCAAGAATTCCAACGGAAAAAGCACATGGAATACAGATTATGAAAATGTGCGAAGCTTTAGGTATGGGAAATGATTTAGAACTGGTAATACCCAGAAGAATCAATTGGATTAAAAAAAATGCGTTTGAATACTATGGAATTGAAAAAAACTTTAAGATTAAAAAATTCCCTTGCATTGATTTGATTCCTTTCGATAAATTATTAGGTCATTTAGCTTTGTGGATTGAATCATTCACTTTTTTTGCTTTTTCATTCTTTTACATAATTTTTAAAAAAACAGACATCATTTATACAAGAGACAAGTTTTTCCTTGGTTTGGCGTTTTTTAAAAACAACCTTGTTTTTGAAGCACATACCTTCCCTAAAAACTACTTTCTCTATTCATGGTTTTTTAAAAGAACCAAAGCAGTGATTTCAATCACAAAACAATTGAAAAATCTCTTTGTTGAAAAAGGTGTAAGGCCTGAAAAAATCTTTGTTTCTGCTGACGGAGTTGACCTGAAACAATTTAACATCAAAGAAAGCAAAGAGGGATGTAGGGAAAAAATTAACCTTCCTTTGGACGAGAAAATACTACTCTACACTGGTCATTTATATAAATGGAAAGGAGCTGATGTTTTGGTTCAAGCTTCCAAGTTTTTGAAAAACAACATAGCCGTATACTTTGTCGGGGGAACCAAAAAGCATGTCAGAGAATTCAAGGAAAAATATTCAGATCTGGATATCAATATCGTGGGCCATAAGCCATACAGCCAGATGGCTTTATGGCTTAAGTCAGCTGACCTTCTGGTTCTTCCCAATTCAGCCAAACAGAAAATCTCCCACTGGACATCGCCTATCAAGATGTTTGAGTATATGGCTTCCAAAAGGCCAATAATAGCTTCAGATATTCCTTCAATAAGAGAAATTCTCAATGAGAATAACGCTTTTTTAGTTAAACCGGATAACCCTAGAAAGCTTGCTGAGGCTATCGCAAATGCGTTGGAAACTCCTGTTTTTTCTGATAAGATATCAAATCAAGCTTTTCAGGATGTTCAGGCTTATACCTGGCAGAAAAGAGCTGAAAATATCCTAAAATTCATTTCCTAAATATGGCGCTTTATCTCTACCAAAAAATCAGGAATAAGATAATTGTCACCGTAAGATATTTCGTCCTTGATCTGGGCGAAAAGCTTCCGATTATAGGGCGTCCTTTGGTCATGCTTTGGAATGCTTTTTGCGATTTAAAATTCATTGTCGTCAGGCAGATCCTCAAATTAAAATCTAGGATTGAATACAAAACCGACAGATTGGATTTCAACAAAGTGTGCTGGGTCAATCCTCAGAAAATAGAGTATATTTTAAATGAAAGCTTTGATATCTGGAAAAACCACGGAAAGGTGATAGACGGAAACTGGGATAAAAACATTGTGAAATTCGAGGATTTAGACGTTTTTAAGGCTTTCAGGCAGAGATTCGAACAGAACAAGGAATGGAAGCACACTGACTTTTACTCCAGGGTCTTAACTCAGCTTGAGAGAGGAAAGAGGAAGTGGGGATGCAAAAATAAGTATGATTTCGATGAAAGGTTAAAAAAGATTGACTTGCTGTTTGATGAAATCAAGCGAAAAGGATTCAAACAAATGCAGGAGCTTTACGGGCAGGAGGGAATAAAAGCAAAGCTGGAAAAACCTTCGGCAGTGATAGATGATGTTTCTGTCGTGATAGCAAGGGATGGAAGGCTTTTGTTCGTAAACGGCAGGCACAGGTTTTCAATTGCCAAAATTTTAAAGCTTCCCAAAATTCCCGTAAGGATCATTGCCAGACACAAGAAATGGATGGATTTCAGGAGAGAACTGATTGCTTTTTCAAAAAATTACCAGAGAGGAAGACTTTATCAATTGCTCAATCACCCAGACCTTCAAGACATCCTTTTCAGGCGTGGAGATTTCCGCTATCAGATAATCAAAAATAATCTTTCATTTTCAAAAGGAACTCTTCTAGATATTGGGGCTAATTTGGGCTATTTCTGTCATGTTTTTGAAGAAGAGGGGCTTGAGTGCCATGCTTTGGAGGAAAATCGCATGTGCCTATATTTCATGAAAAAACTAAGAGATGCAGAAGGTAAAAAATTCAAAATTATTCCAGAATCAATTTTTGAATATAAAAAAGACAAAGAAGTAACTTTTGACGTGGTTCTGGCTTTAAGTATATTTCATCATTTTTTAGAAAGGGAAGATGTTTATTTGAATTTCATAAAGCTGTTAAAGAGGATTAAAGCAAAAGAATTGTTTTTTGAACCACACAGGCCTGGGGAATTAACAAAAAAGAATCCTTACAAAGATTTTACTCCAGAAGAATTCGTGAATTTCATAATTAATAATTCCTGTTTAAATAAAGCCAAATTTATTGGCAAAGCGGAAAATGGGAGGCCTTTGTATAAACTTACAGTTTAAAATAAATGAAAAGAATAACATATTCAAAGTTTTTCAGACTTTTTGGAGTAGCTTTATTCACATATATTCTTTCTAAAATCAATCTCAATGAGCTTTTATTAGCTTTAAAACAAGCCGATCCTATTTATTGCTTGATAGGGCTCTTGTTTTTAATTTTTGGATTTTTAGTTCGTGTTTTAAGATGGAGATTGTTGGTTGATTCTATTGGCGCTAAAACTTCTTTTAATGAATTAGCTGAAATGTCAATTAAGGGATTCTTTTTTGGCCTGATTACTCCAGCAAAAATGGGAGAGTTTTGGAGGGCAAAATATTTATCTGAAAAAAGTAAAGCTAGCAAGGGTAAAGCTTTTTATACCGCTTTTTTAGATAGGGCAACAGATATTTTGGTTGTGATTATAATCGGTCTGTTTTCTTTTGTAATCATCCCTTTCAAGTTCACTAAAATCTGGAATTGGCAATTGCCAGTTTTAGTTTTATTCTTTTCAGCACTTTTAATTTATTTTTTAAGCGCAAAACAAAGAACTAAAAAGATTTCTGATTTTTTGATAAAGCTTTTAGTGCCTGAGGATTTCAAAGAAAAAACAAACTTTTTTTTGAATGAACTCTACCAGGGATTCAATTCTTTAAACCTAAGCCTGTTTTTCAAGGTTTTGTTTTTAGGATTTATTTATTATATTTTATCTGGAGCAGTCTTTGCTCATTTGATTATTTTGTCTTTGGGTATAATAATTCCTTTTTGGTATGTTTTTTTAGTTGTTGCTTTGGTCTGGCTAATTATTGCTATTCCTGTGAGCATATTTGGATTGGGTGCCAGAGAAGCATCCTACATTTATTTTTTCTCATTTTTTAATATTCCTGTCTCTTTAACTGTCACCTTTTCTTTATTAGTTTTATTTTGTAACATCTTAATAATAGGTGTTCCAGGAACAATATTATTTTTAAAAGGAAAGTGACAAAAAAATGAATACATACAATCGTCTTGAAGAAGAAATTGCTGTTCAGGATTATGTTGCTGAACTTTATAATGATAAAAGATATGCTGTATCTTATTCTTTGGTATATCACAGATGGTGGGCGAAAAAACTACTTTCTTTTTTAAATTTAAGAAGTCCTATTTTAGATAATGGCTGCGGCACAGGATTTATGAGCCAATTTTTAAAAGGATATGAAGTTATTGGGTTAGATATGTCTCCTGAGATGATTAAGCTGGCAAAAAAAAGATATTCTAAAGTGCTTTTAGGGGATGCTCAAAATATGCCTTTTGGTAATTCTTCATTTCAGATAGTGATAAACAGAGGAGTACTTCATCATTTAGAGGATCCTGAAAAAGGAATAAGTGAAATTAACCGTGTACTTAAAAAAGGAGGAGAAGCGGTTTTTACTGAGCCAATTGCTAGCTTTGTCAATCTTATTCCCAGAACATTTTTAAGAGGCACAAAACATTTTTCTCCTTTACATAAAAATTTTCAAGAAAAAGAATTAATAAGAATTATTAGCTCTCATTTAGAAATAGAAAAGATTTATTATTTTGGCTTTTTAAGTCATCCTTTACTTGGCTTTCCCGATGTAGTTAATATTTACAAGTTTTTTCCTTTTAAAAGACTCCTTACGCCTTTTTTAATTAAATTTGATGAGACAATTTTAAAAATTCCTGTTTTAAATAAACAAATTTGCTGGTGCGTTATGATAACTGCCAGAAAACAATAATATTTAGTATTATGAAATTATCTATCATTCTTCCAATTTACAATGAAGAAGAAAGTATAGAAAAACTTTATTTGGAAATTAAGCAGGTTTTGAATTCTCTTGCTTTTAGTTTTGAAATTATTGCAGTTAACGACGGTTCTGAAGATAAAAGTTTGGAAGTTCTCAAGAAAATTACTGGCAAAGATCCATTTTTTAAGGTAATTAATTTTAGAAAGAACTACGGCCAAACAGCAGCCATATCAGCAGGCATTGATTTTGCCAAAGGCGGGATTTTAATTCCAATGGATGCTGATTTGCAAAATGATCCAGCTGATATCCCCAAGCTTTTAGAAAAAATAGATCAAGGGTTTGATGTTGTTTCTGGTTGGCGAAAAAACAGAAAAGATTATATAAGTAGAATGATTCCCTCTCAGATGGCAAATGCTCTAATATCTTTTATTACCAGAGTAAAACTTCATGATTATGGTTGTACTATTAAAGCCTATAAAAGAGAAATTATGAAGGATATTAGGCTTTATGGAGAGATGCATAGATTCGTGCCAGCTTATGCCTCTTGGTATGGGGCAAGAATAACAGAAATAGTGGTTAATCACAGGCCTAGAAAATATGGTAAAACCAAATACGGATTTGCCCGGACCTTCAAGGTTGTTTTAGATCTTTTAACTGTAAGATTTTTAATGACTTATTTAACTAAGCCAATTCATTTTTTTGGCAAAACTGGTCTTTTCCTGTTGTTTTCTGGATTCCTATCAGGTATAGCCTCTTTTGCTTATAAGTTCATATTGGGCATATCTTTTACCTCAACTCCTTTGCCTTTATTTACTTTATTTTTAGTTATTATTGGGGTTCAGTTTATTTTAATGGGGCTTTTAGCAGAGATTCTCATCAGAATTTATTATGAGGCAAAGGGAAAGCCTCCCTATTTAATTAAAGATAAAATTAATTTTAAAGATGAGTATAGTTCAGATTCTAAAGAATCATAAATGGGCAGTTGTTTTTGGTTTAATGATAGCAATCCTTGTTGCCAGTTTTCAGATTTATTTTCGTTATGACAACAAAGACATTTACCAGGGAATTGAAATTATGGGTGATTCTCCTTGGACAGCAAGGATAAGAGAGATTCAGGATGGACACCCTTTACTAGGAAGCATTTATTTTAAGGAAGGGAAAAATGATCCTTACCTTTTTCAGCCATTGGGATCAATACTTTCTGGTTATTTGGGAAGTATTTTTTCTTTAGATATTAACAACACTATTTTGCTTGCTCGTTTAGTTTTTCCTTTTCTGGTTTTTCTTGTAATATATGCTTTTGTTTTTTTGCTTTCAAAAGACAAATCAACTGCTTTAACAAGCTCAATAGTGATTATTTTGGCTAAAGTGCTTTTTACCCGTTACGGAATTTTTAAAATATTAGACGGGATAAGTCCCCGAAGTTTTCTGCGCTTTGCCCGTCCAGTTATACCAGCCCTGCCAACCCTATTTCTTTTTAGCTTTCTTTTGCTCTTCTGGTTATTTTTGGAAAAAAAACACAAAAAATGGGGAGTTTTAAGTGTTATGGTTTTAGGTTTTAGTTTTTATGATTATTTTTATACATGGACTTTTTTATATGCATTTTGCGGGGTTCTTGCTTTAATCTTTCTTTTTCAGAGAAAAATGTTAGAGGTTAAAAAAATAATTGCAATACTTATTGGAGCGAGCCTTATTGCTCTTCCATATCTTTTAAATATTTACAGAGCAACCACTTATCCTAATTATGAAAAGGTTAGTCAAAGATTTGGAGTAGTTGAAAATAGGACGCCTGATTTAGGACTTTTAATTTCTTTGATTTTATTTTTATTTTTATTGTTTTTTCCTAAAAAAAGAAAAAATCAATATTTTTTTACATTAGCATTAGTTCTTACTCCCTTTGTTACTCTTAATCAGCAGATTATTACAGGTAAAATGCTTCAGAGCTCCCATTATCATTGGTTTTTTCATGTTCCTTTGGCAATTATCTATATTTTAATCATGTTTTTTGCCTGGGTTTCTAGGAAAAACTGGAAGCTTGTTAAAAAAATCTCAACAATATCTATGATAATTTTAAGTATTTATGTGGGTATTTTTATACAAGTAAACTCTTATGCGTCTATGGAGCAGGAAGCTATTGATTCTCAAAGATATGGTCTAGTTATGGAGTGGTTAAATAATAATTCTCAAAAAGAGGATATTGTTTTTGCCAACGATGAAATATCTTATTTCACTGTTATTTACACTCCTTTAAATGTTTTTTACCATAGAGCTGGTATTTATTCTTTTGCCGCTACAAATGATCGTCTACTTAATAGTGTTTTTGCTTTTTATAGATTAGATGGAGTAAAAAGAGATGAAGCTAAACAGGTATTTTTTGAAAACAAAGAGATAATAGCTCATGAAATCTATGGTATGTATTACAGAGAATCTGTTGGCAGTCATGGAGGTATTCCTGATGAGGTGATTGGTAAAATTACTGAGCAGTATCAACAGTCTCTTTTAATTCCAGACAATGAATTTTTGAATAAGCTATGGACTGAATACCAAGTGAAATATGTTGTTTGGGATAAAAAAAATGAGCCCCAATGGCAGATGGATCAGTATTCATTTCTACAGAAAACTGCTCAATATGGAGATATTGCAATTTATCAAAAGAAATAAAAAATCTGAATAATGAAAATTTTGTTTTTAACTAATCATTTAAAAGGGACTGACGGCTGGAGTAGGATTTCTTTAGACTATATTAATGAGCTTCAAAATTTAGGCTTTGATGTTTTATGTTTAACCTCTGAAAAGTCTAACCAAGAAAAAATAAAAGAATATATTCTACTTGATTCCCCCGTAAAATACATAGCCAATCCTTTTGCTTGTTTTCTAACTGCCTTGAAGATAAAAAAAAAGATTGCTGAATTTTCCCCCGATATTATCCATTTCATGGTGGAGCCTTATGCAGCTATTCTCCATTTTTTATCTAACAAGAAAATTAAAGTTTTTTTAACTGTTCATGGAACTTATTCTGTTCCTCCAATTTTATTAAACAGCTTCCTGAAGAAAAAGATTTCTTGGGTTTTATCCAAAAAATACTATAAACAGGTGGATGGAGTGATAGCAGTCAGCAATTACACGAAAAATTATTTGATGAATCATTACTCTGGATTAGAGAAAAAAATAAAAGTTATTACTAATGGTATTGATTTAAAAAAGCACAAAATTATTGACTTGAATGAAAAAAGAAAGAATAAAACAAAAAAGGTATTGTTTGTTGGAGCAGTTAAACCAAGAAAAGGTATTGTAGAAGTTGTTAAAGCTCTTAAATATTATCAGGAAAATTTTTCCAATGATTTTATTTTCCAAATAGTAGGGCATTATGATCAGAAGAGCACTTATTATCAAAAGATTCTAAAAAAAATAAACAATTATAATCTTTTTGATAAAGTCTTTTTTTTGGGGGAGATAGTGGATAGCAAATTACATAAATACTATGCTGATGCAGATCTTTTTATAATGATATCTATCAATACTAATAATCATTTTGAGGGATTCGGGTTAGTGTTTTTGGAAGCCAATGCCAAAGGAGTTCCGTGTATTGGGTCAGTGAATTCTGGATGTGAAGAAGCAATTTTAAACAATAAAACAGGGTATAGCGTAAACTCTTATAATGCTCAAGAAATAGCTGAAAAAATAGACTTAATTTTGAATAAAAACAGCATTAAAAAACAGGATTGTATTGACTGGGCCAGGAAAAATGATATTAAATTTAAGACAAAACAATTAATTGATTTTTATGGTTCAAGAAATAGAATTTGATAAATACAAGAAAAAAGGAGCTTATCATTGGGAAGATGCTAAGCGTTCTATATTTAAATTCAATGCTGTTCAAGAAGCAAGATTTGAATGGGTTTTGCGTGTTTTAGGAGACGTTAAAGACAAGAAGATTCTTGATATTGGATGTGGTGACGGAGCTTTAACTTACAGAATTGCTGAGAAAGGAGCTGATATTATTGGAGTGGACAATTCAAAAGAAGGAATTCAGTTGGCTGAAAAGATTTTTGAAAAAAAGAAAGTTCCAGCCCAGTTTATTTTGACTGATGCTTACAATATTCCTGTTGATAATAATTCAATTGACTGCGTTGTTTTAAGCGACATTATTGAACATGTTCAGGAGCCTGAAAGATTATTGAAGGAAGCTAAAAGAGTTCTAAAGCAAAATGGTAAGATTGTAATAAGCACTCCCTATAAATTCGGAGAAAATCTTTGGGATAAATATCATGTTAAAGAATATTATCCTAATGAGTTGAAATCTTTACTGGAATCTGATTTTAACAATATTGAAATTTTTCAAAGCCATCCTGCTTTGTGGTTTTTTCCCTATACTTACAGCTCACGCTGGACATTTTACAGACCTGTTTTCAAATGGCTGATTAATATTGTTTCTCTTATAGGTTTTAATCCGTTTTTAAAACACAATGAAAGGCCGAAGCGCTTCGACCGTTTTATTCAATTAACAGCTGTAGCTTTTAAAAAATAATATATATTTACAAGCCAAGAGGAAAAATATTATTAACAGAATCATTTGTTAATGAAATGCATGATGAACCAATGGATTTCTAATCGTGATAATGCTGTCTATTTAACTAACAGCCAGGTCCTGGAAACTTTATTATGAAGATATTATTTATTTTGCCTCAAATAGATTCTGGCTGTGTTTGGCATGTTGGTATTGCTTTAATATCAGCTGTGCTTAAGAAAGCTGGACATAACTTTGATTTATTTGAGATAGATAATTTAAATGATCATTTAAAAGAATTGTTAAAGAATATAAGACAAGAACAGCCTGATATTATTGGTATCTCAGTCAACTCTCATCAGTTTCCTTATGCTAGAAAAATAGCTCAGGCAATTAAACAAAACCATTCTACACCCATTTTTGTAGGAGGAATTCACACCATTTTATATCCCGAATCATTTGAAGAAGAAAAAGCTTTTGATGGTGTTTGTATAGGAGAGGTAGAGGAAGCTTTTTTAGAAGTGATTAATAGGATTGAGAAAGGTGAGGATTATTTTGATGTTAAGAATTTCTGGTTTCGTAAAGGTGAAACTATTATTAAAAATGGATACCGTCCTTTAATAAAAAGTTTAGATGGACTTCCTTTTCCTGACAGGTCTATTTTCAGATATTTTAAGAAATATGGACAGAAGCAGGTTGTACCCAGATTTATTTTCTCAAGAGGATGTCCATTCAGCTGTACTTACTGCTGCAACCATGCATTAAGAAAACAATGGACAGGTCTTGGTACATATTTAAGGTTTTTAAGCGTTGACAAGGCAATTAGAGAAATCAAAGATCTTAAAAATCGTTACAAATTCAAACATATTAAATTAGATGATGACACTTTTTCTTTTAACACCGAGTGGCTTTTGAGATTCTGCAACAGGTTTGCCAAAGATTTTCCAGATACAACCTTTGAATGTAATGCAAGACCTGGCACAATTGACGAAAATACTTTGAAGATTTTGAAAAACAGCAGATGTAATTTAATAAAGGTTGGAGTGGAAACTGGAAATGAAGATTTAAGGAAAAAAGTTCTTAATAGAAATATCAGCAATCAAGACATCATTGATTTATTTGACAAGGCAAAAGAAATAGGATTAAAAACATTTTCATTCAATATGGTTGGTATTCCTGGAGAAACAAAAAAAACCATTCAGGATACAATCAAACTAAATACCAGGATCAAGCCAGACTTTATGCAGATTACAATATTTTATCCTTATATTGGAACAATCCTTGGAGACCGCTGTATTAAAGAGGGATTTATCAGCAGCATATCAGCTGATTCTTACATGAAGACATCAATTTTAAATCTTCCTACTATTTCAAAAAAAGAAATAGAGAGGGCAGCTAGAAACTTTAAGTTTGATGTTTACAAACACTATGATATTAAAAAAGCTTTAATGGTAAAAATAGAGCAGTTTCAGGAATCTATTTTATCAAAGCCATTGTTGAAATCTATTCTTAAAACCGTATATAATGCAATTTTTAAAAAGAATAAACAATGAAAATTTTAATTCTATCAGATGATTTCCCTCCTAAAAGTTTTGGGGGAGCAGGATATTCTACTTTTTATTTAGCTCATGGTTTACATGATGCTGGACACAAAGTTTTTGTTGTTAGTACAGTCAGGGATAAAAAAGAAGAGGGAAGTGTAACCTATAAAGGAATGGATATATTTAGGATTTACACCAAATATAATCACAGATGGGCTGGTTACCTTGGATTATATAATCCTCAAACTGTAGGCAGGGTTAAAGAATTAATGAAGAGAATTAAACCCGATGTTATTCATGCTCACAACATACACCATTATCTTTCTTATCATTGTTTGAAAATAGCAAAGAAATACAACAAGCCTCTTTTCTTCACCGCCAGAGATGTAATATCGTTTAGTTATGGAAAAATGGCTACCGAAAAGTATTTAAAAGATTTTGACTCTAGGCTTACATGGAAAGATCATTTAAAACAGGCAGGGAAGAGATATAATCCATTGAGGAATTTTCTGATTAGAAGATATTTAAAATATCCTGATAAGCTTTTTGCTGTGAGCAATGCTTTAAAAAGTGCTCTAGAGCAGAATGGAATAAGGAATGTTGAGGTAAGCTATACTGGAACAGATGTTAATGATTGGCAGGTTGACCACAAACATGTCAAAGAATTTTTTAAAAAATATGACCTTGAGGGCAAGAAAATAGTGTTTTTTGGAGGTAGAATGAGCGAATTAAAAGGAGGTAAAAAAATCATTAAAATAATGAAAAAAATCATTAAAAAGGTTCCAGAAACTGTTTTATTCGTGGCAGGAAAAAAAGATCGCTATGTTCAATACCTTTTAGAGTTTGCTAAAGATATAGGGGTAAAGAATAATATTATCTTAGCCGGCTGGCTTGACAGTAATGAACTGAAATTAGCTTATCATAGCAGCCGAGTTGTTATTGTGCCCTCTATTGCTTTTGATTCGTTTCCAAGAATAGTTTTAGAGGGAATGGCTTGTAAAAAACCAGTAATAGCCACTTGCTTTGGAGGAGCTCAGGAAGTTATTCAGAATGGAATTACTGGCTATATAATCAATCCTTTTAATGTTGAGCTGATGGCAGAAAAGATTGCTTATTTACTGAAAAACCCTAAAAAAGCAGAGAAATTTGGAGAAGCTGGTTATGAGAGGTTAAAAAAGCATTTTAGCTTAAAAAAACACATTCAGGATACACTTTTCTGGTATCAGAAATTAATGGAAAGCTGAATTTGTTATTGAGAAAATAGCTTGATTAAATCAGGTCCTTATATAATAATATTTATCAGTTTAATATGAAAGAAGAAGATATTCGTAAAAGAGAAACTCATAATCAATATCTCAAGCTTGTTGAAGAAGATGTTAAAAAAATGTTTGCTGATAATAAACAGTTTTTAAATATTGATTGTCCTGCTTGTGGCAGCAAAGATTTTAAATCCCAATTTAATAAATTAAATTTTACTTATGTTTTGTGCCAGACATGTAGAACACTTTTTGTTAATCCTCGTCCTTCCCTTAAAGCTTTAGATAAATTCTATACTAAGTCTGACTCCTCTACTTTTTGGGTGGAAAAATTCTTTAAGCCAGTAAGTGAGGCTCGGCGAACAAAGATATTTCGGCCAAGAGCTAAATTTATAAGGGACAGATTTTTTAAGAACACACTTCAAGTAGTTGGAGATATTGGAGCTGGTTTTGGAATTTTCCTTGAAGAGTTGGCTAGGTTTTGGCCCTCTGCCAAAATGATAGCTATTGAACCATCTTTGGATATGATTAAGATATGCAAGCAAAAAGGATTAGAAGTTATTCCCTCTGTTTTAGAAAATGTAACAGGCTGGGATGAAAAATTTGACCTTCTCACTTCCTTTGAACTATTTGAACATTTATATGATCCTAGTAAATTTTTAAAAAAAGCATGGAATCTCTTGCGTCCAGGAGGATATTTTTTTCTTACCACTTTAAATGGTGAAGGTTTTGACATTCAAGTGCTCTGGGAAAAATCAAAAAGCATAGCTCCGCCTCAGCATTTAAATTTCTTTAATCCTGATTCAATCAGTCTTTTGCTTAAGTCACAGGGATTTGCAGTTAAAGATATTTCAACCCCTGGCAGGCTGGATTGGGATATTGTAGAGGGAGTATACCAGAACGAAGGAGTGAGTCCTGGACGGTTTTGGGAATTAATTATTAAAAAAGCAGACTCCAAAGCAAAAGACCAACTTCAGGACTGGATAGGTAAAAATGGTTTTAGCTCTCATATGAGAATATTAGCCAAAAAACGAGACAAAAAACTACATTAAAAATAGAATAAATTAGCTTGACACTCCCTTTCTTATAATCTAAATTAACATATACAAATAATCGACTCATATACTATGAATATTATAGGGATTATCCCGGCTCGTATGGGATCAACAAGATTCCCAGGTAAACCTTTAGCTAAAATATTAGGTACTGAAATGGTAGGTCATGTTTGGTTTAGAAGTAAAATGAGCAAAACCTTGAATGAGGTGTATATTGCTACTTGTGACCAGGAAATAGGTAATTATGCAGAGTCTATTGGAGCTAAGTGGGTTATGACAAAAAATACCCATAAAAGAGCTTCTGATAGGACCGCTGAAGCAATGCTTAAAATAGAATCTCGTACTGGTCAAAGAGTAGATATTGTTAATATGATTCAGGGTGATGAGCCAATGGTTCAGCCTGAGATGATCGATGCTTCAATCAAGCCAATATTAAATGATCCTTCTATTAAATTAGTTAATTTAATAGCTCCTATTACAAGTTTAGAAGAGTATAATGATCCTAACTGTATTAAAACAGTAATTGATAAGAATAATTTTGCAATTTACTTCTCTCGTGAACCTATTCCTTCTAAGAAACAAGCATCAGGTGACGTACCTATGTTTAAACAAGTTTGTATTATTCCGTTCACAAGGGATTGTTTATTGGAGTTTAATGAACTCGAGCAGAGTGCCCTAGAGATTGCTGAATCTATAGATATGCTTAGGATATTAGAGCATGGAGGCAAGATTAAAATGGCCTTAACTGAATTTCAAAGTCATTCTGTTGATACTCCAGAAGATTTGCATATAGTTGAGCAATTAATGAAAAAAGATCCTTTAATTGTAAGTTATGCGAAGACATGAACGAACAATAAGTAAATATGTAAGCTTTGGGTTTTTTATTTATTTTGGATAAAAATAGAATAACTATTGTATGTTTTTTATGTTTAAACACAAAAAAAGAAAAAAGACTCCTAAAGAATTTATAAGAGATTATAAACGTAACCTTCAATTTTTAAAAGAAAACCCAGGAGTGTTTAAAATTTTTAAGAAATTTAGGTATGAGATTGGAAATCATCCAGAAAATTCTATGGATTATGAATGTAAATTTGCAGCTTATCATATAGCTCAAATAAATCCCAAAAATATTTTAGATATAGGATCTTACAGGCACTTTATTCTTGGGATATTGTCAAACTTTGAGGTTACAACATTAGATGTTCGTCATAGAAAGCCTGCATTAAAGAATGAAACTGTAATAACTGGTGATGCTAAAAATCTAGACTTAACTAATAATTCATTTGATATGGTAATATCATTATGTACTTTAGAGCATTTTGGCCTTGGGCGTTATGGTGATGAGTTTGATTTAAACGCTGACCATAAAGCTTTCCAAGAAATGATCAGAGTAACAAAGCCAGGAGGACATTTAATTTTCACTACTACAATAAACAACAATCATCCTTCAATTAATTTTAATAGTAATAAAGTTTATAACTATGAAATGATTAAAAATTTCTGTACTGGTTTAATATGCGTAGAAGAGAAATTCTATAGTCATAAAACTGGAGATTTTTGCTCTTTAGAAGAGATTACTAATGAATTAAATGCTTGGGATATTTATTGCGGTTGCTGGAAAAAACCTTAATTGTTATTTAAAAAATCTATGCCAAAAGTAAGTATTATTATTAGAACATTTAATGAAGAAAAACATCTTGGGAATCTTCTACAATCTATTAAGAATCAACATTATCGTGATTATGAGATTCTTGTTGTTGATTCTGGTTCTATAGATAAAACTTTAGATATTGCTAAAAAATTCTCTGCTAGAATTATTGAAATAAAAAGTAGAGATTTTACCTTTGGTTATTCTTTAAATATTGGCTGTCAAAATGCAAAAGGAGAATATCTCGTTATAGTTTCAGCTCATACACTACCATTAAATAATAAATGGCTTGGCAATTTAGTTAAGCACTTCAATGATAAGAATGTGGCAATGGTTTATGGGAAACAGATTGCTACTGGAAACACTAGACTTTCAGAAAAAAGAGATTTTAAAAGACTTTTCGGCAATTCTCTTTTGAGATTTGATGGTTCTTCTTACTACGCTAATAATGCTAATTCAGCTATCAGAAAACAGCTTTGGCAGGAGCATAATTTCAAACAGGATTTATTCGGTCTTGAAGATTTACAGTGGGCTAAGCACATGATACAGAAAAAATACAGTATTATTTATGAACCCAAATCAACAGTGCATCATATTCATGATGAAGATTGGAATCAAATATACAGTCGTTACAGAAGAGAAGCTATAGCAGCAAGACAGATTGGGCTTTCAAATCCTCCTCAATCTCAGCCCAATGTTTTATGGTTAATTGAAAGCATCATTAAAGACATACAGTTATTTTTTTCAGAATTATCATTTTCTCATTTAAAAGACATTATTCATTTTAGATATACTCAATGGCTGGGAACAAAAAGAGGCTGGTATTATTATGCCGATATTGAATCTAATAAAGATATGTTTACTCTTCATTATCCTAGCTCTAATTATGGTGTAGTTATTTCTGCACAATCTAAGGCTAATTTTAAGGAAATACCTCTACCAGAAACGAAACCAGGAGATGTTTTAATAAAGGTTGCTTACGTTGGAGTTTGTAGAACTGATTTGGAAGTTTATGATGGCGACCTTGGATATTATAAGAAGGGAATAGCTAAATATCCAATTATTCCTGGTCATGAGTTCTCAGGGACAATTGTAAAAATAGGGGTTAATAACAGAGTTGATTGGAAAATAGGGGATCGAGTAGTAGGAGAATGTATTTTGTCTTGTGGTAAGTGTTCTTATTGTATTAAAGGATCTAATATTGCTTGCAGTCAAAGAAAAGAGGTTGGGGTCATGAATTACAATGGAGCCTATGCTAAATACATAGTTCTACCTGCAAATTATATTCATAAGATTCCTGATGAGGTAGATCTTAAAACAGCTTCTTTGGCAGAGCCTTTAGCTGTGGTTTTACGAGCTTTAAGACGAGTTCCTGATCAAGTAATGAAAAACAGGAGTAAATGCGCTGTTATTGGAGCAGGACCTATTGGTCATCTTTCTGCTCAAGTTATTTTAAATTCTGGCCATGATGTTGTTGTTTTTGATAAAAATCAAAATAGATTAGAATTTTTAAAAGATCAAACAACAACTTCTCAAGAAGTTAAAAATTTAAATCAATTTGATTTGATTATTGAAGCAACTGGTTCAGAACAAGCTTTGAAGCAGGTTTTAAGACAAAGTAGAACTGGTTCCATTCTTTTAATTTTAGGTTTTCCCTACGCAAGAATCGAATACAATTTTGAAGATGTTGTGGGAAATGAAAAGTTTATTATTGGTTCAGTGGGGGGTGCTGCTCAGGATTTTAAAAAAGCTCTTGAAATATTACCTCAAATAGATACTTCTAATTTTACTAAAACTGTTTTGCCCCTTCATCAATTCTCAAAAGCTTGGAAATATCAACGTTCTTTAAAATATCTAAAAGTTCTTCTAGAAGCATGAGGAAAATAATAGACATTTCGGTTGGTTTAGAAAAAGAAACGCCTATTTGGCCAGATAGTAATGGTATTGATTTCAAGCAATCTAGTAATATAAATAAGGGTGATTTGGCTAATGTGACTTCTATTAAGCTTGATGTTCATGTAGGTACTCACATTGAAAATTCATTACACTTCATAAAAGACGGTGATAATGTGAACAAAATAGATTTTGAACTATTGATTGGTAAAGCGGTAGTTGTTTATTTACCAGAAGTAAAGACTATAACTGCTTCAGATTTAGAAAAACTGAATTTAGATAAAAATGTAGAAAGAATATTATTGAAAACAAGAAATTCACAACTTTGGAAAAAAAGAGAAAAACAATTCAGAAAAGATTATGTAGGAATTGATGTGAGTGGAGCTTTCTGGATTGCAAAAAGCAATATTAAGCTAATAGGTATAGATTATTTATCAATTGCTAAGTTTGATGAAACAGTAAAAGTTCATCAAATTCTTTTAAAAAACAAAATTATTATACTTGAAACGCTTGATTTGTCTGGAGTTGATTCCGGTACTTATCAATTGATATGTCTTCCTTTAAAGCTTTTAGCAGTTGAGGCTGCACCAGCTAGGGCAATATTAATTCCTTTATAGTATTTTGATTATTAGTGTATAAAAATATGAAGTGGAAAATTTTAATCACAGCACCATATCTTTATCCAGTGATAAATAATTATAAAGATCTTCTAAGTTCAAATAATATTGAACCAATTATTTTAAAAGTTAAGGAAAGATTGTCTGAACAAGAGCTTTTAGGTTTGGATTATATTAAACAGATTCATGGAATTGCCTGTGGTGATGATAGGATTACAGAAAAAGTGCTTGAGAAAGCAAAGTCTTTAAAAGTGATTTCAAAATGGGGTACAGGAACTGACTCTATTGATAAAGAGGCAGCAGCTCGATATGGTATTCCAGTTTGCAACACTGTCAATGCATTTACAGATGCAGTAGCTGATACTGCAATGGGTTTTATACTTTCTTTTGCCCGTAAAATTCCTCAATTGGATTCTGATATGAAAAAAGGTTTATGGCAGAAACAAAAGAGCATATCTCTTAGAGAATGTGTATTAGGTATTGTCGGTATTGGTAATATTGGAAAAGCAATGGCGCGAAGAGCAAAAGCGTTTGAAATGAAAATACTTGGTAATGACATTAAGAAGATTCCTTCTGATTTCGTAAAAGAAACAGGACTTGAAGTTGTTTCTTTGGAGAATTTATTAAAACAAGCAGATTTTGTTACTATTCATTGTGATCTAAATCCTACTAGCCATAATTTGATTAATAAAAAGAGTTTTGATTTAATGAAAGCCACAGCTTATCTTATCAATACGGCTCGTGGTCCAATAGTTAATGAACAAGATTTAATTAAAGCTTTATCTTCAAAAAAAATAGCAGGAGCAGCACTGGATGTTTTTGAAAAAGAACCTTTACCTAATGATAGTTCTTTAAGACGATTCTCAAATGTTCTATTCTCACCTCATAATGCTAATGCAAGCCCTTTAGCTTGGGAACGTGTTCATAAAAATACTCTTGTTAATATAATAAATGAACTATCTAAACAAAAAGCTTAAAAAAAAATCTTCAGTTTTGGTGGTTTTTACAAATGATTTACCAAAGAAAAGTCAAGATTGGTGGAACAAATTAGAAGTTGTTATTGCTCCGGAAAAACTAAAAAGACAGATTACAAACAAAAAGATTCTTTTTTTGAAATTGGAAGATTTTATTTTGTCAGGTAGTATTCAGCGAGCCTATAAGATTATTAATAAGCTCTCTCATTTAAATCTTAATGATGGCTCTCGTTTAACTAAATTAATTAATTATAAAGGTTATGATCTTTGGTGGATTAACTGTGAGCAAATATATTTCAAGTTTTGTCTACCTTATACCCAGTATCATAAATTACTTGAATACTTGAAGGATTTTAATAAGATTTATCTTTACAAGCCTCCTCATCTTCATATTTTTCAATATTTTCTCAAAGCTCATAAATGTCAGTTATTTATTCTAAAATCTTTTCATTTAAGGGAATTGATTCCTATTCCTTTTGGTGTTTTAATTCAAGTTATTCTTTCTACTATTTCTTTTTTCTGGCTTATACTCAGTCGTCCTAAAATCATGGTATTTACTGGTGATAAATTTGATACTCCTAATGATTATGATTTTAGAATGAAGTTCATTTATGAAGAGTTACGGAAAAGAAAGATTCATTTTGTTGAATTTATACGTAGCTTAGAATCTTCATCAGTAATTTTAAATCATGCATTTAGAAGAAAAAGGCCAGTGATTTATCCAACAGCAATTATTGATTTGGTTCATTTTTTTGTCCGTATTTTCGAAGAAAATCAGAAAAAGAAATTAGTTTATCTATACTCATCATCTTTAAAAAGTAATCCAGAAGACTATTTCTGGTTTTTATGTTCTATTCATTATCTCGGCAGGTCTAAAGGGAATATTTTTTCAATCCGTATAATAAAATTTATCTTGCAGAAAATTGGTATTAAAACAGGCATTGTTATTGCTGCTTGTAATCGTAATTTTCATACAGTTTTAGGGTGTAAACTGAATTCAATACCTATAGTTGGTATTATGCATGGAGCTTCTTCTAAATACTATGCTCTATATGATTTTATTGGATTTAATAATAGGAAAACATTCTCTGTTGATAAATATGGTCTTTGGAGCGATTGGTGGAAAGAGTATTATCTTAAAAATAGTAGAGCTTATAAACCAGAACAATTATACGTTTCAGGGCCAATGAGGCCTTTAAAATATGAAACTTCTCGCGTACATTTAAAAAGTAAAAATAGAGGTCTCAAAATATTATTTATTTCAGAACAATTAGCTGATCCCCTAGAAATTATGCCATATCTCACAAGACTCTTAAAGGTTAATGATTTTGATTTGTATTTGAAATTTCGTCCTTACAGAGATGGCTTTGAAATGTGGCTTAGAAAGAATAACCCTTTATTTTTGAAAAGAATAAAGATTATTAGAGGTAGTATGATTGAAGCGATTTCTCAATCAGATATTGTAGTTGGTTCTCACAGCACAGCTGTTTTAGAAGGTTTGATACAACTAAAACCTTTTGTGTTTTTCTGGACTAATAAGTGGGGCGATTATTTTGATATGAAATCTATTAATGACCAAGATTTTTTTGCTGAAAATCCAGAAAGACTGATTGTTTGCATAAGAAAAAATGTAGGTATTTCAAAAAAGATTTTAATAAGATTAAGAGAAAGATTTTTTGGTGATCCGTATAAAAACGGAAGTAAATGGGTTGTTAATCAGGCAGAGAAGTTCTCACAAATTAAATAAAAAAAACAATATAGACAAATGAAAAAAAAAGAAAGGAAAATTATTTTTATTGAAGATGAAATTGATTTAAAGATTTTACAGTTTACCAGAAAATTTTCATTTCTGAGAAACTATGATTTCGAAAATCTATTAGTTATTTGTTGCAATTATTCTTTTTTAGATAGGACGAAAGACTTATTTAAAAATGTAAAATATTTGTTTGATCTTATTGATATAAATGATTTCCAATACAAATGTTTTAAAGAAGCTAGTAAAGATGCCCTTTTGTTTCTTAAAAAAATAAAAAAACAAAAATATCTTCACAATATTCTTCTGCCTAGCATACAGGAAATTTTTTATAGTATTTTAATGAGTAAAGCTATATTCAAAAATACTATAAGAATTCTCAATCCTGATTCTATGGTTGTTTTGCCTTATAGAAGATATTTTTTGATTCCTTTTCATAAAAAGTTTGGTTTCGCTTTTAAAAGTGAGATCTTCAATCCTGTTATTAATAATTTAGCTGAAGGACAAAAAGATATTAAGATAAAAAGAATTCCTTTATTTATTATTTTATTCGTATCTCCTAAAAATATTTTTCGATTCCTATCTTTTAATAGTTTTATCAAGTTCTTTTTGAATATTTGGAAAAATATTTTTAGTATTACAGAGCAAAATGAAAATATATTTAAGGGCAAAAATATAGATAGTAAAAACCAAAAGGATAAAAAAATATTTATTAATTGGGGAGGGGATCTAATAAAACACACTAATTTATTAGACCTTTCCAATGAATTGAAAGATTTAAATATTGTTCATCTTTTTTTTAGGAAAGAAGAGTCAAGATATCTATCACCAAATCATTATTTTTATACTAAAAAGCCAATCAGAACTTATTTTTTAAAGAACATTTCTACTTTTATCTCAAAATCAATTAAAGCTTTTGACGATTACAATTTTATTATTAAAACAGATTCTATTTTCGAAAAGTTTAATATAGAAGAGCTTTTTTCTACCTATCTTTATTTTTATTTATATAGAACAATTATTATTGAAGGTTATCGCGAATGGTTATTTTCAATATTCAAATTACATTTGCCAAAGATTTTTATTACTTCAGATCTTCATCACTATATTGGCAGAACTTTTGTTTTTACTGCGAGAGAAATAGGCGCTAAGGTATATACTTTCACCCATGGATGTCCATTGTTTGTACCTTGCATTGATCCAATAAAATCTTTAGGAGATAAGATTTTAGTTTCAGGGCAAGGAGTGGTTACAAATATTAGAAGAACAGGTATTAACGATTATAGGTTCAATGTTATAGGAGAAAAGAAAAGAAAAATTTCTAATTCTTTTTATCAATCAAACCAAAAAACCATTGTTCTTTTCACTGCAATGAAATTAAATTCATGGATCTATGAAGTAAAAAATTTAAATTTATTTTTTAAAACAATAGAAGCTATTGTTGGTCAGTTTTTAAATTCCGGTTTTAAAATAATAATAAAATCTCATAAATTAGAGGATTATTGGGAATTTTATGATAAATTAGTGGAACAATACAAAAATTTTCCCATTAGCCATATTAAAAAGAGATGGAAACTGAAAGATCTTAAACGTTGTGATGTTGCTGTTTTTCCAGGAGGAATTAGTACTACTATTTTAGATTGTCAGGCAGTAGGTATTCCAGTGGTATATATTGATATCTTATCAAGAATTGAAAAAGACGTATTAAAGTATAGTTATCAAGATTGTGGAATAATTGTAAAGAATGCTGAAGAAGCAATTGAATCTATCAATAGACTATTTATTGATAAAGCTTATTTAGAAATTGTTCTTAATTTAGGTAGACAGTTTTATAAAAAATATATTGACACTAAAAAAGATTTTACTAAAGAACTCTCAAGAGTTATAAGGTTTTAGAAATGAGAATTTAAGAAGTTTGAGCTTTCTTAAATAAAAACACAATAAAGAAAATGTTAATAAATTTAACTATCAGTCTTGAAAAAATTGCACCTGATACTCCAAATTTAGGTACTAAAAATAATGAAAGAATTATTTGCAAAAATGAATTAATCTGAAGTAAATAAAGCTCTTTTTTCATTAATTTTGCTTCAAAAGTTGTTAGTATCAAGCTAAAAGGAAGAGTCATTATTGCAAGAGCATATATTTGAGAATAAAATATAGAATCTAAATATTGAGGGAAAATTAATCTAAAAATATAAGGTGCAATTAAAATATAACTAATTGTTGTTACTGCAGCTAGAAGAAATAGTTGCCAAACTTTTCGTTTCATACCCTTCTTAATTTCTTCTATAGGCTTTGCTGAAAGTTTCGGAAAGGCAAGAATAGAAATATTCTTTAAAAGACTTCTGATTTGACTAGGAATGATAAGGGCAAATGTAAATATGGATAATTGATTTGCCCCAATAAAAGTAAAGAGCAGTATTCTATCTAGCTGCGAAGCAATTTGGCCTAATAAGTCTATTAAAGTAAGATGTTTTCCATAAGAAATAGTTTGGGGATCTTCTTTTTTATTTGGCTGGAATTTCCTCTTTATAATTGAATAAAAAATATAGTTTAAAACAGTATTTGATATAAAATAAGCTAAAATTAACCAGAGAACATTATTGGTCAAAAAAACAGTTATGATTGAAATCAAAGTAGAAAAGAAAGTGGAGAGAGTAGAGTATTGTGCATCAATAGAGAAGAGCTTCTTGCCTTGTAGAAAAGATGAATAAATACCAAAACTACGAACTAGCGGTAAAAAGATAGCTACAATGATTAAAGGGATTGGTAAAAGATAATTTCCTTTGATGAAATAATAACTGGCTAATATTAATGCATTTAAACTACCCAATGTACTCCATTTCAGTTTTACTTTAAACCCAGTATAAAAAGAGCCTTCCAATCCTCGGGCAACAGCTTGGGTAATAGATTTTGCAATTCCTCCAAGACTAAAAATACCCAACATTCCTGTGATGGAAAGTATGTATTTATAATTTCCATAGACTATGGGATCAAGCAGATTGGCAAATGTAATTGAAGATACGATAGCAATGAGCGTATTAAAAAGATTACTGAATCCTAACCAGCCTCCACTTTCAAAAAGATATACATTGTCAGTTTTTGTATATTTTTGTGACCAACGTAAAAACTTATAAATCCTTTGTTTAAGAGTTTTCATTCTTAAAGAATAATTGAAAGGTTTTTAACAATATTCCTATGTCAAGTAAGAAATTACGATTTTTTAAATAATATAAATCATATTCAAACTTTTCACTACTATCTATAACTGATCTACCATATCTGAATCTTATTTGAGCCCATCCAGTAAACCCGGGTTTGATAATATGGCGCAAGTGGTAGTGAGGGATTTTCCCCTCTAATTCTTGTACAAATTCCGGCCTTTCTGGTCTTGGTCCAATTAAAGAAATATCTCCTTTTAATACATTTATCATCTGAGGAAATTCGTCAATATGAGTTCTTCGCAAGATTCTGCCTACCTTTGTGACTCTTTCATCTTCTTTTTTTGCCCAAACAACTCCATTTTTTTCAGCATCAGGTCTCATTGATCTAAATTTATACAATATAAAAACTTTTCTGTCTTTACCGACTCTTTTCTGTGAATAAAAAATAGGTCCTTTATCCTCTAATTTGATAACTATAGCAATCGGTATCCAAAAAGGAAAACTTAAAATGAGAATAATGCTGGCAATAATAACATCAATAAACTTTTTTGATTTATCATAAAAACCTTTCTCTCCTTCTTTTAGATTTTCTAAAAACCATGCCTTAGAAACCATTTGAACAGGAATTTTCCTATAAATTAACTCATAAGCTTTTGAGAATTCCAAAAAATTCACTTTTGCTGGAAGACAGAAATAAAGCGCTTTAAGTATTTTAGGATTTGATTCAAATTCTTCTGTAAAAATTACTGTATCAATATTAAGATTTTGGATTTGAGAAAGTAAATCTTGTGTTATATCAATTGGGATAACTTTGTAACCAAGATAAGGCTTTTCATTAATTTCTTTTTTAAGATATTCAATTTCAGGGCCTTTGCCTATAATTGCTGTTCTGCTTAAGAAGTGGACTGAAAATAGAGAATAAGACAATCTGCGCCATCCTAAGAACAGTATTCCGAAAAGCAGAGCATTAATAACCAAGTTAGTTTTGGGCGTAATTTCAAAAAATGGGAAAGTATAAAAGAAAAGCATTCCCAATACCAGTCCAATAGCAATAGCTCCTAAGATACTAGCGTAAAAAGAAGTCCTAGTTTTTATTAGATGAAAATCATAGAGCCCAAAAACATAGAAAATAATCAACCAAAAAACATAAAGTATTGAAAAAGGCAATAAGTGCAGAACAAAGAGTTCAAAGCTGAAATCTCCTAAAAATCCTAAGAGTACAGTTAAGAGTAGTGAGAAATAGAGTAGAAAAATATCTCCTAAAAGCAGGACAAATTTTCTTAGATTTGACATAGCTATATTCTAATAAATTGTGCTGAAATTTGCAATATCTTTAATATTAGTTAAAATAATTGAATGAATAAAAAAACTAAACAGAGTATAGGTCCATTTTTAGAGAAAATCTGTCTCTTTTTCATCAAATCAGGTATTTATTTGAGTCTTTTTACTCCTTTGATCGTAAGTCAGAGGTCTTTTTTCCCTTTTGTGACCCCAAAAACCATTTATTTCAGAATTCTAATAGAAATTATTTTTGCTTTTTATTTAATTTTGGTAATATTTGCTCCCCGCTACCGTCCAAAAATGAATGGTCTTTTCGTTTCTATTCTAGTATTCATTTTAATCCTTATTCTGACTTCTTTTCTAGGAATCAATCTTAAAAGAAGCTTTTGGAGTGTTTATGAAAGAATGACAGGAATCTTTACATTCTTACACCTTTTGGCCTTTTTTATAGTTTTAACAAGTGTTTTTAAAGATAAAGATGCCTGGAGAAAATTCCTTGCAGTTTCAGTATTAGCAGGAGTCTTCCTCTGTATTGGTCTTGTAACAACTGAGCAGGTTTCTTCTAGAGGGGGAGGTCCTATTGGAAATACCTCCTTTATGGCAGCCTATCTACTTTTTAATGTTTTTTTCAGCCTGTTTTTGTTTTTTGAGAGAAAGCATACAGGATGGCGATTATTCTCTGGCTTATCTTTACTAGTCATGATTCCTACTTTATTAACCTCTAGTGCCAGAGGTGCAATCATTTCTTTTGCAATGGGATTATTTCTTATATTCTTTGGTTATTTAATATTTTCTAAACAGAAAAAAATTCAGAAAATAGGAATTTTTATCTTTTCTTTTTTGGTAATAATTGCTGTAATATTACTTATTCTTCATCCTTCTTTTATTAAGGCCAAAATCAGTCAAACTTTAAAAGAGATGGGGCCAAGAGTCGCTGTTTGGGAAACAAGTTGGAAAGGATTTTTAAAAAAGCCTGTTTTAGGATGGGGCCTAGAAAATTTTAATGTTCTTTTTGTTGAATTTTTTAATCCATGCATGTTTGTAGATGAATGTGGTGGTGAAATTTGGTTTGATAGGGCTCATAATATTGTCTTGGATATTTTGACTACAACAGGAATAGTTGGTTTCATAACTTATTTATTCATTTTTGAAATTTCTATTTTTAATCTTTTAAAGATCTGTTTTAAAAGACAAGAAAATATGTTTGGTCCTTTAATAATGATTGTTCTGCTTATTGTGTATTTCTTTCACAACATGCTTGTTTTTGATATGATTTCAAGTTATGTAGTTTTCTTCTTATCCTTGGGTTTTATCAGTTATTTAATTGAGGAAGATAAAGGTTCTTTTTTAAATACAGGATATAATTTACCTAGCAGTTTTATACACACTAAAAAAACACGACAAATAATAATTGGTGCTGTTGCATTGTTAACAGTTATCCTGCTTTTTTACGGTAACATTCAGCCTTATTTAGGCGCCAGGAATATTGTTAATATGATTGTTTTGGCTGAAGGTCCGGAGGAATCAGCAAATTATTTTAAACAATCTTTAAATACTTTTATGGATAAGTATGAAGCCAGAGAACAGTTTGCTCAGAAAATTGTCCAAACCAGTTTAAAATCAGGATATCCCAGCAATATTGGAGAATTTTTTAAATTAGCTGAACAAGAAATGGAAAAGAGTATAAAAGAAAATCCTTTAGATTACAGACCACATCTTTTTTTGGGAAGAACCTATTTTGCCCATTATCGTGTTAGTCAGGACAAAGATATTCTAGATTTAGCAGAGAAGACTATGGAAAAAGCAAAAGAGCTAAGCCCGAATAATCAACAGACTTACTGGCAATTAGCTGAAATTGAACTATTTAAAGGTAACTACCAAACTTCGTATGATTTGTTTCAATATGCAATTGATTTAGAACCGAGATATGGTCAGGCTTATTGGTATTTGACCATGGCATATAAAATAACAGGTGAGTACGACTTGGCTTTTGCTGAACTTAAAAAAGCAGAAGAACATGGCTATAACTGGACACAGAATTTAGAAACTTTAAGGCATGGAGGCGAAATCTACAGTACTGTACAAGGAGAAGAGGCATTGATTAAAATTTACGAAGATGTACTAAAACTTGAATATTATGCTAGAAATACTGAAATATGGGCTAATTTGGCTGCAAGTTATGCTAATGCCGGAAGATTAAACGATGCCAAGGAGGCTGCTTTAAAGGTGTTAGAGCTTGATCCATCACTACAGCCAAGTATTGAAGAGTTTTTGAAAAATTTAGGATTGGAATAATTAATAAATTATGAAAAAATTATTCTTCATTGCAATTATTTTAATTTTATTCCTGCCAATGCTTGTTAATGCTGAAGATGTTTTAGGGGATTCAGTTGTTTTTAATATTGAGCCTTCTTATGATTCTTTAAAAAGAGAAGAGATTCAGGCAACCTTAGAGAAAATATCAAATAAAGCTTATTGGTATATAGATTCTAATTGGCTGGATGGGATGGATTCAATTCAGTACCAGGAAGCAACAGCTTCTTTAAATTCATTATCTATTGAATTTGATGACAGGATTTATCCTATTCTGACACAGATTTTTGGAAATGAATGGAGACCCGGTATTGATAATGATTTAAGAATTACAATCCTTATTCATCCAATGGACGAAAGTACAGGAGGATATTTTAATAGTGCTGATGAGTTTTCAAAAAGCCAAATACCAACTTCAAATGAAAGAGAGATGATATACTTTAATGCTGTTCATTTAAGCAAAGTGCTGGCCAAAAGTTTTTTAGCTCATGAATTCCAACATTTGATTTCATTTAATCAAAAAGAGAAGACATATGGTGTTAATGAGGATATCTGGCTTAATGAGGCTCGTTCAGAATACATTTCAACTCTACTAGGCTATAACCAAGAATTTCAAGGCAGTAATCTTGAAAGAAAACTGAAGAGCTTTTTAGATAAACCTTATGATTCTCTGACTGAATGGAGAAATCTTCCTTATGACTATGGAGTGGTAAATCTTTTTATTCATTATCTGGTTGATCATTATGGGCTTGGGATAATTACTAATTCGCTTAAAAGTCCTTATACAGGGATAAAGAGTATAAACTATGCATTATCTAGGGTGAACTTTGAAAAAGATTTTTCTGAAATATTTACTGATTGGACAATTACTGTATTAGTGAATGATTGTAGTATTTCTCCAACTTACTGCTATTTGGATGAGAATTTAAAGACACTTAAGCTCATGCCTTCAATTAACTATCTTCCTGTTCTAGGCAACAGTGTTTTGTCTGTTACAAATACAACAAAAGATTGGTCAGGCAACTGGCACAAGTTTATTGGTGGTAATCATAGTAACTTGAAGTTAGAATTTATAACTTCTCCGTCAATAGTTTTTAAAATTCCTTATTTAATACAAGATAATGAGGGTAAATTATCAATTGCTTTCTTAGAATTGGATACTGAAGGTAATGGAGTAATAAATGTGTCTAATTTTGGCTCTGAAAATATTTCTTTAATTATTATTCCTTCTGCACAGAACAAGATTTCCAATTTTTCAGAATCAGAACAATCTATTTCTTTTTTCTGGTCTGCTTCTACTGCTGAAAATGAAGAGAACAAAGAATCAGAATTAATAAAGAGTCTTTTAGATCAAATTGCAAGCCTTCAGGCAGAGATTGCCAGACTTCAGTCACAAATAGCTGCAGCTTTGGGTTCAGGTTCAGTGTCAAATAATTCTTGCGTTAGTTTTGAGAAGAATCTTTATTATGGTCTAACAGATAATAGTGAAGTAAAATGCTTGCAGGAGTTTTTAAAGTCCCAGGGAGCAGAAGTTTATCCTGAGGGCTTGGTAACAGGTAATTTTTTGACTTTAACAAAACAAGCGGTTATTCGTTTTCAGGAGAAATATGTCAGTGAAATTTTGCATCCCTTAGGTCTTGAAAAAGGCACTGGCTTTGTTGGATCAATGACCAGAATCAAGATTAATCAGCTATATCATTAATCCTATTGACAAAAAGAGAAAATTTTATTAATATAGGGTTAGTGAGTGTGATTCTATTTATATAGAACTTCATTCCTAGTCGGCAAAAGCTCCTGCTTGCAGGAGTTTTTGCTTTTTAAAAGATTTTTTGTCTTTTTCCTATAATTCCTTATAATTAAGCTAGGTCAAGATTTACTATAATATTCATTAGCTTTATGAACAAAGGCAAAGAAATTGTAGTTGCAGTTTCTGGTTATTTTAACCCATTACATATCGGACATGTTAGATATTTGAAAGAAGCAAAGAAGCTTGGAACAAAATTAATAGTAATAATTAATTCAGATAAACAATGTAAGCTCAAAGGAAGTTTTGCTTTTATGAATGAGAAAGAAAGGGCTGAAATAGTTTCTTCCTTGAAGCCTGTGGATGAAGTTGTTTTATCAATTGATAATGACAAAACAGTTTGCAAGACATTAGAATCAATTAAACCAGACATATTTGCCAAGGGAGGGGATAGGACATTAGATAATATTCCAGAAAAAGAAATATGCGAGAAGCTTGGTATTAAAATGGTCTTTAATGTTGGAGGAGGAAAAGTTCAGTCAAGCTCATGGTTAATATCTAAATGTATAAATGATAATAACAAACAATAGAACCTTAAGAACCCTTTTCTTTTTTAAAATAATACTTTAAAATGTAAATGGATCAGGAGGATAGCACTCACTAAAGACTTAGAATAGGAGTAACTCTCCTGGTCTATAGGAATATAAAAATATTCTCATTTTTCTATTCCCATGGATCAGGAAGTAGTAAACATTCCTGGCATACAATTTAATATTTTGTTAAAGGATTACACAACTTTCAAGATTGGTGGCAGAACAAAATATTTTTTTATTGCCAGGACAAAAAATGAATTAATTGAATTACTTAAGTCAGCAAGAAAAAACAACTTGCCGTTTTTTATTTTAGGAGGGGGAAGCAAGTTATTGATATCTGATAAAGATTTTAATGGGCTTGTAATAAAAATTCAGAACTCAGAATTTAAAGTTCAGGATTCCCAGATTTCTGCAGGAGCAGGTGTTTTAACGCAAAAACTTACAGCAGTTGCTCTTGACAACAATTTAACCGGCTTAGAATGTTTAAAAGGAATCCCAGGAACAATTGGCGGTGCAGTCAGAGGAAATGCTGGAGCTTCTGGTGATTCAATAACAGGCTTTATAGGTGATGTTATAAAACAGGTTGAAGTATTTGATAAAAATAAAGAAAAGATTAGAGTTTTTGAAAACAAAGAATGCAGATTTGGTTACAGAACCAGTGTTTTTAAAGAAAACAAGGATTTAATTATTTTATCCTGCATTCTTCAATTAAAAAAAGGAAGCAAGTCAGAGATCGAAAAAAGAATGAATGATTACTTAGAGTATCGTAAAGAAAACCAGCCTTTAAACTTTGCTTCTTGCGGAAGTATTTTTAAAAATTATGTTTTAAGTAAGTCAGAAGTTTCTAATTTTAGTGAAAAACTTATTAAAGAATTTCCAGAATTAGAAAACTTCATTAAAAAAGGAATAATTCCTGCAGGTTATTTAATTGATAAGTGCAATCTAAAAGGAAAAATTATTGGAGGCGCTAAAATCTCAGAAAAACACGCAAACTTTATTGTTAATTTTAAAAATGCAGAAGCAAAAGATGTTAAAGAATTAATAGATTTGATAAAAAATAAAGTTAAAGATAAATTTAAAATTGAATTAGAAGAAGAAGTTCAGTATTTTAACTTTTAAAATTTTAAAACTTACAAAAAATAAAGAACAAAGTTTAAACTTTGTTCTTTTTTTATTACAAAAACTAAAAAATTTTTTTAAAAAGTTAAAAAATTAGTTTTTAACACTTGACATTATTCTCTTAAGTGAAAAAATAAAATAATAAATGAAAATAATTAAGAAAAGTTTAAAAGTTTTTCAAAATTAATTTCTAAAAAAGGCAATAGGGGAGTCGACTATCTGCCAAGGAAAATAAATAATTTTCAAAAACATGGCAAAAAGAAGAAGAAGAAAAAAAGCAGCAACAAAAAAAAGGAAGACAACCAAGAAAAGAAAAGTTAGAAGAAAAAGAAAACCAGCTAAAAGAAAGAAGGCAGCTAAAAAAAAGCCAGCCAAGAAAAGGAGAAGGAGAAGAAAGAAAAAATAAAGCCTTTCCCCCCACCTTAAATTAAAAGCTTGCAAAAGTTTTTAAAAATGATACACTCAAAGCGTGGGGGTTTTTCTTTTCTTATGAAAATAAATATCAAGGGTACAAATATCAAGCTGGATCAGGCTATTAGAGAATTGATTGAGAAGAAGATAAGCCCTCTTGAAAAGTTCGTTAAACTAGTGAATAATAAAAACTATCGCAGTCTTTCCGGTAAATCAAAATTAGCTTTAGAAGCTTTTGTTGAAATCGAAAAGGGTACCCATCATAAAAAAGGGCCTTTTTTCAGAACAGAATGTCAATTAAGGCTTCCAAAGAAGATTATAAGATCAGAAGCTGTTTCAGCTGACTTAAGAACAGCTTTAGATGATGTAAGAACTGACCTTCAAAGGCAATTAAAAGGTCAAAGAGCAAAAATGACTGCAAAGTTTAAAAGGAAAAGTCGAGTGGCAAAAAAAGAATTCAAAATCACTCCCTCTGCTAGGTTTTATAAACGAGAAAGAAACTTAGAAGAAGGAATTTGATCCTTAAGATGCAGTGCGTTTTAAGGTAACCTCAATCGCTTTTTTTTAACTCTTTGTTTTTCTCAACAAAAAATAATTGTTGAGCGAGTTTTTCAGCATCCTTTTGACAGATGTTGAAAGATAAAGCGATTGACTAAAAATATGAACACAAAAACAAAGAGATCCATCAAATGGGTCGTAAACAAAAAAAATCAATTCAAACACGCAGGTATTCACTTAATTGCTGAGCTTTGGTATGGAAAAATCATTGAAAATGAAAAAGAATTAAAAGAAATCTTAACTGAAGCAGTTAGAAAAGCTAATTGCATTCCTTTAAAAACAGCAATTCATAAGTTTGAACCGCAGGGAATCACTGGGGTTGTTTTATTAGCTGAGAGTCATCTTTCACTTCACAGCTGGCCTGAATATAATTATATTGCAATTGATATTTTTACCTGCGGAGATAGAGCTGTCCCTAAGAAAGCTTTAGATTATTTAAAGAAAGAGCTTGCTCCCAAAAGAGTTGAAATTCAAAAAATAGAAAGAGGAATAATCTAAACTTTTATGGAAAAATATTTAAGAGCTTTATATAAAAAATTTTTAAAGCTGGAAAAAGAATATTTTTTTCTTGATACCAAACAACATTCAACTAGCTTAAAGGAAATAAAATTATCAGATAAAGTCTTAGCTGATTTTTACAGGAATTATTATAAAGTTCCTTTTTTGAGTTTCTTAAAAGATGTAAAGCAAATAATTTACTCTAAAAATGCATTTGATTTTATTGTAAAGCAATCATCAGAAGATTGGGACCTTTATCGTTATCTAAAACTTTTGACTGACGAAAAAATTATAAAAGTTTCAAGAAATGGCGACGTTTTACTTTTGAAAAAAGAAATTAAAAAAACAATTCCTCAACCTCAGACTTACCAGGAGATAAAAGAAAAACTTACTCAAAAATTAAATATTAAAATTAGAGAGAAAGAACCAGTTATTAATTTATTCAAAAAATTCGAAAGTTTTAAAGTTAAAGCTAGATGGGACCAGATGCCAATATCAGTTGAATCTTCTTTCTATGTTGTTGAAAAAATATTAGATAATTTGCCTCTTAGTAAAAAATTTTTGTTTGTTGGAGACGATGATTTCATTTCAGTTATTTTAACTTTAGTTGAACCAAATATTGAATGTTTAGTTATTGATGCTGATAAACAGCTTTTAGAATGCATTGACATTTTAGCTTCTGAGTTTGATTTAAAGATTAAAACAAAAGAAGTTGATTTGGCTCAACAAAAAAGTTTAGGAGAGAAATTCACAGGCTTTTTAGCTAATCCTGTTTATACAGAACAGGGTGTAAAAGAATTTGTGAAGTTTGGAATAAATCAACTTGGCAAAGATGGAGGAATAGTATTTTTAGAAGTAGGAGACGAGGCAATAGGGAACAGGTTTTTATTCCTGCAGGAATTTTTTGCCAAAAATAATCTGATTTTAAATGAGCTTATTTTAAACAAAGTTTATTATCCCAATATTATGCTTTACGAGGAAGACAAAGTAATTTTAGATAGACTTTCTAATTTTATTGATAAAAAGATCATTAAAAAATCTGCTAAACTAGGCGCTTCTTTATATATTTTTGATTATCTTCCTGAAAAGCCTGATAGAATTAAATTTGATAAACCATTTTATGCTTACCTCTAAAGAAAAGTGGTTTTGCGAGGAAATTGCTCTTGGGAAAAGAGCAGGCAAAATCAAACATTGTTTTTATATTGATAAGCTGGCGTTTAAAGGAAAAACTAATTTCCAGGAAGTTTTAATTTTTGATAATTCAGTTTATGGAAGAATTCTCTGCCTTGATAAAATAATTCAGTTTTCTAAAAGCGATGAATTTATTTATCACGAAATCATGGTTCATCCGATTTTGTTTTCTCATCCAAAACCAGAAAACATTTTAATTATTGGAGGAGGTGATGGCGGAGTTTTAAGAGAAGTTTTAAAACATAATATTAAAAAAGTTGATTTGGTTGAAATAGATAAAGAAGTTATTGAACTTTCTAAAAAGTATCTTAAGTTTGTTTGTAAAAATTCCTTTTCTGATAAAAGAGTAAAAATTTATAAAACAGGAGGAGAGAGATTTATAAGGGATTATGTTGATTATTATGATGTGGTTATTGTTGACTGCACTAACCCTGAACCAGAAGGGCTTTCTTCTGAGCTTTATTCAATAGAATTCTATAAGCAGGCCTCAAGAGCATTGAAAAAAGATGGAATAATTATTACACTTGGCGCTTCTTTTTTGGATTTTGATACTTTTATTAAAAAAACCTTTAAAAGAATAAAAAAAATTTTTCAATTTAGTTCAATTTATAATTTGACAATGCCTTCTTATCATTGCGGTCAGTATTCTTTTATTGCTGGTTCTAAAAAAATTGATTTAGCAAAAGTTGATTTTGAAGAAATTGAAAAGAAGTTTAAAAAACTGTCAAAAAAACATAAATTCAGTTATTATTCTCCAGAGATTCATAAATCCAGCATGATATTACCTAAAAATTGGCAGTTATGAAGATAATTATATTAGGAAAAGGAAGAATAGGAAAAGCAGTAAAATATTATTTGAAAAAACTAAACCTTAATGTAAAGGTTGGTTTTTTAAATAAGCACGCTGATGTCAGGAATTGTGATTTGATAATTGCTGCTTTGCCTGGTGATGTTTGTGAGATTGCCTTAAAACTTGCCCTGAAGTATAAGAAAAACCTTATTGATATTTCTGATGTAGAGCATAACTTTTATTTGAAAAATAAAAAGAAGATTGAAGAAAATAATATTTTAGTAATTCCTTGGTCTGGTTTTTCTCCGGGCTTGATTAACTTTATTTGTGGTAAGGAAGTAAAAGAAAACAAAGTAAAAGAAATTGAAATAATGGCAGGGACTCTTTCTCCGAACAAATTTTTGTTTCCTATTACTTGGTGTTTTGAAGATCTGATTGATCTTCATAGAACAAAGGCAACTTTAATTGAAAATAAAAAAAAGACTAAACTTCCAGCTTTTTCTGGCTACAGAAAAGAAAATATTGAAGGTATTGAATCTGAAAGCTATTTTTCTGAAGGACTGGGAACTCTTCCCTTGTATTTGAAAGTGCCTGATATGAGTGAACGAGTTTTAAGACCAATAGGTTTCCATATTTTTTTTAGATATCTAGAAGATTATGGGTTTTTAGATAAAAAAAACATTGATTTTACTGAAAAAATCTTGGAATCAAAAAAGCTAGACAATTTAACCTATGGAGAAATTAAAATTAAAACTAATAAAAAACAAATTATTTGGAAAACAAAAACATTTTCCAAAAAACATGAAAAATTGAATTCAATGCAGAAGATCACAGCAATTTTCCCTGTGTTATTAGTAAAAGAAATATTAGAAGGGAATATTGTTCGAAAAGGATTGTTTTTTCCAGAGCAATTAGGTCAGGACGAAAACCTGTTTAAAAAAATCATATCTCAAATTAAAAAACAATTTTTTTTAACTTGCACTGTTTAGCTTGCTCTCTATGCTAGCGAATTAAAGGTAAATACTTAGCTAGACTACATACTTACCCGAATAAAAGAGTTGACATTTTTGCTAAAAATGTTATAAATATCTCACTTTCTTTAAAATAAAATAAGGAGGAAATGTTATGACAATAGCCTTTATAACAGACTGGGGAGTAAGAGACGGCTCGGTAGCTACCTGTAAAGCAGTGATAGAGTCGATATCAACAGTGCCACTGCCGGTGTTAGATATTAGTCATGAGGTGAGAGATATTAAAGAAGGAGCTTTCATCTTAGGCACTAGCTATCAGTGGTTTCCTGAGGGTACAATATTTCTTATAGTTGTAGATCCTGGAGTAGGCACTAATAGAAGGATTCTGATTGTAAAAACAGAGAAATATTTCTTCGTCGCGCCAGATAACGGGATTCTTAGTTTTCTGGACGATGAAGAAATAAAAGAAGTAGTCAGTGTAGAGAACAAACAATTCTTTCTTCAACCAGTTTCTAGCGTTTTTCACGGTCGTGATATATTTACACCTGTTGCTGTTTATGTAGCAACAGGTGTTCCGATAGACGAATTTGGTTCATTGTTAGAAACAAAAGAAATTAAAAGAATTTCTTTATTTCAAAATAAAGAATGTAATGATTGTCTGATAGGTAAAGTTATCTTCATCGATGACTTTGGTAATATGGTTACTAGCATCACTAGAAATGATTTTGATTTTACCAGAAAGTTTAAAATACAAATTAGAAATAAGACAATCAATTGTCTTATGGAAGCTTTTGCTAATGGTCAATTAGAAGAAGTTATCGCTTTGTTCGGTGGTGACTTCAGATGGTGTAGCAAAGACGCAGGAGATGATTTAATGACAATAGCGGTCAATATGGGTAGCGCAGCAGAAATTATTGGTAGTAAGATAGGAGACCCTGTCTTAATTAAACGATTAAATTTACAATAAGTTCATTTTTTTGAGCTTATTTTTTTTGAGAAATCAAAGATTTTTCTTAAAACAAAATTCTTATTTTATACATAATAACAAAATTACGGCTTTATTGTTACATATAAATTATAGTTGACAAATTAGATATGTCTATTACAATGTATTTACTTTTAAAATTTTTATAAGGAGGTGAAAAAATGAAAATAGAGAAAATGAATGTTTGTGCTATTGACGTTAGCGAAAGCAACGACGCATCTGTTTCAATAGATTTCAAAACATTTGAAGAGCTGCTTCAAAAGTTTGAGCAAAAACTGAATTTAATGGTTGAAAAGGGTATTATTGAGATAGAAGAATTAAATTTTTCTGTTGTTGATGCTAATGGAAGTAAAGGATTAGAAGTGAAAAGAACTTAAAAAAAAATAACTCCATATTATAGATTACAGAAAGAGCTTGCTCTTCTATTTTTTTTTATTTAAGATGAATAGATTATGTCAATTTTAAATAAGTTTTTTGGTGACCCAAATAAAAAATATTTAGAAAAATTAGAGCCGCTTGTTAAAAAAATCAATTCCCTTGAAGAAGAGTTCAAGGGTTTTTCTGATGAAAAATTAAAAGAAAAAACTGTTGAATTTAGAAAAAGATTAAAAGAAGGTAAAACTTTAGATGATATTTTACCAGAAGCTTTTGCTTTAGTAAGAGAAGCATCAAAAAGAACTTTAAATCAAAGGCATTATGATGTTCAGATAATTGGAGGAATTGCTCTTCATCAGGGAAAGATTGCTGAAATGAAGACAGGAGAAGGAAAAACCTTGGCTGCAACTCTTCCTTTGTACTTAAATGCTTTAACAGGAAATGGAGCTCATTTAGTTACTGTTAATGATTATTTAGCCAGGCGTGATACTGTCTGGATGGGTCAGATTTTCCATATATTAGGTTTAAGTATTGGTTGTTTGAACCACCAGCAGTCCTTTATATATGATCCTGAATTCAAAAAACCAGAGCAAGAAAAAGAGCAGATAAGAGATAATCTTGGTAGTTTTTATGTAGTTGAGGATTTTTTAAGACCATGTGAAAGAAAACAGGCCTACCAGGCTGATATTACTTATGGAACAAATAATGAATTTGGCTTTGACTATTTAAGAGACAACATGGTTTATGATTTGAATCAGCGTGCTCAAAGAGATTTTAATTTTGCAATTATTGATGAAATAGATTCAATTTTAATTGATGAAGCCAGAACTCCTTTAATTATTTCAGCTCCTGATATAGAAAGCTCAAAGTGGTACAAGGAGTTTGCAAGAATAATTCCCAGATTAGATTCAAAAACTGATTATGAAATTGATGAGAAAAGAAAGGTTGCCATTTTAACTGAAAAAGGAATTGATAAGATTGAAAAAATATTAGGGATGAAAAACATTTATGAAGAAAAAGGAATCAGATATTTGCGCCATTTAGAGCAGGCTCTAAGAGCAGAGGCATTATTTAAAAAAGAAAGAGATTATGTTATTAAAGATGGTCAGGTTGTTATTGTTGATGAGTTTACTGGAAGACTGATGCCTGGCAGGCGCTGGTCAAGAGGACTTCATCAGGCAATTGAGGCAAAAGAAGGTTTAGATGTTCGGCCTGAATCTTTGACTTTAGCATCAATTACTTTTCAAAATCTTTTTAGAATGTATAAAAAGCTTGCTGGAATGACAGGAACAGCCCTAACTTCAGCTGAAGAATTTGAAAAAGTATATAGCTTAGAAGTAGTTGTTGTTCCAACTAATAAGCCACTGATAAGAAAAGCTCTGGCTGATAAGATTTATAAGTCAGAGAGTGTGAAATACAAAGCAATAGTAGAGGAGATTAAAAAAAGAAATGAATCAGGACAACCAGTATTAGTGGGAACTCGTTCTATTGAAAAGAATGAGTATTTAGGAAAACTGCTTCAGCAGCAAGGAATAAAACACCAAATCTTGAATGCTAAAAACCATGAAAAAGAAGGTCAGATTATTGCCCAGACAGGCAAACTTAATGCTGTAACAATTGCTACTAATATGGCAGGAAGAGGGGTTGACATAGTTTTAGGAGGAAATCCATTTAATAAAGGTGAATCTAAGAAAGTTAAAGAATTAGGAGGGCTTCATGTTATTGGGACTGAAAGGCATGAGGCAAGACGCATTGATAATCAGCTGCGGGGAAGGTCAGGAAGACAAGGTGATCCTGGCTCAAGTCAATTCTTCCTGTCTTTAGAAGATGATTTGATGAGAGTTTTTGGAGGAGAGAGATTAAAAAACTTGATAACAAAATTAAATCTTCCAGAAGACCAGCCCATTGAAGCTAATTTAGTTTCAAAGGCATTGGAAGACGCTCAGTCAAGGATTGAAGGAATGAATTTTGATTTAAGAAAGCATGTTTTAGAGTATGATGACGTAATAAACAAGCACCGAGAAGTAGTTTATAAAAAAAGAAAAGAGGTTTTAGAAAAAGCTCAAAAAAAAGAATTAAAACCCTTGATTTTAGAAATGATTAAAAAAGCAGGCTTAAAAGAAGAGGATTATGAAAAAAAAGAAAAAGAAATTGGAAAGGAAAATATGAGGAATGCTGAGAAAGTTGTTTATTTAAGAATCTTGGACATGCTTTGGATGGGACATTTAGATAATATGGAATATTTAAAAGACTCAGTGAGGTTAAGGGCTTATGGTCAGAAAAACCCATTAATAGAATATAAGAAAGAAGGCCATAAGATGTTTAAAAAACTGCTTGAGGCCTTAGAAAGAACTTTTGCTTATACTATTATGAGCGTTAAAGTTGGACCAGTTCCTGGTGCGCCAGCAAAAAGATATGTTCCTCAGACTCAAAAAAAAGTTGGAAGAAACGACCCTTGTCCGTGTGGTTCAAAAAAGAAATATAAAAAGTGTTGTATGAATAAATAAGTATATTTTCCTTATTTTCAGCCTTGCTGTCTGGGTTTTAAAAATTGACTTATTTTTAAGAAAGTGTTAAAACAACAATATCGTGAAAAACTTTGATTATAAAAACATTTGTTTTGATTTGCTTACCAGATTAACTGGCAAGCAGAAAGAAATAATAGTGCGCAGGTTTGGTTTGAAAAAAGCCAATAAAGAGACTCTGGAAGTAATTGGTCAGGATTTCGGTGTTTGCAGAGAAAGGGTTCGCCAGATTCAAACAGTTGCCACAAATAAAGTAAAGTCAAGAATTCAGAAATATGACAAGGTTTTTCAATTCATTTTTTCACATTTAAAGTCCTCTGGCGGATTAAAAAGAGAAGATATTTTGTTAGATGAATTAGGAGGCAGTGATAATAAAAATGAAATTTCTTTTCTTTTGTTTTTAAAAGAACCGTTTAAAAGAACTAATGAGAATCATGATTTTTATTCTTGCTGGACAATAGGTGAAAAATATTTTCAATTAGCTAAAAAATCAGTTGATTCTTTATACATTCAGCTTGAAAAAACAAAGAAACCCCTGTCTATTAAAAAATTAAAAACTTCTTTAAAAGGAAAAGCCTTGTTATCTGTTTTAGAGGTTTCTAAGAGAATTCAACAAAACGAAGAAGGTTTTTATGGTCTTTCAGTCTGGCCGGAAATTAACCCAAGAGGCATAAAAGACAAGGCTTATCTGGTGCTTAAGAAAAATAAAAAGCCGCTTCATTTTAGAAAAGTAACCGAGTTAATTGACAATAGTCATCTTCAAACTGTTCACAATGAATTGATTAAAGACCAAAGATTTGTTTTGGTCGGAAGAGGAATCTATGCTTTATCAGAATGGGGATATTATCCAGGCCAGGTAAAAGATGTTATCTCAAGTATCTTAAAACAAGCTCAAAAGCCCTTAACCAAAGAAGAGCTTTTAAAAGAGGTTTTAAAACAAAGAATGGTTAAGGAAAACACAATCTTGCTTAATTTAAATAATAAAAAGAACTTCTTAAAAGATGCTGAAGGAAGATATACAATAAAAGAAGCTTAAATTTTTAAAAGAAATAAAAAAAGGGTTCAGTTGACTGAACTCTTTTTCTTTTATTTTAGATATGTATAATAAAATAATAACTAGGAAAATAACATATTTATGACAATATTACCTCCTTTAGTATCTTCTTCAATACCATTAGTTGCTGGTTTTTTATGGCAGATATTTAGGAACTGGTGGTGGCTGTTTGCTCCATTTATTTTATGGAAGCCATTTGTTTTTTTATGGCAGTGGTGGAAAACTTACTGGTGGCTAAGAACAGTTTACAAGCCAGTTCTTATGGAAATAAAGCTGCCAAAACAAACTCTGAAGCCAATCAGGGCAATGGAAGATGTTTTTAATAGTATTCATGGCGTTGTTTATCATCCTCCTGATTGGTGGGAGAGAAACATTGATGGTCAGGTTCAAACAAGCATTATTTTTGAAATTGTTTCTTTAGGCGGTGAAATTCATTTTTATGTCAGATGTCACAACGGTTACAGGGATGCAGTTGAGTCAAGTATTTATGCCCAATACCCGGAAGCAGAAATTACTACTGCTGTTGATTATGCAAAAAACGTTCCCCAAGACCTTCCTAATAATGAGTGGAATATGTGGGCAACAGATTATAAATTAGTTAAGAAGGATTTTTATCCAATCGGCACTTATAAAAAATTTGAAACAGAAAAAGAAAGATTTGAGGAAAAAATAGTTGACCCAGTGGCAACTCTTTTGGAAGGTTTTTCAAAAGTAAAGCCAGGGGAGCAATTCTGGATTCAAATAGCATGTTCACCAATATCTGAAGACTCAGCCGCGGAATGGATTAAACAAGCTCAAGAAGAAAGAGATAAGCTGGCCAGAAGAGAAGTAAAAACACCAGCAGGAGCAAAACCAATTATTCTGGAAGCAACAGAACTTCTTTTAACCGGTAAAACTCCTGAAGAAAAGAAACCCGAAGAACAGCCAATTATTCCTCCTGAAATGAAGCTTACTCCAGGAGAAAGAATAGTATTGTCTGCTATAGAGGAAAAGATTTCAAAACCAATTTTCAGTACTAATATTAGATTTATTTTTCTTGGCAAACGTGATGTTTTTAACAAAGGGAATTTCAGAATAGGTTTTTCTTTTTTCGGCAGTTATGCAACTTCAAACCTTAATCAATTAGTTCCTTTTGGTCCAACCATAAGTAAGGTTAAAAGAGGAAGATTTTTACCTATTAATAAGTTGATTCCGAGAAGACTTTATTTAAGGAACAGAAGAATGTTTAGAAATTATGTAAGCAGACTTGCTCCTCTTTTTCCGAGAACGCCTTCAAAAGAAATAAAGTTTATGTTAAACACAGAGGAATTAGCTTCTTTATTTCATTTTCCCTCTTGGAAAACATCACCAGTGCCTACTGTTCAAAGAGTTGAGTCAAAGAGAACTGCGCCTCCTATTTTACCAACAGAGTAATTATGGCTGAAAAAGATCAAGAAATAATTCTATTAGGAGAAACTACTTTTAGAAATCAAAGAAAAAGATTTGGAATAAAAACCGATGACAGGCGTCGGCATATTTATATTATTGGAAAAACAGGCATGGGCAAAACAGTGCTTTTAGAGAATATGGCTATTCAGGATATCAGGGCAGGAAGAGGGATTGGTATTATTGATCCTCATGGAGAAGCTGCTGAGAAGTTGTTAAATTTCATTCCTGCAAAAAGGATTAATGATGTAATATATTTTAATCCAGCTGACTTAAACTACCCAATGCCTTTTAATGTGATGGAAAAAGTTGCGCCTGAGTACAGACACTTGGTTGCTTCAGGCCTGATGGAAGTGTTTAAAAAGATATGGCCTGATGTCTGGTCAGCAAGAATGGAATATATTTTAAGTAATTCTATTTTAGCGCTTTTAGAAGATCCCAACTCAACTCTTTTAGGAATTAATAGAATGCTGGCTGAACCTGAATACAGAAAAAAGATTATTGAAAAAGTAAAAGACCCAATGGTTAAGTCTTTCTGGAATAATGAATTTGCCCGCTACACTCAAAGATATGAGGTTGAAGCAACTGCTGCTATTCAGAATAAAATTGGACAATTGATTTCCAATCCTTTAATTAGAAATATTGTTGGACAGGTAAAATCAAAGCTTGATATGAGGAAAATAATGGATGAAAAAAAGATTTTTATAGTTAATCTCTCAAAAGGAAGGATTGGAGAAGAAAATTCAAGGCTTTTAGGAGCGCTTCTTATTACCAAGTTGCAGTTAGCAGCAATGTCAAGAGTTGATATAGACGAAGAGCAAAGAAAAGATTTCTTTTTATATGTTGATGAGTTTCAAAACTTTGCAACTGAAGCTTTTGCCAATGTTTTGTCTGAGGCAAGAAAATATAGATTATCCTTGATTTTAGCTAATCAGTATATGGCCCAGCTGGAAGAAATGACAGCCTTAGGAAGGAGTTCTAAAGTAAGAGATGCTGTTTTTGGCAATGTTGGCACTCTTATTGTTTTTAGAGTGGGAGCAGAAGATGCTGAATATCTGGAAAAAGAATTTGTACCAGATATTTTAGCAGAAGATTTGGTTAATTTAGCTAAATACAATATTTATATAAAATTAGTGATTGATGGAATAGCAGGAAGGCCTTTCTCATCTAATACTCTTGAGCCTTACGAGCAACTTGAAGATTCACACAAAGAAAAAATCATCAGGCTTACAAGAGAAAGATATGGTATTAAAAGAGATGTTGTTGAAGAAAAAATCAAGCGCTGGATGGGAGGTGTGGAACTGCCCAAAACTTTTCAATCAGAGCAGTCTCTATTGTATGATGCAGTATGTTCTTCTTGCGGAAAAAACATAAAATTAAGTTTCAAACCAGAAGAAGGAAGGCCTGTTTATTGTAAGCCGTGTCTTAAAAAATTAAAGGAAGAAAAAGAGAAGAATAGTTTTTCATTAAAAGAAGTAAAAGACACAGAACCAGTTTCTTTTTCAGCTTCAAAGAAAATTCCTAAAAAAGAAAAACCAAAAAGAGAGAGGAAGATTGTTGATATTAAAGAATTAAAAAAGAGTTTAGCAAAAGCGCTTAAAAAAGAAGAATGAAAAAGTTAACTGACCTTGATTTAAAAAATAAAACCGTTCTCTTAAGGTGCGATTTTAATGTTCCTATTTCCCAAAATAGGGAAATTTTAGATGATTTCAGAATTAGAGAAGCTGTTCCGACTATTAAATATTTAATAAAGCAAAATGCAAAAGTTATTTTAATGAGCCATCTGGAGACAAAATACGAAAAGCACAGCTTGAATTTGATTATTTCAAAATTAAATGAGCTCTTAAATCAAAAAATAGAATTTATCACTGATTACCTTGAAAAGAGCGGTCAGGAAAAAATTGAAAAGTTAAAGCCTGGACAAGTTGCTTTACTGGAGAATTTGAGATTCCATAAAGAAGAAAAAGAAAATGACAACAAATTTGCTAAGAAGATTTCACAATTAGGAGATATCTTTATAAATGAGGCGTTTTCTGTTTCTCACAGGAAGCATGCTTCAATTGTTTCTATCCCGAAATACTTGCCTGGTACTATTGGTTTTTTGTTTGAAAAAGAATTAGAGGTTTTGTCAAAAATTTTAGAAAATCCCGAACGTCCTTTTGTGGTTATAATTGGAGGAATTAAAGTAAAAACAAAAATAAAAACAATTCTTAATCTTCTGAAAAAAAGCGATTATCTGCTTTTAGGAAGTAAAATTGGTGAAACAATTTTAGCCCAGAAAGGAATATTAAAACAAAGAAAATTTGATAAAGAAGAGTCTGTGTCTCAAATTGATTTAACAGATTTAAAGGTTCATTTGCCTTTAGACGCTATTATTACTTTAAAAGAAGCAAAAAATTCTTTAAAAGAAAGGGCAATAGGAACAGTAAAAAGAGAGGAAGATATTTATGATATTGGGCCAGAAACAATTAAAGTTTTCACTGAAATAATCAAGCAGGCTAAGACAATTTTATGGAATGGGCCTTTAGGCATGTATGAGGACAAAAGGTTTGAAAAAGGAACAAAACAAGTTTTAGAAGCAATTGTCAGTAATAATTCTGCTTTTAAAGTTGCTGGCGGTGGAGAGACTCTTATGGCTATTAACAAATTTCATTTTAAAAAGAGATTTGATTTCCTTTCCACTGGCGGAGGAGCAACGTTAGAATTTTTAGCAGGAGAAAGATTAGCTGGAATCAAAGCTTTAAAAAACTGACAATATGAATATTAAGAATTTAAAAAAAGCAGCCAATAGAATTCTGAAAGCTGTAAAAGATAAAGAAAATATTATTCTTTACGGTGACAATGATTTGGATGGAGCAGCTTCAGTGATTGTATTAAAAGAAGCGATTACAACTTTAGGAGCTAAAATATCTGCAGTTTATTTTCCAGACAGAGAGCATGAAGGTTATGGAATAACAGAGCAAGCTTTAAAAAAACTAAAAATATTTTCACCAGGACTTTTAATTGCTTTAGACTGCGGAATTAGCAACTTTAAAGAGATAAAATTAGCGAAGAAAATTGGCTTTGATGTAATAGTAATTGATCACCACAAAATTTTAGGAAAAATACCTGAAGCTGATATTGTTGTTGATCCAAAACAGGCCAGCGACAATTACCCTTTTAAAGATTTTGCTGCAGTAGGTATTGTTTTCAAACTTACAGAATTATTGTTAAAAAACAAAATGAGCACTAATTTAAGAAAAAGCTTTATGGAACTAGTTGCTTTAGCTACTATTGCTGATATGATGCCTCAGGTTGACGAGAATAAAATATTTATTGAAGAAGGGTTGTTTGATATTGAGAATTCCTGGCGTCCAGGGATTAAAGTTTTTTTTGAAACTAAATTTTTAAAAGAATATGATTCCCGCCAGAAAGTCTCAAAAATCATTTCCCTTTTAAATGTGCGTGATGTTCAAAATGGTCTTCCTGTTGCTTTCAGAATTTTAACAAACTCATCTTTAGAAGAGGTTAAAGCAATAATTCCAGATCTTCGGGTGAAGAATGAAGAAAGAAAATTAGCAATCAGAAGAATTGTCTCAATAATAAAATTAAAGAATTCAAAAAGCAATTTGCCAATCATTTTTGAAGGAGGTTCAGACTGGGATTTTACAATAATTTCACCTGTTGCTTCTTTATTATGCAATGCATTCAGAAAACCAGTTTTTATTTTCAAGAAATTAAAAAATGAGAGTCAGGGTACAGTAAGGTCTACTTCTGATATTGATAGCGTATCATTAATGGAACATTGCAAAGAGTATGTAATTACTTATGGCGGTCATGCCCAGGCTTCTGGCTTCAGAATTGAGAATGAAAATCTGGAGAAATTTAGAAATTGTTTAATTAAAAACATTGAAAAATACTTATGAAAAAAATAACAATTTATACTGATGGCGGGGCAAGGGGCAACCCAGGTCCTGCGGCAATTGGAGTAGCTTTTTTTAACGAAAAAAAACAAGTCTTTAAAGAATATTCTCATTATTTAGGTGATAAGTTTACAAACAATGAAGCTGAATATATGGCTGTCATATTCGCCTTGAAAAAATTTAAACTTTTATTTGGAAAAAAAATGGCAAAAGTCAGTGAAATTGAGTTGAAATCTGACTCAGAATTTTTAGTTAAGCAGTTAAATGGAAAATACAAAATTAGCAACAAAAGAATTCAAAAATTGTTTCTTGAACTCTGGAATTTAAAACTTGACTTTAAAAAAGTTAAGTTCAGCTATATTTCAAGAGCTAAAAATAAGCTGACAGATTCTTTAGTTAACCAGGTCTTAGATGAAAAAGCTAAGAAACAAAAATTGTTTTAATTTAAGGTGCAGTTTCTAAAAAACAAAAACCCGCCTTCATTGACGGATTTTTGTTTATCCTAACAAGTCCATAAGCCGAATTCTGTTTTAAGTAATCATTTATCTTGGCTCTGAATTGCTTCAGGGCTCATGCGAACTACTTTTTCCTTTAACAAAAGCCAAAGGATTTGTTCTTGCACCTGGTAAGGATTTAGCCGTTTCACTCCTATATTGCTATAGGACTAGCCCGTAAAACGGGATGCTTGACCTTTCGGTCTTGCACGTCTCTGCTCGCACCTCTACTTCAGTTATGTTTTCCGAAGTGACGGCTGTTAGCCGCTACCTTTTTAACCCCCAGTAAATGGAGAGTAAGTGTTCGGACTTTCCTCCCTTTATTTTTCAATAAAGAGCGATTACCCGACTTGTTAGGATAAATATATTCTACTAATTTTAATAAACTTTGTCAAATGAGATAATTTGTGTAAAATAGCCTTATAGAACAACAAGATATATGAATTTAAATTTTTTAAATCATCAAACAAAAAGAGTGGGTTTTGCTGCAGTGATTTTAGCTGCATCTCATTTAATGAGCAGATTTTTAGGACTTATTAGAGATTGGCTTTTGGCTAGGAATTTTGGAGCTGGGTTGGAGCTTGATGTGTATTTTGCTGCTTTTAAGATTCCTGATTTTGTGTATCAAATATTTATTTTAGGAGGAATTGTTGCTGCTTTCCTGCCTTTGTTTTCAGAGTATTTTTCAAAAGATTCTGATGAAGCTTGGGAGTTTACATCAAACACTTTGAATATCTTTTTATTTTTACTGGTTTGTTTATCTTTAATTCTTTTAATATTCACTCCATATATTACAAAACTCATTGCTCCTGGTTTTAATGACTGGCAGATAAATAAAACAATACTTTTAACAAGATTAATGCTTTTGAGTCCGATTTTTTTTGGATTGAGTTCAATTTTTTCCAGCATTCTTCAATACTTTCACAGATTTTTAATTTATAGCTTCGCTCCAATTGTATATAATCTGTCAATCATTTTTGGTATTCTATTTCTTTCTCCATACTTAGGAATATTAGGGGTAATATTAGGAGTTATTGTTGGAGCATTGTTGCACTTCTTAATCCAGATTCCTTCAGTAGTAAACTGCGGGTTTAGGTATAGCCCAGTTTTTAATTTCAAAGATCCAAAGATTAAAAAAGTGTTTTTGCTGATGATTCCTAGGGCTTTTGGAGTTTCCAGCCTGCAGATAAATACAATTATCATTAATGCCATTGCTTCAACTTTAGTTGTTGGTTCTATTTCAGTTTTTAATTTCGCTAATAATATCCGCCTTTTCCCAATTGCAATTATTGGTATTTCTTTTGCAACAGCAGTTTTTCCAGAATTATCTCGTGCTTGGTCAGAAAATAAAAAAGAAAAATTTATTAAGAGCTTTTCTTTGGTTTTCCGCCAGATTATTTATTTGGCTCTGCCAGTAGTTATTTTAATGTTTATTTTAAGAAATCAAATAATTAATCTTATTTTAAGACACGGTCAGTTCAGCGCTGAAGCAGCACAGCTTGTTAGCGCCAGTGTAGGGCTCTTCTGTTTTGGGATTTTATTTGCATCACTCAGACCTTTATTTTTCAGAGCATTCTTTTCCTTCAAAGACACAAAAACACCAACTTTTCTTGCTGTTATTTTTGTAATTGTAAATATTATTTTTAGCTTACTTTTAACCAATGCTTTAAAACCAGATTCTTTGCAGGCAGCAGGATTAAAAGATTTTTTAATTAAAAACTTTTCCCTTTATCAAGTTAGTGATATTTCTGTTTTGGGCTTTCCTTTAGCCTATTTAATAAGTCTTGCTTTAGAGTTTTGTTTATTTTTGATTTTTCTTAAAAGAAGAATTGGTGATTTTGGGGCAAAAGAAATTCTTATTTCACTTTTAAAGATTTTGGTTGCAGGCATCTTAATGATATTTATTGTTCAATTCAGTTTCTTGCGAATTAAACTAATAGATTCTGAACTTTATCAGTTAATCCTTATTAGTTTTATTGGTTTTTCAGCTTATTTGATTATTACTTTTATCTTTGGTTCAGCTGAAGTTCAAAGCGTTAAGACATTGTTTTTAAACAAGTTTTTGCCTAGAGTTGATGATTATGAATAATACTAGAAACTTTATTATTTTTAGCCACATTGACCATGGAAAATCAACTTTAGCTGATAGGTTTTTAGAGATTACCGGCACTATTCCCAAAGAAAAGATGCACTCTCAATTCTTAGACATGATGGATCTGGAAAGGGAAAAAGGAATCACCATTAAAATGCAGCCAGTAAGAATGAATTGGAAAGGCTATGTTCTTAATTTAATAGACACGCCTGGTCATGTTGATTTTAATTATGAGGTTTCCAGAAGTTTAACAGCGGTTGAAGGAGGGATTTTGCTTGTTGATGCAACAAAAGGAATTCAGGCTCAAACCTTGGCTAATTTGGATTTAGCTCAAAAACAAAACTTAATTATTATTTCAGCAGCAAACAAAATCGACCTTGTCCATGCTCAGGTTGAAGAAACAAAAAAAGATATCTCAAAGATACTTAATGTTTCTAAAGATGAGATTTTTGCAATATCAGGGAAAAAAGGCACTAATGTTGAAAATATTTTGCAGTCTGTTGTTGATAAAGTTCCTCCGCCAAAAGGAGATGAGAGCAAACCATTAAAAGCTTTAATTTTTGATTCAAAATACGATGCCTACAAAGGCGTTATAGTTTATGTAAGATTATTTGATGGGAAAGTTAAAGCTGGCGATAGGATTTATTTGATTCAGGGGAAAATAGAAACTCAAGTTAAAGAAGTCGGATATTTTTCACCAGAATTAAAGCCTTGTCAGGAGATTAAAGCAGGTGAGATTGGATATGTTGCTACAGGAGTAAAAGAGTTTGCGAATATCAGGGTTGGTGAAACAATGACTAGTATAAAAACAAAGCAAATAAAAGCTTTGCCAGGCTATAAAAAACCTAGACCAATGGTTTTTGCTTCTATTTATTCTGAAGACCCGAATGATTTTGAGATGCTCCAGGAAGCTTTAAAAAAGCTAAAATTAAACGATGCATCGCTTGTTTTTGAAAGAGAAAGAAAAGAGTTTTTAGGCAGAGGCTTCCGCTGTGGTTTCTTAGGCAGTCTTCATGCTGAAATAATTTGTGAACGCCTGAAAAGAGAGTTTGATTTAAACTTAATTATTTCTGTCCCCTCTGTTGTTTACAAGGTAATTAATAGAAAAGGCAATGAAAGATTTATTTATTCTGCTGGAGATTGGCCAGAGAGAGTGGAAATTAAACAAGCTCAAGAACCTTGGGTGAAATTAGAAATTATTACTCCTCTTAATTATTTAGGAGCTGTTTCAGGACTATTAAAAGATTCAAAGGCAAATCAGATTGAAACAAGATATCTAAGCCAGGAAAAATTAATTTTAATTTATGAAATCCCTTTGCGGAAAATAGTTGTTGGATTTTTTGATAAATTAAAAGGAGTAAGCCAAGGTTTTGCTTCAATGAATTACGAAGTTTTGGGCTATAGGCCTGCTGACTTGGTTAAACTTGATGTTTTAATTGCAGGAAAAAAAGAAGATGTTCTTTCAAAGATTGTTGAAAAGGACGAAGCCTATAAACAAGGAAGAAAGATAGTTGTAAAATTAAAAGAAGTCTTGCCTCCCCAGCTTTTTTCTGTTCCTGTTCAGGCAGTAATTTCAGGAAGAATAATTGCCAGAGAAACAATAAAAGCAAGAAGAAGAGATGTTACTGCTCCTTTGTACGGAGGTGATGTAACAAGAAAAAGAAAGTTGCTTGAAAGACAAAAAAAAGGTAAGAAAAAACTGAAGATAAGGGGACAAGTAAGCATCCCCTCAAAAGTATTTTTAGAGATATTTAAAGAAAGTTAATAGAGTTGACCTGCTTGCTAAAATTTTATTAGCATTATAAAAGAGGAGCAATCAGAAATGAAACCATACTTAAAACGATCAAGACTACCAGAAAAATCCACATTGTTTTAAATATTTTTCGAGTTTGTTTCTTTTTCATAAAGCAAAGATTAGTTTATGATAGCAAAATCTAAAAGACAAAAAAAGTCTGGTTCAAGAAGAGAAGATTTGTTTTTCCAAGTCATATTTGTGCTTTTATTTATATTCTTTATAAGTTATTTAATAATTTCAAATTATAGGATTATTAAAAAAAGAGGGGAGTTAAGTAAAAGAATTGAAAGTTTGACAGAAGAAATCCAGATGCTTGAGAATGAAAAACAAAGACTGGAAGCAGGCATTTCAGAAACTCAGAAAGATGTTTACTGGGAGGAGAGGGTGAGAGAACAGGGATATGTGAAAGAAGGGGAACAACAAGTTGTGGTTTTAGGTCCGGAAAGTGCACAGAAAGAAGAAACTGTTTCAGAAAAAAGTTTTATTCAGGAAATACTGGAAGTTGTTAAAGATTTTTTTAATAAAATAATTAACAAAGACTAGCAAAAATAATGCGCAGGTGTAACATAATGGCAGTGTGCTTGCTTCCCAAGCAAGTTACGCGGGTTCGATTCCCGTCACCTGCTTGATATTTGCCAGTGTAGCTCAGTTGGCAGAGCAAGCGCTTCGTAAGCGCTAGGCCGTCAGTTCAATCCTGACCACTGGCTCAAGTAATTTTCTTTTATTTTAAGCAGATTTATGTTATTATTTTCAATATGGAAAACTTAAACGAGAGAATTGAAGATTTAAAAATTAAACTCCATCAATTGATGGACTGGCTTTGACATTGAAAACAAAAGAAAGAATTTAAAAGAATTAGAGAAACAGGTTCAAGACCCAAATCTCTGGCAGGATAAGGAAAAAGCAGTAAAAATAACCCAAAAAACCAGTCAAATAACGCAAGAATTAGCTGAATTTGATAAGTTAAAAAAAGAGATAGAGGAATTAAAAAACGAAGAAGATATTAAAGAGATTGAAGGCAGATTAAAAGAAAAAGAAATTCAAACTCTTTTTTTAGGGAAATACGATAGAGGAAATGCAATTTTATCAATCTATTCTGGAGCTGGAGGTCAGGATGCCCAGGATTGGGCAACAATGCTGCTTAGAATGTATGAAAGATATTGCGAGAATAAAAAATTTAAAACTAAAATCCTGAATCAATCTTTTGCTGAAGCTGGAGGTCCTGAAGGAAGAATTGGAACTAAATCAGTTACTTTAGAAATCAAGGGAAAGTTTTCTTATGGTTTTTTAAAAAAAGAAAGTGGAGTTCATAGATTGGTCAGAATTTCTCCTTTTTCAGCCAAAGGAATAAGACATACTTCTTTTGCTTTGGTTGAAGTGATGCCTAAGATTGAAGAATTGGAAGATATACAGGTAAAGCCTGAAGATTTAAAAATTGAAGTTTTCAGAGCTTCTGGTCCAGGCGGTCAGTATGTTAATAAACGTGAAACAGCAGTTAGAATTACACACCTGCCAACTAAAATTATTGCTGCCTGCCAATCAGAAAGATCTCAGGCTAGTAATAAAAAAAAGGCAACTGAGCTTCTTTATTCCCGACTTCACAAGTTTTATAAAGAAAACCAGAAACAAAAGGTTTCAAAAATTAAAGGAGAAAAGATATCTGCGAGCTGGGGAAATCAGATCAGAAGCTATGTTCTTCATCCATATAAATTAGTAAAGGATTTAAGAACTGAAAAGGAAACTGCTAAAATTGAACAAGTATTAAATGGTGATTTAGATGAATTCATTGAAGCAGAAATTCGTTTAAAAGGTGATGATTAAGTTTGAAAATATTACAAAAATCTATCCTTGTCATGTTTCTGGCTTTAAACCAACAATAGCTTTGGCAGATGTTTCTTTTGAAATAAAACCAAAGGATTTTGTTTCAATTGTAGGAAAATCAGGGGCTGGCAAAACAACTCTTTTAAAACTTCTTTTAGCTGAAGAAAAGCCGACAAAAGGCAGAGTTTTTTTTAAAGAGCAGGATGTTCATAAAATAGAACCAGAAGATTTACCGTATTTAAGAAGAAAAATAGGAGCAGTTTTTCAGGATTACAAATTGCTTCCTTCAAAAACAACTTACGAAAATATATCCTATATTTTAGAAGTGATTGGAGCTTCAGATAAAGAGATTAAAAAAGCTGTACCAATAATTTTAGAAATAGTTGGCCTAAAAGACAGGGCCAATAATTTTCCAGCCCAGCTTTCTGGAGGAGAACGGCAGAGAGCAGCTATTGCCAGAGCCTTAATTCACAGGCCTGGAGTTATTTTAGCGGATGAACCAACTGGAAATTTAGACCCATATCATACTTTAGACATAATAGAACTTTTGCTTAAAATAAATAAAATGGGAACTACTGTTGTTTTGTCTACTCATGACAGGGAAGTCATTAATAAATTGGGAAAAAGAGTAATTACTTTGGAAAAAGGAAGAATTATAAGGGATGAAAAAAGAGGAAGATTCATACTTTAAATTAAAATACTAATTATTAATTAGAACATGATTTTTTCAATTAAAAGAATATTTCGTGCAGGCTGGCAGATTTTTTCACGGGACAAAGAAGTTGCTTTAGCAACAATCTTTATTTTGTTTTTAGCAATCAGCTTGGTTAGTTCTCTCTTTCTTTTTACAAATCTGAGCAGCTTTATTATTACAAGCGCCCAAGAAAAAATTGACATTTCAGTTTATTTTACAGAACAAGCAGATGAGGATGATATATTAGGTATTAGAAAAGAAATTGCTAAATTTCCAGAAGTAAAAAAAGTAGAATATATTTCATCAGACCAGGCTTTAGTAGAATTTATTGAAAGGCATGAAAAAGACCCTACCTTAATAGAATCAGTTGAGGAAGTGGGAAGAAATCCTTTTTTAGCCTCTTTAAGTATTAAGGCCTGGGAGCCAAGCCAGTATGGAGCAGTTTCTAGTTTTTTAGAGACCGCTGATTTTCAGGATTTGATTGAAAAAATTGATTTTTATGAACGCAAATCAATTATTGAAAGAGTTTCTTCTCTAAGTTCTTCTGTTACTAGAATCGGGATTTTCATCTCAATCGCTTCAATGTTAATAGCAGTTTTAGTTGCTTTTAATACTATTAGATTGTCTATTTATAATTCTAGTAAGGAGATAAAGATTCAGAGGCTTGTTGGTGCTTCTAATAATTCAATTAAAGGACCTTTCCTGGTTCAGGGGGCAATTTCTGGGCTGATTGCTACTTTTATTTGTCTTTTTCTTTTCAGCCTGTTAAGCTGGTCTTTAAGTCCTGGTATAGAGAATTTTTTCTATGGATTTAGTTTATTTAATATATTTGTAAGTAATTTCTGGGCTTTATTATTCCTACAGCTTGTTACTGGTGTAGGATTAGGAACATTCTCAAGCAGTATTGCAATCAAACGTTATTTAAAGGTTTAATATTGGAGAGTAGTCGAATGGTAAGACGTCACGCTCTGGACGTGAAAATTCCAGGTTCGAATCCTGGCTCTCCAACAGCCAGTTTAATATATAGACCGAGATACTTTTTTTATTGTTATTAAGTGTAATAAAATAGTAAAAAAATCGTCTTATATAAAAGAGCCAAGTTATGAATATACGTTATTTTCTTAAAGATATTACCATTACCACAACTACAACCTTTTTTTAAGGGGTTGGTTTTGCGGTTTTAAAATATCTTTTGACCAACCTCTTTTCAAAAAGAGGTTTTTATTTTTAATAAAAAAAAGAGGTGAAATAAAAATTGGTAAAAAAAACAGATTTTCTGAATAAAATAATTATTGGGATGAAAAAGTATATAGATGATTTAGCGGTAAATATAGTAGACAGAAATGATAAGTTTAGTCTTATCATAGAGGGTAAGATTGGAGTGCACGGCTATCCGCATAAAGAAGCAATCGTTTTTTTAAACAATAAAAAGATATGGAATGAATCTTATGATTATGAATAAATAGTTCTTTAGAATAGAATAATCGGCGGTGCGGTTGTTATATCCACCCGCTTTTTTTTATTTTATAAGACAGATTCTAATATCAGCTCATAAAAAAAAGAAGGATAGATAAACAACCTTCTGCTTAATTAAATTTTACCGCAAGAACCCTTTTGTAATTCCTCAATTTTATTGTTTAGGATTTTTAGGTATTCGCCTTTACCCCCTTTCCCTTCTAAAACGCATAAGTCTAATATAATATCCCTCACCTTTTTTAAATGTTCTATTTCTTTTTTTCTTTGTTCGTCTGATAGCAGCTTCTTCACTTTTATATTTTGTTTTTAGGATATCTTTTTCCTTAGGATTTTGTCAAGCGGTAAATGACTTTATGACTTTTTACTAAAAAAAAGTCTTTTTTTTATTCCAAAAATCAAAAACGTAAAGCATTTTATTTTTATTTTTATTAAAACTTGATATAATTATTATCAATTTGACCATTTATAGTGAAAATCTTATACTTAAACAATGGCAAGAAGAAAAAAAATAAATAAGCGTAAAAAAACTACCTTAAAAAGAAAAAGAGGAAGACCTAGAAAAAGAGGAAGACCAAAAAAAATAGGCATGCTTAGAAAAAGAGGAAGACCTAGAAAAAGAGGAAGACCTAGAAAAACCGGGTTTGAAGAGGATGGAAAACCAATAAAAAAAATAAAAATCAGGCTGATTGGTATCGGTGGTGGCGGAGGTTCTATAGTTTCTGAAATTGCTCAAAAAATAAAAGGAGCTTCTTTTTACGCAGCAAATACAGACATTAAAGCTTTAAGTTCATTATCTAAAAAAGTTAAAAAGTTTCAGTTTGGTGAATCTTTAACTTATGGATTGGGTACTGGCATGAATGCTAGTATAGGTGAAGAAGCTGCTAGATACGAAAGAGATAGGATTAAGGAAATATTAAAAGATCAGGATTTTATTATTTTAGTTTCTTGTTTGGGAGGAGGACTGGGCTCTGGGGCAGCACCAATTTTTGCAAAACTATCAAAAAGTCTAAATAATTTAACCTATGGTATTTTTACCCTACCTTTTAATTTTGAAGGAGATAAAAAAATAGAAACTGCCAGAAAATCTTTAGAAAGCTTGAGTACAGAATTAAATGCTTTTTCTATTATTCCCAATGAAAGAATCTTTCAGATCATTGATAGAAGTGCACCTCTTAAAAAAGCTTTATCAGCTATTAACAGGAACTTATCAAATAGTATTCAGAGTTTAATTAAGATAATATATAAGCCAGGATTAATTAATATTGATTTTGCTGATTTAAGAACTATTTTTGATGGCAGGGGAAAGTTAACTTATCTAAACTCAATGGAACTTTCAAAAGATGATGACAAAGATGCGCTTGATAAAATAATAAATTACCCGCTTTATTCTTATGGTATTAGTGGAGCTAAAGGAGTTTTATTCAATATCTCAGGCCAGAAAGACCTTTCTTTGCTTCAGGTTAATCAGATTGCTGAAACCATTTCCAATCTGGCAAGTAAAGAAGCAAAAATTATTTTTGGTGTTTCTCGAGAAAGCAAAAATCCAAGAATTAAAATAACTTTGTTGGGTACTGGCTGTAATGAAATAGGTCTTATTAAAAAGAGCAAAGAAAAAGTTAAAGTTTTAACCGAATCTAAAGCAAGGAAAGAGGAAAAAGTAAAAATGAAAAGAATAAAAAAGGTAAAAAAAATAAAAGTTAAAATTAAAAAGATTAAGTCTCCCAAATCAGTAAGAGTTTTAGAAACCCCGTTATCTTTAGTTCAACCTGTTGAACAAAAAGAAAATGTAAAAATAAGAAAAAATGCTTTACAGATTAAAAAAGAAATGGAAGAAGAAGAGGCTGAAATAGTTTCTAAAGAAAAGCTTTGGGAAAGACCTGCATTTTTAAGAAGAAAAACATCTCAAGATTAATATTTGGGCTATGTACGATTTAATTATAATTGGTGGAGGTCCGGCTGGTATTACATCCGGTATTTATGCAGCTAGACAAAAACTAAATACACTCTTAATTACAAAAAATTTTGGAGGACAAATTGCCAAAAAAGCTGTTCCTATTGGAAATTATCCTGGATTTAAAGAGATTTCAGGACTTGAACTGATTAGTAGATTTGAAGAACATTTAGAAAAGCAGGATATAGATATTAAAATGAATGAAGTTACAAGAGTAGACAAAAAAGACAGTTCTTTTTTAGTTTGGACTGATAATAAGGAGAAATTTGAATCAAAAACCATTATTATTGCTACAGGCACTGATCCAAGGCCATTAAAGCTTCCTGGAGAAGAAGAATTTATAGGAAAAGGAGTAAGTTATTGTGCTGTTTGTGACGGTCCATTATTTGCTGACAAAGAGGTGGCTATAATAGGAGGAGGTAATTCTGGCTTTGAATCAGCTTTATTTTTAAAAAATTGGGCAAAGAAAATATATATTTTAGAATATGATTCTAAAGTTAGGGCTGATAGAGAAAATCAGGATTTAGTAGGGCGAATTAAAAAAATAGAAATAATAACCAATGCTCAATTAAAAGAAATTAAAGGGGATGAATTTGTTAATTCAATTATTTATCAAGACAGAGTAAATAAAGAAGAAAGAACTTTATCAGTAAAAGGAGTTTTTGTTGAAATAGGTTCTCAACCTGCATCCTCATTTGTTAATCACTTGGTTGATTTTAATAAAAAAGGAGAGATAAAGGTTGCTTTTGATACTTTTCAGACAAAAACACCAGGCCTTTTTGCTGCTGGTGATGTTGATACTGGAAAATTCAAACAAATTATAATTAGCTGCGGTGAAGGGGCAAAAGCAGCTTTAGCTGTTTTTGATTATTTAACAAGGCAATAAAAACCTGCACAATTATTAAACTGGAACAGTTAATACCAGTTTTGTTTTAAAAAACATGAAAAACTCCAAAATCAGAGATGTAAAAGCAAGGGAAATTTTGGATTCCCGTGGAAATCCCACTGTTGAAGTTAGTATAGAAACAAGTAAAGGCGTTTTTGTTTCTTCTATTCCTTCAGGCGCTTCAGTTGGAAAATACGAAGCAAAGGAATTAAGAGATAATAAAAAAAGATATTTAGGAAAAGGTGTTTTAAAAGCAGTAGATAATATTAATAAAATTATTGCTCCTGAAATTGTTGGCAGAGACCCGGGTTCACAAAAAAAAATTGATGATTTAATGATTAAGCTTGACGGAACTAAAGATAAATCCAGTTTAGGTGCTAATGCGATTTGCGGAGTATCATTAGCAGTATGTCGTGCTGGAGCAGGCTCTAAAAAATTAGAGCTTTTTAAATATATAAATGAAATTGCAAAAAAATTATATAAAATATCAGTTAAAAAACCAAGACTGCCGGATCCTTTGTTTAATGTTATTAATGGAGGAGTTCATTCCGGAAGCGGATTAGATGTTCAGGAATTTATGGTTGCTGTAGAAGAAACATCTTTTTCTAAAAAACTGGAGATTATTTCTGAAATATATCAGCAGTTAAAGAAACTTCTTTCTAAAAAATACGGAAAACTGGCTATTAATGTCGGAGACGAAGGAGGATTTGCTCCTCCTTTCACAATTCCAGAACAGGCAATAAATTTTATTTTAAAGGCTTCAGAAAGTCTGGGTTATGAAAACAAGATAAAGATTATTTTAGATATAGCTTCATCACAATTTTTTAAAAATGGAAAATATGAATTAAATACAGGTATTTTTACAAGACAAGGTTTAATAAGATATTATTCAGATTTAATTTCAAAATATCCAATTTCAGGATTAGAAGACCCTTTTGCTGAAGACGACTGGCAAGGATTTAAAGAAATTAAAAGAAAGCTTGGTAAAAGAATTTTAATCATTGGAGATGATTTATTAGTCACAAACTCAGAAAGGATAAAAGAAGCAAAAAAAAGAAAAGCTGTTAATGGGATGATTTTGAAAATTAATCAAATTGGAACAGTTTCTGAAGCTCTTCAGGCAGCTAAGCTAGCAAAAGATTTTAATTTCAAAATTATAGTTTCTCACAGGTCAGGAGAAACAAACGATGATTTTATTGCTGATTTTGCTGTGGGTATTGAAGCTGATTTTATTAAGGCAGGTGCTCCTGTTGGGGAGGAAAGAATAGCAAAATACAATAGATTATTAAAAATAGAACAAGAACTTGAAAAATGAAAATTGCTTTAATTATTATTGACGGCTTAGGAGACAGCCCTATTAAAGAATTAGGTAAAAAAACTCCTCTTGGAGCTGCCAGCACTCCTAATTTAGATTGTTTAGCTTCAAGTGGGGTTTGCGGATTAATTAAACCTTTTTATTTTTCCTGGCAAAAATATCCCCGTTCAGACAGTGCTCATTTGGCTTTACTTGGTTATAATCCAGCAGTTTATTATTTGGGCAGAGGAGTTTATGAAGCACTTGGCGAGGGAATAAAGATTAAAAAAGGAGAAGTAGCTTTAAGAGCAAATTTAGGTACTGTTAATAAAAATCTTAAAATTATTGACAGGAGGGCTGGAAGAATCGCTGATACAGAACCCTTAATTAAGTCATTGGCTGGTATAGAAATTAATGGTATTAGGTTTCAGATAACTGCTTCTTTAGGGCATAGGGCAGTTCTGCTTTTAAAGGGAAAGAATCTTTCTGAAAAAATTAGAGGAGGAGATATTAAAAAAACAGGTATAAAAGTTAAAAAGATTATTGCTTTGGGAAAATCAAAACAAGCTGAATTTACAGCAGATGTTTTAAACAAGTTTTTAGAAAGAGCTCACCAGATTTTAGAAAATCATCCTTTAAATAAAAAAAGAAAAGAACAGGGTTTATTGCCTGCTAATTATTTATTGGTGAGAGGGGCAGGCAAATTTAAAGAAACTCCTGGCTTTTATAAAAAGCACAATCTTAAAGCAGCTTGTATTGCTGCTGGTCATGTTTACAGGGGAGTGGCTAAGGCTTTAGGAATGGACTTGATTAATATTAAAGGGGCTACCGGGAATATTGATACAAACCTAAAAGGGAAAGTCCTTAGTATTAAAAGAAATTTAAAAAAGTATGATTTTATTTTCTGTCACATAAAAGCAGCAGACATTTTATCAGAAGACGGCAATTATTTGGGAAAAAAGAAATTTATTGAAAAAATTGACAAAAATATTAAACCTTTATTAAGCCTTAAAGATATAAGTATTGTTGTAACAGCTGACCATTCAACTTGCAGCAAGATTAAAAGACATTGCAAAGAATTGATTCCTGTTTTAATATGTAAATTACCAGTTAAGTTTAAAAAGTCTGAAATAAAGTTTTCAGAGAAAAATTGTCTGAAAGGTAGTCTGGGTCGTTTCAAGCAAATTGAATTAATGTCAAAAATATTAGAATTTGTAAAATAAACAAAGGTCATTTAAAAGCATTAAGTTGAGAAATTTCTAAAATAACTAGAATTAAATTCAAATATGGCAGTAAATTATAAAGTTAACAAAGACAAATGTATCAGCTGCGGGCTCTGTATTTCAGCTTGTCCAAATGGAGCAGAATGGGACGATGATGGAAAATCAAAGATTAAAAACTCAGAGCAGATAGAAGAGTGCGGAGGAGAAAGTCTCTGTCCTTATGACGCAATTGAAAAACAGGAATAATAACTACTTTTATGGTAGTAATAAAAAAGAAAATTTGGCCAGATTATTTTGATTTAATAGCTTCTGGCAAAAAACGTTTTGAATTAAGGGTGGCTGACTTTAATATTAAAAAAGGAGACACCTTAATATTAGAAGAGTGGAATCCTAAAACAAAGAATTATACTGGCAGAAAGATAGAAAAAAAAGTTACTTATGTTTTAAAGTTTAAGCTTAATGATTTTGCTCAAGAAAAAGAGATTCAAAAAAATGGATTATTTGTAATTCAATTATAGGATTATTGACAGTAATTTTCTTTAATGATATTCTAAAACCGACAAATATTGTCGGTTTTTAATAATAAATTAAACATGAGAATTTCTAAGAAATCACAATATGGATTAAGAGCAATGGCTTATCTGGCAGGTGTATTTGATAAAGACAAACCCTGCTCTTTAAGAGAAATTTCTGAGAAAGAAAACATTTCTTTTGATTATTTGGAAAAGATAGTTTCAAAATTGGAAAAAAATAAGTTGGTTAAATCAAAAAGAGGAGTTAAAGGAGGATACTTTTTAATTAAATCACCCCAAAAAATCAAAGTATCAGAAGTTATTAATGTGCTTGAAGAAACAATGGCTCCTGTTGAATGTATTGCAACGGAAAAGGAAAAAAAATATTATTGCCCGCGTAAAAAAACCTGCAGGACAATAACTGTTTGGAAAAAAGTTCAAGATAATTTGAATTCTACTTTGAATTCAATAACCTTAGCTGATTTAATTAAATAATAATTTTTTAAAAATATGGCAAAAAAAAGAAAAATTTATTTAGATTATGGAGCTACTACTCCAGTTGATAAAAAGGTAATTAATAGTATGCTTCCATATTTTGATGAAAAATTCGGAAATACTATGTCGCTTCATAGTTTTGGACAGGAAGCAAAATTATCTTTAGAAGAATCAAGAGAAATAATTGCTGATTTAATAGGCGCAAAAGCAAATGAAGTTATTTTTACAAGTTCTGCTACTGAAAGTAATAACTTAGCTTTAAAAGGTATTGCTTTTGCCAGCAAAAAAAAGGGAAATCATATTATTATTTCTCCGATTGAACATCCTTGTGTTATAGAGGCTGCAAAATGGCTTGAGAAAAATGGTTTTGAAATAACTAAACTTAATGTTGATGAATATGGTCTGGTTGCTCCCCAGGAAGTTAAAAAGCTTATTAAAAAAGAAACCATACTTGTTTCAGTAATGCATGCTAATAATGAAATAGGAACAATTCAGCCTATTAAAGAAATCGGGGCAGTCTGTAAGAAAGCAGGAGTCTATTTTCACACTGACGCAACCCAGGCTTTTGGGAAAATTCCAATTAACGTTAATGAGATGAATATTGATTTATTAAGCGCCAGCGCCCATAAATTATATGGTCCTAAAGGAGTAGGCTGTTTATTTGTAAGAAAGGGAATAAAAATTGAACCTCTGCTTCACGGAGGCGGACATGAATCAGGATTAAGAAGCGCAACTGTTAATGTTGCTGGTATTGCTGGTTTTGCTAAAGCTGCCCTGCTTTGCAAAAAAGAAATGAAAAAAGAATCAAAAAGACTGATAAATTTAAGAGATAAGTTAATTAAAGGAATTTTAAGAAGTATAAAAAACGTTAAACTTAATGGCCATCCTGAAAAAAGGCTGCCGAATAATGCTAATCTTTCTTTTTCTTTTGTTGAAGGTGAATCACTTTTAATTCAGCTTGATTTGTCTGATGTTGCTGCATCAACTGGTTCAGCCTGTTCTTCTGATAAATTAGAACCAAGCCATGTTTTAACAGCTATTAAACTTAAACCATATCAGATTCATGGTTCTTTGAGATTCACTTTGGGAAGATGGACAAAAGAGTCTGATATTGATTATGTTTTAAAGGTTTTACCTGGTATTGTTGAAAAATTAAGAGAAATTTCACCTTATAAAAAATAATTATGACACAAATGTATACAAAAAAAACAATGGAGTATTTCAAGAAACCACGTAATTTTGGGAAGTTTAAAAACCCAGACGGAACAGGAAAGGTGGGTAACTTAGTGTGTGGTGATGTAATGCACATATATATTAAGGTTGAGAAAGATGTAATAAAAGACATTAAGTTTGAAGCTTTTGGCTGTGTAGCAGCTTTAGCTACAAGCAGTGTTGTTACTGATCTGGCAAAAGGTAAAACTATTGATAAAGCACTTCAGATAAGCAAAGACAATGTTGTTAAAACTTTAGGAGGTCTGCCTCCAATAAAGATTCATTGTTCTGTTTTAGCTATTGATGCTTTGTCTGAAGCAATCTATGATTATTTGAAAAAAAACAGGAAAGAAATACCAAAAAAGCTTCAAAAAAAACATGAAAGGATTAAGAAAGAATTAAAGATTATTGAGAAAAGATACAAGGAATTATCTAAAAAATAATGATTAAAAAGAATTTAAAAGTTATGGTGGCAATGTCAGGGGGTGTTGATTCTTCAATATCAGCAGCTCTTTTAAAAGAAGCTGGTTTTGATGTGATTGGGGTTTTCATGAAGTTATGGGCAGGGGATGATTCAAATAAAGAACCAGAAAAAAGAGCAAGAAAAGTTGCTGATATTTTGAAAATTCCTTTTCATGTGATTGATTTTAAAAAAGAATTTAAAAATCATGTTGTTGATTATTTTTTACTTAATTATAGAAATGGGATAACTCCTAATCCCTGTGTTGTCTGCAATAAAAAAATCAAGTTTGGTTTGTTGCTTAAAAAAGCAAAAAATTTTGGTGCTGATTTTATTGCCACTGGTCATTACGTTCGTCTTAAAAAACAGGGCAGTGAATTAAATTTAATAAAGGCAAAAGATAAAGAAAAAGACCAATCTTATTTTTTATGGAAGTTGAATCAAAACCAGTTGAAACACATTCTATTTCCGGTTGGAGGATACAGGAAGTCTGAAGTCAGAAAGATGACAAAAGATTTTAAATTGCCTGTTTTTGATATTGCAGAATCCCAGGAAGCTTGTTTCATTCCTAAAACAACCACTGAATTTTTAAAAAAATATCTCAAGATAAAACTAGGGAGGATTATTAATGTTGAAGGAAAAGTACTAGGAGAACATCAGGGTCTGTGGTTTTACACAATTGGTCAGAGAAGGGGAATTAAGCTTCCCAAAGGACCTTTTTATGTTGTTGGTAAAGACAAGAAAAGAAATTTTTTGATTGTGAGCAAGAATAAAAAAGACTTGTATCAGAATCAAGCAGTCTTAAAAGAAGTTAACTGGATTGTTAAAAAGCCAAAGTTACCTTTAGGAATTAAAGCCAAGATCCGTTATCGTCAGAAGCTGGCTGAAGCTAAAATTGCTAAGATTAAAAATAAGTATGTTTTAATTTTTGATAAGCCTCAAAAAGCTGTTACTCCAGGCCAGTCAGCAGTTTTTTACGAGAGAAATAAGGTTTTAGGCGGAGGAGTTATTGTATCGTAAAACCATGAGCTTTATTATCTGTCATTATCACGAAATAGCATTAAAAGGAAAAAACAGGAAGTTTTTTGAAGAGAAACTGGTTGAGAATATTAAAAAATCTTTGCCAAAAGCTAGTTTTGAATTTGTTAAAAGAATTTCTGGAAGAATTATTATTAAATTAAATGATGTTAGTTTAAAGAACAAAAAGAAAATTGAAAATTCTTTGAAAAATATTTTTGGTGTTGTTTCTTTTAGTTTTGCTGAAGCTTGTGAACCAAAAATTGAAGTAATTAAAAAGAAAGCTCTTGAAATATTAAAACTAAAAAGATTTAAAACTTTTAGAATTAGCGCTCAGAGATCAGACAAGAGATTTTCTTTAACTTCTCAACAAATCAATGAAAAGGTAGGAGCTTTTATTGTTAAGAATCTGAAGAAAGATGTTAAATTGAAAAAACCAGGGATTAATTGCTTTATTGAAATAACTGATGAACAAGCATTTTTATATACAAAAAAAATTAAAGGCTCTGGAGGGCTTCCAGTTGGAACAGGAGGCAGAACAGCAGTTCTTATATCAGGAGGTATTGATTCGCCTGTTGCTGCTTATTTAACAATAAAGAGAGGTGTTAGGGTTAGTTTTATTCACTTTCATGCTCATCCTTATACAGACCAGGCTTCAATTGAGAAAGTTAAAAGTATTGTTAAAATTTTAAATAAATTCCAGTTTAATTCTAGGCTTTATCTTGTTCCTTTTGCTGATGTTCAAAAACACATTCTTTTAAAAACCTCTTCTAAATTACGCGTTATCTTATACCGCAGGTTCATGCTTCGAATAGCTGAGGAAATTGCCAAAAAGGAAAAATCATTAGCGCTTGTTACTGGCGATAGTATTGGTCAGGTTGCCTCTCAAACCTTAAGCAATATTTATGTTATTAGTAAATCAACAAACCTGCCTGTTTTAAGACCTTTAATTGGTTTTGATAAAGAAGAGATAATTAATCTGGCAAAGGAGATTAAAACATTTGATGTTTCAATTATTCCTCATCAGGATTGCTGCGCCAGGTTTTTACCCCGTTATCCTGAAACAAAAGCTGATTTCAAAAAAGTAGAGTCAGAAGAGAAAAAATTAAATGTTAAAAAATTGGTTGAAAAAGCAGTTAAAGACTCTGAACTTTTAATAATTTCAAAATAATATATAATTATAATATAATTTTTAAAAGGTTAATTTAAGGCAATAAAATAATATAATTTTTAAATATGCAGCTAAAAGACAAAATAGCAATAATTACAGGAGCAAGAAGGGGAATGGGAAGAAGTCATGCCTTAGCTTTAGCTAAAGAAGGGGCTAAGGTTGTTGTTTCTGATATTTCTTTGGAAGATTGTCAAAAAGTGGTTGATGAAATTAAGAACTCTGGCGGTGAAGCAATAGCAGTAAAATGTGATGTTTCAAAAAAACAAGAAATTGAAAACATGGTAAAACAAACGCTGAACAAGTTTAAAAAAATAGATATTTTAATTAACAATGCCGGGATTTTGCAGTTTAAGCCGTTTTTGGAATTAACTGAAGAAGACTGGGACAGGATGCTTACTATTAATCTTAGAGGTTATTTTTTATGCGCTCAGGCCTGTGCTAAGGAGATGGCTAAACAAAAATCAGGGGTAATTGTTAATATTTCTTCAATAGCTATGGGTCAGGTTGGTGTTGGTTTTTCTCAGATTACTCATTATTGCGCTGCAAAAGGAGGAATAACTGCGATGACAGAAGCCATGGCCTTAGAGCTGTCTCCCTTTAATATTAGAGTTAATGCTATTGCTCCAGGCGCTATTGATACTCCTATGGCAGCAGCAACTAAACAAGACCCTAAAGCTTTAGAAGGAACATTAGCCAGAATTCCAATGCATAGAATGGGCAACCCAGAAGAAGTTTCAGATGTAGTTGTTTTTTTGGCTTCTGATAAATCTTCCTACATGACAGGTTCTGTGGTTGTGGTTGACGGCGGGTATTTGGCAATGTAAATTTAATATTAATGTTTGATAAGAACACAACTTTAGCTGAGATTTTAAAAAAGAAAGGAGCTGAAAAAATCCTAGCAAAATATAATTTGCCCTGTTTGACTTGTCCTTTTGCCAGTGCTGAAATGGAAAAATTAAAAATTGGCAAAATTTGTGAAATGTATGGAATTGATATTGACAACCTTCTTACGGACCTGAATAAAAAAACAAACAGATAATGTTTTACAAAAAATAAAAGGTGTGATAATTTAATATATATAATTAATATAAAAATTTAAAAAATCATGGAGAAAGAATTCAAAGATCTATCAATTTTTTTAACTCCTTTTGCCTTAATTGTAGTTATGGGCATTTTTTTGTATTTCGGCAACAATATGTCTCTTCAGCGGAAATTGCCAGCTGATGATGTAGCTCAGCAAGCAGTGGCTTTCATAAATAATAATATCTTGTCTCAGGGAATTACTGCTTCTTTAATTGACGTTACTGAAGAAGGAAATGTTTATAAAATCCGCGTTGATGTTCAGGGGACTGAATATCAGTCTTATGTAAGCAAGGATGGAAAATATTTATTTCCTGATGGTTATAAATTAGATATTGAAACAGAGGGACAGGGGCAGTCTAATCAAGAGATTTCAAAACGTGAAAGACCTGATGTAAAACTTTTTGTGATGACTTATTGTCCTTTCGGCCTTCAAGCCCAAAAAATGTTTTTACCGGTTTATGATTTATTAGGAACTAAAGCTGATATGGGTGTTTACTTTGTTGATTATATAATGCACGAAAAGCAGGAAATTGATGAAAATTTAACACAGTACTGTATTCAAAAACAAGAGAATGAAAAGTATGATGATTATTTGTTATGTTTTGTAAAAGATGGCGACAGTGAGAAATGTCTTTTAGAGGCTGGCATAAATAAAACTATGCTTAATGCTTGTGTTGAAAGCACAGATAAAGAATTTGATGTTTATGCTCAGTATCAGGATAAAAATACCTGGCTGAACGGAACATACCCTAAGTTTGATGTTCATACTTCTTTAAACCAGACTTATGGAGTTAAAGGCTCTCCAACTATTGTTATTAATGATAAAATAGTTGAGATAGGTTCTCGTTCGCCAGAAGTATTTAAACAGGTTGTGTGCGAGGCTTTTATTTCTCCACCAGAAGAGTGTTCTCAAACTTTATCTGACGTTGCATATACTTCTGGCTTTGGAATGGAAAGCGGAGCCTCTAATAATCAAGGTTGCGAACAATAAATAACAAAAAGAAAAAAACTTTAAAATGGCAAAAGTAAAAGTTTTTTCTACAAAGGCTTGTCCTTATTGCGTTATTTTAAAACAGTTTTTAAACGATAATAAAATTGAGTTTGAAAATTTGGATGTTTCTGAAAACGAAGAAGCAAGAAGGGAAATGATTGAAAAAACAAAACAAATGGGCGTGCCGGTTATAGAAATTGACAATGAGATTGTAGTTGGTTTTGACAAGAAAAAAATCTCAGAACTCTTAGGAATAAGAGATTAAATTAATTATATTGTTATATATTTTATGACTAAAGTAGCTATAAATGGTTTTGGAAGAATCGGGCGGGGTGTTTTTAAAAAAATTTTAGAAAATCATTCTAATTTAAAGGTGGTTGCTGTTAATGATTTAACAGACGCCAATATATTATCTCATCTTTTAAGATATGACAGCATTTACGGGATTTACAAAAAAACTGCTAAAGCAATAGACAGTGAGCTTTTGATAAATGGAAAGTCAGAAGGTGTTAATATTAAAGTTTTGAGTGAAAAAGATCCGTTAAAATTGCCCTGGAAAGAATTAGGTGTTGATATAGTTTTAGAATGTACAGGTATTTTTAGAGATTATGAAAATGCGAAAAAGCATTTACAAGCTGGGGCTAAAAAAGTAATAATTTCTGCTCCTTGCAAATCAGCTGATAAGATTTCTTCCTTTGTATTAGGAGTAAATGAGGATAAATATGATGTTAAAAAACACGACATTGTTGATATGGCGTCGTGCACTACTAATTGTCTAGCTCCTATTTCCAAGGTTTTAAATGACAATTTCAAGATTGTAAAAGGTTTTATGACAACTATTCATTCTTATACTGCTGACCAAAGGCTTATGGATTTGCCTCATAAAGATTTAAGAAGAGCAAGAGCAGCAGCATTAAATATTATTCCTACTACTACCGGTGCAGCAAAAGCAATAGGTAGAGTTATTCCAGAGCTTAACGGTAAATTAGACGGAATAGCTTTAAGAGTGCCGACCTCAATTGTTTCTATTGTGGATTTGATTTGTGAGCTTGAAAAGAAAACAACTGCTCAGGAAGTAAATTATGTTTTCAAAAAAGCATCTCAGGCAAAGGAATTAAAAAGCATTTTAGGGGTAGAGGATGCTCCTTTGGTTTCAACTGATTATATCGGAAATTCTTTTTCAGCAATTATTGATTCACCTTTAACAAAAGCAAAAGATAATTTAGTTAAAATCACTGCCTGGTATGATAATGAGTATGGTTATGCGTCAAGATTGGCTGAGTTTACTGAGTTTATTGGAAAGAAAATATAATTATTAGTTGAGAATAAAAGAATCGCCCACAAGGCGATTTTTTGGTAGAATAGAATATATGATTAAAAAAGATAACTTGTATTATCCCAGCAAAACTTTCAGAGACAAGGCTTGGATTAATGATAGTTCAATTTATAAAAAAGCTGATAAGGACCCAGTTAAATTCTGGGAAGAATTGGCTAAAGATATTGACTGGTTTAAAGAACCAAAAAAAACATTTTCTCATCATGCTCCATATTTTAAGTGGTTTGAGGGTGGGAAATTAAATATTACATATAATGCTTTGGATAAAAACCTTGAAACCAGGAAAAATAAGGTTGCTTTGATTTGGGAGCCAGAAGCAATTGACCAGGAAACAAAATTCTTAACTTATTATGATTTATACAAAGAAGTTAATAAGCTTGCTAATGCTTTAAAAAAATTAGGAGTTAAAAAAGGGGATAGAATTGGTATTTATCTGCCCATGATTCCTGAAGTTGTAATTGCAATGTTAGCTTGCGCCAGGATTGGAGCAGTCCATGCTGTTGTTTTTTCTGCTTTTTCTTCAACTGCTTTAAATATTAGATTACAGGACACTGAGGCTAAGATTTTAATCACTGCTGATGGATATTTTAGAAGAGGAAAAATTATTGATTTGAAAAAAAATACTGATAAATCTTTAAAAAATACAAAAGTAAAAAAAGTAATAGTGGTAAAAAGAGCTGAGAATAAGGTTTCTTTTAAGAAAGACAGGGATTTGTGGTGGCATGAATTGATTGAAAATGAAAAAGATGAGTGCAGTCCAGAGAGAATGAACAGTGAAGATACTCAGTTTATACTCTACACCAGTGGTTCAACTGGTAAACCTAAGGGTTGTGTTCATATTTGCGGTGGTTATACAGTTCAGGCATATATTACTGGAAAATGGATTTTTGATTTACATGATGAAGATATTTTCTGGTCAACAGCTGATGCTGGCTGGATTACTGGACACACTTACACAGTTTACTCGCCCCTGCTTAATGGAGCCACTTTCCTGATGTTTGAAGGCGCTCCTAATTGGCCAGATGTTGATAGATGGGCAGATATCATTAAAAAACATGGTGTGACTATTTTTTACACTGCCCCCACTGCAGTGAGAATGTTTAAAAAACAGTGCGATAAACTTTCCAGAACTAAATTCAAAACCTTAAGGCTGCTTGCTTCAGTGGGCGAGCCAATTGATGAGCATTCCTGGAATTGGTTTTTTAGAGAGGTTGGAAGAAACAAGTGTCCTTTAGTTGATACCTGGTGGCAGACAGAAACAGGAGGAATTTTAATTACTTCTTTGCCCGGTATAGGTCCCTTTAAACCAGCTTATACAGGACTTGCTTTTCCAGGATTTAAATTTGATATTTTAGATGATAAAGGGAAATCAGTAAAAACAAATAAAAAAGGAAATTTAGTTTTACTTCCTCCTTTTGCCCCAGGATTACTAAGAATGGTGTATAAAAACCCGGAGAAGTATAAAAAAACATATTGGAGTGAATATGGGGATAAAATTTATTTTACTTCAGATGCAGCTTATAAAGATAAAAATGGCTTGATTAGAATTGTTGGAAGGGTTGATGATGTAATTAAAGTGTCAGGCCACAGGATTACAACCGGAGAACTTGAAAATGTTTTATCAAAACATGAATATGTTGCAGAATGTGCTATTGTTGGCATTCCTGATAAAATTAAAGGAGAACTGCCTGTTGCTTTTATTGTTCCTAAAAGTAAAGTTTCAGCAGTAAAATTAGAAAAAGAACTAATTTTAGAAATCAGGGAAAAGATTGGGCCAATTGCTCTGCCTAAAAAGATTTATTTAGCTAGTGATCTGCCTAAAACAAGGTCAGGTAAAATAATGAGAAGGATTTTAAAAAGATTATTCACAAAAGAGCCTTTGGGCGATCTATCAACTTTAGCCAATCCAGAAAGCGTTAAAGAAGTTAAAAAAATAATTAAACAATAATTATGGCAAAACCTAAAAAATTCATCCTTTGGTTTAAAAATGTTTCAAAAGGAGACAGTAAGTTGGTTGGTGGGAAAAATTCATCTTTAAGCGAAATGTTCTCTAAGCTCAGCAGAAAAGGGGTAAACATTCCTAATGGCTTTGCTTTAACCTCCAATGCTTATTGGTATTTTTTAAAAGAAAATGGAATTGATAAAAAATTAAAAGAAATTTTTAAAAATTTCAATCCTAAAAGTTTAACAAGCTTGAAAAAAACAGGAATCTTAGCGCGCCAGTTAATTTTTAAAGGTAAGTTTCCAAAAGATTTAGAGAATCAGATTATTAAAAACTATAAGTTATTATCAAAAGAATATTCTGCTGATAATACTGATGTTGCTGTAAGATCATCTGCAACTGCTGAAGATTTAAAAACAGCTAGTTTCGCAGGACAGATGGAAACTTATTTAAATATTAAAGGTGAAAAAGAACTTTTAAATGCCATTAAAAAATGCATGGCATCTTTGTTTACTGATAGAGGTATATCTTACAGGGAAGAAAAAGGTTTTAATCATTTAAAGATTGCTTTGTCTGTTGGGATTCAGAAAATGGTAAGATCTGATCTAGGATCATCAGGAGTAATATTTACAATTGATACAGAAAGCGGGTTTAGGGATGTTGTTTTGATTAATTCTATTTTTGGAGTAGGAGAATTAATTGTTAAGGGAAAAATAATTCCTGATGAGTTTTATGTATTTAAACCTACTTTTAAAAAAGGATATGAGTCAATTATTGTCAAAGAGCTGGGCAGAAAAACAAGGAAATATGTTTATAACAGCAAAGGTGGTTTGAAAGAAACAAAAGTAAGCGCTGCTGATCAAAAAAAGTTTTCATTAACTGATGAAGAGATTTTAACTTTAACTGATTGGGCTTTAAAAATTGAAGAACATTATAAATTCCCGCAAGATATTGAGTGGGCAAAAGATGGCATTACTAATGAGTTGTTTATTGTTCAATCCAGGCCTGAGACAGTTCATGCTGTAAGAAACCAGACATTTTACAAAGAATACAAACTGAACAGCAAGAAAAGACCTATTTTAACTGGCATTGCTGTTGGTGATAAGGTTGGTCAGGGAAAAGTAAGGGTGATTTCCACTATTGCTAAGTTAAATGATTTTAAAAAAGGAGAAGTATTGGTAACAAAAATGACTGATCCTGACTGGGTTCCTATTATGAGGATTGCTTCAGCAATTATTACTGATGAAGGAGGAAAAACTGCTCATGCTGCTATTGTTTCAAGAGAACTGGGCGTTCCATGTATTGTTGGAACAAAAAAAGCAACCAGAATTCTTAAAACAGGACAAAATGTAACTGTTGATTGCACCAAAGGTAAAATTTTTAAAGGAATAGTTTCTTTTAAAGTTAAGAAATATAATTTAAAAAAGATTCCAAAACTGCCAGTTAGTATTAGTTTGAATTTAGGAGCGCCTGAAATTGCTTTTAAAAAATCATTTCTGCCTGTTGATGGAGTAGGGCTGGCAAGAGAAGAATTTATTATTGCTGAGAAAATAAGGATTCATCCTTTAGCGCTTTATCATTTTAAAAACTTGAAAAACAGGAAAGTAAAGTCTGAGATTGAAGAAATCACTGTTGGCTATAAGGATAAAAAACAATATTTTATTGACAAGCTGGCTGAAGGAATTTCTCAGATTGCAGCTGCTTTTTATCCTAAAGATGTAATTGTCAGATTATCTGATTTTAAAACTAATGAATATGCAAGTTTAATAGGTGGTGAGTTTTTTGAAGGAAAAGAATCTAATCCAATGTTAGGTTTTAGGGGTGCTTCAAGATATTCTGATAAAAGTTTTAAGCCAGCTTTTAAAATGGAATGTTTAGCAATTAAAAAAGCAAGGGATGTTTTTGGGTTGAAAAACATCTGGGTAATGGTTCCGTTCTGCAGAACTGTTGATGAGGGCCAGAAAGTACTGGACTTAATGGATGAAAATGGTCTTAAAAAAGGAAAAAACGGTCTTAAAGTTATTGTAATGTGCGAGATTCCTTCAAATGTAATTTTAGCAGATCAGTTTTTAGATATTTTTGATGGCATGAGTATTGGTTCAAATGACCTGACCCAGCTGATGCTGGGAATGGACAGAGATAATGCTAAAATAGCATATATATCTGATGAAAGAGACAGAGCAGTTAAAAAAATGATAGCTGATGTGATAGGAGTGTGTAAAAAAAGAAATAAATACGTGGGAATCTGTGGTGAGGCTCCAAGTTATTTTGTGGATTTCGCAGAATTCTTAATAAAAGAAAAAATTAACGCAATATCTTTAAATCCTGACAGTGTAATTAAAACAATAATTAACTTATCTAAAAAGAAAAAATAATTATGTTTGATGTCATAACATTTGGTTCAGCAACATTAGATGTTTTTGTTAGTTATAATAAGTTAGGTATTTCTTCAAAGAATAAAAGAAAGGGGATATTTCTACCTTTGGAAGAAAAGCTGGAAGGTGAGAAGATATTTTTTTATTCTGGCGGTGGAGGTACTAATTCAGCTGCTACTTTTGCCAGTCAAGGACTTAAAACTGCTTTTTGCGGAATGATAGGCAAAGATTTTGCTGGAAAAATTGTTTTAGAAGACTTAAACAGATTTAATATTGATAAAAGATTTGTTTTTAAAACAGACAAAGAGCTGACAGGAATGTCTGTTATCTTCAGCGGTAGCAAGGGAAAAGTAATTTTACCTTATAGAGGTGCATCAAAACTGTTGTCTGTTAAAGACATTCCTTTTGAAGACTTAAAAACAAAATGGTTTTATTTAGCTCCTTTGTCAGGAAAATTAGCTGGAGATTTTTTAAAAATCATTGATTTTGCCAAGAAGAAGAGAATTAAAACTGCTTTTAACCCAAGCAAATATCAGTTAAAATCAGTTGATATTAAAAAAGCATTAAAAAAAGTAGATATTTTAATTCTCAATCAAGAGGAATCAGGTTTTCTAACCAAGATTTCTTTTCAAAAAGAAAGAGCTGTTTTCAGGGAGCTTGATAGGTTGGTAGATGGAATCTGTATTATGACTAAAGGAAAGCAAGGAGCAACAGTTTCTGATGGAAAGTTTCTTTACAATGCTCCTATTTTAAAAGTAAAGCTTGTTGATGCTACTGGAGCAGGGGACTCATTTGGTTCTGGTTTTGTTGTTGACTATATTAAAAACAATGACATAGTTTCAGCAATTCAGTTTGCTATGGCTAATTCAACTGCCAATATTAAGGAGTGGGGGGCAAAAGATGGAATTTTAAAAAAAGGTCAGAAGTGGAAAAAGGTTAGAGTAAAAAAACAAAAACTATGAAAATCAAAGACTATTTTCAAAAAGCTAAAAAAGAGAATTGGGCTGTTGGTCAGTTTAATTTTTCAACTCTAGAACAGCTTAAAGCCATAATTTCTGCTGCTGAAAAACTTAATTCACCTGTAATTTTAGGCACTTCTGAAGGAGAGAGCAGTTATACTGGTTTAAAGCAGGCTGTGGCTCTGATTAGTTCATATCGTGAATATGAAAAGCTTGCTCTTTTCTTAAACCTTGACCACGCTAAATCATTTGATTATATTAAAGAAGCAATAGATGCTGGTTATGACCTGGTTCATTTTGATGGTTCAAACCTTGATTTACAAAAAAACATTAAAGTTTCAAAAGAAATTGTACAATACGCCCATAAAAAAGGCGTTTTAGTTGAAGGAGAAATTAATACTATAGCTGGAACTTCAAAGGTTCTTGAAAAATTTCCTGAGATAATAGAAGAGAATTTAACAGATCCAGATCAAGCTTCAGAATTTATAAAAGAAACAGAGGTTGATAGTCTGGCAGTAAACATAGGTAGTTTTCATGGAATAGAAGCTTCAGGTAAAAATCCAGTTATTGATATCAACAGATTAAAACAAATAAATGAAAAAGCTTTGGAAAAGTTTTTAGTGCTTCACGGCGGCTCAGGTGTAGCCAAAGAAGATATTAAAAACATTATTAACCAGGGGATTGTTAAAATAAATGTTAATACTGAATTAAGATTAGCTTATACTAACACTTTAAAACAAGTGCTTAAAGGAAAACCCGAAGAAATTAGACCATATAAATTAATGCCAGAAGTTATTGAATCAGTTCAAAAAGTAGTTGAACAGAAAATGAAACTTTTTGGCTCTGATAATAAATATGATTAACTTAAAAGCAGAACAAAGAAAACAAGAAGATCCAAAAAAAATTAGGGTAAAAGGAAAAATACCTTCTATTTTATATGGTTCTAAAGTTAAGAACCTGAATTTAGAGGTGGATTTAAAAGAATTTGAAAAAGTTTATGAGGAAGCTGGAGAAAGTTCTTTGATTTCCCTTGATGTTAATGGTCAAAAGGAAAAATTCCTTGTTTTAATACACGATATACAATTTGACGCCATAACCAGTAAACCGATTCATGTTGATTTTTACCAGCCTGACTTAAAAGAAGAAGTTGAGTCAACAGTTCCTTTGATTTTTGAAGGAGAGGCGCCAATAATAAAAAGTGAAGGAGGTACTTTGGTTAAAAAGATTTCTGATATTGGAGTTAAAGCTCTTCCTCAGGACCTTCCAAGAGAAATTAAAGTTGATGTTTCAAAGATGAAAACTTTTGAAGATAGTATTTTAGTTAAAGATTTACAGGTTTCTTCTAAGGTTAAAATTTTAAAAGATCCTGATGAGATTATAGTTACAGTTTCTGAACCTGAAAAAATTGAAGAAGAAATTGCAAAACCAATTGAAGAAAAAGAACCAGAACTAATTGAAGAAGAAAAAGAAAAGAAAGAAGAATCTCCTGTTTCTGAATCTCCAGAAGAAAAAGAGAAAAAAGAAGAAGGTAAGTAGTTTGACAGACAATGTTTATAAAAATGTCTAATAAGAAAATTATTAAATTTTTAATATGTTTTATTTTATCAGCAGGCTTTGTTTTGCCTGCTTTTGAATGGCTTGCTTATAATGTTTTAGCTCAAACTCCTCAAGAGGAAAGACAGGCACTAGAGGAAGAATTAAGGATGCTGGAAGACCAGCTTTTAATTATTGAAAATGACATAACTAAAACAGAAAAAGAGAAAAAAACTCTTCAAAACGAAATTTATCTCTTAAGAAAAAAAATTCAAAGTTTAAATGTCCAGATTCAGCAGAGTAATACAATGATTCAGGGTCTTGACATTCAGATAAAAGACACAGAAGGTTCGATTGAACAAACATCACTTAATATGGAAGAATCAAAAAAACAGCTCTCTGTAATTTTAAGAACAATTTATCAGGAAGATAAAAGATCTTTATTCGAAATTTTTCTTACAGAAGAAACCTTATCTGATTTTTTCGGAGATTTAATAGCTCTTCAATCCTTAAACAATAAAAGCCGTGGGCTATTGATGAATATTAAAGAATTAAGCTTCAGTCTTGAAAACCAGAAGCAGTCTTTAGATGAGGAGAAGATGGATCTAGAAAGAATAGTTGAAATAAGAATGCTGCAAAGGCAGGAAAGCAGTAAGTTAAAGGATGAGCAAGAGGAATATTTAAAATTAACTGAGGAACAGTATCAAAAACAACTTACAGAAAAGAGCGAGACAGAAAAAAGAGCCAATGAAATTAGGGCAAGGATTTTTGAATTAATCGGAGTTCCCAAAGCTCCTACTTTTGGTGAAGCTTATGAAATTGCAAAATATGTGACAGGTGTTACTGGTGTCAGGCCAGCATTAGTGCTTGCTGTTTTAACTCAGGAGTCAAATATAGGTAAAAATGTTGGCCAGTGCTATTTGACCGATACTTCAACTGGCAAGGGAGTAAGAGTTACTAGTGGGAAAATAGAGCTTAAAACAATGAATCCAACTCGTGATTTACCGTATTTTCTTGAAATATGTCAAAAACTTGGACGTGACCCTTTAAATACTCCAGTTTCCTGTCCAATGAGTATTGGGTGGGGCGGTGCAATGGGACCTGCCCAGTTTATTCCTGACACCTGGGGTAATCCTAAATATGGTTATGGAGAAAAAGTAAAAGCAGTTACTGGCAGGGAAGCTGATCCCTGGGATATTAGAGATGCTTTTTTAGCTTCAGGTATTTATCTAAAGGATTTAGGGGCAAAGACTGATGAATTCAAAGCAGTGATGAGATATTTTTCAGGATATCGCTGGTCAAAGTGGGAGGAATTTTATGGAAGGTCTGTTTTAGCTATTGCTGCTCAGTATGAAAAGGATATTAAGGAGCTTGAGAAATAATTTTAGATTCTGATTTTTTCATAGCTTTAATTATGGATTCCAGTTTTCCATCCATAATGCTGTCAAGTTTGTGCCAGCTTTTTTTTATCCTGTGATCAGTAATTCTGTCCTGTGGAAAGTTATATGTTCTTATTTTATCAACTCTTCTTGCCCATTTTATTTGGGCTCTTCTTTCTTTTGTCAGTTTTTCAATGTTTTTTAATTCTTCATGTTCTAAAATCTTGGCCTGAAGAATTGCTAAAGCATTTTCTTTGTTTTGAAGCTGTCCTCTTGCTGTTTGAGAAGTAACAACAATACCAGTTGGCAGGTGAGTAATTCTCACTGCTGTTTCGCGTTTATTAACATACTGACCACCTGGACCAGAAGCTCTATAATGATCAATTTTCAGTTCATCTGCCCTTATATTGATTTCATTTTTTTCTGGTTTTGGAAACACTGCTACTGTAGCTGTTGAAGTATGTATTCTTCCTGATTTTTCAGTTTTAGGAATTCTCTGTACTCTGTGAACTCCACCTTCGTATTTCATTTTTTCAAAGACATTGCTGTTTTTCAGCTCAAAAACAACCTGCTTAATACCGTTTAATTCTGTAGGTTGAGAATCAAGAGTTTTTTGTTTCCATCCTTGATTTTGAGCATAGCGGGAATACATTTTAAATAAATCAGCTGCAAATAACGCAGCTTCTTTCCCTCCTGTTCCTGCTCTAATTTCAATAATTATTGATGCCATGGAACCTATCTGTTACTTTTTCTTTTTCTTTAATTTCTCTTTTTTTGCCACCCTTTCTTTGAATTTCTGCACCTGACCCATTGTGTCCATTGTTTTTTCCTTTCCAGTATAAAAAGGATGACATTCTGAACAAATCTCAATTTCAGTAAATTCTTTAGTAGAACCTACTGTGAAAGTGTTGCCGCAGGCGCATTTAACTCTGGCCTTTGGAAAATATTTTGGATGGATGTCTTTTTTCATATTATAATTAGTTTTATAAGTAAAATATTACCACATATTGACTAAAAATCAAGGAAATCCTTAATAAGGTCTTGGTTGGGGTTGCAAAAATGATTTAAAATGATATATTAATTAATTAGTTATTTATGATTAGAGCAAAAAACAAATTTAATCTTGATATAAAAGAAATGGCTGAAGCAGGCTTACACTTTGGTCATAAGCTTTCCACAACTCATCCAAAAATGAAACCTTTTATTCATGGAACCAGAAATTCTATTAATCTTATTGACTTAGATAAAACAAAGGAAAGTTTTGAAAAAGTTTTGGAATTCATTAAAAAACAGATATTTGAAGGTAAAATACTGCTTGTTGTAGGCACAAAAATTCAGGCAAGAAAGTTGGTTGAAGATTTTGGCAGAGAATACAATCTTCCTTATGTAAGTGAAAGGTGGCTCGGTGGTACTATTAGTAATTTTGAGGTAATCAAAAAAAGAATTGATTATTTCAATGATTTAGAGAAACAAAAGCAAGAAGGCGAACTGAAAAAGTATACAAAAAAAGAAAGAGGTCAGTTTGATTTAGAGCTGGGAAGATTGGAAAAGAAATTTCAAGGAATAAAAAACCTTAAGAAATTACCAGATATTATTTTTGTCTTGGATATTGTTAAAGATGCTTTGGCAATAAAAGAGGCAAAAAGCAGGGGAGTAACTACTATTGGTGTTTGTGATGCTAATTCTGACCCAAGTTCAGTTGACTGGTCAATTCCAGCCAATGATGATTCTGTTAGTTCAATAAAATATATTCTGAATAAATTATCAGAAAGTGTTAAAAAAGGAGAAGAACTAAAGGAATCCCAAAAAAAGGAAGAAAAAGAATCTTCAAAAGAATCAGAAACCAAAAAATAAATATGACAACTATTCAAGAGATTAAAAAACTTCGTAATTTAACAGGAGTTTCAATAAGTGAATGCAAGAAAGCTTTAGTAAAAGCAAATGGCGACATTAAAAAAGCCAGAGGAATTTTAAAAGAACTAGGAAAGGATTTTGCCAGAAAAAGGCTGGATAGGAAAACAAAAGCAGGCATAATTGACAGCTATATTCATGCTGGTAAAAAAGTTGGAGTCTTAATTCAGCTTCAGTGTGAATCAGATTTTGTTGCCCGCAGTGAGGATTTTAAAAAATTATCTCATGAACTTTGCCTTCAAATTGCTGCATCAGTTGAGGAATTACCTCTTCTTGAGCAAGCCTGGATAAAGGAGCCAAAAAAAACTGTTAAAGATCTGATTGATGGATATATTGCAAAGTTTGGCGAAAATATAATTCTAGAAAAATTCGTCAGATATGAAATTTGAATCAATCTTGCAAATCATTCTTTTAGGAAGTTCTATTGGCTTGGGGGGAATTATTCTAAAGAAAATTCCTTTTCTAAAAACTTTGCCTGAAGAATCTTTCCAGTCTTCTGATAAAAAACAGGACTTTGTTTTGAATTTTAAAACAAAAATCAAAAAAAATAATCCATTCAAGGATTTTTCCTATGAAGGATTTTTAGAAAAACTTCTAATAAGTCTTAGGGCGTTTTTACTCAAAATTGAAGGTAAAATTTCTGCCTCGCTTCAACAGCTGAAACAAACTGTTAAAGAGAACAAAGCCAGGGAAAATGATAATTACTGGGAGGAGATAAAAACCTCAACAAAGCGTAAATCAAAAGGCAAATAATAAACGCCACCTTAGCTCAGTTGGCAGAGCAATGGTTTTGTAAACCATAGGTCCGCGGTTCGATCCCGCGAGGTGGCTCATTAATTGATTTTTTATTTAGGTTTAAAAATGGAAAAATTAGTTTTAGTTAATGAAAAAGATGAACCAATCGGTTTGGAAGAAAAGGTAAAATGTCATTTAAAAGATGGAATATTGCATCGCGCTTTCGCTATTCTCTTATTTAACAATAAAAAAGAAGTTCTTATTCAGAAAAGAGGTAAATCTAAAATGCTCTGGCCTCTTTACTGGGAAACATCCTGTGCCAGTCATCCAAGAGAAAATGAAACTTACGAAGATTCAGGAAGAAAAAGATTAAAAGAAGAATTAAGAATTGATACAGGTATTAAGGTAGTGGATAAATTTATATACCACGCTTCCTATGAGGATGTTGGTTCAGAGTATGAGTTCTGCGCTATTTTGGTTGGGAATTATAACAATAAAGAAGTTAATTTTAATATAAATGAAGTTGCTGATGTTAAGTGGGTTAAAATTGATGAGCTTGAAAAAGATATGAATGAAAATTCCAAAAATTACGCTCCCTGGCTTGGAATTACTTTAAAACGGCTTCAAAAACTATATGGAAATAAACTGGAAACCTTATTTTAATCTTTTAAGAATTTCTGACTGGAGCGGATATTTTTTAATGAGCTTGTTTGGTTTTATTCTGTCTCAAGGGTTTTTATTTCCTTTAAGTTTAATTTTTCTTTTCTTCGTCCTAATTTTTCTTTTTTTGGGCCTTGGTTTTTCAATCAATGAATATTTTGATACAGAAGAAGATAAATACAATAAAGAAAAAACTAATGTTTTGATTAACAAACAAATAAGCTATAAAAAGAGCTTGTTTTTTTCTGTTTTACTGGGAGTTTTAGGATTATGTTTGTCAGCAATTTTTGGTTTAAAAGTTTTTTTATTCTGTTTAACGGGATTATTATTAGGATTTTTCTATTCTGCTCCGCCTTTACGTTTTAAATCCCGGCCTTTTCTTGATTTAATTTCTCATGGATTTTTTGCCGGCCTTTTTCTGTTTTTTCTGCCATTCTTGATTTTTAACTATCAAATAACAATTTTTCACTGGTTTATTGGTTTTTCTATTTTCTATCTTTCAATTACTCTTGAACTTAGAAATCATTTGGAAGATTATGATTCAGATAAATTAGCAGGAATCAATACCACTGTTTGTTTTTTGGGATATAACAAATCAGAAAAACTTTTAGCATCTTTAGCTTTTTTGTATCCTTTATTTCTTTTGCCGATATTTTTATTGCTTCCCAATCTTTATCTTTTTTTATTTTTAATTTTAACCTTTGTTTTTCTTCTTTTTTTCCTGGCTGGAAAAAATTATAAAATAATTAAAAATTATAAAATAATGGATATTTACGTTATTTTATCCTTTGTCTTGGTTTCAATTTCATCTCTTATATATGGCTTACAAAGATAAAATCACAGATTATTTTAAAAAACTCAGACCAGAAATTGATGAAGTTATTGAAAAATACGTTCCAAGAAAAATTAATCAAGAATGGTTGGAATTTGTTTTTGGAAAAGCTAATTATCAATATACTCTTGAATCAGCCCAAGAATCCTTAATAAATCCTGTTTGGGATTTTCTGGACAGGGGAGGAAAAAGATGGAGACCAGCTTTATTCTTATTGGTTGCTGAAGCAGTTAAAGGCAGTGTTGGGAAAATGAAAGATTTTTCAATTGTTCCAGAGTTAATTCATAACGGCAGCCTTATTATTGACGATTTAGAGGATGAAAGCGAGATAAGAAGAGGAAAACCATGTCTTCATAAGATTTTTGGCACTGATATTGCTATTAATATTGGAAACTTCTTATATTTCCTGCCTTTAATAGTTTTTAAAAAAAACAGGAAACAATTTAAAACAGAAGTTTTATTAAAAGCTTATGAGATTTATATGCAGAAAATGATAAATCTTCATTTGGGACAGGGAACAGATATTTATTGGCACAAAGGAAAAGCTGAAAAAATTAATGAAAAAGAATATTTCCAGATGTGTGTTTTTAAGACTGGTTGTTTATCAAGAATGGCTGCTGAACTAGCAGTTGTATTTTCAGAAAAGAACGACCAGTTGGTTGAAAAAGTAGGCAGAGTGGCTGAGGCAATTGGAGTTGCTTTCCAGATTCAGGATGATATTTTAGACATTACTTTAAGTGGCCAGGAAAGGAAAGATTTTGGTAAATCTTTTGGCAATGATATTAAAGAAGGAAAAAGAAGTTTAATGGTAATTCACAGCTTAAATAATGCTGATGATAAAGATAAAAAAAGATTGCTTGAAATACTAGACAGACACATAAAAGATAAAGCTGAAATTAAAGAAGCTATCCTGATAATGAACAAATACAACAGCATAGAATATGCTAAGAATATTGCCAAAAAGATCATTAAAGATGCCTGGCAGGACGCAGACAGGTTTTTAAAAGAATCAGAAGCTAAAACAAGGCTAAAAGACTTCATAAATTATTTAATTGAGAGAAGTGAATAAAGATATTGACATAATTTTTTAAAAATATACAATAAAATTGAAGAGACTAATAAATAAAGAAATGACTAAGAAAAAAAAGAAAAGATGTAAATAAGCGAATCATTAATTAAAGATTTCGGAAATGATCAGGATGTCTCTTCCTGATTTTTTACTTTAAAGGAAAGAACATTAAAACTTAATAGTAAGGACCTGATAATTAATATAATTAGTTTTTTAGAGTTATCCCGACTATTTTTTAGTTGAGGATTTGATCCTAGTCCAGGATGAACGCTGGCGGCGTGGATAAGGCATGCAAGTCAAGCGGATCACCTTCGGGTGATAAGCGGCAAACTAGTTAGTAATACATGGGCAACGAACCCTAAAGACAGGAACAACCTGGAGAAATTCAGGCTAATTCCTGATATGCTTATTTTTTCACAAGAAAAGATAAGTAAACGGAAGGTTTTCCAACCGCTTTAGGATCGGTCCATGGCTTATCAGCTTGTTGGTAAGGTAACGGCTTACCAAGGCTATGACGGGTAGGCGGAGTGAGAGCTTGACCGCCAACGATGGCACTGAAACACGGGCCATACTCCTACGGGAGGCAGCAGTCGAGAATATTGGTCAATGGGGGAAACCCTGAACCAGCGACGCCGCGTGCAGGAAGAATGCCTTCGGGTTGTAAACTGCTTTTATGGAGGGAGAATCCCCCGCCATTTTTCATGAATTATTCGTGAAAAGTGGTGGGGGATGACGGTACTCCAGGAATAAGGGGATGCAAATTCTGTGCCAGCAGCCGCGGTAATACAGAATCCCCAAGCGTTATCCGAATTTACTGGGCGTAAAGGGTCCGTAGGCGGTTTAATAAGTCTGGTGTTAAATACCTTTGGCTCAACCTAAGGAAGGCGCCAGAAACTGTTAAACTAGAGGGCATTAGAGGTAAGCGGAACGCACGGTGTAGGGGTGGAATCCGTTGATATTGTGCGGAACACCAAAAGCGAAGGCAGCTTACTGGGGTGACCCTGACGCTGAGGGACGAAAGCCAGGGGAGCAAAAAAGATTAGATACCTTTGTAGTCCTGGCTGTAAACGATGGATACTGGCTATTTGTAGTGTCGACCCTACAAGTGGCGAAGCTAACGCGTTAAGTATCCCGCCTGGGAAGTACGGCCGCAAGGCTAAAACTCAAAGGAATAGACGGGGGCTCACACAAGCGGTGGATCATGTGGCTTAATTCGATAACAAACGAGGGACCTTACCAGGGCTTGACAGACTAGTGAAAACCTATTGAAAAGTAGGTCTACCTTACAAGGACATTAGTCCAGGTGTTGCATGGTTGTCGTCAGCAGGTGTCGTGAGACGCTCCCTTAAATGGGGAAACCTGCGTAACCCCTGCTCTATGTTTTATATGTCATAGAGGACTGCCGTAGATGATACGGAGGAAGGTTGGGATGACGCCAAATCCGCATGGCCTTTTGATGCCCTGGGCTGCACACATGATACAATGGCTAGGACAATGGGTTGCCAAGGAGAAATCCGGAGCTAATCCCATCAAACCTAGTCTTAGTTCGGATTGAGGTCTGCAACTCGACCTCATGAAGCTGGAATCGCTAGTAATCGCGAATCAGCGATGTCGCGATGAATACGTCCCTGGGCCTTGTACTCACCGCCCATCACGCCAAGCGAGCTGAGAATAGCCGAAGTTCCTGTTAAAACAGGACCTAAGCTGGGTTCAGTAAGAGGGGCGAAGTTGTAACAAGGCACGGGTAGCGGAAGCTGTCCGTGGATCACTACATTTTTAAAATTGGTTGATAAGAGTTGAAATCTGAAATTTGGATTTTAACTTTTGAGAAGTTGGTCGAAGTTTCTAAAAGATCGACTAGTCGGGATAACTCTAAGAAACTAAAACTAAAAACACGCCTATTCGGGCGTGTTTTGGGTTTAAAATAAAAAAAAAATCTGTATTTACTACAGACAAAATCTATTATATTTTTCCAAGACGCTTTAACTCTTTGAGACCAATTATTAAGCCTCGAACATCATTCAACGCGTTATGTGGTCTAGCAGGAATTTTAATGCCAAATGCTTCTGGAGTGGCTCCGCTTTGTCGGAGCCTAAACCCATTATCGAGAAAAACTTTATTAATATTATGAAATCTATTATTTTCGAATGGAAATTCTACTTTCAAGAGAGAACAATTTTCTTTTAAGACATCTCTGTCAAAAAGTTGTGAAGTGTTTGTTCGGCTATCAAACGAATAGATTTGATAGTCTTTGCACCATTGATGAAATTTCTGTAGCATCGTCGTGAATTTAACACCCTTATTTACTCTTTCTTGAGTAATATTTGTAAGATTAATAAAAAAATCAGATACAACAGGGTTTATTTTCGGTTTTACTATAGATTGAAAAACAGATAATTCTGTGAATTCTTTTGTTTCTATTAATACAGCAGCGATCTGAACAACCTCTCGATGTTCACCTGCCCCAGACCAATTTCTATATTTTGCTCCTTTCCACGTTGTGCATTCTATATCAAATATGATTATATTTAAATCCAATCAAAAAACCTCTTTTTTTGCTTTTACATTCAAGAACTGATTTATTTATATATTAAATAGCTCTCTTGTCAAGATGTAAAATTTAATCTAAAATTTACTTATAATCAGTTCTAAAAGAATGATTAATTTGCGAAAATAATTTATGAACTTTTATCGTGTTTTTAAAAAAATTTACGAACAGGTAGCCCATAAAATGTGTTTGGACTGTGAACAATTTATTATTAAAAAATCCAGAATTCTTGATATTGGTTGCGGTTCTGCAATAATAGCTAATACTTTTCAGAATTTTTTTGAAACAGAGGTTATTGGTGTGGATGTTGTTGACCGAAGAATATTTCCCATAGCATTCAGCTTGATTAACGGAAAAAAGCTTCCTTTCCCTGAAAATAGTTTTGACAATATTTTAATAGCTTATACATTGCATCACAGCAAAGACTTTGTTGCCCTTTTAAAGGAAGTAATAAGGGTTTCAAGAGGTAAAATCTTTATTTATGAAGATTTACCTGAAGGATTTTTATCAAAATTAGCTTGCCAGATTCACAGCTTTTCATTTGATAAGCTTTTTGGTAATAAGAATAAGACTGTTTTTAAAACAGAAGAAGAATGGCTGGAGATTTTTAAGACTTTAAACCTGAATTTGATTTTCGATAAAGATGTTTCTTATAAATTTGATCCTGTTAAAAAAAAGTTATTTGTTTTAGAGGTTTTGGGCGCGTAGTTCAGCGGTAGAACGCTTTTCTGATAAAAAAGAGGTGGAAGGTTCGACTCCTTCCGCGCCCACTAATAAGGGCCTGTAGTTCAGTTGGCTAGAACGCCACTTTTGCATAGTGGAGGTCAGCGGTTCGAGTCCGCTCAGGTCCACAGATTAGCATATATACATTATTACCATAAGAACAAATTTTTTATAAAATAAAGCATATGATTGAAGTAGAAATAAGAGCAAAAATTAAGGATGTCGGTTCTATAAAAGAATCTTTGAATAAAATGGGGATTCAATTTATTAAAAATGTAAAACAAATAGATAGAATTTTCGGACATCCTAAATTTTTAGATAAAGAAAATAAGATTATTAAAGGAGGGTTGGTTGTAAGAATAAGAGAAATAAATGATAGTTGTAATTTGGAATTTAAAGAAATTGTAAGGCAGGGTGGGGGATTTGAAATAAAAGCTAAGCTAGATAATGTAGATTTTGGTATAGAGCTATTAGAGAAATTAGACTTTAACGAAGCATTCGTTATTTCTAAAACAAGAGACGCTTATAAATACAATGATTTTGAAATCGCAATAGACCAGGTAGAACAATTAGGCGATTTTATAGAGATTGAGAAGGTGGTAAGTTCAAGAGAGAAAATAGATAAAGCTAGAGAAGATTGTGTAAAATTATTAGAGCAAATATCTCCAGAAGCTGAAATTACTAATGAGAAATATGGAGATATGATGCAGAATATTATTAATAAAAGCTAGTGTGTTTCAATTTCTCCCAAACCAGTAATTACTGTATGATCTGGTTCCAACTAAATCTTACGAAGTCCACTTAATTTATTAAATAAGACATAGTATACTATTAAAATATGAAATCAGTAGTAATTTGCGGCAGTCGCCGTTTTAAACCAGAAATAAGGGAATTTGCTAAAAAACTGAAAGATTTAGGTGTTGTTGTTTATGAGCCTTATCTTCATTCTGGACAGGATGAATGGAATAATCTTTCTGACGATTACAAGAACTTTACTGCTTTAGGGCTGACTCATGATCATTTTTACAAAATTAAAATGGCTGATGTTGTTTTTATTTATAATAAAAATGGTTATTCTGGAAACAGTACAACTTTAGAAATTGGATGCGCAGCTGCAATGGGCAAGCCAATTTATGCATTATCTGCTGATAATGATGAGGTTTGCAGAAATGTGTTGTTCAGAGAAATCATCCAATCTCCAGAGCAATTAGTTAAAAGATTGTAAGAAATAAAGCTGAAGTTAAAAGATAGGACAGTTATGTCTTATCTTTTTGTTTTGTCCTATTAAAAATTATAATTCTTCGTATTTTATTTCATCTGGGAATAAAAGCTGGAAAGGATATCCCAGGTAATTCCTTTTTATTTTTCCACAGCCTATATTTTTCAGAAAATTTATCATTTGTTCTGTAATTTTAACTGGTTCAACTTGTTCTTTTCCAATATATTCAATCTCTACAAAATCACCAAGATCTTTAACTGAATCTATATTAATTTCATAGTTATTATAAACCCAGGTTTTTCTTAACTTATTAACTGTAATAAGTGGTTTAAAATTAAGAATATTGAGGATTTTTTTAATCTTATCCAGGTTTTCTATTTTAGTTTCATATTCATCACAATAAGTGCTTTTTTTATTTTCATCATAGTGCCAATTTTTGTAGTTTATTGAATAACTACCTTTTGAATTCCTTAATCTTAACCATTCTTTCACAGGTCTGACCTTAACAAAACTGCGATGAATTGGAGAAAAATATTCATCAGTTTGTTGTTTTTCTGATTTAAATTGAGCATTATTTTTTAGAAAATCCAAGAGTGGTTTGCTGTTTTCAACATTAACTTGTATTTCTATCTCAATGTTTTTCATGATTATTACTTAATGATTTTATTGTAGAATTTTTATGTTTTAAGTCAATAAAAATTGATATTTTTTTATGAAAAATCAGCTAAAAAGTTTTCCACAGGAGCTTTTTTGACATAATGCTATAATATACCAATATCTTTTTAAAAGGTCGGTAGTCTAATTAATAAAAACTTCTTATCTATGGTAGTACAAGACTGGTCTATTATAACACTTGAGGCTTTACAAAGCGCTTGGAAAGGATTCCTGATGTTCTTACCAAGATTAATTGGAGCGATTGTTGTTCTGATCATTGGTTGGTTTTTAGCAGTTGGCTTAGGAAAGTTAATAGCTGAAATTTTAAAACAGCTAAGATTTAATAGAATCTTTGAAAGAGTGGGTTGGAAGGAAGCTTTGCAAAAAGCAGAACTAAAAGTAAACCCATCTGAATTTATTGGGGCTATTATTAAATGGATTTTAGTCATTGTCTTTTTACTGGCTTCTGTTGAAATTTTAGGATTTGTTCATTTTGCTGATTTCTTAAAAAGAGTTGTTACTTGGCTTCCTAATTTAATTGTTGCTTCAGCTATTTTTGTTGTAACTGTTATTATAACAGATATTTTGGAAAAGATTATGAAAGCCAGCGTTAAAAAAATGGGAGTAGGTTACGCTGGGTTTTTGGGAATGACAATTAGATGGGCAATCTATATTTTTGCAGCCCTAGCAATTTTATTTCAATTAGGAGTAACTCCGACTATTATCGATACTTTGATTAAAGGCTTTGTAGGAATGATTACTTTATCTTTTGGCTTAGCTTTTGGTTTAGGTGGTAAGGATGCTGCTGCTAAATTTATTCTTGATATAAAAGAAAAAATCTCTGAAAAGTAGAATTCTCTGAGTATATAAAAGCATCTCAGGTTTGTTTTTGAATCTGGGATGTTTGTTTTTCTTGACAACAACTTTTACTCTGCTAAAATTAATCTGGGTATGGGAAAGCTTTATAAATCAGACAGACAATTAATAAGAATAAGAAGCGGTTAAAAAAGCACAAGTGTCTTTGTGTTGATAAAACCGCTCTGTGGCGGTTTTTTAAGTTTAGAAAGAGTAAGAAAGAACTCTAAAATTGAATAAGGAAAAAATATCTAGCTAAAAAATTATTCATCTTAGTTATTTTAGTTTCGTAAAATTTTTGAGGGCAAGATTACTACGGCAAATGGTGGATGCCTTGGGAGATTGAGGCGATGAAGGACGTGGGGTGGCTGCGATAAGCCTCGGTTAGGTGTCTACCAACCTTTGATCCGAGGATTTCCGAATGGGGAAACCCAATCACATTAAACGTGATTACCGCGTCTGACGCGGAGTTAACCCGCTGAATTGAAACATCTTAGTAAGCGGAGGAAAAGAAAAAAAGTAAAACTTATGTTTTATAAATTTCCTTAGTAGCGGCGAGCGAAAAGGAAGGAGCCCAAACTTTATATTTTATATAGAGGGTTGTAAGAAGATAGCGTCGGGAGTATTCCGGGTGCACTGGAATATTTCTGAGGGAGAATACTTAGACAAAGTTTGATTAGCCAAAGCACTCTGGAAAGAGGCACCAAAGACGGTAATAGTCCAGTAGGCGAAAATCACTTTATGCTCCTTGTTATCTATAATCTTGAGTACCGCTCGGGGAAGAAACCTCTGCGGGAAGCAGGCTAAACTACTAGCCAAGGCTAAATACTCAATCTCACCGATAGTGAACAAGTACCGTGAGGGAAAGGTGAAAAGCAGGGAGGTGATCCCAGTGAAATAGAACCTGAAACCATTTGCTAACAAAAAGTCGGAGCTGCGTTTTTCGCAGTGACGGCGTACCTTTTGGAGCAGGCACCAACGAGTTCGTGTACTTTCTTGTCTAAGTCCTTCTGGGACAAAGGCATAGGGAAACCGAGTGTTAATAGCGCGTTTATAAGAGAGTGTGCGAGACCCGAAATCAGGCGAGCTTGCCATGGCCAGGATGAATCCGTCTGAAAAGATGGAGGAGGTCCGAACCCGTGGGTAGTGCAAAACCCTGGGATGAGCTGTGGTAAGTTGGGAAACCCTAATCGGGCCTGGTAATAGCTGGTTCTCCCCGAAATAGCTCTGGGGCTAGCCTAGAAGAATAGAAATTGAAGGTAGAGCACTGGAAGAGATATCGTGCCGAAAGGTAGGTATTTCTACCAAACTCCGAATGTCAATTTTTTAATCTCTAGAGTCAGAACTTGGGCGCTAATGTCCAAGCTCAAGAGGGAAACAACCCAGACCTTAATCTAAGGTCCCTAAATCTTCTGTTTTTAACAGATCAGCCATCAGGCTGAGAGCTAAGTGAGAAAGGAGGTGGAATTCCATGGATAGCTAGGAGGTAAGCTTAGAAGCAGCTATCCTTTAAAAAGTGCGTAATAGCTTACTAGCTAAGGAATTCTGCGCCGAAGATTCAACGGGGCTTAAGTTCAGTACCGAAGATAAGGATGCATCACTTTTGTGATGCGTGGTAGGGGAGCGTTCTTAGTGCAGCGAAGCTAAATTGTAAAGTTTAGTGGAGCGCTAAGAAGTGAGAATGTTGGTATGAGTAACCGCAATCAAGGCGAGATACCTTGACACCGAAAGTCCAAGGTTTCCTTGGCAATGATAATCAACCAAGGGTTAGGCGGTCCTAAGGCAAAGTCGAAGGGCGTAGCCGATGGGCAGTCGGTTAATATTCCGACCCTCTCATTAACTAAACTCAAGCGACGAAAAGTAGTATTCTGGGCGCATTATTGGATTTGCGTTCATTACATAAGATTTTTCAAATGTTGTGAAAATTTCTTTCCACGGGAAGAAAAATTCAGGAGAGCACTTTTCCTGGAAAAACCTTGAATATACTAGTTAAAGAGATCCGTACCGCAAACCAACACAGGTGGACTGGTGTAAGAGTACTAAGGTGAACGGGTGAAACCTCGTTAAGGAACTCGGCAAACAAGCAGGCGTAAGTTCGCAATATGCCTTGCCACATTTATTGTGGCCGCAGCGAAAGTCTCTCTGGCGACTGTTTATCTAAAACACAGGTCCCTGCTAAACTCGTAAGAGGATGTATAGGGGCTGAGGCCTGACCAGTGCCGGACTGTTAAACCTATCGGTTGCTTTGCTTTCGGGTAGAATAGCTGAGTGGGTTAAGCTTCCGGTGAACGTCCGCGGTAACTATAACCGTGTTAAAGTAGCGTAATCCCTTGTCGGGTAAGTTCCGGCCCGCATGAAAGGCTCAACGACTAGAGAACTGTCTCAACGAGGAGCCCGGTGAAAATACAATGGGGGTGAAGATGCCCCCTACCTGCGGCTAGACGAAAAGACCCCAGGAGCTTTACTGTAACCTGATATTGAGTTTTTGTTTTGGATGCGTAGTGTAGTGGGTAGACTTTGAAATCTAGTTTTCGGATTAGATGGAGTCGTCAATGAAACACCCATCTTTCAAAACTTTGATTCTAATCGCGTTTTGCGCGAGACAGTGTTTGGTGGGCAGTTTAAGTGGGGCACTTGCCTCCTAAAGAGTAGCGGAGGCGTCCAAAGGTCGGCTAAGTACGGATGGAAATCGTACGTTTAGGGCAAAGCCATAAGCCGGCTTTACAGTGAGTAGAATGTCACGAACTGTCGGGAAACCGGGGCTTAGTGAACCGACGGTGGTTTGTAGGACCGCCGGAGATCATCAGATAAAAGTTACCCTGGGGATAACAGGCTAGTAGGGCCCGCGAGTCCATATCAACGGCCCTGTTCGGCACCTCGATGTCGGCTCGTCACATCCTGGAGGCGGAGAAGCTTCCAAGGGTTGGACTGTTCGTCCATTAAAGTGGTTCGCGAGCTGGGTTCAGACCGTCGTAAGACAGGTCGGTCTCTCTCTACCGCAGGCGCAGAGTCTTGAGGAGATTTGGTCTTAGTACGAGAGGATCAGATTGAACCAACCTCTAGTGTACCAGTTGTTCCGCCAGGAGCATCGCTGGGTAGCTATGTTGGGAAGGGATAAGTGCTGAAAGCATCTAAGCACGAAACCCACTCCAAGATTAGGACTCGTTATTAGATTCCTCAAAGATGATGAGGTTGATAGGCTGTAGGTGTAAGTAGGGTAACCTATTAAGCCGAGCAGTACTAATAAATCAATATCTTGTCCTCTAAAATTTTACGAAGCAATTAGTTTTAAATTATACAAAAAGGCGTTTTAGTGGCGGCTATACTGGTATTGCTCCACCTGTTCCCATCTCGAACACAGAAGTGAAATATATCAAGGCCGATGATAGTGGGTTTCCTGCGAAAGTAGGTAGCCGCCGCTAAAGCGTCTTTTTGTTTGAACCAAGTTTTACTTTAATATGTCTTTAGTTATAATAAATTAATGAGATTGAATAGAAAATTTGAAAAAAATAATGATTCTTTTTACCAGTTATTAGGTCAGGGTCTGAATTTTAAAATTTCAGTAATAATTTTCATTATTATTGCTGTTTTAATTTTTAATTTGTCTCCTTTTTCAAAAACAGTTAAAAGTTTTTTTTATTCATTATCTGAACCAATTCAGCTCTGGTTATGGGAAAAGGGCATTAAAGCCTCTGCTTTTTTTCAGGCAATTTTAAAAGCTGGGAATTTGACAGAAGAGAATACGCTTCTTAAATTAGAAAACCAAGAACTATTAAACCAAAACATAGAATTAGAAAAATTAAGAAAAGAAAATAAAGATTTAAGAATAGCCTTAGGCCTGAGCATTGGAAAAGAGTTTAACTTAGAGATTGTTCAAATAATCACTAAAGAAATATCTAATGATTATTTGATAGTGAATAAAGGGTTTAATCATGGAATAAGAGTTGGGTCTCCAGTGATTACTGAAGCTAAAGTCTTGGTGGGTAAAATATCTGAATTGTATGAAAATATCTCAAAAATAGAGCTTTTAAGTTCAAAAAACAATTCTTTTGATATAGAGATTTTTAAAAAAAACATTTATAGTCTGGCAAAAGGGAATGGTAATTTAAAAATAACCCTTGATTTAGTTCCTAAAGAAGAAAATATTGAAATAGGCGATAAAGTAATCAGCAGTGTTATAGGCGGTAATTTTCCAGAAGGTCTTTTAATAGGTGAAATTCAAGATATTAAAAAGTCTGACACTGCAGCTTTTCAGCAGGCTGAAGTGAAACCTGGATTTAATATTAAAGATTTAAACAATTTATTTATTATTACTAACTCTAGTTTTAGCGAGTAGTAGGAGGAAATGATTAAAAAAATAATTCTTATCACTTTAGGATTTTACTTTCTAATCTTGCTTCAGAGCAGTTTTTTTGTTCATTTTTCAAATTATTCTTTAAACCTTGTTTTAATAGCAGTGGTTTTGATTAATTTTTTTGAAGAACAAAAAAATAGCTTTGGTCTTATTTCAGCATTAATTGCTGGGTTTCTCTTGGATATATTTTTCAGTTCATATATTGGCTACTGGGTTTTAATTTGTTTTTTAATTTCAATTTTTATGAAACTAATCTTTAAAAGATATGTTTGGCAGGTTTAGCCTAAAGAGATTTAAACAGAAAAGAGATATTGAGCCTCATGAAATTATATTAGACAAACTTGCCAAAGAAAAAGAAGAGGAATGGGGGATTTCAATTAAAAAAGTAAATATTCCTCTTCTAGATAAAACTCTAAAAGGATTTTTATTTGTTTTGTTTTTAACAATGATAATTTTGTTTTTAAAAACATTTCAGCTTCAGGTTCTTGAAGGAGAGAGTTTTAAAGCTCTAGCCAATGAGAATAAGTTTATTATTAAAAGTATTGAAGCAGATAGAGGAGTGATTTATGACAGGAATTTAAAGCAATTGGTTTTTAATATTCCTCAATTTGATTTAATTTATGAAAAGAAAAATCTTGATTACTCTAAAGAAGATGAGAATAAGGTTTTAAAAGAAGTTGCCCGTATTCTGGAAAAGGATTATGAGCAATTAAAACAGGAAATTGCGTCCAGTACAGACTCTTTGGTTTTTGTTTCCAGAGATCTAGAGCGTGAGAAATTGATTATTTTACAAACTAAGATCAATGATTTAACTGGTTTTAAGATAAGAAAAACATCAACAAGAGATTATGTAGACGGGGAAATTTTTGCTCATATAATCGGATATATGGGCAAGATTAGGAAAGATGAGTTTGAAAGTTCTCCTGAGTTTTATTCAATTTTAGATTATATTGGAAGAGATGGTTTAGAAAAATATTATGAGGACTTTTTAAGGAAAAACCTGGGCAAAGTAATGGTTGAAAGAGATGCAATGGGCAATATATTGTCTCAGGAAACAGCATCTTTACCACAATCAGGTAATAATCTGGTTCTCTGGCTTGATTCTGAACTTCAAAAAAAAGTTAAGGATGTATTAGAGAGGAAACTTTACGAGATTGGAAGTAAAAAAGGAGCGGTTGTTGCTCTGGATCCTAAAACAGGAGGAGTGCTTTCTTTGGTTTCTTTTCCTTCTTTTGACAATAATGTTTTTTCAAATTCAGATTCAAAACTTATTGAGAGGATTTTTGACAATCCAAACAAACCTTTATTCAATCGTGCTATTTCTGGCCGTTACGTAACTGGTTCAACAATTAAACCTTTAATTGCTTTAGCAGGATTAGAAGAGGAAATAATTAATCCTGACGAATTTATTAACTGCACTGGCATGCTTGAGGTTGAAGATTACTGGGACCCTGAAGTTATCTGGCAGTATAAAGATTTAAGAGCTCATGGCTTGACAGATATGAGAAAAGCTTTAGCTGAATCATGTAATGTTTATTTTTATCGTTTAGGCGGTGGTTACAAGACTCAAGATGGATTAGGTCCGACAAAGATTAAAGAATATTTAAGTATGTTTGGCTGGGAAAATAAAACTGGCATTGATTTGCCTGGAGAAATAGCTGGTTTTGTTCCTGATAAAGTTTGGAAAAAGAGAGTTTTAGGTCAGGGCTGGTGGGATGGAGACACTTATCATTTTTCAATTGGCCAGGGATATCTTCAGATTACTCCAATAGAAGTTGCAGTTAGTTTTATGCCAATTGCTAATTACGGAAAGATTTTTAAACCTCAGATTGTTAAGGAAATCTTAGATAGTGAAACAGGGGAGATAGTAAAGGAAATAAACCCTGAAATTATTAAGCAAGATTTTTTAAGTACTGATAATATTGAAGTTGTAAGACAGGGTATGAGACAAGCTGTTACTGGCTACAATAGTCCCAACGCTTCAGCAGTGTTCCTTAATTCTCTACCAGTCAAAGTTGCTGCCAAAACAGGAACAGCTGAAACTTCAAAAAAAGATGTGTATCATAACTGGATCACTGTTTTTGCTCCTTATGATGATCCTGAAATAATAATCACTATTCTGATTGAAGACGTTAAAGGAGTGAGAGTAGCAACATTACCTGCTGTTTATGAGATTTTAAACTGGTATTTTACTAAATGAGTAAAAATCACTAAAATGAATTTATGGCTACTAAAGATGATATTAGGAAAAACAGGTTAAAAAAACTGAAAAGAATTAGAAATCTTGGGTTTTTGCCTTATCCTGCTTCTGTGAAAAGAACTCATAAAATAGCTGAGGTTTTAAAAAGCTTCACTTCTTTTGTTCGGGCAAAAAAAGAAATAACTCTGGTGGGAAGAATAAGGTTGTTAAGAATTCATGGTGGCTCCACTTTTGTTCATATTGAAGATGGAACTGGTAAAATCCAGGCATATTTTAAAAAAGACAGATTAGGGGAGAGAGCATACAAGTTTTTTTTGGATAATTTTGATTTAGGAGATTTTATTGAAGTAAGGGGAATACTGTTTAAAACAAAAAAGGGTGAAAAAACAGTTGAAACAGCTGATTTTCATATGTTAGCTAAAAGCTTGCTGCCTTTGCCTGAGAAATGGCAGGGTTTAAAAGACATTGAGGAAAGATTCAGGAAAAGGTATCTTGATTTGATTTTTAATGAAGATATTAAAAAGAAGTTTGAGACCCGTTCTTTGATTATTAAATCTTTAAGAGAGTTTTTAGAAGGACAAGGATTTTTAGCAGTAGAAACTCCTATGCTTCAGCCTATTTATGGAGGAGCAAGAGCTAAGCCATTTAAAACTCATTTAAATGCAATGGACATGGATCTGTACTTACGTATTGCTCCTGAACTTTATTTAAAAAGATTGCTGGTTGGAGGTTTTGAAAAGGTTTATGAAATTGGCAAGTGTTTTAGAAATGAAGGGGTTGACAGGTATCATAATCCTGATTTTACAATGCTTGAATTTTACTGGGCTTATGCAGATTACAAAGACTTGATGAAATTAACAGAAAAAATGTTTTCTTATATTTTAAAAGAGGTATTTGGCAAACTAGAAATATCATATCAGGGAAAAAAGCTTAATTTTAAACCGCCTTGGCCTAGAGTTGAGTTTTATCAGCTTTTTAGAAAGACAACTGGCATTAATTTAGAAGAGATAAATGAAATATTTTTAGCAAAACAAGCTAAAAAAATGGGGTTGGAAGTTGAGAAAGGTGCTCCTAAAGCTGAAGTTGCTGATGAGATTTTTGCAAAAATTTGTCGTTCTAAAATAATTAAACCAACTTTTGTTCTTCATTATCCAAAAGGATTTCAGCCATTAGCTAAAGCCTTGGATAAAGATTCAGAGAAATTAGCTAACGTTCAATTAATTGCAGCAGGAATAGAACTTTTAAATGCTTTTTCTGAATTAAACGATCCTATTGAACAGCGCAGAAGATTTGAAGAACAGGAAAAGCTGTTTAAACTTGGCTTTGAGGAAGCCCAGAGAATAGATAAGGATTATTTGGAGGCAATAGAGTATGGCATGCCTCCAGCAGCAGGATTTGGCATGGGAATAGACAGATTAGTTGCTTTATTGACTGATTCTCATGCTTTGAGAGAGGTTATCTTATTTCCAACAATGAAGCCTAAAAAATAATTAATAATATACCAATAATATGTTCAAAAAAAATAATAGAGGCATATCCGTAATAATAGTAGTTGTTATTATTTTCGTTTTAGCTGTTTGGGTAAACAGCTTCCTGAGATCAAAAACAGATCAAGGCAGTGTTCAGGAAGAAGAAGAAGAGCTTGCTGTGCTTTCCCCAAATGGAGGTGAAAATCTGGTTGTTGGTAACAGCTATATTATCAGCTGGGAGTCTGGACAATTAGAAAAAGTAGATATCTACATTTGGATGCCTACTCCAGCCCCAGGCGGTTGGCCCCCGGATGTTTCTGTCCTTGTTGAGAAAAATGTACCAACCGAAAGTGGGGAATATCTGTGGCTCTTTAAACAAAGTGATTTTGATTCCTTGAACCAAGCAATGAAGCTATATGGTCTTTCTAATCCTGCTTTTAAAATCCTGATTTTTGAATCTGGCACGGAAATGTATGATATTTATGACGCTAGCGATGAGAAGTTCAGTATCAGCAGTAATAATGCTGGATATGTTAGGCTACTTTCCCCAAACGGAGGAGAAGAATGGATGGAGGGAAAAACGTATTATATTACTTGGGAATCTTCAAAAGTTGACGAAATTGCGCTTGCCGTAGCTGTAGGCGGAAAGGATAAGGGATTTCTTGGTCAGTCAGCTTTGGATGCCAGCACAGGGAAATATTCTTGGACTATTCCTCAAGACTTTATTAGTGGTTTTGGGGTGGATAGAAGCGATTCGGTAAAAATAAGGATTTATGACGCGCGTGGTGCTTTGCTCTACGATGAGAATGATAATTATTTTAGCATTGTCGCATCAACTCCTTAGTTTATTTTGAATATAGAATTATTCTTTTAACATGCTAGATATTAAGTTTATTCGTGAAAATCCTGATAAGGTTAAGAAGTCCTGCGAGAATAAGCAGGTTAAGGTTGATATTGACAAGCTTTTAAAAGTGGATAAAAAAAGAATAGAGCTTTTACAAACTTTAGAGGATGTGAGGGCTAAAAAAAACAAGGCTTCAAAAGATATAGTTGGGACAAAAGACAAAAAAGGAAAAGAAAAAATAATACTTAAAATGAGAGAGCTTGATAGAAACAATGATAAGTTGGATGAGAATTTAAAAAAGATTGAAAGAGAATTCAATAATCTAATGGCTCAGGTTCCTAATCCTGCTTTTGATGATATTCCAGTTGGGAAAGATGAATCAGGAAATGTGGTTATAAAAGAGGTTGGTAAAAAACCTAAGTTTGATTTTAAGATTAAAGATTATTTAGAGATTTCTGAGAAACTTGATTTAGTTGATGTCAAACGAGCAGCTAAAACATCTGGCACAAGGTTTGGTTTTTTGAAAAACGAAGCAGTATTATTAGAGCTTGCTTTAATTAATTTCTTGTTTGACGAATTAAAAAAAGAAAAATTCATTCCCATTATTCCTCCAGTATTAATAAGGCCAGAAATGATGAGAGGAATGGGTTATGTTGAAAGAGGAGAAAATGAGATTTATCATATTGGAAAAGATAACCTTTATTTAATTGCCACTTCAGAACAAATTATTGGTCCAATGCATGCTGGCGAAACTTTCAATGACAAAGAACTGCCTAAAAGATATGTAAGCTTTTCTTCATGCTTTAGAAGAGAGGCTGGTTCTTATGGCAAGGATACTAAAGGAATTTTTAGGGTTCATCAGTTTGATAAAGTAGAAATGTTTACATTCTGTTGTCCTGAAGAATCAAAAAAAGAGCATCAGTATTTGCTTTCTTTGGAAGAAAAGTTTATGAAAGAATTAAAACTGCCTTACAGGGTTGTTCAGATGTGCACAGGTGATTTAGGCGATCCAGTAGCTTCTAAATATGATATTGAAGCCTGGATACCTTCTCAGAATCGTTATCGTGAAACACATTCTACTTCAAACTGCACTGATTTTCAGGCCAGAAGATTAAATATCCGCTACAGAGATAAATCAAATAAAATGAACTTTGTTAATACTTTAAACGGAACTGCTGTTGCTGTTGGAAGAACCATTATTGCTATTATTGAGAATTATCAGCAAAAAGATGGAAGCATATTAGTGCCTAAAGTTTTGCAAAAGTATACTGGATTTAAGAAAATTGGTTAAAATATGGAAAAAAGCATTTTAATTAACAATCTGAAAGTCAATTACAGAATTGCAGGATCAGGTCCTGTGATTTTGGTTTTACATGGCTGGGGAAGTTCATCTGATTCCTGGGTTGATGTTATGGAAATATTGTCTGGCAAAGGATACAAAGTGATTTGTCCTGATTTTCCTGGTTTTGGAAAAAGCAGAACTCCAGATAGTGTCTGGTCTGTTGATGATTATATGAACTGGTTTAATGGATTTGTTCACTCACAAAATTTAAAGAATTTTTATCTTTTAGGCCATTCTTTTGGCGGAAGGATTGCAATTAAGTTCAGTATCAATTATCCTGATATGGTTAAGAATCTGATTCTTTGTGATTCAGCCGGAATAAAACCTAAATTAGGATTTAAGGATACAATGATTGCTTATGCTGCTCATATTGGCAATGTTATTTTTTCTCCTCATATTCTGGAAAGATTTAAAGATGGTGCCAGGAATATATTTTATTCTTTTTTACGCCATAAAGATTATGTAAAAGCAGATGGTGTGATGAAAGAAATCATTAAAAAAATTATTGATGAGGATTTGCTTCCTCGTTTATCTGAAATTCAGACAAAAACTTTAGTCGTCTGGGGTAAGGAAGATAAACTGGTTCCTGTAAAATACTCATACATTTTTAAAGAACAGATTAAAGATTCTGTTTTAGAATTTTTAGAAGATGTAGGTCATAGTCCTCATGTTGAAGCTCCGGATAAGCTGTCAGATATAATTGTTAGTTTTTTAACCAGCTAATTATGGTTCTTGTTTTAATTCTTAGTTTTCTCTGGTTAATACGTGAAACTAAAGCTTTTTTGTTTTGGCTTTATCTTTGGCAGCTTAAAGAATATCATGTTGGAAGGTTTATTGACCATTTCCGAACTTATAAGGGGAAAAAGCTTTTTTTAAATAATCTTTTGATTTTTAAATTATTTTTAATTCCTTTCATTTCTTTTTTTATTGGTGAGATTGCTTTGTTAATAATATATATTTTAGAATCAGCTAAGTTTTTTTATAATTTTGCTTTGAAAAAAATTAAAAAACCTGTTTTTACTTTAAAAACTGTTTTTTTATTTATTATTAGTTTTGTTTTTTTAATTTCTTTTGTTGTTATTTTCTTTTACAGAAAAGATTTGATTTTAAAATTATTGATTTTTGATATTTTAACTCCTTTAATTGCTTCTGGTATTGTTTTGTTGTTTCAGCCAATTACAGTATCGTTAAGAAACAGGATTATTAAAAAAGCAAAAGAAAAAAGAAAAAGCTTTAAAAATTTGATTGTTATTGGAATTACTGGTTCTTATGGGAAAACTTCAACCAAAGAATTTTTATATGAAGTTTTAAAAAATAAATACAAAGTTTTAAAAACTAAAAAAAATCAAAACTCTGAAGTTGGAATAAGTCAGTGTATTTTAAATGATTTGAATTCTGAACATGAGGTTTTTATTGTTGAAATGGGAGCATACGGCAGAGGGGGGATAAAATTGCTTTGTGATATTGTTAAACCTAAAATAGGAGTGTTAACTGGTATTAATGAACAGCATATGGCTTTGTTTGGAAGCCAGGACAATATTACTAAAACTAAGTTTGAATTAATTCAAAGTTTGCCAAAAAATGGTTTAGCAGTTTTAAATGGTAATAATGATATTGTCAGGAATTTAGAGCCAGAAACAGATAATCTTGTGTTTTGTTCAACTAAAGAAGAATTAGGTGTTTGGGCTAAGAATATAGTTGTAGAAAAAGAATCTGTTCATTTTAGAGTGTTTTCTAGAGACGGAGATTCAGCTCATTTTAGAGTAGATCTTTTAGGAGTTGAAAGTATAGAAAACATTTTACTGGTAAGCGCTGTTGCAAAAGATTTTGGAATGAGCTTGGAAGAGGTTGCCAGAGCTTGTGAAAATATTAAGGCTGTTGATCCAAGCTTTTCTAAAGGCTTTAATGGAATAAATATTATTGATTCTACTTATTCAGCTAATCCTAATGGTGTATTTTCTCATTTAAATCATTTAAAGCTTTTTTCTGGTAAAAAAATAATTATTATGCCTTGTTTGATTGAATTGGGTAGCGCTTCTGATGAGATTCATAAAAAAATAGGGGAGAAGATTAATGAAATTTGTGATTTAGGGATTATTGTTACAAGAGATAAGTTTGAAGATATAAAAAAAAGGGCAGGTAATAAGGTCATATTTTCAGAAAAACCTGACTTAATTTTTGAAAAAATTAAACCATTTTTAAATTCTGAAAACGTTATTCTTTTAGAAGGAAGAATTTCTAAAAAAATTAAGGATTTAATTTATGGAAGTTAAAGAAATTTTTGAAAAAAATGTTTGGGAGAATTTTTTGGAAAAATGTGAAGAAAAAACATTTCTTCATTCTTGGAATTGGGGGGAGTTTAATTCTTTGATGGGGGATAAGATATGGAGGTTTGGTGTTTATGATTCTGAATTAATTGGTGCTGCTCTGGTTATTAAGGTTGAGGCTAAAAGAGGTAGTTTTTTGTTTGTTCCTCATGGTCCTGTTGTTTCTAGGTCTAAAGCTTTGGTTTTAAAAAGTTTGATGAATTATAAGTTAAAAGCTTTGGCTGTTGTTGAAAAGGTAAGTCATATTCGTATTTCTCCTGTTACTGAATCTGGTTTAGTTGTCTTTAAAAAACTTGGTTTTCGTAATGCTCCTACTTTCGTTCATCCTGAGTTGACTTGGGAGTTGGATATTGATTTGACTGAAGATGAATTATTGATGGGTATGCGTAAAACCACCCGTTATTTGATTAAAAAAGCTATTAAAAAGAATGTTGAGATTATTGAAGCTGATGGTGTTGAAGAATTTGATAAATTATATCAACAGACTAAAGTGCGTCAGCACTTTGTTCCTTTTTCTTTGAATTATTTGAAAAATGAATTTAAAGCTTTTTCTAAAGATGGTCAGATTTTGGTTTTGTTGGGAAAATATAATGGGGAAGTGGTTGCTTCTGGCATTTTTGTTTTTTGGGGAGATGTTGGATTTTATCATCATGGAGCCTCTTCTTTAAAATACCCTAAAATTCCCGTTTCTTATTTATTACTTTGGGAAGCTATTAAAAAAGCTAAGGAAAAAGGATGTAAAAAATTTAATTTTTGGGGAGTGGTTCCTGATGAAAAAAAGAGTCATCCTTGGTATGGATTAAGCTTGTTTAAAAAGGGATTTGGGGGTAAAAGTAAAGAATATGTTAGAACTCAGGATTGTATTATAAATTTAAAGTATTGGTTCTCTTTTATGGTGGAAGCTATTAGGAAAATAAAAAAAGGATTATGAAAATTATAGAATTAAAAATTAAAAATCCAAAAAGAATTTATCAAGAAGTAGCCCAAGCATTAGCTCCTTATCGAGAAAAAGCTGCAGGCTCAATCCTATTTATTGTGGAAGGAACAAAAAAGAACCCTATAGTTGGGCTTCGTTATCCAGGTAAAAAAATTAAAAAGAGAAATTTAAAGATAGTTAGAAGCAATTCTGCTTTATGGACCAACCTGTACGATTTTGAAGTTGTACCATATAAAAAAGGCAAAGAGCTTAATACAAGTAAATTCACTTTTGCAGAAATGATGAACGATTTTCAAGAAAATAAAAAAAAGAGTAAAAAGTTTTGGAAAGCGATAGAGAAAGTTTATAAAAATAATACCACACCAAAGAACTTACCAAGATTGCCTGGAATTGATTCTAAGCTTTACTTGTTGATGTTAAAATGGATATGGATACAAGAAGATTTTAATTATAAGTTTAGTTGGAAAGATGTTAATTCTCCAGTTAGATATGTTTTAAGAAACAAAAATGACAAACCAACTAGTGGTGGAGCTGGAAGAGCTAAATTTTTTGCGGCTCTTGTTTTACTAGAAAGAGAAGATTTTAATTATAAGGAAGTTAAAAAAATTATACCTCTTTACTAAAAAGCGACAAGCTTTCCTTAGGTTTTATAGGATTTCTAAGTTTTAGCTTGTATTCTTTTTTAATACAACCATTTTTTAATCTATCTTTAATCATTTCGTAATATTTTTCATCTATTTCAGCAGAAATATATTGTCTTTTTGTTCTCTTGCATACTTCTAATTCAGCTCCACTTCCACCAAAAAGAATTAAAACCATGTCGTTTGGCATTGTGCAAGATTTTATTAACATTTCCGTAAGTTTTTGAGGTATTTGACAAGCATGACAAGTTTTTTCTTTACTAACATTTTTAACAAGATTGAAATAGAACCAAGAATAAGGCATTCTACCCTTTGATCCATTTCTTAAATTTTTTAAAATTCTTCTATCCGTCGGATTCTTATAAGGTAATGCTACATTATTTTTGTAAAATTTATTATTTTTACTTTTTCTGACATGTAAGATGTTTCTATGTCCAGTAGTGAAACGTTTTGAAGAATGACCTACATTTGTATTGTAAGTCCATACATATTCATGAATTAAAGGATATGTGTTGTCTAAATATTTCACTCTTAAATGTGCATTTTGTTTGGGATAATTCATTGTGAATAAATTTCCATCTTTTCTTAAAACTCTCATAGATTCTTTTATTAAATCAATATACCATTCAATATATTCGTTGAAGTTTCTTGTATAACTTTTATCTCTGTATTTTATACCAACATTATAATCAGGATCTCCAAAAACCATATCTACACTTTCATTGGGTAGCTCTTTTAGAAGATTCATAATATCTCCAAGAAATACTTTATTTAGATGTTTTTTTATATTTTTTTTTGGCGTTTTGCTTGTTCTAATTTTAACTTTTAATTTAGCCTTTATTTTTTCTTTTAGTTCTTTGTAATTTTTAATTACGCTAATAACTTTGCCTTGAATAATTAATTCTTTTACAAAAATTGGTTTTAGCTTTGGGTTAGCTGGTTGTAAACGAAATCCATCTTTTTCTTTATAGATTTTTTTTAAAGTAACTTCGTCATAGTTAGTCAAAGCAACTATTGTTTCTCCATCTTCTGCATAAGATTGTTTTTTAATTATTACAACATCAGAATCGTGAATTCCTTCATCTATCATGCTATCTCCTTGAACTTTAAGAGCATAATGTTCACCAGACGAAGATAGTCTAGATTTAGCCACTTTAATAAATTCTTTGTCTCTTATTATTTCTATTGGTTGTCCAGCAGCGATAGTTCCTAATATTGGAATCTGTACCAATTCTTGAAATTTTTTATTTTTAGATATCTCTATAATTCTTGGTTGATTTTTTAAGTACCCCTTACTTTTTAAAGTTTCAATATGTTGATGAATAGTAGATTTGACTAATTTAAAGTGCTTCGCCACTTTTTCAAAAGATGGGGAATAGCCCTTTTTTTCTATAAATTTTTGAATGTAATCAAGAATTTGTTTTTGTCTTTTTGTTAACATTTGACGTGATTTTTTATGGTTGATATTATTAATGTATTATACCGAACATTTACCGAACATAAAACAGTGTCAACTGTGGAAAACTTTTAAAAGGTCGGCATTAATATTAAAAATTAAAAATATAGCAACATGGAAAAAGAAGAGAAAACAAAACAGGCCCTCAGATTGGTAGAGGCTTGGATTTCTGGATATTCCTCACGACAAATTAAACCAGAAGGATTATCAATGAACTCATGGGTCAAGCTTTTCGAAAATTGTTATAAGGGAGTTGAGGAAATGTCGAAAAAAGTTGATGAAATTGACTCTCGTGATCCAAAAATGACAATATTATAATTAGTAATAAACTTGATAGGGTTTCTGGAGTGTGATAAGAATAACTATTATGTCATTAGTCATAAATTCTACAACACCAGCTGGTTTGGTTCTGGCAGCTGATAGTAGGCAAAGTTATCGTAATAAAAAAGGAATGGCGCGCATTGGAAGTGATAATGCTTCTAAGCTTTTTCAATTAAATAAAAGAGTTGGTGTAGCAGTGACTGGTTTAGCATTTTTACCAGAAGATGGAATAATGAAAAGTATTAGTAAATTTATTGATCAGTTCAAACTTGAGCAGAGTGAAAGAATAGAAGAATTAAATGTAAGAGATGTTGCTGAAAAAATACATTATTTGTTTAATAAAAAATATAAGTGGGAAGAGCAATTGGAAAAATTACCAAATAAAATCAAAAATGATCTTCAAAGACAGGGCTGTGAAGTTATAGAGGTTAAAAAAGAACAATATCTCCTAAAATTTCGCTTTAAAGACCCTCAAGGTAATATAAAAAATGGTGCAGCTAAAGTTGATCCAATTAGTTTTCTGGTGGCTGGTTATAATAAAGATAGTTCACATGAAGTTTACAGCTGTCGTGTTCCTGGTGAGATTCAAAAACTGAGAGATAGTCGAGAAAAAGGCAAAGAATATGGAGCTTCTTGGACGGGGCAAATAGATGTTGTTTCAAGGATTGTGTTAGGTTGGGATGGCAGGATTAGTAATATTAAATTTGTTCAAGATGCAATTCAGAATAACAACAAGGAAGAAATAAACAGGCAACTTAGAAATTTAGAATATCATATTCAATGGGGAACAATGACTCTTCAAGATGCAATTGATTTTTGTGTGTTGATGATTCAAACTACCTCAGCGATTCAACGATTTTCAGACGGTATTAAAGCTAGCCCAGGAGATATACCCGGAGTAGGTGGACCTGTTGATGTCGCTGTTATAAGTCCAGAGAAGGGTTTTGTTTGGGTTAGTAAAAAAAGGCTGAGGATTGGAGATATAGAACTAGATTTAGATAAAGAACCAAATTTATAGATTATGAACATATTAACTTTTTTAAACTCAAATTTGTTTATAGGATTAACTGCCATTATCGTTGGTGGATTAACTTTTTTGATTTATTTTAAAAGAAGAAGTGATGATAAGAGAGAAATAGCGAGCATCGTTCTTAATGAGATTAGAAATGTCGAAAAGGTAGTTGACTACTTAATGTCGTCTCCGATTAGTAAAAGTGAGATAAAAAATACATCGATCCTTCCTACGAATAATTGGGAAAAGTACGGACATCTTTTTATACATGATTTTGATCCAGATGAATGGGATTTAATAAATAACTTTTTTTCTAAATCTAAGTTAGCCGAAAAGGCGTTAGAAGAGCTTAGAAAAAATGTATATAATCAAATATTACATAAAGGGAATTGCATTCAAGATATTCTTGGAAAAATAGCAGAGGAAGCGGAAACAGATGACAATTATAAAAATAAAAAAGAATCTTTTCTTAAAAGATTTGGATCAGACACACATTTATTTAATCCTAAACTACCTATAGATGAATTGGGTAAGTCTTTAAATAGAATATCTAAATTAACAACGTCTTCTGTTGGTATGAAGTTAAAAAATTTAACAAAGCAAAAATTTCTTCCGTTTTTATAGAAAAAATCTCTTTTTAAAAAACCTAATTTTTCTATCAAATGATTTAAAGTAAATTAATTTTTTATTTGGTAGCGATACCAAGATTTGTTTTTTAATGTTAATGTGGCTAGAATAATTTAAAAATCAAAAAAAATGAATAAATATAAAAAAAGACAAAAAAATATATATAGTCCCGATTTAAAAGAGCCTTTCAGAATAAGTCGTTCAAAGATAGATCTTTTTTTAGAATGTCCTCGCTGTTTTTATTTAGACAGAAGAATGGGGTTGGGAAGACCAAGTATGCCTGGCTGGGCATTAAATAGTGCTGTTGATCATTTGCTTAAAAAAGAATTTGATTTGTTAAGAAAAAATGGAGAATCTCATGTATTAATGACAGAGTATGGTATAGATGCTGTACCCTTTAAACATAAAGATTTACCAATCTGGAGAGATGATTATTATAAGTATGTTGGAGCTTGTGTGCTTCATGAAAAAAGCAAGTTAGAGATTTGCGGTATTGTTGATGATGTCTGGATTAATCAAAAAACCAAAGAGTTATATATTGTTGATTATAAGGCAACAAGCACGAGCAGAGAGATTTCTTTAGATGATGAGTATAAGCAGGGTTATAAGAAGCAGATGGAGGTTTATCAATGGATATTCAGGCAAATGGGTTTTAATGTTTTAAACACAGGATATTTCTTATTTGTTAATGCCAGTAAAAATAATCCTAAATTTGATGGAAAATTAGAGTTTAAAGCTTCAATCTTACCTTATAATGGAAACGATTCATGGATTGATTCTGCTATTTTAGATATTAAAAAATGCCTTGATTCTGATGTAGTTCCTAATGCTGGTGAGGAATGTGAACATTGTAAGCGCGAGAGATTAGTTAAACAAGAAGGCAATAATCATTGGCAAAAAACTTTTGGTTTGTAAAAAAACATTAAAATTTAAAAATCGCTCTATGAGCGATGGGAAGGATGTCCTGATAAAAAATTTGGTCCAGCTAGTGCTTTTGCTCCAATGAGCTTAAGCCAACCTAAATGTAGGCTTTAGCCTACTTATTTTTTTTAAATAATAATTATTCATTATATGAATCCAGAAATTAAAAATTTAATATTTGACATAGGGGGTGTAGTTATAACAAGTGAAAAGGTTAATTATGCAGAATTTGATAAAAAGTGGTCTTTAAAAAAAGGAACTACTGCGAAGGTATTACGAGATTGTTTTGATAAAATGAGCGTGCATAAAAATCTTGATCTTAAAAAATATTTTTTAGAGAATTTTTCTCATATTTTAAGCTTTAATCAGTACAAAGAAGCTACCAATACTTTTTTTCGAACTGAAAAATTAAACCAACCTTTAATAGATTGGATTAGAGAAAAAAGAAAAGATTATAAAATCTATGCTTTGTCAAATAGCACTGCTATCTTAGATATCCTTCTTAAAGAGCGATTTAAAATTTATAATGATTTTGATCGTGTATTTAATTCAGCTGAGATTGGATTTTCAAAACCGGACTCTAGGATATTTATATATATGCTTAAAGAAATCAACACCAATTCTAATAAATGTCTTTTTATTGATGATAATTACGACAATGTAAAAGCGGCAAAGAAGCTTGGTTTTCATACTGTTCTTTACTAATAACGAGGAATTTTTTAAAGAAATTTAATATGAAAATTCCCAGTTTTAGGTTTAGCTGGCTTGAATATTATAGTAAGAAAAACGTTTTTTTAAAATTTTATAAATATTTTCTCGGTACATTATTTTTTCACTCTCGTGCCATTACACGAATTCTTTTTGACAATTTATTCTTTGAAGTATCGAAGAATTTGCCAAACAAATAGATAAAATGGTAAATTTTAAGAGGTGATTTAATGGGTATTTTTTGATAGAATAAAATATATGAAAAACTTTATTAATAAAGGAATATCTACTCTATTAGCAATAGGAATTATTTTAGCTTTAAGTGTTTTAGTTGGAGGATTTATTTGGCAATATCCAGAGATACAGGATGTTTTAGAAAAAATAAAAGACGGAACAGCTGATTGGAAAACTTATAGAAACGAGAGGGTTAAATACGAAATAAAGTATCCTTCGGATTGGTTTTTAAAAGAAGAATATAGGTTGGAATGTGGATTTGAGGGTTGTTTGGAAAATATTCTTATCGAAAATATTAAAGAAAAAGTAATAGTTGCTGGTGGAGGTCCTCTTACAGAAAATGGAAGTTCTTTTAAAATACTTATTCTTGAAAACTCTAGAAACGCTTTATCAATCGAGGATTGGATTAAGCAAGGTTATTATTCCTCGAACGAAGATATTGCAGAGCGATTAAAACAAGAAAGGCTAAATAAAGTAACAATAAGAAAAATAGGAAATTTAGACTTGAAAGTTTGGATGGGAGGACCCGCCTCTATAGAATTTATTAAAGGAAATAAGTTTTACAGGCTTTATGGTGTATCAGGGAGTACGAGCCAATTCAATAAAGATTTAGAGATATTCAACCAAATACTTTCTACTTTTAGATTTTTAGATTAAAACAGGTTCGAAGAAATGAGGTTTTTTTATTTAAATTTTTACTAAATCTAATTTTATTAGATTTTCTTTTATTTCTACCCAGTCAATGGTTCTGAACGCGTCCAACAGGGGGAGAATTGTAGGACTCAAAAGAATAACTTACTTAGTGGTGATGCTAAAAATTTTTTTAGTTTTAATATAGTTAAAACAACAAGATCAAAAAATGAATAAATGCAAAATCGCTCTATAAGCGGTTTTTTGATAGAATAAGACTATGTTGATATATTTTGCAGGTCCATTGTTTAACAAAACAGAAAAAGAGCTTAATTCAGCTTTAACTGAAAAATTAGAATTAATTGGTTATGATGTTTTTCTTCCGCAAAGAGATGGAGTAGAAAGCGACAAAGAGTCTTATAAATCAATGGAAAAGGAAGAAAAGAGGCAGAAAATGTTTGAGCTTGATATAGAAAAAATACTTGAAGCAGATATTTTTCTTGTCATATTGGATGGTAGGGTGCCAGATGAAGGAGCTTGCATGGAATTAGGTGTTGCGTATTGTCAAAAGCGTTTACAAAAAAACAATAAATTATTAGTGGGCTTACATACAGATATTCGGGCAGCTTTTCTTGGTTCAAAATTAAATCCAATGTTAAAAGTTTCTTTAGATTACATTGCAAGAACTGAAGATGAATTAATAAATTTTTTAAAAAAATATGAGAAAATACCGCAAACCCCACAGAATTAAAAGAAAAAAACCATTTTTCAAAAAAAAGTATTTCTGGCCAGGTTTTTTTGGTTTTATTTTTTCTGTTTTAGCTATTTATGCTTTAATTTTTTCTCAGTATTTTCAGATTGAAAAAATCATAATTTCAGGGAATGAAAAAATTTCAAAACAAAGTATTTTAGAAATAATTGAAAATAGAATTAAAAAAAGCGTGTTATTTATTCCAACAAAAAGCATTTTTTTAGCAAATATTACTGAAATAAAGAAACAAGCTTTAAATACATTTCCTCAAATAAGTGATTTAGAAATAAGCAAAAGTTTTCCTAAAAGCTTGAATGTAATTGTAATAGAAAGATTTGGAGTGGCAGTATTTTGCAATAATGATGAGAATTGTTTTTTGATTGATCAAGAAGCAGTGATTTTTGAACCTCTACTGCAGGAATCTCAATTACCAAAGATTGAGAAATTAAACAATGAAAAGCAATTCAAACCTGGAGAACAAGTAATGGAAAAGGATTTAGTTTTAAAAATTTTAAAAATTTTTTCAGTTTTAACTGAATTAAATGTTAAAGCTGAAAAAGCTTTAATAATTTCCAATGAAAGAATTAATATTTTAACAGACGAAGCTTGGGAAATCTATTTTAATCCTCAAAAAGATATTAATTGGCAGCTGACAAAATTAGAGGCAATTTTAAAAGAACACGTTCCTTTGGAAAATAGAAATCGGCTTGATTATATTGAACTTAGGTTTGGCGATTTAGCGCCCTTTAAGTACAAATGAGTCTCCGGAAATATAATAAATAAATATTGATTTTCCAGCTCTTGCAACTGGCTCGTAGTCATCAAGCCATTTGTAATAACCTGATGGCTGGGTAAAATTAGGCACTGGATTTCCTTTGCCTCCCTGAAGAAGGGTTGCTGAAACAGCAAGCCAGCCTTGTTGAGGTCCAGAAAAAACATTAAACCTTTCCCATTTATCACCAAGATAATAATTCAGGTCTGATCCTCCAAAATAATCAATCTTTATTCTTTTAATGTTGTTTTCTTCAAGATACTGATTTAATCTTTTTAGATCCTGTCCCCAGTCATAGTTTGAATCAACCACATATTTGTATCCATTATCAGTTCCCCCAGCTATTTCATTAAAATATGACAGATAATAAGGATAAGTGTTTAAAGAAGAAAGTATATAAGATCCCAACAGAAAAATTACAAGCCAATTCACTGCATTTTTAAGTTTTAATGATTGTATTTTTTCAATTCCATATTTTAAAGCTAAGCCCACCAGAATATATGTAAAAGGAAAAACAGGAAGAATATGCCTTACTCCAATATTCAAGCTTCCTAAAATAGAAGCTGTCCAGTAAATCAAAAGAAACATCATCATTGAAAAGGCAGTGAAATTATTCAATATGCATTCTTTAAGCCTTTGTGTTGTTCTTACCCATAAAGGCCTTTTTATTGCTAAAAGACTCATTAAAAGAGCAATTAAAGCTAAAATATGGAATCCTAAAGGAACCTTTAGGAAGTAAACAACTGGAAAGTAATACCACCAACCAGAAGCTGAAACCATGCCCATAAAATAAACAGTATTTCCAAAGATTGTTCTTTGAGCTGCCATCATTAATCCCAAGAAATATTGAGCCAGGCTCCTTATAATTGGCTTGTCTGACATCCAGACAACAATATCTTTTAAAATTGGCATTGGAGATGATTCTAAAAGCGTTTTTGTGTCTGAGAGTTGTCTTTCTATAGGGTAGTTTAGAATATGAAGTTGATAAACCGGTAGAATAACAAAGACTGTTCCTATAACACCTATAAGAATTGAAAGCCCAAGATATTTTAAAAGGTTTTTTTTATTCAATAAAACATAAACCAGAGTAATAACTGCAAAAAAAGGAATTAAAAGTATTAAGGAAAATTTTAAAAGCATGGCTAATCCAAAAACAAGTCCTGCTAAAATCACGTTCTTGTTTGAAGGATTTCTCAAGAATTTGAGCCAGAAATAAATAGCTAAAACAAAACCCAGAACAGCCCCAACATCAGTAGTGACCAGTCTTCCATGCGCTATAAAGTTAGGGGAAAAAGAAAATAAAGTTAAAACAAAAAGAGCAAGTTTATTGCCAAATTCTTTTTTTGTCCAAAAAAATAAAAACCAGCCCAGAAAAACCAAGGTTAGAACCATGGGCAGTCTTGACCAGAAAAGAATCTGTTCTGGATTATTGTTGGAATTGTATAAAAGCTCCCAGCCCAGCACCCACTGGCCATTAATGTCTTCAGTCCAGGCAGAAGAATCTGATGGAAAATCAAGATTTAAAAACATTAAAGGAATAGCTGACAGATCTTTTATTAATGGGGGATGCTCTGGATTAATTCTAAAATCTTTTTGGGATAAATAAGAATATCCTGCTGGAATATGAGCCAGTTCATCCATTGTTGTTGAATCATTCTGGTAGCTTAAAAAAGCAGAAACAAACATTATTACAAGCAAGGCTATGGCAATCAGATTTGTTGTTTTGTTTGAGATATTATTGTAATGCATATGTCATAACTCCATTTTCATTAATAATCATGCCTTGTGGAAACAAGGTTGATATTTTTTCAAATAATTCTTTATTGTAATGCATTGGTATAATTACTGCTGGTTTCTCTATTCCTATCTTATTTAAATCTTTTTCTAGTATGTAAAAAGAGCGGATTCTTCCATATTTTGCAGTTTCAATAAATATGATTGATTGAACTGGCATTGGAAGTCCGTCAGGATAAGGCACAGGAACGCCTGACGTGTTAATAACTACAATTTTCTGGGTTTGTTCTGGCAGAGAATTCAAGTAATCTCCTATTTTTAAATACTCGTAAGAAAAGGCAGCTTTTGTTTCAGGATGTTCAGCCCAGACAATAAAATATTTTTGAAACTGAGCAGAAATCAGAAAAACAATAAATAATAAACAAACTATAATGAATATTTTTTTATTTTCCATTTTATTTTTAAGCCAGTTATAGAGATTAAATGTTCCTAAAGATGCAAATATGTATAAAACAGGAATTGTGCCAATAGTACGCAGAGCATGGGGGATTCCTTCCCAGGTAAGAGCTCCGGGCAGAATCATAACTAACAACCAGGCAAATAATAAAACATATACTCTGAATTTTAAATCAGTTCTTTTTAATTGTTTTATTGAAAAGAATAATCCTATTAAGAAAAAAATTCCTATTGGCAGTAAAAGCTGAGGAGAGCCTGCCAGGTTATGGCGCCAGTTTGCATCACCATAAAAATTAAACATTCCCAGATGAAAGAGAATACTTTGTCCAAAAGATTTTAAAATGTTTGGCTGGCTGAAAACTGAAACCTGGCCTGTTCTGCCAAAGAAATTCTGAGGATTAGATAAAAAATAAATTCCCAGAGGAAGAGCAATAATAAGGATAGAGACTAAAAAATAACCAGCATTTAGAAAGAATTTTTTTTGAAGATTCTGTTTTATATAATTAATCCAGAAAAGAAACAGAGCTACTAGAACAAGCAGTACTGCTAAACGGAAAACAGTATATGTGTAAAAGCCTAATCCAAAAATCATTCCAGCAATTCCTAAATGAAAGCTTTTCTGTTCTTTAAATCCTTTAATTAAGAAATAAAAAGAATAAACCAGAACAAAAGGAACTAAAATTGCCCGAAAAGCAATCCTGGAAAAATTAATGTGCCAGAATGAAATTGCAAGGAAAAAACTGGATAAAAGAGCAATATTTGTATTCTGCATTCTGTATTTTTCATCTAAAGAAAACAATTCTTTTGTGAACAGGTATAAACCAAGTACAGTAAGAGTGCCAATAACAGCTGGAATAAATTTTAATGACCAGATTGAAATGCCGAATATTGAGAAAGAAAGAGAAATAAGCCAGATAAAAAGACCTTCTCTGGCGTTATTCTCAGGATAAAGTATGTTGTAATTTCCGTTTTTAAGGCTTAAAAAAGCATCGTTTCCATTAATTGCTTCGTCGTGATAAACTCCTGCTGGAATAAGATCCAGTTGATAGAATCTAAAAAAAACAGCTATTAAAATTATTAAAACAAAAATACATTTTTTGTTTTTTAAAGCCATTTCTTTCTTTTAAAGTAAATTATCATAATAATCAGAACAACAAACATTAAAAATGAAATTGACCTGAAGCCTATAGGAGAATTGCTTAAAGGAAGGGATTCAGGAAAGTTCATTCCCCAGATAGAAGCAATTAAAGTTAAAGGAAGCATAACAACTGATAAAATTGTCAGCACCTTCATTATTTCATTGATTCTTGTTGAAAGAAGTGATTGGTTCGTGTCTTCTAAAGCCAGAATTGTTTCTTTGTCTGTTTCTAAGGTATTGGATACGCGTTCATAAGTTCCCAAAACATCAGAAAAATAAGGGAGAAGTGTTTGGCCAAAAAATTCTAATCCTTCTTTTAACAGAGATTCCAGAACTTCTTTCTGCGGTTCAATTATTCTCCAGAAATTAATAATGTCTGTTTTAACAAGAGAGATCTCCAGAACCATTTCTTTTTCTTTACCGCTGAAAATGTATTTTTCAATGTCATTAATTCGTTCGTTTATTTTTTCCAGTTTTTTAAAGCAATTCTGCCAAAAAGCGCTTAGAATATAATAAAGCAATTGTCCTGTTTCTTCTGATAAATATGTTTTTTTAGATTGCTTGTTAAACCTGCTGTTGTCAAAAAGGGTTTTTAAAGGAGGGATGGTTTCATGATGGCTGGTAATCATTGCTTTTTTGCTGACAATAATATTCAGTTCTCTGGAACTGGTTTCTCTTGTTTGGATATTGTAGATTGGATAAAAAAGCACCATAAAAACATAATTTTTATAACGTTCTACTCTTGGTCTTGGACTTGGATTTATCAGTTCATCCAGAACCAAAGGATGAATCTTAAATTTCTTTTTAAGATATTTAATATCATGTTCACTTGGATTATTAATATCTATCCAGGTGAATTTTGGGGCTTTAATTTCTTGTTTCATAGAGTTTATTATTAATAGCTGTTAATAATCTCATTTTAATATATTTTGTCAAAAACTACTACTTAGATTAATTATCACTTGACAGCGTAGAGTGATAATCGCTATAATATATCATCATGATAGCTGAAAGACAAAAACTAATACTGGAAGCTATAATCAAGCAATATATTGATTCTGCCCAGCCAGTGAGCTCTAAACTCTTGGAAAAAAAGCATGGTTTTCATGTCTGTCCTGCAACCATTAGAAATGATATGCAGAGATTAACTGAATTAGGTTATTTGCATCAGCCTCATACCTCTGCTGGAAGAGTGCCAACTGACAAAGCATATAGATTTTTTGTTGATAATTTGTTAGAACAAGGAGTATTGGATTTTGAAGATGTTTTTGGCATAGAAGCCGTTCTTCATGAGTCAAACCAGGATACTTTCAAATTAGCTTCTAATCTCTTAAAATGTCTGGCTGAGACTTCATCTAATTTGGCTGTTATCCACCTTTTTAATAGAGATTTTATCTGGAAAGAGGGCTGGGAAGAATTATTAAAAGAGCCTGAATTCAGTCAAAAAGAATTTGTTAATTCTTTTACTAAGTTTTTAAAAGGATTTGAAGAGAGTATTAAAGAGCTTGAAACTGATTCAGATTTAAGAATTTTTATTGGAAAAGAAAATCCTGTTTCAAAAGCAAATGATTTCAGTGTTATATCTTCCAGATGTTATTTTCCTGATAATGAAAAAGCAATGTTAGCCTTATTGGGTCCTAAAAGAATGGATTACAATAAAAACATAAGTTTAATGAATTCTTTAATAAAATTACTGGCAGATTTTTAATTATGAAAGAAAAACAATCGAAAGCTAAAAAGCTTGAAAAAAAGCTTGAGAATTGCGAGAAACAAAAAAAAGAATATTTAGCTGGCTGGCAGAGACAAAGAGCTGATTTCATAAATTACAAAAAAAATGAATTAGAGAAAATCAGTGAACTTATTAAGTATGCTAATTCAGGATTGATTCTTAAACTGCTTCCTGTTTTGGATAATTTTGACGTGGCTGAAAAAAAATTATCTAAAAAAGCAAAAGAGAATAAAGATATTAAAGGCCTGTTTCAGATTAAAAACCAGGTTAAGGACATTTTAAAAAGCCAGAAAGTTGAAGAGATAAAAAGTTTGGGTAAAAAGTTCGATCCAAGCATTCATGAAATTGTTGAGGTGGTTGAAATGAAAAACAAAGAATCTGGAATAATTATTGATGAAATACAGAAAGGTTATACAATTAACGGCAAGATTCTGAGGCCAGCAAAAGTGAAAGTAAATAAGTAATTAAAAAAGGTCAATTAATTTAACAATTTAATCATATAAATATTATGCCAATTATTCCAAGAAAACCATTTTGGGACATTGAAGACTGGTTTGATGAGGACTTTATGCCAGAGCGTATTTTAAGAGGCCCAAGGCATTTTATGTTTTCAAGAATGAGAGCTCCTAGAATGGACGTTTATGAAACAAAAAAAGATGTTATAGCAAAGGTTGAATTGCCAGGTGTTGATCCAAAAGACATTGAGGTTGAAGTAAAGGACAATGTTTTAAGGATAGAAGCAAAGTCAGAAGAAAAAAAAGAAAAAAAAGAAAAAGGATATTTCAGAAAAGAAATCAGTTCAGGGTATTTTAAAAGAGCAGTTCGTTTGCCAAGTGAGGTTATTGGGAATAAAGCCAAAGCAGAATACAAGGAAGGGATTTTAGAAATTACCATTCCAAAGAAAACATTGAAAAAGAAAAAAGAAAAAGCAATTAAAATTAAAGTTAAAGGTACAAAAACAGTTTAATTTAAACAAAAAAGCAGAAAGCAGAAAACAAACAACAAAAACATTGTTTTCTGTTGTCTGTTATTTGTTATTTGATTTATGAGTAAAATTTTAGGTATTGATTTAGGTACAGCTATTACAAAAATGGCTACTATTATTAATGGAGAGCCAAAGTGTTTGGAAACCAGAGAAGGTTCAATTTTAATGCCCTCTGTGGTTGCTTTGGCAAAAAATGGAGAAAGACTTGTTGGAGTCTTAGCAAAAAGACAAGCAATTACAAATCCCAAAAACACAATTCATTCAGTTAAAAGATTTATTGGAAGAAGGTTTTCTGATCCAGAAGTTCAAAAAGAATTAAAAAAACTTTCTTACGAAACAAGAGAAAGAAAAGACGGCAGTGTTGAAATAAAAATGGGTGATAAGTGGCACAGCCCAATTGAGATTTCTTCAATGGTTCTACAAAAAATGAAGCTTGATGCTGAAGAAAAGCTTGGTGAAAAACTAGAATCAGTTGTAATTACCTGTCCAGCTAATTTTGATGATTCTCAGAGAACAGCAACAAAAACAGCAGGAGAAATTGCAGGTTTTAAAGTATTAAGAGTGATTAATGAACCTACCGCTGCAGCCTTGGCTTATGGATTAGGCAAAAAAAAGGAAGAAAAAGTTGTTGTTTATGATTTTGGAGGCGGAACATTTGACATCACTATTTTAGACGTAGTTCCTGGAGAAAAAGAAGATACAGTTGAAGTATTGGCAACTGGAGGAGAGGCTCATTTAGGAGGAAATGATTTTGACCAGAATGTTATGAATTGGATTGTTGAGCAATTCAAAAAAGACCAGGGAATTGATTTGTCAAAAGATCCTTTAGCCCTTCAAAGATTAAAAGAAGCTTCTGAAAACGCTAAAATTGAACTTTCTTCAGCCATGGAAACTGAAATTAATCTTCCATTTATTTCTTCTGACAGCGAGGGGCCAAAACACTTGTATTACAAATTTTCAAGGAGTCAGCTTGAGAATATGAACAGGGATTTGATTGAAAAATCAATTAAAAGAGTGGAAGAAACTTTAAAAGAAGCAAAGTTAACTAAAAATGATATTAATGAGGTAATTTTAGTTGGCGGAACCACTTTAATTCCTGCTGTGAGGGATGCAGTTAAAAATCTTTTCGGTAAAGATTCAAATACATCCATTAATCCGGAGGAAGTAGTGGCCAGGGGTGCTTCAATTCAGGCAGAAGTTTTAAGGGCAAAAGAAGAAGGAAGAGCTCCAGAAGGTGACATTAAAAGCGTTCTGCTTTTAGATGTTTTGCCATTATCTTTAGGAATTGAAACTTTAGGCGGAGTTAACACAACCATGATTGCTAAAAATACCACTATTCCAACATCAAAAACTCAGATATTTTCAACTGCTGCTGACAACCAGCCTTCAGTTGAAATAAATATTTTACAAGGTGAGAGATCAATGGCAAATGACAACAGGTCTTTAGGAAGATTTGTTTTAACTGATATACTTCCAGCTCCAAGAGGAATGCCTCAGATTGAAGTTACATTTGATATTGATGCTAATGGCATTTTAACTGTTACTGCAAAAGATAAAGCAACAAACAAGAGTCAGTCAATTAAAGTTGAAGGTTCTATAGGTTTGTCAAAGGAAGAGATAGAAAAAATGAAAAAAGAAGCAGAGGTTCATGCTGGAGAGGATAAAAAGAAAAAGGAAAATATTGAAGTCAAGAATTTGGCAGACAACCTGATTTATACTTCAGAAAAAACTTTAAGAGAAATGGGGGACAAAGTTTCCTCTGAAATAAAAAAAGAAGTTGAAGAAAAAATTAAAGCTTTGAAAAAAGCAAAAGAAGCTGATAACATTGATAACATAAAGGCTAAAACTAGCGAATTATCACAGACAATTCAAAAGATTGGAGCTGAAGTTTATAAGAAATCAGCTGGAGAAGGAAAAAAACAAAAAAATAGCCAGGAATCTCCTCAAGCCGAAGAAGGAGAATTCAAAGAAAAGAAATAATAAATTAAGATGAATAATAAAGATTATTACAAGATTTTAGGCGTATCAAAGCAGGCAACAAACACAGAAATCAGGAAGGCTTATCATAAACTTGCTCACAAATATCATCCTGATAAAGGCGGTGATGAACAAAAATTCAAAGAAATAAATGAAGCTTATCAGATTCTTTCTAGTAATGAAAAAAGAGCTCAGTATGATAAATTTGGCAGGGTTTTTGAAAGAGGATCTCAACCAGGATTTGATTTTCAATGGAGCTGGGGAGGACAAAATACTGGTTTTGATTTTAATATCGAAGATTTAAGTGATTTGGTTGAAGAAATGTTTGGTTTTAGAGGAGGACAGAGAAAACAAGACCTTAAAAGAGGTTCAAATATTAAAATAGACTTAGAAGTTTCTCTGGCAGAAACCCTGCAAGGCATAGAAAAAGAGATAACTCTTTCAAAGCAAACAACGTGTTTGCGCTGTCAGGGAATTGGAGCTGAACCAGGAACAAAAGTTGTTGAGTGTTTTTCCTGTCGCGGAACAGGGCATGTTCAGGAAGTTAAAAAAACATTCTTTACTTCATTTACAAGATATATTGTTTGTCCTGAATGCGCTGGTGAAGGTTACAGGCCTGAAAAACCTTGCAATGTTTGTAAAGGTGAAGGAAGAATGAAAGGAAAGGAGGATATAAAGGTCTGGATTCCAGCAGGTATTGATACAAATCAAATAATTAGACTTGAAGGAAAAGGAAATACTGGAAGAAGAAATGGAAAACCAGGAGATTTATTTATAAGGGTCTTTGTAAAAGAAGATGCTGTTTTTCAGAGAAAAGGCGATGATTTACATGTTTCGATTCCAATTTTATTTTCTCAGGCAGTTTTAGGAGATGAGATAGATATTCCTACTTTAGAAGATAAAAATATTTTACTTAAAGTGCCAGCTGGAACTGAATCTGGTAAAGTTTTTAGAATTTCAAAAAAAGGAATACCTCATTTTTCAGGAAGAGGCAGAGGAGACCTTTATGTTAGATTAGCTATTCAAACTCCAAAGAAAATTACAAAAAAACAGAGAGAGCTTTTAAAGAAACTACGAGTTGAAGAAATATGATTCTGTGTTATAATATTTGTGTATCCGCCCCCATAACTCAACTGGCAGAGTAACAGCCTTTTAAGCTGATAGTTCCAGGTTCGAGTCCTGGTGGGGGCACTGTTAAAACAAGCAGCTCTATTTTTTTAAATTTAAAGTGGAATTGTTGGCTGAAGAAAATCGCCATATGGGTGATTTTTTGTTAAGATAGAAATATGAAAAAGAAAAAAGCTATTGAAAAAGAAATTTTTGATAAAGAGATTGCGATGTGTAAAAGATTATTCAAGAAGAAAGGAGGGAAGTGCGCCTGGGGAAAATGCAATAATTGCGGTGTTATTCCTCTTTTGTATAAATTATACAAGGGGCAGTTACTAGAAGATTCTGTCCAAATAGCTGAGGTTAAAAGAAAATTATTTAAAAAGGAATTAAAAAATTAAACAAAAGGCTGAGGAAAACTCTTCAGATTAATAAAATGAGTAAAGAATTTGAGAAGTTATTAGACGAGTTTAGAAAATTAAATTTGCCGGATAATCAATACGCCATCTACGGGAGCGGACCTTTAGCTATAAGAGAAATTAGAGAGGCAAAAGATTTGGATGTAATAGTAACAGATAATTTATATCAAAAACTTAAAGGAAAATATCCAAAAGATTCTAAAAAAGAAAGAATAAAAGTTGGAGAGATCGAAATTTATCCTTCTTGGGCTTGGGAACCTAAAATTAATGGCTTGAGAGAAATAATAGGACGAGCGGAATTAATTAATGGATTAAGATTTATTCGCTTAGATGATCTTCTAGAATGTAAGAAAAAAATGGGTCGCCCAAAAGATTTCGATGATATTAGGTTAATAAAAGACCATTTGCGATAATCAGTGAAAACAGGTTTAACTCTATTTTTTAGCTATTAAACTGTCTTTTTTTCCCCTGAGGATTATGTTAAGATAATCTATAAATTCTTGTAAAAATTACTTATTATGGCTTTTTTGAATAAAGCAAAATTTAATTTATTTTTTCTAATTGGTGCAATTCTTCTTAGTTTTGGAATTGGTGTTTGGTTTGGGAGAATTCAGATTGTATGCGATGTTTGTCAGCCAGAAGAAATTAATTTCTCTCTTTTTTGGGAATCTTATCAGAAATTAAAAGAAAAATTTGTAGATAATGATAAAATTAATACCCAAGGAATTCTTTATGGAGCTATCTCAGGAATGGTAAAATCTTTAGATGATCCTTATACAGTATTTTTCCCTCCAAAAGACACAAAAAGATTTGTTGAAGACGTGCAAGGTGTTTTTGAGGGAGTGGGAATGGAAATAGGAATCAGAAAAAACCAGCTTCAGGTAATAGCGCCATTAGAGGGAACTCCAGCCCAAAAAGCAGGATTATTGGCAGGAGATAAGATTTTAAAAGTTGATGATTCTTTAACTGCTGACATTACAATTGATGAAGCTGTTAATTTAATAAGAGGTCCAAGAGGAACAGATGTTGTTTTAACAATCTATCGCGAAGACTGGCAGGAATCAAAAGAAATTACAATAACAAGGGGGGTGATTGAAATTCCTTCATTAAAATGGGAGCTTCTTGAAAATAACAGCATTGCTTATATAAAATTGTATCAGTTCAGCCAGCAAGCAGCATATGATTTTAGAGATTTAATTTTAAAGATTCTTGATACTTCAGCAAAAAAAATTATTATAGATTTAAGGAATAATCCTGGAGGTTATTTGGAAATAGCCCAAAATATTGCCGGTTGGTTTTTGGAGAAAGGAGAATTAGTTGTGACTGAAGAGTTTAGTGACGGAGCTAAACTTGAATATAGGACTGAAGGTAATCCTGTATTTTTAGATTATAAGGTTGTTGTTTTGATTAATGAAGGTTCAGCTTCAGGTTCTGAGATATTGGCAGGAGCTTTAAGAGATAATCGTAATATTCCTTTAATAGGGGAGAAATCTTTTGGAAAAGGTTCAGTTCAGGAATTAGTTAATTTAACAGGAGGCTCCAGTCTGAAAGTTACAGTTGCTAAATGGCTGACTCCTAAAGGTCATCTTATAACAGAAGTTGGTTTGGAGCCTGATATTGAAGTAGAAATGACTAGCGAGGACTATGAAGAAGACAGGGACCCTCAACTAAACAAAGCTATTGAAGTGCTTAAAAGTCTGTAGTAAACTAATTTTATAAATAAAAACATGCGTGTTATACTTTTAAAAGACATTGAAAACTTAGGTAAAAAAAACGAAGTGAAAGAAGTTAAAAATGGCTATGCAAGGAATTTTTTAATACCTAAGGGTTTGGTAAAAATAGCAACAAAACAAGCTATGGAACAATTAAAATCACAAAAAGAGCTTGAGGCGCAAGAAGCAGAAGAAGAATTAAAGAAAACCCAGGCTTTAATTGAGAGTATGGAGGGCATGGAATTTGTAATCAGTGTTAAGGTTGGTGATGAAAACCAGCTTTTTGAGTCAATTACTCCTCAAAAGATTCAGGAAACTTTAAAGCAGTCGGGTTTTAATATTAAAAAAACTCAAATCGAACTCAGTCAACCTATTAAAGAACTTGGTGAGTTTCCGGTTAAAATTAAGTTTGAACATAACTTAGAAGCAGAAATAACAATAATTATAGAAGAAGAAAAAAAATAAAATGCCAAGATTCATTTTTGTTGCTGGCGGAGTAATGTCTGGTATTGGCAAGGGCATAGCAACAGCTTCTATCGGTAGAATCTTGAAATTAAAAGGTTTCAAGGTTACTGCTATTAAAATTGATCCTTATATCAATGTTGATGCTGGAACAATGAACCCCGTTGAGCACGGGGAAGTTTTTGTTATGGATGACGGAACAGAGTGCGACCAGGACATTGGAAACTATGAAAGATTTTTGGACGAAACTCTTACAACTAATAATTATATAACAACAGGAAGGATTTATCAGGCAGTAATCAATAGAGAAAGAAATTTAGGTTATGATGGCCGTTGTGTGGAAGTGGTTCCTGATATTCCAAACGAAGTTATATTAAGGATTAAAAAAGCAGGTAAACTGGCAAAAGCTGATTTTGTTTTAATTGAGATCGGCGGGACAGTGGGTGAGTATCAGAACATGCTGTTTTTAGAGGCAGCCAGAATGATGAAATTAAAAAATCCGGAAAATGTAATCTTTATTCTGGTTTCTTATCTTCCAGTCCCTGCAACGATTGGAGAAATGAAGACAAAACCAACTCAGACTGCTGTTCGTTTGTTAAACGAAGCTGGAATTCAACCAGAGATAATTTTAGGTCGTTCAGCTTCGCCTTTGGATAAACCAAGAAAAAGAAAAATTTCAATCTTTTGTAATATAAATGATTCAGATGTTTTTTCCTCGTCAGATGTTGAATCAATTTATGAGGTTCCGCTTAACTATGCAAAAGAAAAGCTGGGTAATAGAATTTTAGAAAAGTTCGGCCTGCCATCTGTAAAACAAGATTTAAGGCAGTGGAAACAGCTTGTTGAAATAATTAAGAAAGACAGCAAAGAAGTTAAGATTGGTATTGCTGGTAAGTATTTTCAGACAGGAAAGTTTACGTTAATGGATTCTTATATCTCAGTAATAGAGGCTGTAAAGCATGCTTGTTGGTTTTTAAAAAGAAAACCAAAAATTCAATGGCTTTCATCTGAGAAATATGAAAAATCACCTGAAAAAATAAAGGGATTAAAAGATTTTGATGGAATAATTGTACCAGGAGGTTTTGGAACCAGGGGCATAGAAGGAAAAATAAAAGTGATTGAATTCTGCAGAAATGAGAAAATTCCTTACCTGGGATTGTGTTTGGGAATGCAGTTAGCAGTAATAGAATTTGCCAGAAATGTTTGCAGTATTAAAAAAGCTTATTCAACTGAATTTGCGCCTAAATGCAAATATCCTGTTATTGACACAATGACAGAACAAAAAAAGTTCTTAAAACAAGAGAAATACGGCGCTACAATGAGACTGGGAACTTACAAGTGTGAACTTAAAAAAGGCACTAAAAGTTTTAACATCTATGATGGAAAGAAATATATTTATGAGCGCCACCGCCACCGCTATGAGTTAAATAATGCTTTCCGTAAAAGATTAGAGAAAAGAGGAATGGTTGTGGCTGGTGTTAATCCTAAAAGAAATTTAGTTGAAATTATAGAGATTAAAGATCATCCATTTTTTATTGCCAGTCAGTTTCATCCAGAGTATAAATCAAAACCTTTAAAGCCTCATCCGTTATTTAAAGAATTTATTAAAACTTGTATTAGAAAAACATAATTGTGACAATTAGAGAATTGATTCAGTTTTTCAAAAAGCATCAGGATGATATAGTATTATTTATCGGCGTTATCTTAATCTCTTTACTTTCCTTTGCTGTTGGCTATATTATAGCTAAAGAACAGTTAAAAGAACCATTAAGAATTGAATATGAACAAGAATCAAAAAGCAGCTATTATTGGAGCAGGAATCACAGGGCTTTACTTGGCATGGAAGTTGTCTCAAAGAGGCTTTAGGGTAACTGTTTTTGAAAGAAAGAAATACATTGGCAAGCAGTCATGTTCAGGTCTTTTTTCTGAAAGGATTTTAGACTTTATTCCTGAGGGTAAAGAATTAATCAGGAATGAAATTAAAAATTCTTTACTGCACTTTCCAAAAAAAAGTTTAAAGATTAAGTTTTCAAAAAAATTCTTTGTAATTAATCATGATGAATTAGACAGATTAACAGGTTCTTTAGCAAAAAAATCAGGAGCAAATATTATTTTAAACAGTTCAATAAAATCTTTTCCTGATGGTTTTGACAGAATAATAGGATGCGATGGAGCAAATTCTCAAATCAGGAAATTATTGAACTTAAAAGAACCCCAGTTTCGTCTTGGAATTCAGGGCTTTATTTCAAAAAAAGACAATTCAGATTTTGTTGAAACCTGGCCAACTGATTCAGGATTCTTATGGAAAATTCCCAGAGGAAATGAAATAGAGTATGGAATTATTGAAGAAACCAACAAAGCTAAAAGTATTTTTGATGAATTCTGTAAAAAAAGAAAGATTAAATTTAAAAGAATAACTTCAGCTCTAATTCCCCAGGGTCTTACTGTTTCTTCAAATTCAAGGATTACACTTTGTGGTGATGCAGCAGGATTAACAAAACCATGGTCAGGTGGGGGAGTAATCTGGGGATTGATTGCTGCTGATATTTTGTTGAAAAATTTTCCTAATTTCTTAAAATATAAAAAGGGACTGGAAAGATTTTTTCTGCCAAGAATTAATTTTTCAAAACTAGCCACAAAATCAGTATACTTTTTAGGTTTTAATATTCCCTGGCTTTTACCAAAAAATTTTAAAATAGAAAGTGATTTCTTATTGTAGTAAAATATATATATGAAAAAAGTTCCCAATCATCTAGGAATTATTTTAGACGGCAACAGAAGATGGGCAAAAGAAAAAGGTTTGCCTGCTTTTGAAGGTCATAAAAAAGGGCTGGATAAAATTAAGAAAGTAATCAGCTGGTGTAAAGAAAAAGGGATTAAAAACCTGACTCTTTTTGTTTTTTCAACTGAAAACTGGAAAAGGCCTAAAAAAGAAGTTAATTATTTAATGAAGCTGGCTGAGAATATGGATTCGCATTTTAGCGAAGCTGCTGAACAAAACATTAAATTAAGAGTGATTGGTCAGCGTGATAGACTGCCAATGACTATTCAAGCATCAATCAAGAAGATAGAAGACTTAACAAAAAACAATAATGCAATGACTTTGAACTTTGCTCTGAGTTATGGAGGAAGAGCAGAGATTGTTGAAGCTGTTAAAAATGTTATTAGACAAAAAATAGATATTGATAAGATTGATGAAGGATTGATTTCCAGAAACTTATGGACATCTGACCTGGATTTAATTATTAGAACAGGAAAAGAACAGCGTATTTCTAATTTTTTAATCTGGCAGGCTGCTTACAGCGAACTTTATTTTTTCAAAAAATACTGGCCTGATTTTAATGAAGCAGATTTAGATCAGGCAATTTCAGAATATACAAGAAGACAAAGAAGATACGGAAAGTAGCTCTTTGTTTCGGCTTATATTTTTTTTTGATCTGGTCTAGAGCCAGTTTTTTTTATTTAAAATAGACAAAAACTGCTTAAAAACTTAAAATAAAGGATTACTATGAATAAAGTATCTAAAATAATAGTTGAAAGTGATTTAAAAAGCTCAATAACAAGAGCAGTTGAAGAGATTGATGGATTTGAGAAGTTTATTAAGAAAGGAGAAACAGTATTGTTAAAACCTAATTTTAACACTGCTGATCCATTTCCAGCGTCAAGCAGTTTAGATTTTTTAAAAACTATTGTTGAATTAATTTATGATTGTGGAGCTAAGATTGTAATGATAGGGGATTCTTCAACTATGAGTTTGAACACCAGAAAGGTGATGGAAAAGATAGGTATTTTTGATTTGGAGAAAATGGAAATACCTCCTAGGATTTATAATTTTGATGAAAGGAAATGGGTTAAAAAACAAATTCCTGGCGCTGAATATTTAAAAACAGTGTCTTTGTCTGAATTCCTGGACAGACCTGACAAATTAATACTTCTACCTAATTTAAAAACTCATTCATACGCTCAATTTACTGGAGCATTAAAACTATCAGTTGGTTTTATGAAACCAATTGAAAGGGTTCGTCTGCATTTGAAAAATCTACAGGAAAAAATAGCTGAATTAAATAAAATGATTAATCCTGATTTAATAATTATGGATGGAAGAAAGTGCTTCATAAATAAAGGTCCAGCTGAGGGTGAATTAGCTGAGCCAAACTTAATTCTTGCTTCGAAGAGCCGGATAGATATTGATATTGAAGGAATTAAAATAATCCAGGGATTTAAAGGTAATTCTTTGAAAAACATTAATCCTTTAGAAATGCCTCAAATTAAAAAAGCAATAGATTTTGGAATTGAAAAATGAGAAAAATTAAAAAATTGTTTAATAATAGGTATTTTGAAGTTTTTTTGTTTTTTATAATATTGTTTTTTTTAAAAGATTCTTTAACTCCTTTAGAAGAACCTGTTTCTTTATTAGAACAGGAATATGAAATAGAAGAGAGAAAAGAGGATCAGAATAGAGAATTTTTACCTGCTAAGATTGTAAAAACATCTACCTCTACTGAAAGTGAAATCAACACATCAACTTTTAAAACGCCAGAAATAATAAAAGCAATTTATTTAACAAGCTGGTCAGCCAGCAGTCCCTACAGAATAAATTATGTAATTGACTTGGCTAAAAATACAGAAATTAATGCAGTAGTTATTGATATTAAGGATTGGTCAGGACATATTAGCTATAATACTGAAGTGCTTGAAGCTCAGGAGTATAATGCTGAAAGATTTTTAATAGCAGATGTTAAAGCGCTTGTTGAAAGATTTCACAAAGAGGGGATTTACACCATTGCCAGAATCACTGTTTTCCAGGATCCTGTTTTAGCCTGGTCAAGACCTGACTTAGCAATCAGAAGAAAGTCAGATAATTCATTGTTATGGCTTGATAAATCAGGATTGGCCTGGATTGATCCAGCCTCCAAGGAATCCTGGTATTATAATATTGCTATTGCCAAAGATGTTTTAAACAAGGGCTTTGATGAATTAAATTTTGACTATATCCGTTTTCCTTCTGACGGTGATATGGGTGATTTGAGCTTTTCTTTATGGAACAGCACCAGCACTACAAGGGTTTCAGTAATTAGTGATTTTTATGCTTATTTAAGAGAAGAGTTTCCTGATGCTGTTTTATCAGCTGATATTTTTGGGCTTATTACTGAAAAATCTGATTTAGGTGTTGGTCAAAAAATTGAAGATGCTTATCAATACTTTGATTTTGTTTGTCCTATGGTTTATCCTTCTCATTATGCTTCAATGTATTTGGGATATGAAAATCCTGCTGAGTATCCTTATGAAGTGATTAAAAATGCAATGGAAAATGGTTTAATTAAACTTAATGCTTTTAAACAAGCTACATCAACAAAAAGTAAATTACGGCCCTGGCTTCAGGATTTTGACTTAGGGGCTGATTATAAAAAAGAAGAGGTAGAATTAGAGATTAAAGCAGTTAAAGATGCCTTAGGAGATGATTTTTCAGGTTTTATGCTGTGGAGTCCAGATAACTTCTATACAAAAGAAGCCCTTTCAACAACACAAGATTCATTAAAATAATTTAAATAGAAATAATAATAACCTAACCTTTATTTAAGAAGTCTTTTTATACAGCTTGAAATTTTTAAAAAATAAGGTTATCTTGCATATATAATAACTATGCCATATAAAAGATTTAAGAAAACTTTATACGTAAAAAAAGGAGGTAAGTGGACTAAGAAAAAAACTTATCCAACCGCTAATACAGCCAGAACAGCAATGAAGCGATTGCGGGCTTTAGAGTCTGGACCCACTAAATCTCGTAGATAAAGAATAGAAATTTGAATTAAAAAAACTGGTGTTTTAAAAAAGACATCAGTTTTTGTTTTAAAAAGAAATTCTTATCCAAGCATCATTTTTTTTCCAGATTCAATTTTTCTCAAGAGAATTTCTATCTCTTCTGGTTTATATAATCGGTAATTATTTATGGGATGACGATATGCTTTAAGTTTGCCTGCTTTGTCCCAATTGCGAAGCGTCAGAGGAGTAACTCCGAATAATTCTGCCACTTCTTTTATTTTGAGGTATTTTTTCTGCTTATCAGTTGGTATATGATGAAGAACCATATTAGGCTTTATTAATGTTTATATACTTTATTTTAATAAATTTAAAATATATGTCAATGCAACACACTACTCAACCCTTCTTACATATTCTCTGGTTTCTGTGTTAATTTCAATAATATCTCCTGTTTTAATAAAAGAAGGGACAGTGATTTTAGCTCCAGTCTCTAAAACCACACTTTTATTTCCAGATTGAGATTCTCCTTTTACGCTTGGCGGAGCTTCTTTGATTTTTAAATGAATTTTAACAGGCAAAGAAACGTTTATCACCTCATTTTTAAAAATCAGGGCTTCAACAACTTGATTCGGCTTTAAAAAATCTGTTTTTTTACCAATCTGCTGGACTGTTAATTCAAATCTTTTAGAAAGATTGTCTTTTTCAGCAAACACAAATTTATTTCTGTGTGAGTATAAAAACTTAACTTCTGATTTAAATATTTCAGGCTCTTCAAACGTATCTCCTGGATGAAAAGTCTTAGAAACAACATTTCCTGTTTTTAAATTTCTTAATTTTGTTTGCAAAACAGAACTACCCCTTGCTTTAACAGTAGAGCTTGTTTCAATTATTTCATAAGGTTCATTGTCTAAAATAATCCTTGATTTTCTTTTTAACTCCGAATAACTTAACATATAGTTTTTATTTAACAATACGCCACTCTATGTCTGATTCTTTTGCAGCAAATTCAAGCCAGTTGCCTTTTGTATCAATAACATACCATTTTCTTTTTGTTTCTGACCATACCATTGGATCGTCTCTGTAGTATGGTTTTTTAACAATTTCTTTTGGTTTTAATTTGTCCAGTTCCAGCCATTTTTTAAAAACTGTTTCTATGGCATAGTCCAGATTCCTTGACTTTGCCCATTCAGCCACTTTAGAAATGGCAGCTTTAGCTTTTTCCACAGAACCTGCTAATAATAGAAGCTGTTTAGCTGGTTTAGTGAATCGGGAATAAACTATTTTTCTTTTTTTAGCATTTTTTTTAAGTTCTGCTAAACTCAACCCCTTGGTTTTAAAATAATAAGTAATAATCTGTCGAATAGCTGATTTTTCCTTTAATTCTTCATGATATTTAATTTTTTTATTTTTTAAATATTCTTCAATTTTTTTGGCAATACTTTCTCCAATATCCGGAACCTTTTTTATTCCTTTAATTCCTTGTTTCTTATAAATTTGGGAAATATTTTCTTTCAGGTTTTCTAAAGCTCTGGCAGCTTTTCGATAAGCTTTAGGTTTATAAGCTACTCCTTGAATATCTAATAATTCTCCTATCTCGTATAATATTTGAGCTAGTTTTTTATTCATCTTAATTTTTTCAAAACTTTTTCGTAGAATTCTTTAGCTCGTTTTAATTCTTCTTCACCTTTTTTTGTAATCTGATACATTCTTCTTCTTTTTTTCATTTTGCTTTTGACAAAGCCGTTTTTTTTCAATCTGTAAAGCACTCGATAAGGAGTAATTTTTCCAGGCTTAAAATTAAACTTTTTTTTAATTAATCCTAAAATTTCCCATCCATAAGTATTTCCTTGTTTAAGCAGGTAAAGAATATATATCCATAAGTTTTCTTTAGTGTTTGATTTTTTAAGACGTTCTAAAGGAAGCATGGTTTTCCACTTGACCATAGTATTTTACGGCTGTAAAATACCATAATAATTAAATAATAATAACTTAATATTATGAAAAAAGATATAAAGATTGCAATAGCAGGCCTGGGCAACTGCGCCTCAGCTCTGATTCAAGGAATTTATTATTATAAGGACGTTAAAAACGGGGATGAATTGATTCCAGGTCTTATGCATAATTCTATAGAGGAATACAAGCCAAGAAATATTAAAATCGTAGCTGTTTTTGAAGTTGACAAAAGAAAAGTGGGTAAGGATGCTTCAAAAGCAATGTTTGCAAAACCAAACTGTGTAGAGACCTTTTATACAAACATACCAAATTTAGGCGTAAAAGTAAAAATGGGCCCTCTTTTAGACGGAGTGTCTGAACATTTCAAGCAATACCCTCGAGACAAGGCATTTGCTGTAAGCAAAGAAAAAGCAGTTAATGTGGCTGAAGAGCTTAAGAAATCAGGATCCCAGATTTTAGTAACTCTTTTACCAGTTGGTTCAGAAAAAGCAATAAGATTTTATGCTGAAGAAGCTTTAAAAGCTAACTGCGCTTTAATAAATTGTATTCCTGTTTTTATTGCTTCTGATAAAAAATGGTCAAATAAATTTAAGAAAAAAGGATTGCCTATAATAGGGGATGATATAAAAAGTCAGGTTGGGGCAACTATTGTTCACAGGGTTTTAGCTAATCTTTTTTCAAACAGAGGTGTGCATGTTTTAAAATCTTATCAGTTAAATGTTGGCGGAAACACTGATTTTATGAATTTAATAGCGCGCGAGAGAGGAAAATCAAAAAAGATTTCTAAAACAGAAAGCGTTCAATCTCAACTTTCAAGAAAGCTGAGTTATGATGATTTACACATTGCGCCTTCTGATTATGTTCCCTGGTTAAAAGATACTAAATTAGCATTTATCAGGCTTGAAGGAAGACAGTTTGGAAATTTACCCTTAGAAATTGAAATGCGTTTACAGGTAAATGACTCTCCAAACTCAGCTGGCTGTATTATTGACTTAATTAGATTGGCTAAACTTGCTTTGGACAGGAAAATAGCTGGTCCTTTGATTTCAGCTTCAGCTTATTTTATGAAACATCCTCCAGAACAATTTGTTGATGAAAAAGCAAGAGAAATGGTTGAGGAATTTATTTTAAATAAAAGAGAAACTTAATTATCTTAATAATTGTTTTATTCTTTCTGCTTCTTGTTTTACAACTTTACCTTCATAATCAGCACTGTGAGCTGGAGCATTTTTGTAAACTGGCCTTTTTTGATCTAGGTGTAAGTTAAAAAATAACTCTTGAGGAGTTATTTTTAAATAAAGATGAAATCTTGGATAACCGCCTTTTTCCAATAATCTTATAAGATTAAATTCTTGTTTTTCGGTTTTGCCTAAATAATGATAACCAATTTTTCTAATTAGGGTTGAAATATTTTCTTTATTTTTGTTTTCAATTGAAAATTTCATATTAAACCAGAGATCCTCTGATTTTTTTAACGGTTTCAGTTCTCCAGTCCTGATATTGTTGGTTGCTTAATTCTTTGCCGCTTTTTATTTGATAAATTAGGTCGCTTTTAAAATTGTTTTTTATTGTTTTTCCCATTAACACTAAAGATCCTGAACCGCCTCCATATCCTACGAGACAAATATTCTGATTGGCCTGCATGTTTTCAAGAGCAGAAATTAGAGCAATAAAAACAGAAGCAGTGTAGCAGTTGCCAATATATGGATTATATCGAAGGCCTGATTTTACTTTTTCTTGAAAAAATTTCTGAAATTCAGCAATTTCACGTACTTCATCAAGAAGTTTTTTAAATTTTGGGAATATTTGCGGATTGCTTATGCATTCTGTTATTAGAGTAAAAAAATCTTCATTGTAATTTTCATAGCGCCATAAGGCTGCTGAAGCCCAGATAACCATTTTAGGAAAAGGAGTGTGCATTACAATCTTATCAGTATTTTTTATTATTGAGCCGAATTCCTGATTTTTCTGCTTATAATCATCAATAGCTCTGATTACGCATTTAATGAACGAAGATTTAGTTAAAGGCCCATTGACCATAGGAAAAGGAGCAGTGTTAATTGGAACTTTAAAATCATCAATATCTTTGCCATATTGTCCAAACTGTTTAAAATCTAATTCCAGTATTTTAGGATTTTTTTCTATTTTTAAAGCTATTGCTCCAGCTCCTTGGGTAATTTCTGCTTTGTGACCTTCATACAAGGAACGGTCTGCTATTATTACAATAGCTGGTTTGCTATGAGCAACAGCATATTCACAAGCCAAAAGAATGGCCTGAACACCTGATAAACAAGCAAATTTTATCTGAAAAGGAACTATAGTGAGTTTTAGTCTTTTATTAAGGGTTTTAATTGAGATTTTAGGCTTTGCCAGGTCATAGTCTGATTCAGTAGCTATAAAAAACCTATCAGCGTTCTGATAGTTTATTTTTTCAAGAGCTTCAATAATTAAATCTTCTAAAGATGTTTTATAAGGAATTCTGGCTTGAATAAGTCCTAATCCATTATTGACATATTCCAGTGGTAGTTGTCTTTTTTTAGCTATTTTTCCTACTCCAATAAACCATTTTGGAATTGAAACAGCTATTTCACTTATTCCTATTTTTGGAGTTTGGTTATTCATGTGTTAAAAACTTCAATGCTATTTATTGTAGACTATTTAAGAAAAATCATCAATTAGGTATTTATTTAATTTTAACCTGTGTTATAGTAAAATTATGCGTCATAGACTTTTTATTGCCATTAATCTTCCTGAAAAGATTAAAAATAGATTGAGCAATTTCCAGACAAAATATCCGGAACTGCCGGCCAGATGGACAAAAAAGCAAAATCTTCATATTACGTTGGTTTTTTTAGGTTATGTTCGTGAGCATGAAATCCCTGGGATATTGAAAACCACTGAAGAAGTTGCGAAAAAACATAATGCTTTTTCATTGGTTTTAAATAAGGTTTGTTATGGTCCTCCTGAAAAAACACCAAGAATGGTTTGGGCAGAGGGAGAAAAATCAGAAGAGCTGGGAAAGCTGCAGAGTGATTTAGAAAATTCTTTATCCAGTCTTTCTTTTAAAAAAGAAGGCAGGCCATATAGTGTTCATATAACTTTAGCAAGGCTTGATCAATGGCAGTTTAAAAAAATTGAACTTGAAGAAAGACCGCAGATTAAACAAGATATTAATTTAGACTTTGAGGTGAATTCAATAGAAATAATGCAGAGCTATTTAAAAAGAACTGGAGCAGAATACACACTGCTTCAATCAATAGCTTTAGGAAAATAGTATGAAAATCCATTTTATTGGTATTGGTGGGATAGGAGTGTCTGCTTTAGCTAAATACTATTTTGAGAAAGGCCATGAAATAATTGGTTCTGATTTAGTTTCTTCAGAGATTACTGACTGGTTCAAACAAAGAAATGTTAAGCTTTTTATAGGGAAACATAAACCAGAGAATGTAGCTAGTGATGTTAGTATGGTAATTTATAGTCCAGCAATACCAGAGAATAATCCTGAGCTTGAAAAAGCTAAAATAACTGGTTTAAAGATAATGACTTATCCTCAAGCTCTTGGAGAATTGACTAAAAAATATTTTACAATAGCTGTTGCTGGGAGTCATGGAAAAAGCACAACAACTTCAATGATAGGACTATTGCTTGCAAAAGCAGGATTAGATCCTACTGTTATAGTAGGAACAAGAATTAAGGAGTTTGACAATTCAAGTTGTAGAGTAGGAAATTCAAAATACTTAGTCATTGAAGCCTGCGAGCACTTTGAATCATTCTTGAATTATTATCCTCATATTATTGTTTTAACAACAATTGAAGCAGATCATTTAGACCACTATGGTAATTTAGAAGGTGTTTTAAATGGATTTAAAAAATTTACTGCTAATTTGGAAAAAGATGGAATTATAGTTGCAAATAAAGATGATGAAAATATCCAGAGGATTATTGAAAATGCAGACTGGTATTCTTTAAAAGATAAAGAAGCTGCAGGTATTAAAGATATTCTGCAGGTTCCTGGTGATTTTAATGTTTCTAATGCTTTAGCAGCTTTAAAAGTTGCCAGAATTTTAAAAATTCAAGACATAGATTCCCATAAAGCATTATCAGAGTATAAAGGTTCTTGGCGCAGATTTGAAATCACTGAAATACTGGGTCCTAAGCCTTATACTTTAATTGATGACTATGCTCATCATCCAACTGAAATCAGGGTTACTCTAAAAGCAGCTCAAGAGAAATATCCTGATAGAAAAATCTGGTGTGTTTTTCAGCCTCATCAATATCAAAGAACTCATTATTTATTTGATGACTTCATTGAAACTTTTAAAAACGCACCAGTAGATAAATTGATTATAACTGATATTTATGATGTAGCAGGCAGAGAAGAAAAAGAAATTAGAGAAAAAGTAAGTTCTCAAAAATTGGTTGAAGCTGTTGGGAAAGATTCTGTAACTTATATTGTAAAAGAAAAGATAATTGAGTTTTTAAAACAAAATTTAAAGGGTGGGGAAGTAGTAATTATTATGGGAGCAGGGGATATTTATAGTGATATTAGTTTGAAATTAAAAAAACTTTAAGTTAAAATAATATAATATGGAAGAAAAATTAACAACCTCAGGATAAAATAGCTGAGGAAAAATAATAAATAAAATAAATGAAGAAAAGAAAAAAAAATAAATCTATATCCAATCCTTCAAAGTTCGATATTCCGACTATTGGTAGAATAGATCGAGATAAACAAAGTTTATTTTATGATTACTTTGTTCGGATTACGCTTGAAGAAATTAATCTAGAAGGTACTATGAGTCATAATCATTATGCAAGCTTTTTTGGTAAAGCTAGGGAACTGTTTGCATTAGATCATATTCCTGGATTTGCTGCTGATATGGGCCGAATTTTTCTACTTCAGACTTGTAATGCTTCTTATAATTTCAAGAAAAATTTTCGCTTTGGAGATATAATGATTGTTAGAATGCGAGTTCTTAAAATAGGAAATACAAGTTTTGATTTAGGGGCAGAGTTTATTAATCCTCAAAAAAAAGAAGTTTTCGCTACTGGAAAGCAAACAATTATATACACAGACTTAAAAGGTACTCCGGAAAAAATTCCTAATAAATTAAGAACTATTTTAACGGACGCTCTTTTACCAATATAGTCTACCTTAAAATAATTTTAATTTAAAGATTATTTTGTTTTTAATAAAAGGTATTTTTTATAAACGTTGCGACTTTGTATAAATAGATAAACCTCATGGAATTCTTTACATTATATACTATACCGCCATTTTTAAGTTCAATTTTGTTTTTATTGTTAGGGGTCTCTGTTTATTGGAGTAATAGAAAATCTGCCATTAACACCAATTTTCTTCTTGTTTGTTTTGTTACTTCTTGGTGGCAATTTACTTGGTTTATTTTGTTTAACATTCAAAACGAAATATTGGCAAATTATTTAGTTAAAATCGGCCATATTGGAATAATATTTATTCCTATTTTTTTCTTTCATTTTTTTCTTTCATTTTTGGGAAGAATTTCCAAATTTGATAAATATTTGCTTTATTTTTCCTATTTATTTGGTTTGATTTTTGAACTAATTTTATGGAAAACTGATTATTTTATAGACGGCTTTTATAAATATTTTTGGGGATTTTATCCAAAAGCTGGACCACTTCATCCTTTATATCTTTTATTCCTTTCTTTTATAAGTATTCGAATTATTTACCTTTTAATCTCTTTTTTAAAAAAAGAAGGGGTGCAATCTATGAAACGTCATCAAGCCAAATACATGTTATTGGCTTTAGTCTTTTATATTTTTGCTGCATCTGATTTTCTTGTTAATTATGGAATAGAGTTTTATCCTTTTGGTTTTTTGTTTATTTTGATTTTTTTAGGAATTACTGCCTATGCAATTGTAAGGCATTATCTTTTTGGAATCAAAGTTATTTTAACTGAGATTTTGGTTACATTAATAGGAGTGATTTTACTGTTTCAGGCTTTAGTAAGTGATGGTCTCTGGAATCAAGTTTTAAATTGGAGTATATTTATCTTATTTATTGTTTTTGGCTATTACTTAATCAGAGCCACAATAGAAGAAATAAGAAGAAGAGAGCAGATTGAAAAAATAAGTAAAGATTTAGAAAAAGCATACAGAGAATTAAAAAAACTTGATATTGCTAAATCAGAATTTATTTCTATTGCATCTCATCAGTTAAGAACTCCTTTGACAGCTATAAAAGGATATGTTTCTTTGATAACAGATAAAACCTATGGAGCATTTCTTCCTAAAATGAGAAAGCCTTTGAGCAATATCTATAGTTCTGTAGAAAGATTGATAAAGTTAGTTAATGACCTTTTAAGTATTTCAAGGATTGAAGCTGGAAAGATAAAAGTTGAGCCAGAAGAATTCCTTTTAGAAGAATTAATTACTGATGTATTAGAAGAATTAAATAATTTAGCAAAAGCAAAGAATCTTTATCTTAAACTGGAAAAACAAAAAGAGCCCTATAACAAAGTTTTCATGGATATGAGTAAAATAAGGCAGGTGATTTTAAATATTATTGATAATGGGATAAAATATACTCATAAAGGAGGAATAACAATAACCTATAGCCAGGACAAAAGTTTGTGTAAAATTGAGATAAAAGATACAGGTGCAGGAATGACTAAATCAGAGATTTCTATGCTATTTAAGACTTTTTCAAGAGGAGCTGCTGGCAGAAGGACTTGGACAGAAGGGGCAGGTTTGGGTCTATATATTGCCAAACAATTTACAGAAATGCATAATGGAAAAATATGGGTAAAGAGTGCTGGCAAAAAAAGGGGCTCCACATTTTACATAGAATTGCCTCTAAAATATGAAGAAAAAAGCTAAAAAGAAAATTCTCATTATTGAGGATGAGAAAATATTAACAGAAATGTATCATGATACCTTTGTTAATGCTGGTTTTGAGGTAATTTCATCTGTTGAGGCAGGAAAAGCTTTAGTAATAGCTAAAAAAGAAAAGCCAGATTTAATTATTTTAGATATTCTGCTTCCCAATGAAAATGGAATTGGTTTTTTAAAAAAAACTAAGAGAAGATCCTGAAATTTCCTCTATTCCAGTAATAGTTTTCACAAACTATGATGACTCAGAGGAACAGAGAAAAGCAAGAGATCTTGGAGTTAAGGATTATTTAATAAAAGCAAATTTTACGCCCAAGCAATTTGTTATGAGAGTAAAGCGCTATTTGAAATAACATCAACTCTATTATTTTCAGCTTTTTAAACAAAGTTTTTTTAATTATTTATGAAAAGAATATTTTCAAGCGAAACAAATAAATATATTGGGAAAAAAGTCAAAGTTTCTGGCTGGGTTAATTGCCGCAGAGATCATGGTGCTCTAGTTTTTCTCGATATTCGTGACCATTCAGGGCTTTTACAGGTGGTTTGTTCAGAAAAAATGGCCAAAGATATTAAAAATATTAAAGATGAATACGTTGTTCAAATACAAGGAACTATTAATAAGCGTCCTGAAAACATGATTAATCCTGAAATTGAAACCGGAAAAGTAGAATTAAAAGCTGAAAAAATTGAAATAATAGCCAAGTCTCATCCTTTACCTTTTGATTTAATGGATTTAAAAGTAAGTTTACCAGTTCTTTTTGACAATAGGTCTCTTACTTTACGTAATAACAAAATTAGAGCTATTTTTAAAATTCAAGAGACAATTATTCAAAGCTTTAGAAAGACTTTAAAAGATTTAAATTTTACTGAATTTCAAGCGCCTACAATTGTTCCAGTGGCAACTGAAGGCGGGGCAGAGATATTTAAAATTAAATATTTTGATCACAATGCTTATTTAGGTCAGAGCCCTCAGCTTTATAAGCAAATTATGGTAGGAGTTTTTGAGCGTGTATTCACTCTTGCTCATGCCTACAGAGCTGAACCCAGCGTTACTACCCGTCATTTGACTGAATACCTGAGTTTAGATGCAGAAATGGGTTTCATTGATTCATGGGAGGAATTAATGGATGTTTGCGAGACTGTGATGCGCAATATTTTTTTTGATCTTAAGAAAAAGAATAGTAAACAATTAAAGATGTTTAATGCCATTATTCCTCAAATTAGTTCTAAGATTCCACGAATTAAAATACGCGAAGCCCAGCAAATAATTTTTAAAAGAACAAAAAGAGATAACAGAAAAGAGCCTGACTTAGAGCCAGAAGATGAGAGAGAAATTTGTCTTTGGGCAAAAGAAAAATATAATTCAGATTTAATTTTTATTACTCATTATCCAACAAAAAAAAGGCCATTTTATACATATCCTGACCCAGAAAACAAAGATTATACATTGAGTTTTGATTTGCTCTGTAAAGGGTTGGAAATTGTTACTGGAGGCCAGAGGATTCATGAATACAATAAACTTTTAAAAAACATTAAAAAATGGGGGAATAAACCAAAAGATTTTGAGCTTTATCTTCAAGCGTTTAAATACGGAATGCCGCCTGAAGGAGGTTTTGCTTTGGGAGTTGAAAGAGCTGTAAAGCAGATTTTAGGTTTGGAAAGTGTAAAGCAAGCCAGTTTATTTCCGCGGGACATGGGAAGAATTGACCAGAGATTATCCATTTTAAAGCCAAAAAAAAAGAATAAATAAATGTTTGGTTTTTGATTGAACTTTAATGACTAAGAATATTAAATATTTTTTGGGAACCTTTTTTTTAACTTCATTTTTATTCTGGGGTATTAATTCTTTACAATATGGAATGGAAAAGTATTTTTACGCTCAGATTGTTCAGCCTTTTGAGAATTTGGCTGTTGTTGATATATCGGAAATCACAAGAAAACCAAAACCCAGCATTGAAGCTGAATCTGTGGCTTGTTTTAAAATTAATAAAGCAGGAAAACAAAGATTTCTTTTCAGGAAAAACAGCGCTAAATCACTGGCTGTTGCTTCTTTAACAAAATTGATGACAGGTTTACTGGTTATTGAAAATACTTCATATAATGATTATGATTTGAATAGAAAAATAATTGTTTCAAAAACTGCAGCAGACCAATATAATGTTCCTGTTTATGGCAATCTAAAACAGGGCCAGCAGATTTCAGTGGAAGAACTTTTAGAATTAATGTTGCATTATTCAAGTAATGACGCAGCTTATGCTTTGGCAGAGATTATTGGTTTTGATAATTTTATTGAGAGAATGAATGAAAAAGTCAAAGTATTGGAGCTTGAAAACACTTATTTCATCAATCCCACTGGACTTGATCCAGATAATTCTGATTTAATTCCTAATTATTCAACTGCCAGTGATTTAATAAAGCTTTCAAAATATATCTTGGAAAATCATCCTTTCTTGTTTGAGCTTTCTTTGCGAAATGAATCATATTTGATTGAAAATGGGGTATTAGATTTAAATGTTTTAGCCAGTCAGACAATTATTGGCGGGAAAACAGGTTATACTGAAAGAGCAGGAGCAGGTATGTTAGTAGTATTTTCTGATGAAAATGATAATTATTTTATTAATGTAATATTGGGTTCTGAATCACCGCAGAAAAGGGTAGAGGAAATGCAAAAGTTAATTGATTGGATAGCTTTTTAATTCTAGCAGAAAGAGATTATATCTACAGAATAATTAAAAGTTCGAGTTTCACCATCCCCGTTTTTTCAGGTCCCACCAAGGTGGGGTTTGTTTTTTTTACTATTGACAAAGTTGAGTAATATGATATGACTACATTATCCATTAAAAAAAGGTGAGATTTTTGAAAACAAAAGAGAAGATTAAAAAGATAGAAGAGTTGTTACAGCAAGGACAAGTAACGCTTTACAGAAAAATCACTCTGAAGAGTGGGAAAATGAAAAAGACTACAGAAAGAGTTTTCTGCTTTATAGGGAAAAACTACTACAGGGTGAGAAAATACTGGGGGATATTTTCGAAAAAGAAGGGGAATTTAACAGAAAAGAGAAAAGGATTTCCCCCCAAAAGAGTACTAAGGAAGTCCGTCAGGATAGAAAAGAACGAATAATTATTTTTTAAATCCTTTTTTTTCTTTTTATTTTCCAAGCCCATAATTCTATTATGGATTTAGAAAAGGAAAAAAGGATTGAATCAAAAACTGTCTACTAAAATAGGCAGTTTTTGTTTCAAAAAAGATTTGATATAATAAAGTTAGACTATGGTTATATTTACTTTGTTGCACTAATAAAAATCTTACAATGACACTTTTTACCTTTCATGTAATTAGACTTTTAATGCTGTCAGCAATAAGTGCTGTTATTTCTTTTATTTGGGCGCCTTTTTTAATAAAAGTTTTAAGAAGAATTAATTTTTTCAAGAAAAAAGCAAGAACCAAAACAATAACTAATGAACAGGCTGAAGTTTTTCATTCTCTTCATAAAGAAAAAGAAATTACTGTGCCAAGAGGCGGCGGTATTTTAATCTGGTTGTCAGTTCTTGTAATGATATTTTTGTTTTTTGCTTTATCATATATTAACAATCCCTGGTGGATGAAAAAACTTAATTTCCTTTCTCGCAGTGAAACCTGGCTTCCTTTGTTCACTTTAGTGGCAGGTTCAATTGTAGGCTTAATTGACGACACATTAACTGTTTTTGGAAAAGGAAAATATATTGGCGGAGGAATGAGCTTTAAAAGAAGGCTTTTAATGGTAGCTTTAATAGGATTGATTGGTGGCTGGTGGTTTTATTTTAAGCTCAGTAAAAATACAATTCATATTCCTTTAATATATAATTTCCCTGAAGGAATAAATTTTTTTATTGGTTGGTGGTATATTCCTTTATTTGTGTTAGTAATGCTTGCTTCTTGGGCAGGAGGAGTGATTGATGGTATAGATGGTTTGGCAGGAGGGATTTTTGCTTCAATCTTCAGTGGCTTTGCTGTTATTGCTTTTACCCAAGGGAAAGCTGATTTGGCCACATTTTGCGCAATTATTTCTGGAACTTTATTTGCTTTTTTATGGTTTAATATTCCGCCAGCCAAATTCTATATGGGAGAAACAGGTGTTTTAGGATTAACTTCAACAATGACTGTGGTTGCTTTTTTAACTGACTCAATAATAGTTTTACCTATTATTGCTGGAATAATAGTAATAGAGGTTGGTTCAATATTAATACAGCTTTTTTCAAAAAGGTTTTTTGGCAGAAAAATATGGCTCTGCACTCCAATTCACCATCATTTTGAAGCGCGAGGCTGGCCTTCATATAAAGTGACAATGAGGTTTTGGATTCTTAATCTGGTTTTTGTGTTTTTAGGAGTAGCAATAAAGCTTCTTGCAGGCTAGTATGAAAGCAAAAGAGTTTCAAAAAAAATACCCTAAATTTATTTACAGGGATTACTCATATAAAATTTCAAAGAATAACTTGGAAATTTTTTTTGATTTTAGGATTGAACCTGATATTTTTTTTAAACCAAAAATAATTATTGAAAATATTGATAAAAATAAACTTAAAAAAGCAGGGGAGAGTGTATTAGATAATTTAGTATTTAATTTGGGTTTGATTGAAATGCTCAGTTACTGGAAAGCAACCTGTTCAAAAGAAATTGAGGTTAGAGCTGGCAGTCTGGATCAATCTCAAATCAGATGGTGGAAAGAATTAATATCTAATGGAATGGGACAGTTTTTCTATGAGAATAAAGTTGATTGGAAAATTGTTAAAACTTTAAAGTTTTCAGGCAGTAAAAAAACAAGGTTTGAGGCTTTTAAAAACAAAATAAGTAATAAGGTTTTACTTCCAATAGGCGGAGGCAAGGATTCAGCGGTAAGCTTGGAGATATTGAAAAAAAATCTTAAAAACATTACTTGTTTTTCTTTAAATCCAACAGATTCAGCTGAAAAGATAATGAAAATCAGCGGATGCAAGAAACCAATTACTGTTAGAAGAAAAATTGATTCAAAACTTCTTCAATTAAACAGAAAAGGTTTTTTAAATGGCCATACTCCATTTTCAGCTTATTTAGCTTTTTTAACAGTTCTAATAGGCGTGATTTATGATTATAAATACATTGCTTTTTCAAATGAAAGAAGTTCAAATGAAGGTAATGTAAAATATTCAGGCAAAATCATTAATCATCAATATTCAAAAAGCTTTGATTTTGAAAAAAAATTCAGGAATTATTCAAAAAAATATTTAGCTCAAGATATTGAGTATTTCAGTTTTTTAAGGCCTTTGTATGAAATCCAGATTGCAAAGTTATTTTCTAAATATTTTAATAAGTATGGAAACGTTTTTTTAAGCTGCAATGAAGCCTATAAAACACATTCAGGAAAAACAAGACCTGTTAAGAAGTGGTGTGGTAAATGCCCAAAATGTTTGTTTGTTTTTGCAATTTTATATCCTTTTATTAAGACTAAAAAACTGATTAAAGTTTTTGGAAAAAATCTTTTTGAAAAAAAAGAATTAGTTGGTTTAATGAAAGAATTAACAGGGGAGAGTAAGTTCAAGCCTTTTGAATGTGTTGGCACAAAAAAAGAAAGTTTGGTGGCTTTTTATTTAAGTTTAGAAAAAGCCAAGAAACAGAAAAAGAATTTACCTTATCTTTTGAAATATTTTGAAAAACATACGTTATCAAAACATTCTCGATTGAAAAAAGAATCAGAAAATATAATGAATTCCTGGAACAAACAACATTTTTTATCTAAGAGGCTTATAAAATATTTAAAAATTTAAAGTTCTTTAGTAATAAATTTATTGTTTTACATGATTTGACAGATTTATCTGAATTATGTATGAAGTAAACAGCACATAATAAAGATTTGGTAGAAAAAAATGAGAGAAGAAAACAAAAATGATAAAGAATTAAATGAAGAGGATTTTGTCTCAATAGTGAATTTGACAACTGATATCTTCGGAGAATTAAAAGAATTAGATGAAGAAGATTTTGTTTCAATAGTGAATTTGACAACTGATATCTTCGGAAAAGTAGAATTTTTGTCTATGTCAATGTGGACAACAGATTCCTTGGAAGATCCAGATCAGTTTTACAAGGATATGGTATCATTAGAGTCAAAGAAAAAATAAAAATAAAATTTCAAATTTCATTTTTTCTTTTTTTTCAAGTACACAATATGAATTGTGTTTTTGAAAAAGAACTTTTAGACAAAAAATACCTTTAATCAGGTATTTTTTGTTATTAAAAATATTAAAAACTTCTATTGAGTTTATTTTAAGCCTATTTTGTGCTATTTTTAATATATTGAGATGAGATTAAGAGATTTAAAAAACAAGAAAATACTGATTCTGGGCTTAGGAATAGAGGGCATGGCTAATTTGAAGTTTTTAAGAAAAACCTTTCCCAATAAAATCATTGCAGTTGGAGATAGATTAGAATTTGACGATTTAAATCCTAAAGTTCAAAGAGTTATAAAAAAGATTAAAAAAATCAAACTTCATCTAGGAGAAAGTTATCTTGGGTTTTTAAAAAACTATGATGTAATAGTTAAGTCTCCTGGTATTTCACCTGCTATTCTTAAACCATTTTTAATTAAAAAACAAACCATTACTTCTCAAACAGAGATTTTTTTTAATAACTGCCCAGGTAAAATTATTGGCGTTACAGGAACAAAAGGAAAAAGCACTACAGCTTCTTTAATTTATGAGATTTTAAAAGAAAACAATGTTAAAGCTTATTTAGGAGGCAATATTGGCAAACCAGTATTGTCTTTTCTTTCATCTAGCAAGCCAGAGAACGTATATGTTTGCGAACTTTCCAGTCATCAGCTTTTAAACCTTAAAAAAAGCCCCCATATTGCTGTTTTTTTAAATATCTATAAAGAACATTTGGATTATTATGATGGGTTTGAACAATATTTGTCAGCCAAAACCAATATTCTGCGTTACCAGAAAAGAAGTGATTATTTAATATTTAATTCAAAAAATAAGTTAGTTAACAAAGAATCAAAAAAATCAAAAGCTAAGAAAATTTCCATTGATTCAGTTAAAATTAAAAAGATTAATACTTTACTTAAAGGAGATTTTAATGTTCTTAATATTAAAGCTGCAATTGCTGTGGCAAGATTATTTGATATAGAAGATAAGAACATTTTAAAAGTCATTAAAAAATTTAAACCTTTAGAGCATAGATTAGAATATATTGGAACATACAAAGGAATCAAGTTTTACAATGATGCCTTATCAACTGTTCCGGAGGCAACTATTGCTGCTCTTGATGCTTTGGGAAACAGTGTTGAAACAATATTCTTAGGCGGACTGGATAGAGGGATAGATTTTAAAGGTTTGGCTAAAAGAATTTTAAAAAGCAAGATAAAGACCTTGATTTTATTTCCAGATACAGGAAGCGATATTTTTAAAGAAATCGTTAATCTGGATAGCAAAAAAAAATACAGAACAATTATGGTTTTAAACATGAAAGATGGAGTAGAGCTGGCTTTTAAAAATACCAGTAAAGGAAAAATTTGTCTTTTATCAACTGCTTCTCCAAGCTTTAGTCTATTCAAGGATTATAAGGAAAAAGGTGCTTTATTTAAAAAATACGTGAAATTATATGGCAAACGCTAGAAAACTAGACTATATCCTAATAATTACTGCAATACTTCTAATAGTTTTTGGAATCATTGTTTTGGCCAGTGCTTCAACTTCTGTGTCTCAGATTAAGTTTGGCAATAGTTATTATTATTTAAATCATCAGATAGCTTTTGCTTTAATTCCAGGGATTTTATTGGCAATTATATTTTCAAAAATCAATCTTAATATTCTTAAAAAATGGGCGCCTCTTTTTCTTTTGATAAATCTGGTTCTTATGACCCTTGTTTTTTTACCAGGCATTGGAATTAAAATAGGTAAAGGATCAAGATGGATTTCATTAGGCATAGCTTCTTTTCAGCCTTCTGAGGCTTTAAAACTTTCTTTCATTCTGTATATTGCCAGCTGGCTGGATGGGAAAAGTAAAAAAAAGTTTACTTTACCTAAAAATAAAAAAGATTTAAAGGAAAACTTCTTTGCTTTTTTAATAATTCTTGGATTGATTGGTCTTCTTTTATGGTTTCAGTCTGATATTGGAACTTTATTTGTAATTCTGGCTACTGGAATGCTTATGTATTTTTTGTCAAATACTCCTGTTTCACATACAATAATAATAGGGATGCTTATAGCCTTAGGGTTTTTCATTCTTATCAATTTTTCACCTTACCACTGGGAGCGAATAAAAGTATTTTTAAATCCTGATATAGATCCAATGGGCTCAGGTTATCAGCTTAAACAATCATTAATAGCAATAGGTTCAGGAGGGATTTTTGGATTAGGATTTGGTATGTCTCAACAAGAATTTAGATTTTTACCTCATTCAATATCAGATTCAATCTTCGCTGTTTTGGCAGAAGAAACAGGATTTATTGGTTCAGTTGTTTTAATTATTTTGTTTTTGCTTTTGTTGTGGCGAGGATTCATTATTGGAAAGAAAAGCAGAAATAAATTCTTTTCTTTAACGGCTTTAGGTGTAACCTCATGGATTTTAATTCAAGCACTGGTTAATATTGGTGCAATGATGGGCATTGTTCCTTTAACAGGCATTCCTTTGCCGTTTGTCAGCCATGGAGGCACAGCTTTAATTACAGAGCTTGTTGGCATAGGAATTCTTCTAAATATTTCAAAACCAGCTAAATATGAAAAACAATAAAAAAATTAAGCTTTTATTTACTGGTGGCGGCAGTGGAGGCCATATTTTTCCAATTATTGCTATTGTCAGAGAAATGAGAAAACTGCTTTTAAAAGAAAGAAAAAACAAAGAACTTGATTTTTTTTATCTTGGACCAAAAGATGAATTTGCTGATATACTTCTTTCTCAGGAAGGAATAGAAGTCAAGCATGTTTTAGCTGGTAAGATAAGAAGATATTCTAATATTAGAAGTATTGCTCAGAACCTGGTTGATATTATCTTTAAAACTCCAATAGGTCTTACTCAGGCTTTTATTCACATGTTTGTCTTAGCTCCTGACCTTATTTTTTCAAAAGGTGGTTTTGGTTCTTTACCAGCTGTTGCAGCTGGCTGGCTTTTAGGGGTTCCAATATTCTTGCAGGAATCAGATGTGATCCCTGGTTTAGCTAATAGAATTTTAGCAAATTTTTGTACAGAGGTTTTTGTTTCTTTTCCTAAAACACCATATTTTAAAAAAAGAATGATTTTAACAGGAAACCCTGTAAGAAGAGAACTTTTTAATGGTTCAAAAAAAGAAGCTCAGGAGTTTTTTAAGCTGTCAGGAAAAAAACCAGTAATTTTTGTTATGGGCGGTTCCCAGGGTTCACAAAGAATTAATGATGAAATTTTAGAAGTGCTGGGTGATTTAGTGAAAAGCTTTGAAATAATTCACCAGTGCGGTGAAAAAAATGTCAGTCAGGTAAAAGCTGAAGCTAAAGTGGTTATGCCTGAGTATCTGGCAAAATATTATCATGCATTTGGTTTTTTGAGAGAGCAGGAACTGAAAAGAGCTTATACAGTTTCTGATTTAATAGTTTCCCGTGCAGGATCAGGCGCTATTTTTGAAATAGCAGCCAGCAACAAACCATGTATTTTAATACCTTTGCCTGAATCAGCTCAGAATCATCAGTTAGAAAATGCCTATACTTACGCTCAAAAAGGAGCAGCCATGATATTAGAGGAGGAGAATTTCACTTCTCGTTTCTTTCTTGAAGAACTGAAAAATTTATTTTCTCATCCTCAAAAGCTTGAAGAAATGAGAGAAGCTGCTCAGGAATTTTCAAGGCCATTGGCAGCAAAAACAATTGCCGGCTATATAACAGATTATTTGACTTAATAAATAGCTTATCTCAAGATTAAATTGATGAATACTCAAGAACTTAAACTTGAAAGAACTGGAGCAATAAGGGTTCGTATGGCGCCTTCTCCTACTGGATTTTTCCATATAGGAAGCGCAAGAACCACTCTTTTTAATTATCTTTTTGCCAGAAATAATCAGGGTGTTTTTATTTTAAGAATTGAAGATACAGACAAAGAAAGGTCAAAACCTGTTTATGAGGACAATATAATTGAAAGCTTGAAGTGGCTGGGCATTGAACCTGATGAAGGGCCTGTTGCTGGAGGAAACCATGGACCTTATCGCCAGTCAGAGAGAAAAGAAATTTATGCTAAGTATATAAAAAAGCTTTTTGAACAAAACAAAGCTTATTATTGTTTTTGTTCTGAGGAAGAATTAGAGGCTCAAAGAGAATATCAATTGTCAATAGGCCAGGCTCCACGCTATTCAAATAAATGTTCTAATTTAACAGAACAGGAAATTGAAAAGCATTTAAAAGAAAAAAAACCTTATGTTGTAAGATTTAAAGTTCCAGAGAAAAAAATAGAGTTTGAAGATATTATAAGAGGAAAATTAGAAATAGATGCTTCTTTAATAGGGGACATTGTCATTGCTAAAGGCGATGGTACTCCATTATATAATTTTGCCTGTGTTGTTGATGATTATGAGATGAAAATAACTCATGTCATAAGAGGAGAAGAACATATTTCAAATACTCCAAAGCAGATTTTACTTCAAAAAGCTTTAGATATTCCAAAAGTTAAATACGCTCATTTGCCTTTAATTTTAGGTTCTGACAAAAGCAAGCTTTCAAAAAGACACGGTGCAGTTTCAGTTTTAGAATATAGAGAACAGGGTTATCTGCCTGAAACCTTGATTAATTTCCTGGCTTTTTTAGGATGGAATCCAGGCAGTGAAAAAGAAATCTTTTCTTTAAACACTTTAATTAAAGAGTTTTCTTTGGAAAAAGTTCAAAAATCAGGAGCAGTGTTTAATGTTAAAAGACTGGATTTTTTAAATGGTTTTTACATCAGGCATAAACCTATTAAAGCATTAACTCAGCTTTGTGTTCCTTATTTAATTCAATCAGGCTTAATTGAACCTGAATTTAAAGAAAGCCAATTTCCTCCTGCTTATGGAGCCAGGGAAATTACTCAGACATTTAAGGTTTCCCAGACAAAAGAAAATATATCTTTTGATGTAATTGAAAAAATGGTTTCAATTTATCAGGAAAGATTAAAAAAACTTTCAGAGATTGTTGAACTTATAGATTTTTTCTTTGTTAAAGACTTAAGCTATAATAAGGATTTGTTAAAATGGAATGAGATGAGTGATAAAGAACTTAATGCTTCCCTTGATAGAAACAATGAAATATTATCTAAATTAAAAGAACAAGATTTTGAACAGGCAAAATTGGCAGAAATTATTTTAGAAGAAGCAGAGAGATTTGGTAAAAAAATAAAAGGAACAGAGGACAGGGGATATCTTCTCTGGCCTTTAAGGGTTTCCTTAACAGGAAAGAAGTCTTCAGCAGGACCTTTTGAAATTGCTGAGATTTTAGGAAAAGAAAAAACATTGCAAAGAATAAAAAAAGCTAAAGAATTATTAAAATGAAAAAAGCATTTTTAACAATATTTATAATCCTTAATTTAAGTTTATTCAGTTTTTGTATTGCTCAAGACAATGGTTTTGAAGTGCCAGAGAATTTTGGAGAAGCTCTGGAAATAGGGGATAGAGTATTGGATGTTGGTAAAAAAGAATTACCTGGCGCTATAAAAGAGCTTTGGTATGACAATATTTTGCCAATCTGGCAGAAGATTTATGATTGGTTTTATACAAATATCTGGTTAAAGATTAAAAACTTTTTAGGACCTAGAGTAGAGGAGGAGATAGAAGCGAGAAAGGAGATTGTTGAACAAGAATTTGACGAAGAAAAGAAAGAAGTTAAAGAAGAACTCCCTGGTTTTCTTAATAATATATGGAAGTTTATTAGAGATATTTTTCAAAAAATTAAAGTTTTATGGAAGTAAAAAACCACTGGCTAAAAGTCAGTGGTTTTTTGATAATGAATTTTTAAAATAGATAGGACAGTACATAGGACAAAGAATTCTTACTAAATATAATATTAAAATTTAATTTAATCGTAATTTTATTTTTTTATAAATGTTATTTAATCGAAAAACGAGAGCCCATAAAGACTACAAAAAGCGTGCTTGACAGATTTCTTTGCATTATGATAGTGTAGCCTAAAAGCTCAATATTTCTTAATGAGCTATTAAGTGTTATATGGCGACTTAGTCAGTTGCTGTTATAAAATTTAATAATCAAATTAATAAATAAATATGAACAATAATATATTTATTAATAACAAATCAAAGATTCTTAAAGGGAAGTCTTTTATTATTTTAGCCGCAATATTAATCGTTAGCGGTTTTTTTGTTGCCAATTTTGCTTTGGCTGCTCATACCACGACGGTAACTGTTGATCCATTATATGTAGCTGGTAGTTCGAGTAATACATATACATTCGAAGTAACTAATGAGGGTACGGATCCGATATATCTCATAAGAATAATGGCTCCGGAAGGATTTACGATAACAGACGATGTGATATGTCCTATAGATAGTTCTGAAACATATGATTGGTCATCTTCTTATACGAGTACTTATGCGTCTTGTCAGACATCTGGCAACCCAGCAAATAGTAATTTGATAACACAAGCAAATTCCGGAACAATCATTTTTACTGCTACTGCACCAAGTCCTATAAATGACACTAATTATAGCTGGATTATTTATACAGAAGATAATGATTGGGGAGTGAATACAAATAATATTGATGCTCAAACTATTGTTGATGTCGAGGCCCCAGAAACAAGTATTGAAGGCATACCTGTAGACTGGGTTGGTTCCGATGTTTCTGTAATTTTAACTCCAAATGATGGAATTGGTATTGATGATTCTACTACTTATTCTTGCGTTTATAATGAAGGAGAGGCAGCCTGTGATCCAATCACAGTAGGAACTTCTCTAGATGTAATTTGTACCGAGGAGGCTGTTTGTCAGCAAATTGTCAGATATTATTCGGTTGATAGCTTGGGAAATTCTGAAACACCAAAAGATTCTAGTATTATTTATATTGATAAAGAAAAACCTATTACCTTAATTACAGTAGGGATTCCTAAATACGAAGGAGAATTTACTTATGTAACTTTTGATACAGAATTTACTTTAAGTGATGATGACGGAACAGGTTCTGGAGTTGCTTCAACAGAATATAAAATAGACGAAGGTCAGGCAACAGTTTATTCTATACCATTTAATCTTTCTGAGATAAGCGAAGGTCCTCATACGATTTCTTATTGGAGCACAGATAACGTAGGTAATATAGAAGAGAATAATTCTTTATCAATTTTTATTGATGATAGCGCCCCAATTATAAGCGATCTTACTATAAGTCCAATTCATAACGATGGAGAAACAAACTATATTTCCGGAGTTTCTAATATTTCTGCACTTGTAAACGATGGAGACGGTTCTGGTATAGAAAGCTGTGAATACACTTTAAATGGAGGAGCAGACTGGACAGCAGCCAATTATTCAGAAGGAATTTGTTCGGTAGAAGACGTGGATAGTTCTGCAGCTAATTCAATAAATATGAGAGCTGTTGATAATGTTGGTAATACTGGCGAAGGAACAGCAGTTAATGTTTCTTCTGATACTATAAATCCAACTATTACTATTGATACTCCACCCGCTGATTGGCAAAATATAGATGCAACTTTAACTATTAATTGTATTGATGATGATAGTGGTTGCAGTGCTACAGTTGGTTATGAACTTCATATTAATCAGCCAGGAAATTGTTCTACAGATATAGAAGATTATATTATTAACAACCCTGTAACAGTTTCCAGTCATCAATGGATTTGCGCCTATGGTGAAGATAATGTTGGTAATAGTTCTGTTAGCGAGCCAGCAGAAATTAAAGTTGATGAGGAAATTCCTACTATTAGTGATGACTATATCAATGGCTGGGAGAATTCTGAACAGACAGTAACCTTAACGCCTAACGATACTGGAGGCAGCGGAATAAATGAAGTTAGATTGAATGGAGATATTTTAACTAGTCCCTATCAAATAAATTATAGTTCCGAGGGAATTTTTATAGAAAACTATCAAGTATGGGATAATGCTGGAAATGCGTCTGAAGTTGGTTCTTATACTGTTCAAATAGATTTAACGGATCCTGACGCTGGTATTTCCGGCAATCCTGAAGATTGGACTAATATAACTCAAACCGCGAGTATAACCTGTTCAGACGAGGCTGGTATAGTTAATAGCAGTTGTAATGAAGAAAGTTTTAAATATAAAATTTATACTAGTGATCCTGTTGGAACTTGCTCTTCTAATGTTGAAGATTATACCTTTGGGACATCAGCAGAAATTACTCAACATTCTTGGGTTTGTTCTTATGTAGAAGATAATGCTGGTAATTCTGACTTTAGCGATTCTCCAGTAGAATTTAAGGTTGATAGAACTCTTCCTTCTGGAGAACTGATTGGTGTGCCTCCAGTTTGGCAAAATATAAATGCTGATATTGATTTAACTTCTGACGATGAAGGGGGAAGCAGTGTTGCTAATTCTTATTTAAGTGATGTGCCTTACGGTGATACTTGTGAAGCTACTATGCCTTATGTGGGCTCTATTGTTATTTCAGAATATTCTACGGTTTGTTGGAAAGTTGTAGATGTCGCTGGGAATGTTAATGAGGGAAGTGAAGATATTATGGTTGATAAATTAGCTTCAGTAAGCGAGGTAACTTCTCCTGAAGTCGGAAGTTGGTTTAAGGATGATTTTAGCGTAAATATATCTGATGAAGATACTGGTGGTTCTGGACTAAACACTTGTGAATATAATATTAATGATAATGGATGGATGGAAAGAGACTGTAATGAAGAGATTACAGTTACTGTTGGTGTTGAAGAGGATTGTGATATTGAAGGAGAAGGTGTTTGTTCAGTTTCAGTAAAATCAACTGATATTGCAACAAATCTAAGCGAAATAAATACAAGAGCTTTTAATGTTGACTGGACAGTTCCAACAGCTAATATCTCTTCACCAATAAGTGAAGATATTATTAGGGATTCAGAAGTAGAAATAGTATTTGAAGTTAATGGAACTGTTAGTCCGATTTCTCAATGTTTCTATCAAATAGACGAGCAAGAAAGACAAGAAATTCCTGATTGTGTTTCCCCGTATATAATTGCAGATTTTCCAGACGGACGACATAATATAAAAGTTATTGCTGAGGATGCAGCGGCCAATGAAGCAGAATCAAACACTGTTAACCTTTTAATAGATATTGATAACACATTTAGGGTTGATGATAGTGTAGAGAATAATCCTGACTTTACTACTATTCAAGAAGCGATAGCCAATGCGCTGGATAATTATACGATTAGTATTGCTGATGGCAATTATATTCTTAGTTCTACGCTTAATCTTGCTTTGTCCGATTTGACAATTTTTGGTGATAGTGAAAGCGATGTTGTTATTGATGCGAGCGATGTAAGCGGTTATGGAATCGCGCCAAGCGCTGATAATATGACACTCGAAGGATTTACTTTAATGGGCCCAACAGTGGATGCAGGCACCAGTTATGGTATTAAAGCTTCGCATATAAGCAACTTTACTATGAGCAATGTGACAGTTCAGGGTTCTGGGCGATCAGAATTCGATTTGAATACTGTAGATGGAGGATTGTTAGAAAACATTACAGCTGATGGAGAAAACACTAAAGGCGTAGGTGTTGCGCTTAGCTACTCCAATAATATAACGCTGAGAGATATTACTACCCAAGATAACACTTGGGGTGGAGTTGGTCTCTATGATACACCAGAAGGTCAGACTACTAATGTAGTGTTTGAGGGAACTAATAACCTTGAAGAAGATAATCCAGTTTATATTGATGCTGAATATGACTTTGGTGTTTCTAATATTACTTTACCGGAAGGTTTTGATTACGCGGTGCGAAATACATTTTTCCGTGACGCGGAAAGTGAAAATAGAAGCGAAGCATTTACTTTCTTTCAAAACTCCCAAGAGAATGCAGTCAATTTCGCATTAGCTTTACAATCAGATCCATATCCAGTTAATACAGATTCATATATTCAAACTCTTGGTATAGGAGGTACACTTGAAAACAACTTTATTGTTGGGGATGAAATGAGTATCCAGACAGCTATTAATGCTGCAACTTTTGGCGGAATTATTAATGTCGCTGCTGGAACTTACAATGAAAGTTTATTGATTGAAAAATCATTAACACTTAATGGTGTAGGAGAAAAGCCAATTATAACTGGTGATGATTCGATGAATAATTTTATACTGAAGGTTAACGGAAGTTCCAATGTTGTACTCTCTAACTTAGAAGTCAATGGAGGAGGTACTGGAACTGATGAGAATAATTTTACCTACGGAATTTTAGTGAATGATTCCGATGAGGTAACTATAACAAATTCTGTTATTAAGAATGTTTGGAAGAATCAGGCAGATGGCATTAATATTCAAAACTCTGTCGGCATTGACATCTACGAAAACACTATTTCTTCATTCCAAAAAAGAGGAATCAGATACCTTAATTCTGAGGGAATTTTCCACGGAAATGAAGTTATCGGTGACCATATTGATGGGACAACTAGAGTTCAAAATTTGGTTAATGTCTTTGACGGCTCAAGTATTGAGATTTATGAGAATGAATTACATGATGGTTTGAGCACAGAAGATTCTCCAACATGGGATTCACCAGGTATTTTCGTAAGTTCCTATGCATGGGACGGTACAGAAAGTGATTCTTATGCTGATATCCACGACAACGAAATATATAATTGTGATTCGGGTATTATTGTTGGTTCGGCATACGCAACTATCGATATGTCAATTGTTGATATAACCAATAACAATCTTCACGATTTAGGATGGGCGATAAACTTTGAAGTAAACACTGTATCAGCCACCATTATAGGGAATTCTTTCACAAATAACGAAATAGCAGTTAATTCGCAAGGATTTGATCCTATTGTTGGACCAATAGTTAATGCTCAAGGAAACTGGTGGGGAAGTATTGAAGGTCCTACTCATATAGACAACCCATTTGGAACAGGAAATATTGTTGCTAACGACAATACAGATTATAGGCCATGGTGTACAGATGCTAATTGTAGCGAAATAGATGGGGATGCTCCAATAGCAACGCTTTCTGGTACACCAAATAATCCTACAAGCGAGACAACAGCAGATATTACTGTTAATGGCGATGGAGTTATTTACTACAAATATGAGTTGGATAGTGGTGATTACAACGCTGAAACCTCTATTGGCACATCAATAATCATTCTTGATTTAGAAGAAGGTTCTCATACCATTTCAGTAATTGGTAGAGACCAGGCAGGTAACTGGCAAAGCGTTGCCACTTCTTATACGTGGGAAGTAGATGCCACTGATCCAACTTTAAATCCAGTTTCTGTTGTTTCAGATAATGCAAATCTAGTTTGGGCTAAAGTAGGAGACACAATAAGTCTAACCTTTACTTCTAGTGAGAGCATTCAAATTCCAATAGTAACTATTGCTGGAAAAGCAGCTATAATAAGTGGTGAAGATAGTTCTTGGACTGCTACTTATACTATGATTTCTGAAGATGCTGAAGGTCTAATTGCTTTTACGATTGACTTCTCTGATCTAGCTGGAAATGATGGCGAGCAGGTAATTGCAACTACTGATGCTTCTAGTGTTACTTTTGATAAAACAGCTCCAGTAGTTGAAATTACTGATCCTATTAGCGATTCAAACGTTAATGGAGATGCAGTGGTTGAATTTACTAATACAGAAGAAACAAATCCACAATGTTCTTTCGATGAGGATACTTGGGATGAATGCGTAAGCGGAACAACTATTCTTACTGATATGAGTGGATTTACTGAACTAGGAGAAGGCAGTTTCACTTTATATTTAAGAGACATAGATGCTGCTGGAAACACTGGTACTGATAGTCAAAGCTTGATTAAAGACACTGAAGCTCCAACCGTTGAATCTCATATTCCTTCAAATCTTGCTGTAGGTATTGATCCAGCTTTAAATATTACTGTAACCTTCGGTGAGATAGTGAATATTTCTTCTGGAAACATTATTCTACAGATAGAAGGCAAGGATCCACTCAGCGTTACAGTAACTTTTGACGACAGTAGTAAAATAGCCACCATTAATCCTGATTCTGACCTTAGTGATAACTCACGTTATGACATTACTTTAAGTGGTGTAACAGATTTGGCAAATAATATGATGGGTGATTATGGTTGGTCATTTACTACTGCTGCAAGCTATTCTATTGAACTAAAAACAGGTTGGAATCTTATTTCTCTGCCCGTAACTCCAACTACTTGGGCTAATACAGAAGAAGTTTTAGAAAGCATAAATGGTAATATAGAAAGAGTATGGAGTTATGATGCTGTAGGCGGAGAATGGTATATTTATAACGCTGATGGATCTCCAAGCAATCTTGACATAATGACTGCAGGTCATGGTTATTGGGTAAAAATGACAGGAGATGATACTTTGGAAGGAGTAGGGACCTTATACGAGCAATTGATTCCAAGCGGGGATACTCCTCCTTCTCAATTGCCAGAAATTCCTTTAGCTCAAGGCTGGAATTTGATAGGTTATTATCAATTACCTGGCGAGACAACTTCATTTATAGCAAATGCGTTATCAAAGCTTGATGGAGCATGGAGTGGTATTGGAAGCAACTTGATTGCCTTTAATAATGGAACTCTGGAGATAAAAACACCGATTACAGTAATGAGTCCAGGTGAAGGTTATTGGATATTCATGACCGATTCAAGAAAATATAGTTTTGGGAGCGCAACAGACTAGTGTTGAGACTACAATAACACAGATCTGGATTGACAAACTTCCAATCTGTGTTATTGTTTAAGATAACTTATGAAACTATCAGTTAAAAACTCAATTATTACGGTTGCAGCGCTGTTATTGCCAGTTTTTGTCTTTGCGATACCAGCAATACCTCATCAGTTTTACGGTACAGTTGATTTTAAGAATGGCCCTGCAGTAGATGGATTATTAATTGAAGCAAAAGTTGATAATATTACAATTGGGAGTTCAGTGACAGAAGATGGAAAATATGGTTATAGCCCGAATTTGTTCTTTGCAAGTGATCTTCAAAATACAAATGCTGGGAAAATTATTGAATTCTACGTTAGCGGGATTAATAGTGGAGAGACATATATTTTTAACAACGGAGCTTCTAATAATCTTAATTTAAGTGTTGAGGGAGTCATAGGAACTATTGAGGAAACAGATGAAAGTAAAACAATTGAAGATGAGGTAGTGGTAGTTGGACCTGAATCTCCAATGAATGTAAAATTAGGAGATAGCTTAAATATTAATATATCTTCCGAAGAAAGTACTAACGCCGAGATAGCAAAAATAGAAAAATTGGAAAGTAATTTTTTCACAGGAGCAACAGCTATTATTGCTGGAAATAATCTTTTAAATGCTTTTGAAATAGATATTACTGGTGATGATTTAACTATTTCTGTTTCTATTACATACGATGATAGTAATATTGACGAAGACACAGTTAAACCTTATCGTTTTAATGGCACATCTTGGGTAGAAATTACTGAATTCAATATTAATAAAACAACAAATACAATAACTTTTGCTGTATCTTCAGCTCAGACTCCTTATGTTATTTTTGGCGTACCCCTTGCTTCAGAAGGAGGTGGAGATGATGAAGGAGGAGGTGGTGGAGGTGGAGGTGGCTATATTCCTCCTGTATCTACCAGTGGGCTTAGCGAGGCTGCTCGGGCAGTTGATGCTAATAATGACGATAAGATTGATGTTTTTGACTTCAACATATTAATGATTAACTGGGGTAGTACAGCAGTTGATAATTTAGCTGATTTTGATAATAATAATAAGGTTGACATTTTCGATTTTAATTTATTAATGATTCATTGGGTGAATCTCTAAAAATTATGAATAAAACTATATTTACGATTATATTAGGAGTATTAGGGCTAGTAGTTTTGGCAGGGCCTGTATTGGCAGCTAGCACCCTTTCACTTTCACCAACAAGTATTAATGTTACTCAAGGACAAAATTTCAATCTAATGGTAGCGATTAATCCTCAAGGTGTTAAGAATTATACAGTTAAAGTAGAACTTGAGTACTCAGCCGATCTCTTAGAGATAAAAACATTTACTTTAGCAGATAACTGGATGGCGCTTTCACAGCAGGGATATGATTTAATTGATAATGAAAACGGGCTTCTTATTAAAACAGCTGGTTATCCTGGCGGCGTTTCTGAATCTATAAACTTTGGCACTATTTTATTTTTAGCTAAACAGGCTGGAAGCGGAGTTATCAAAATAGGGGATAATTCTTTTGTTCTTGATCAAGTTAATCAAGATGTTTTAAGCAGTACATTACCTCAAACATCTGTTGTAATAGCATCGCCAGTATCAGAACCAGAATCGGAAGATGAAACAATACCAGAAGAGCCAGAAGATGTAATAACAGAACCTGTTTCTACACCTACACAAGGCCAAGAAGAGTTGATTCAAGAACAAGAAGGTAAAACAACAACAGAAGAAGAACCAGAAAAACAGAAGACAACTTTATTAGCGGCAATTGGTAATATTTTATCTTTTGGAACTAATAATGTCTGGGTTAGTCTTTTCACAGGATTAATACTCTTGGTAATTTTAGTTTACTTCGTTCTAAGATTGCGTAGGAAGAAACTCTAAATAAGTTTTATACTTAGTTAAACTCTAAATAAAAAATCGCCACAAAGGCGGTTTTTTAATAAATTCATTCAACCTAGGCAGTTTTCGATTTGTCAACCAGAAACCTTGTGTAGTTTAATATTGACAAATTGGAGTAATATGCTATAATGTAAACATGTCGTATATTGAAAATTTTGAGGAGAAGAAGAAATTTTTTAGAGAAGAGAAAAATTTTAAGAAAATTTGCCAAGAATGTTTTGGCAAAAAATTTTCTAGCCTAATTTTTTACACGTATGGCGTATGTCCAAATTGCAACAAGTACGCCGAATTAGGAATCTTGTAATTTTTTTCTCTTTTTTTTCGCCAATAGGCGATTTTATTTTTTAATAAATTCGTGCAATCTATGTTGTGCGACGCTTAAGTTGATTCATCATTTCCGGGTTCAGATAATGAAAGAATAAAAAGAATACCCGTTAAAAGTAAAGGAAGTAAATCATTCCACATTATCCAGAGTATATATAAAACTATAAAAAGTAGGATGAGAGTTGTTAGGTCTGGTAATAAGGCTACAAACTTTGATGAACATGATTTTTCTTTCAAGATCTTTTCCATTTCTACATATAAATCTGTTCCATCAAACTCTTTGAGCGATTTGAAAGCCGAATGCATCGCCTGATTCAAATCCGTAAAATAAGCTCTTAGACTAACTGGTATAAAGACAAGCAAAATTGATATCAAAAGCTTAACTGAAAAATCACTTAGAGGTATTAAGTCTTGTCTTAGACTTACTACTACCAACATTGCAACACATAAAGCGCTGAGCGCAGGCAAGGTTCCCATTCTACTAGTAGCAACGGATTCTATAATCTTCAAAAATGATTCTTTGAACCTCAGTTGAACTTGTGGATCAAGTTCTGAAAAATGTATTTTTCTTTCTTCCGATGATGAAGGAGGCATAATATTACTTTTTACGTCTTTTCAGAAAAATTTGCAAATGATTTCCTTTTTATTGACCTTTTGAAAAAATAGAGCTATTTTGAAATAATATGATTTCCTTACAAGAAGAATTACAGAAAAAGTGGTGGCATAGATTATTTGTTGTGATATTCTTTATTCTTATAATATTATTTTCTACAGTGTATTTTTTATTTGGAGGCATTTCAATACCAGAAAATACTTTTAACGTTGATATAAAGTATAATTTACAAGAATTCACCAAAACAAGTTCTCAAGATGTGGCAAATACCATTCCCGCATTTAATATATTGAATTATAAAATAGGGTGTTTACAGGACAATAAAGAAATAAAATATGTTTCAGATTATGATCTTGAAAAAAGCATTTGTAGTCCTGATTTGAAAGGAAACATAGAAGAAGTAGCTGAATTAATACTTGCTAATAATTTTTATATCACATTTAGCAAAGAACAAGTTGTTAGTCTTATTAATGAAAAATTAAATGAAAGCACTAAAGCTAGATATTGTTTAATCTATAAGGATATAGATTGTACTTCTGATAAAATTATTGCTTATGAAAGAAATATTGTTTATTACCTAGAGTCATTTTTAACTTTTTGTGCATCTCTAGGTCTATTTATCTTAATTCTAAGAGTTATATACTTTAAAGCATTCATTTATATAATTTATGGTAAGAGAACAGGCGTAAATTAAAGGCATAATATGGAAATAAAAATTAAGAAATTATTGTGGCCGTTAATATCTATATCTGTTTTGCTATTTTTTGTAATATTTCCTATCAATAATACTGAAGCAATAAGTGGCGCATGCTCAAGCCATGGAGGAGTAAATTGCGCTGCAGGTCCTGATTGGGACGGTAGCGTTATTTGTAATGATGGATGGAGAAATAGCAGTGTTAGTTATTCCTCAATGGTAAAATGTCGGGGTTATTACGATTATCCTTCCTATACTAGCCCGAGCATTCCAACCTGTCCTTCTAATTCCTATTATGATAGTCTTTCTGACTCCTGTAAATGTTATTCCGGATATGTAGTTTCTAACGGAAAATGTATATCAATGACTCAATGGTGTCGGGACCAGTATGGTATGTGGGCAACAAGCGACTATTTAACAGATAGTTGTAAGTGTATAAGTGGGTATATTCTTGGTAAAGATTTTCTAGGAAAAACTGCTTGTATATCAACATCGCAATATTGCCACGATAAATTTGGATATAATTCCAGATATAATACTTTAACTGATAGCTGCGAATGTAATTATGGCTATGTTCTATCGGGCGGACAATGTGTTGATGGAGATACTTTATGCCATCAGCAATATGGATACAATTCGTCATATGATTCTTCAACAAACACTTGTGAATGTAGATATGGTTACGTCTTCGATTCCAACGATCAGTGCGTAAACGAGGATAGTTATTGTCGAAATTTACATGGTTATCATTCATCTTATGATTCTTGGACAGATATTTGTGGATGTGATTATGGCTATATTTTGGATTCCAATAGTCAATGTGTAAGCCGAACTGATTATTGTCAAAACTTATACGGCTATTATTCTGAGTACAATATTTTAAAAGATAAATGTATTTGTAAAACCGGTTATTTACTTGATCCTCTAACGACGAAATGTATAAACGGCGATACCTATTGCAGAAATACTTACGGCAATAATATAAACTATAATTCTTTAACAAAAAACTGTACTTGCGATAATGGTTATGAACTTGTTAATAGTGAATGTATAAAAGAGAAAAAAGAAGAGCTTGAATCGACTATTAATTATCCTATACCCACCATAAAAGAATCAGCAGCTGAAGCAAAAATTGAATATCAATCTCAAACTGAAAAGGAATCCCTTAAGAGAGAGGTTGAAAATTCGAAAGAATCACAATTAACTGAAATCAAAGAAATTCCGGAAAATGATCAAAATACAGAAAAACAGGATAATCAAGTAGAAAAAGAAGAAAAAGCTCCTAGAAGATCCTTTTTGGCAAGTATATTTGATGCAATTAAAAACTTTTTTAAAGGATTTTTCCGTTAATTTTATTTCGTTGACCTTTTGAGGAAATGGGGCTATTTTGAAAGATAAAAGAAAAATAAAAATCATGGATCCCAATATTGTTATATTAAACATAGGCGGTGTTACAGCAATAGTGATAGTGACTATCTATGCTACTTCTCTCTCTTGCGGAGAAAAGTCAATTTTTCGTGGTTCTGGATCACCAATATCAATGGCGCAGATGTTATTAAGTTCACTGCATGCTACAGGTCAAATATTATTCGGAATATCGGCCATTATGCTACTTGCCTTACTTATCTTAAACGATACAATTTCAAGCGATGCTGGCTTGCCAATTTTTTCAGCTATAGTTGCATATTTATTAGGAAAAACATACAAAGATATTAGTTTTTTGTCTAAGAAGAAAAAAAATAATTAAAATTTAGCCCAAACTCGAAAAAAATATGGAAAACATTATTAAAAGAGAAAAAGAAATGCTTTTAGAAGCAGAAAAAAAATACGGAAAATTCTTCAAGAACGCTTTAAGCTCAAATCAATTATTGCAAACTTTTATCGAAGGAATCGATGAAAAAATGTGGATTTTTGTAGCATTTGTTTCTCAAATAAGAAAACATCACACACTTGCACTTTTTTCAACAGCTCGTTTGCATTCGGTACAAACAAAAATGAATGCGAGACAAGTTATTGAAGCTGGGGTTAATGCGGCCTATGCCCTTGCAAATCCTAGCCAAGAGGATTTTTGCGTCCTTAATCAAGACGGCACTTTAGATATTCCCAAAGGACTTTTAATAAAAAGATATAAATGGTTAGAACAAAATTATCCCAAACATTCTGATTTCCTTAAAAGACAAAAAGTAATCATAAATAAGAGCGCAGCACATTCTAATTTTCTTTATGTCTTTAAAAATTTTAAATTTTCTGAAGTCAAAAAAGGCTTCGAAACACCTTTTTTCGATATAGAAGATGAATTGCACATAAAAACGGATTTCTGGTTCCTTGGAAATCTAGCAATAGCTTTGATAAATTTATTTTTTAGTATTAATCAGAATATTAGTCCTGATATTAAATGGAAAGATAATTTAATCAAGGAAGCTAAAATACTGGAAGAGGATAATCATTGTATTAAAGAAGAAATGATGCAAAATCCAAGAATTGAGAGATGGATTACATAAATTTGAGTAGTTAACGTAAAAAATGTCGCACAAGGTATATTTTACGACTAAAAAACGATCTTTCTAGGTGATGTAAAAGATAATTTTAAGTCTTCAAATCGTTCTTTTATTCAAACGTTCTTGTGTCAGGAATGGGCTTATTGAATTGGTCTAAAAGTTCTTTAAACCTCAAGCGCTTGACAAAGGACTAGAATAAGTCTTTACTGAAAATAGATATTTTTAAAACTAAATAAAAAAACAAGTTAAAGGTGATGTAAAATTAATAATTTAGATTTAGGACTTATAATCCTGGTAGTTGTACTTATATTTGCTGTAATTATACCACTTTTATCTTATGGTTTATATAATACTTGGAAAAGGGCATCAAGCGAGGATCGTAAGATTGTATTAGCATTTTTAGTGTTTCTTTGTTTGACCCCTATCTCCCTAATGCTTGCATTTTCAAATACTCACATAGTAGTTTTTGCAATAGGTGTTGTGGGTATTGTTATAGTTTTTCTTCTTATCTTTTATGTAATCATAAAATGTGGAGGTATTATAGGTAGTTTAACTTTAAGTAAGCATTGTTCCGCATGTGGAAAAATAGTTTCTAATTCATCTCGTGCCGGTCAGAGATGTCCGCATTGTGGTGCTTATTGGAGTACAGAATTACGGAGGTATTAGTGGATCTTTTAATTTTGTCTTGATTCGATAAACGAACAAGACTTTTTTTATTTGATTAATTTTTTGATAGAATATAAATAAACAATACACAAATATATTTAAACAATATGCCAAAAATCTTAGTTTTTGGAGACAGCATAACTCATGCAGCTTTAGAGGAAAAAGGTGGATGGGTTGGAAGAATTAGAGAGTTTTTAATAGAACATACTTCAATAAATACAGAAGACCCATATATGGTTTATAATCTTGGAATTTCTAGTGATGCAACTGAAACCTTATTGAAAAGATTTGAATCTGAAGCAGAACAGAGACGTAAAGAAAATAAGGAAATGATTATCCTTATTACAATTGGAATAAAAAATTTGAAGAAAGACTTCTGGAAATTGTAAAAGAAGTCGCAAAACAAAATAACCAGTTTGCTTTTTAAAACTGGCTTTTTTATTATTGATTAGTAAAACCATCTATGCTATAAAGGTTAGGGCGATTAAATGTGACAAAACCAAAATGGAAATATTCATCAGGAATATTTTTTCCCGAAGATATGAAAGAAATAAACCTAGACAGTTTTACAGACACAGTTAAAAAATCTGCAATACCAAAAAAGGATGTAAAACCTATGTCTCTTACAGAAAGACTAAATAGTTTTTTGAATAATTTTGGAGAACAAAGATGGGAGTGTTTTGAAAAAGAAATACTAAAAGATGGAAGTTGGTTATTCATCTTTAAATGTCAAAATTATTAAGGTGTTTATTTTAAGGTGTCAACAAAGTAAACACCTTCTTTTTTTTCTTCATATTTTTGGTAGGATAAAAGTATAATTAAATAATATATATAAAATATGCTTAAAAAAATTGCATTTCTTATAATCGTCATATTATTTTTTTATTTAGGATTTCAAACACCTGATAAAGCTCAAACCTGCATAGATTCTGGAGGAACAGTATCAACATCAATGGCCTGCAAATCAATTGAAGATTTTCCTAATTCATGCTTAATTGGTCCTTTTGGTTGCTCGCTAGATAATAGTCATGAAGTTCAAGTCTGTGATTGCGGACCTGGTAAATGCTTTGATGGAAATGAATGTATAAGTTCAGATAAAGCCATAGAGGCTCTTGAAGACCTTAAGCAAGAAACTGGAATAGGTTTTTCAGAAATAAAAGAAGCTGAATTTAAATGGATTGTTAAACTAGATCCAGAGATAAATGAAGAAACAGTAATTGGAAAAGAGTTTGAAGCTAATGTAATATCAAGTGAACAATACGACAGTATTCATGATTTTTTTATAAACAATGATTTTAAAACAGATGTTTACAATTTTGCAGCTGGCACTATTTCAGAATCAAGAGGATATAAGAAAGATAAAACTGTTTGTATGGTTTCAGGAGGTCTTACTGGATATAAAGAAGCAGAAGAACAATGGATTCCAACTGATACTGATAACTGGGATATAAATGTAAAATGTGGTGAACTGGAGAAAACTGAAATTGAATATGCAACAGAGGATTGGCAAACTTATACAAATGAAAAGCATGGGTACTCTGTTAAATACCCTGTAGATTGTCTTTATGGGCCATTACCTGGCTATTGCAAACAAAGCCCTCCAGAACAAAGATCTAAAGAATGTTTATGTTATTTTAATGCTGAAGATGAAAATAACGTATCTCTTGGAACATTCACAGGAACAAAATCAGATTTAACAGGAGCCAGCTTTGTAGTATTTCATTCTATTCACTCTGATTATTATAGTCCTCCTGCTGATACCAACCTTGTTCAATTGATTAAAGAAAACGTTCCTCATTATGAAAATATTCCAGATGAGATAAATGCAGATATAGATGGAATACCAGCTCTGAAAATATATACTCCTTTTTCAGGAATGGCCTGGTCTCAAGAAGACATTTATTTTATAAAAGATAATAAATTGTTTCAGATTACTTTATTAGATGTAGATAATGAGAATAATAGGGAATTATACAATAATATTCTTTCTACATTTAAAATTTCTCAATGAAAAATATATATTTAAATATTCTCAAATTCACTAAGCAATTAGTAGAGACACCATCTCAAAACGGAATTGATTCTGAAAAGAAAATAGCTGATCTAGTTTTTAAGAAACTATCTTCTTTTGGCTTCTCTCCAAAAATCATAGAGAATAAGAAACATGCTTCTGTGTTTTGTAAAATCACTAAGAATCTAAAAAACAAAACCATCTGGTTAGAATCTTGTCTTGATACTGTTCCAGTAGGGAATGTTTTGAAATGGAAATACCCTCCATTAAAAGCAACTATTAAAAACTCAAAGATGTATGGGAGAGGAGTGGCTGATTCTAAAGTGGGAATTGCTATTTTTTGTTATTTAGCTAAAGAACTTTACAGTGACTCCAATTTTAAAGGCAATATTATTCTTGGTTTTGATGCTAACGAACAGAGCGGAGAATATAGTGGTATACGAGATATTATAAAAATACAGAAACCAAAAGCTGATGTTTGTATTTTAGGCTATCAAGGTATATACAAAATTTCTATTGGAATGAGGGGGTGGTTGAGATTGAAAATTATTACTAAAGGAGAATCAACTCATACAGGAAGTAGAAGCAAAAAGGGCAATAACGCTATTCATCAAATGGTAGAGATTATTACAGCTTTAAGGAAATTAAATCTTGAAGGTAAAAAAGAACCATTTTTTGATTACGGCTCTGCTTTTAATATTTCGCTCATCAAGGGTGGTGTTGCAATAAACATTGTGCCTGATGAATGTGAGATAAAGATTGATATAAGATTTTTACCTTCACAGACCAAGAAAGAGATTCTTGATAAAATATCCAAAACATTAAAAAAATTAAAAAAGAAAAACCCTAATATTCATTATGAGATAGAATTCTTGCGATGCGAACCTCCTTTTTTAACAAACCCTAAAGATAAATTTGTAAGATTATTACAGAGAACTGCACAAAAAGAACTTAAAATAAAAATTCCTTTGGTTAGTAGTGGATCAGGTAGCGTAGGAAGCGTTATAAACAAACTTAATATACCAATAATAAATTCTTTTGGATGTAAAAAGGATAATGTTCATGCTTCAAATGAGTGGATAGACATTAGTACCATTCCTAAAGTTTTTGAGATTTATAGAAAAACAATCTTAGATTTTAAAATATGAATATAATAAAACTGATAGTTTCTATATTAATATGTCAATTAAGCGGTTTAATTGGTTCTGTTTTTACTGCATCTTCAATCTCTACTTGGTATGTAACTCTTAAAAAGCCAACCTTTAATCCGCCTAATTGGGTTTTTGCTCCAGTCTGGACAATCCTGTTCCTTTTAATGGGAATCTCTTTCTATATTATATGGAATAGGGGATTAGAAGATGAAAAAGTTAAATCAGCAATCATTATTTTTTCTATTCAGCTTATATTAAATATATTTTGGTCTTTCTTGTTTTTTAGCCTAAGATCTCCTTTTTTAGCTTTTTTAGAAATAATACTTCTTTGGTTTGTAATCTTAATGAATATTATACAATTCTATAATATCTCAAAAACAGCAGGTTTCTTGCTTTTACCTTATATACTTTGGGTTAGTTTTGCAGCAACTCTTAATTTTTTCATTTTCAGATTGAATTAATATTGTTTTTATTGCTAATGAAAAATAAAAAGACTAAAAAATATTGGTCTGCTAAAGTAACAAAATCTAGCAATGCTTTGGATTTAGAAAAAGGCGTTTTTACCTTTAAAGATCCAAAGAAAATTGCTTTATCTCTTAAAAGATCTGCTCAATTAAGCATAAGGCGTAAAGCAAAGCCTTTTCAGTCTGCAATGTCCATGCTTAATTTTTATATCAATAGAGCAGGGAAGAATCTACCAATAAAACAGAAAAGAATTCTTGAACAAGTAAAAGTTGAATTACGGAAATTATTTAAGATTCACCTCTAATATTGTGCGACATTTATAAAGAATAAAAAACTGTTAGGGTAGGGAACTAACGGTTTTTGTTTTATTAAACTTCTATTATTAATTAATCATTGACAAGACGATAAAAAAGATTTACAACAAACATAACAAATTAGAACTTTATATTATAAAAATAGTTAAGGGAATGAAAATGTATGAGATAAAAGTAGATGATTCTATAATGGAGGTTTCTCTGGAAGAGTTAGTTCACATGCTCATAGCTCATGAATTCAAATTTGTGTGGTATGTTGAAAGTGAAAAAGGAAATAAAAGAATGCTAGTTAATTTTCTAGTACATAGCGACGGAAAAATCCTGAATGACGGAAGACAAGTATTTAAAAGATTAATAACAGAGGTTGTCTTCACTGAAGTTGAAGACTATAAAAGGATGATTATATATGATCACTGCAGGGGAATGCTTTTATATACTAATAATAAAGATGGACTAACTCAATATGAGACCACTTCTATATTTTTGGTATTAAAAGGTGTAGATACAATTTCAGAAAAAGTTAAACAAAGTATAACAGCGGGCAAGTCTAAATGATTGTCTTTTTTTTATTTTAGCTAACATTGACAAAACTTCTGGTTCTTTTTATTTTAAAATAAAGATTTAGGTCTTTTAAAAAAACAAAAAAAATAAAGGAGGTGATTAGTAAAAGGTTATGTCTATATTTCTTTGTAAAAAATGCGGTGATCAACTCCTAAAATTTAAAGGAGGAAAAAGGGCCGCAAAATTAGTTGTAGCAACGGAAAACAAAAAAGGGGAGTGGGTTGAGGTAATCAATAAAAAACCTGAGGAAGGAGTTGGGAAAAAAGAAAAGATTTTTTATAAATGTCTCAATTGTGATTTTCTTAATGAACTTCCGGAAAATAATACAAAAAATGAAAAATAAAAACTCCACCGCATCTTAAAATGTAAAACCATTTATCTGTTTTTTTGATATATCTTCATTTCATAGGGAAGTATAGGTTTTCCACTTGACGTGGGTTTTTTACCCACGTTATTATATATATAGATAATGTCGCACAATGATGGTAAAGCGACGTTTAGTATATATAAATTAGACCACTTCCCTAAAATCCTTAAAAAAATGAAAAAATCAAAGACACCAATAATAAGCCATATTTTTGATTTTTTAGATTATTGTGAAGTTGAGAAAGGTTTGTCTAATAAAACCCAGGAGAATTATAAGAGATATTTAAATAAGTTTGAATTTTGGCTGAAAAAGACAAAAAATGAAAAATTACTACCCCATCAATTTACAGCTGATAATGTATGGAAATATCGCTTATTCCTATCCCGCTTTAACACTAATAAAGGCAAGAACTTAAAGAAAATCACCCAGAACTACTATCTTATCGCTCTCAGAGCCTTTCTAAGCTATTTTTCAGCCAAAGACATACAATCATTGCCTGCAGACAAGATAAAGCTTCCCAAGGACGCTAAAAAGGATAAAGCCATTAAATTCCTTAACTTAGAACAGATTGAAAAGTTCTTAAAATCCCCTAACCATAACACCAGAATTGGCTTAAGAGATAAGGTTATTTTAGAGTCATTATTTTCAACAGGTTTGAGAATTGCAGAACTTGTTGCTTTGAACAAAGAGCAATTCTATAATATCAAAAAAAAGAAAGACTTAGAACTTTCAGTTATTGGCAAAGGCGGATCTGCTAGAACAGTGTATTTTTCAGAAAGAGCATTGAGTTGGATTAAAAAATATTTAGATTCACGTAAAGATAAAGAAAAAGCTCTATTCATTCATTATAGAGCCAAGAAAGGATCAGATAGTCGACTCACCTCTCGTTCCATTCAGAGATTAGTTAAGAAGTATGCAGTTTTAGCTGGAATTCCTGTTTTTACTACTCCGCACACACTTAGGCATTCCATGGCAACTGACCTTTTAAACCAAGGTGTTGATTTAAGAACTATTCAAGAGTTTTTAGGTCACAGAAGTATTACTTCAACCCAAATCTATACTCATGTAACAAGTAAGCGCCTGAGAAACATTCACCGTAAATTTCATAGTGGTAAAAAGTTAAAAGACTAAAAAACACTAGTTCTCTACCCTAGTGGTTTCCTTTCTCCAATAAATGTCGCACAATATTAAAGGTTAATATAAGATTATGTTTGCTATTCAAAAACCACCTTTAATCTTTATTTTAAATATTAGAAAAAGCACCTATTATGGCGCTTCTTCTGGTTCTAAATTTATTCAACTCAGCCTTCCTTCTTATCTTCTTCCTTACCTTCTTCGCTTCCAGTCTTCGGAGTTTCAGTTTCAGGTTTTGGGGCTTCAGTTCCAGTATCTGGTGTCTCACTCCCTGTTTCTTGCTTAGGAGCCTGAGGTTGTTCATCTTGCATTAAAAAAGTATTTGTCATAATAATCTTTATGTTTATCTTAAAAATAAAAGGAAAATAAGAATTCCCTTTCTGGGTGGCAATGGGAGACTAGCCCCATTTAACCTTTATAATAAAATTCTATCTTAATTATTCAGGTATTGTCAAGTAAAAAACTTTAATTCAAAACAATTAAAATAATTATATTAATTAAAGACAAAGTTCGTCAGAAAAATCCTGATGTCCGCGGTTTGGCTGGCATTTATGCTCATCAATTATTGTTGTTCCTAATTCCCAAGCATCATTTACATAATGAACATTGGCAATCTTTTTCCTGGCTCGCACTGAGTCATCTTTTAATCCGTCATAAATAGCTTCTATAAACCAAACACCATCTTTTCCATCTAATTTATTTATTGTTAATTTCTCACAAACATCTAAAGTACAGTCTCCCCAAGCTTCTTTAATTAAAGAATCAGCAGTTGCCTGTGATAAAATTGGCCTGTTAATTTCTTTCAGTTCATTATTCTTAATCTCTAAAATCTTTGTTTTTCCAACTGATGGTTGTGCAGAAAATGGTTCCCATGGAAATCTATCAGCATAATTTAATTCAACTTTTCCTTCATAAACAGAAATATTTTGCAGTGCCACTCTATCTCCTAAAAGCACTGCATTTGTGCCAACAGCTTGTCCTGTCTCAGGATTTCTTAAAGCAGCTGCTATATAAAAGAATGTTCCACTGCCTCCTGGGTCATGAACCAAAACCAAAGCAGCATCATCAGCACCATCAGCATTTAAATCCCCTATTGCAGGTTTGCCCCATGCCATTGTTTTAATTTTTGTTGCTGAGCCAGGGATAATTTCTTTTTCTGATTTTCCATCTCTTAAGGTATATGATTCATGTTCAATTATATAAGCAGTATTAAGAGGGTCAAAGACCTTAGGAGCAGAAAGAAATATCTCGTTATAAATAAAAAATATTAAAACACTAACAGCTATTAAAATAACAATATCTTTAGAATTCATAAGCATATAGTCAAAAATAATTTTCTAGTATTTATTATAACAAAAAACCGCCCTTAGGGCGATTTTTTAAATATTAAACAAGAGAATTATCCACAAGTACATTCACCTTCACAACCACACTCTTTTTTTTCTTCTTCTTCCTCCTCGTCATCAATAAGAAATAAAGTTTTGGCAATCATAGATGTTTTCTAATATTTGTATTTAGAATGGGAGACTATCCCCATTAATGTCTTACAAAGAAAATTGTATCTTAGTTAAAAATATTGTCAATACCTATTTATCCCTTGCTCAAAGAGCTATTGACCTTTTAAAAACAATATGCTATTGTTTTATTATTAGATTATAAGTCGAAATATTTAAAATAGAACGACTTAGTAATCGAAAGGTCGTTCAATTATAAATTTTAAACGTTTCGAATAGGCTTTATTTAAAGCTTAAATCGTGATCTTAATACATGTTTAACGATTTTAAAGATCGTCCAAAAAGAGACTTTGGCGAAAGACAGATGTTTAAAGGAGATTGGAAATGCGCTGATTGTGGAAAGGAAATAAAAGAACTTCCTTTTGAACCATCAGCAGACAGACCAATTTACTGCAGAGAATGTCATGCCAAAAGAAGACCTCCAAGAAGAGAGTTCAGACGATAAACTAAAATAAAACTAAAGCCCCGCATAATTTTGCGGGGTTTTAAGTTGTTTATTTCTGAGCATAATCACAAATATCTTGAAAATCACAAAATTTACATTGCCAGCCTGGATTAGCATCAAAACTGCTGTTTTTTATCTTTTTAGCTATAGCTGTTATCTCTTGTTTTTGATTTTCTTTATCCTGCTCGCTTCCCAAAAATGAAGTTTTTTTGCCTTGTTCTAAATAATAATAACTAAGTTTTACAGGCTTCAAACCCAAAGCCTGTTCAGCTGCCATCTGATAGATTAAAAGCTGTTGTTTATCTTCAGAAGATAATTTTTCTTTGTATTTCCCGGTCTTATAATCTATTATTTCAATTCCATCTTTAATTTCATCTATTCTGTCTATTTTGCCAAATAAGGTGTTGCCAGCTGTCTTAAATCTGAACTGTACTTCTAAGGCTGGCTCTTTATTAATCCTGAAGATTTTAGGTTGTTCTTGAATAAATTTATCATAAAAATCTTTAATTATTTTCTGGCCTAATTTGTAATACTCTTGTTTCTGGTTTTTTGATTCATACCAGTCATCAATCCAGTTTTTTTTATACAATTCAACTAAATCAGACAGGTTTAAAACTTTTTTTCCTGTTTTTTGTTCTTTTTGTTTATCTGTTCCAAATAAAGCAGACTGAACAGCATTCTTTCCGCTGTCAGTCAGTCTTACAAAATCATATAAGGTGTTGTGGATTGCTTTTCCAAATGAAAACACTGCCTTGCCTCTTATTGGAATTTTCAATATATGGGCAAATTTATACTGCAAAGGACATTTTCCAAAAGCTGCTATTTGCGAGAATGAAAGATAAGGGGGTAAATTTAAAGGAACAGTTATTTTTTTCTTCTGTTTTCTCACAGCAACTGACTCTATATTTTTTGCAATCAGTTCATCGCCCTTTTTAATAAAACCCATTTCCATTAAAAATCTGGAAGGTTTTTTCTTTCTAACTCCGCCATAATTATCAGCAGAAGTTAAAAATAATTTTTCTTTAGCTCTGGTCATTGCTACATAACAAAGCCTTCTTTCTTCTTCTAAATGAACATCACCTTCTGGAATAATTTCTTTAATTAAATTTTCTGGTATTTCAATCGGTTCTTTACGTTGTGAAGTTGGAAATCTTCTGTCAACCAGATTAACTAAAAACACATACTTAAACTCCAGACCTTTAGCTGAATGAATGGTCATAACCCGGATCATGTCCGGACCTTGCTCTATATCAAAACTGATCTTACCCTGTTCACCTGATTCAATCTCCATATTTAAACTTTCCATAAAGCTTTTAAGAGAAGCGTCTATATTAACTTCTTCAAAATTTTTTATTTTTTGATAAAACTGATTGATTAAATCTATTTGCTGTTTGTTTTCTTTGCCTGATAAGTATTTCAGATAACCTGAATCTTTTAAAAACGAAACTAAAACCTCTGAAACATTTTTATTTTTAGATAATTCAGTGTGTTTTTTAATCAGGCTTAATATCAAATTAACTGCTTGTCCAGATGAAGGAGAAACACCGTGTATGAGGGGAAGCTCATTTAAAGCTTCGTATAAAGATTTTGTTTTACGCTTGGCATACTGGTTGATCTTTGCAATATCTTTTGTTGGAATATTTAAGAAAGGAAGATTCAGAATTCTGTATAAAGCAGGACTTTCATGGTAATCATCTAAGAGCTTGAAATAAGAAATTATATTTAAAATAACTGTTTTAGAATACAATCCTCTGGATGCTAAGAACTGATAAGGAAAGTTAGCTCTTTCTAAAGCTCTGGTAAAAGCATTGGCATGATTATTAGCCCTGACTAAGATTGCAAAATCACCAAAACAAACATCTTTATTTTCTTTAACTATGTCAGCAATTTTATTAATCACTCCCTGTGTTTCTTCATATAAATCTTTAAAGTGTAAATGCTCTATAATCCCCTCGCCTGTTTTATTAGCTTTTAATTTCTTACTTATTTTACTGATATATTCCAGACGATTTGGGTTATTAGTTTTAATGAATTTATATGATAAATCTAATATGTTTTGAGTTGAACGATAATTTTCAATTAAAAAAATTTCTTTTGTTTTTGGAAAGTTTTTTTGAAATTGAATAATGTTGTTATAAGAAGCGCCTCTCCATCTATAAATTGCCTGGTCATCGTCAGCGCAAACCGTAAGATTATTTTCAGGCAAAGCTAATAATTTAATTAATTCATATTGAGCCCAGTTAGTATCCTGAAACTCATCAACCAGAATGTATTTAAACTTATTTCTGAATTTGTCTAAAATAAGAGGTCTGTCCTGGAACAGCTTTAAGCAATAATTAATCAAGTCTCCAAAATCCAAAGAATTGTTTTCCAAAAGCAGCCTTTGATAAACATGATAAGCTCCAGCCACTTCTTTTAATCTTTCTGTTTCCTTGGATTCTTTTAAATCAGTAAGATTAGTTTTCAAACTATCTGCATATTTTAAATAATCTTGGGGATAAATACCCTGGTCTTTACAGCGGGAAAAATGACTTATTAAAGCATGGATAAACTTGGTTTGGTTTCCCAAGGGACGATAATAATTAAGGTTAAACTTTTCTAAGTTCTGGTTAATCAGCATCCAGGCTGTTGTAGGGTCTAATAATTTAAAATCAGTTGACAGACCAATATCTAAAGCATGTTCTCTTAAGATTCTCTCGCAAAAAGAGTGAAAAGTTGATATCCACAAATCTATATATCCATAAGGCAGCAGCCTGTCCACTCTTTCTTCCATTTCACCAGCTGCTTTATCAGTAAAAGTAACTGCTAGAATTTCTTCTGGTTTAGCTTTTTTTTGCTCAATCAAATAAGCAATTCTTTTTGTAATAGCTGTGGTTTTACCTGTCCCAGCTCCTGCTACAATTAAAAGCGGTCCTTTGTCATGAATAACCGCTTGTTTCTGCTGTTGATTTAAATTATTGAGTAATGATGAGTCCATTGTACTATCAATTTATTCCTCTATTTCTTTATTGTCATAACTATTCAACTTCAAGAATTTCATACTCTATTTTTCCTTCAGGTGTTTTAATTTTTATCTTTTCTCCTTTGGATTTACCTAAGAGAGCGCTTCCTATAAGTGATTCTTGAGATATTCTTCCTTTCATAATATCAACCTCTTCTGATCCTACAATTTGGAATTTTTGTTTTTTGTTATTTTCTGATTTTAGATAAACTATAGAGCCAATCTGTACTTTTCCGCTCTTTTCTTTTTTTATTACTTGAGCTTGAGACAAGACTTTCTTTAATCTGCGGATTTTTTCTTCTAAGAATCCCTGGGCATCTTTTGCTTCATCATAAGCAGCATTTTCACTAAGATCGCCAAAAGAAGCAGCATGCCTTATCCTCTTTGCAATCTCCTTTCTTTCCACATTTATTAAGTAATCCAATTCTTTTTTTACTTTTTTCAGCCCTTCTAGGGTTAGATATTTTGACATATGATTGTTTTTTATATTATCTAAATCAATCTCAAAAATCAATCTTTTTTTAAAAAAAATAAGAGGGCATAAAACTTTTTCATTCCCTCATTTATTAGTTTTTTGTTTTTTAAAAAAATAAATTTTAAAAATTAATAATAATTTAAAAATTATTTTATGCTGTTGATAAAAAGCCAAATCTTAGAGCCGCGGTAAAGACAAAGTTCGTGAGCTTTTTTCTCCTCTTTTAATAGAAGTCCCGCTATCAAAACAGGGGGTTCTATAAAGCCTTGAATCTCTAGTATTCCAATGCGATTAATATAATGTAAATCCCATCCTATTTTTATGATTTTCGTAATTTTTTCAATTCCTTTATCTTTTATTTTTTTTAGTAAATCCTCGTTATCTTCTCCTTCTAGGTATAATATACAAAAAAGTATATTTTCTTTTTCAATCAATTTTTTCACTTTTTGTTAAAGAATTATCTATTATTATAATTATATTCTTATATTTGTCAATATCAATTATTTGGGCAAAATAACTTCGGGATTGGACAAAGTTAGAACCTTTTTTATATACAAGTTTAATAAAAAAAATAAGTTCATCTATCATGGATTCCAAAATTCTTTGCTTCGTAAAATCTTACCCACCCCTATCTTACCGTCAAAAATAATAATTTTAACCCTAGCTTCGCGAAGCATAGCAAAAGCAAGTTCTATGTTCTCCTGCCATCTACTAGATCTATTAAGGGCTTGTTTGTGGACTACCAATCGTTTAATACCTGCTTGAATTATGGCCTGCTCCATTCTGGGTGGATGGATTAGCGCTTTCTTTTGCTTTGAAATATGCAATCTTAAGTAAATTTCGCCAATTTAAAGACATTATATTATATGTTGTTGGACATTGTGAACAATGTTAGAACCATTATCCTACAACAGAATAAGTATATTTATATACCAATAATTAATCTATCGTAGTTGCGATTTAGCAATTTTAACAAACTCTTTTACCTTTTCAATGTCTTTTTCGTGACTACCAATTTTATCTGTTTTTGTTTTTGAATCCACGCCTGTTGGTCTAACTTTTCTAATAGCATCAGCTACATTGTCAATTCCCAAACCGCCAGCCAGAATAACATGAATCTTAACTGAATTTACTATCTTTCTACTTATATCCCAATTATGAACCTCTCCAGTAGCTCCAAGTTGAGACTTATAAGTATCCAAAAGCAAATAATCAACGATGGTTTCATACTCTTTTGCGAGTTTTATAGTATTCTCGTCTATCACTGCAATAGTTCTCATTATTTTCAATTTGGAATATTTTTTTCTGATCTCCCTTACTTTATCTATGGAAAGCATCTTTTCATCACTCCCCAAATGAAGTATATCTGGCTTAATTTGCTCAATAATTTCAAATATTTCTGCCAAATCATTTGATAAAGATAAAACAACACTCTTAGCATTAGGCGGTAGTGATTGAAAAATCAGCTTTGCTTTTTCAATTGGTAATTCACGAGGATACTTACCTTTTCCCACCAAAACCCCTATATGATCTACACCTAATTCTGCTATATTTATTGCTTCTAGAGGAGTGCTAATTTCGTAAATTTGGACTATCATCTTTTTTATCTTATCAAAAAATACCAAAGAGTTCTATCTTTCATGGGAGCTAATTAATTTTGAGTTCAAAATTGAGTGTTGGCATCCTCGGTCTAGAACCGAGATTTTAAAGAGTAATTTGGACCTTTTTGAGTTGTCTCATCAACCCGCCTCGGTCGGGGCGTTTTGAAGCTAAAATGAGACAAATGAGACAATATTTAAGGGTGTCTCACGGTGTCTCATTTTTTATGCCTCTTCAATTTCTTGCTCCGAAAAATCCGAATAGACCGAAAAGACCGTAGAAACCAGGACTGGCGACCAATCCAAATAATCCGAGTAGTCCCAAAAAGCCGATTTTCCACAAATCTTTCGGCTCCCCTTTCTTGATATAAGAAACTGTGTAGTAAATGACGGAAATAACGAAAGCAAGAAGAAAAAGAAAAGTCAAAATGAAAAATACTGGCTCTTCAATCTTGAAATAAGCCGAAATAGCATTATGCAGAATGACAGAAAGAATACTTAACCCGAACAGTAAATAAATCTTTTCTATTGAATTTATCTTTAGCATATTTTTATTTTATCACATATCGGGACTATAATACCAAAAAACTAAAAGTAGAAAGGATTTTATAATATTCTTCTTCCGAACCATTTTGTAACTTAATTCCATAAGCGGTAGAATCTTTTATAACGCCGGTGGAATGAGTGATGCCCGTGTATCCACCAATAAACTGCTCATAACTCCTCTCTATTGCTTTTTCCCCGGAAACCAATGTGTCTTTCCAGGTTACTTCTATTTCTGGACGTTTAGGAGATTTTCCAAGTAATTCATCAAATGAATCCTGCCATGAAGATTTTAATTCTTCCAAAGAAGAAACATTTTCTGTGATTGAAATACTGTAACAATATATAACACGGGTTCCTATAATTAAACTCTTTCCTTGGTCAGATTCTTTTGCTGTATAATGAGCTGGATATTTTATCTCATATCCATATTTTTCGTTGCTATAAGTTTTCCAGTTAGCAATTTCTTCCCTTTCTTCTTTTGTGACATTCTCAAAATACGGAAAATTAATTCTTCCAGCTTCATTTCCTTTTGAATCAAAGGCGATGGCTAGAAGATTAGATATAGTTTGGTTAGAGGGAAAAGTAAAAAACCAAGACTCTCCTTTTTCTTCCAGATATGCTTTCTCTCTTTTTACAGCAGTTCCTATTAGAATATTTTCCTCACCTTCTATGGAAGTAGCCCGAAATTCAACCTTACCGAGATTAAAACCATTTACTTGAATTTTTGTCCCCTCTTTATATTCAACAATCCCTGATTGTCCTTCATGGATTACCATGTAATCATCACCAACTGGAATAAATAGCCAGGGATTTGACTCATCAAGTGCGGCCACTGGTGATACTTTCTGAGAAATCAAAATCCCTCCACTAATGATAACAACGAGAATAATTAAAACTAATATTTTAGAAAAGGCTTTATTTTGCATAATTATTTTAGGTTTAATAATCTTTTTTATTATAACACATGTGACGCGTCTCGGTCTCCCGATACCGAGCACTAGAATCGCCTTTCTGGCAATTCTCTATACAATTATATTCAATTCTATATTTGATTATTTATTTAACAACCTTTGCACTTTTTTTTTGATTGTAATAATGTAAAAGTTCGAAACAGGATTCTTTATGGTCTCCAATATCATAGAAAAAAGTTTGCCAACCGAAATCCTTGGCCGCATTTATATTCTTAATTTTATTGTCTATAAATAATATATTATCCTTCTTAACATCGGCTTTTTGCTCACCAAGTTCAAAAATACCTGAATTTGGTTTTCGGCAACCCTCAATACTGGAATCAATAATCACATCCCAAGTAACTGGAGGCATAATTTCTTTTTCCGTTATGGCAGAGAACATTCGCGGATACATATTAGTCAAGAGACCAATCTTACAATCTTGTTTAATTCTCTCAAGAACTGGCCAAATTTCTTTATTCGGTTCAAATCTACTGACGAAATCCGCTAATATTGAAAAGCCAGCAGGAAAACTCAAATGAAATTTCTTTTCAAGTAAAGGAATTAACGTGTCGACATCTTTATCTGCTGTACAAACTTCTTTTTCATGCTTCTCCCAAAACCGATCGAATTCTTTGTCACTTTCAACTTTTATTCCAATATCACGCTTCATATCAGTCCATTTATCTGCTTCATAAAGATCCCTCACCACAACTCCACCTAAATCAAAATATACAAATGAAATCATATTTTTATATTAAACCATTCTACCAAAAAACCGCTCTTTGAGCGAGTCCCTAAACTACGCCTTCAGGTTGCACTACCGCCTCAGGCTAACAGGTCTCGAACTCTCCGAGGGACGGACGATATTAGAACCTGTTTGATCAAAAGTTAACTAAAAAGCAACTATATCAAATCTTTCTTTCGTAAAACTGGTAAAACTGATAGTAGATCAAAGCTTATTTTAATTCCTTGAGGAGGATTGATGGCTGTATCAACCAGTTGTTCAAGAGGAACTTTAACTACCTCAATCTCTTCTGCATCATCCTTATTTATATTCCCTATAAATTCAACGTCAGGAGCAAAAAAATAAACTATTTCTAAGTCTGTTAAAGCCATATCGCCTGTAGTGCAGAAAATGCGAATAAGTTCCTTTGCTTTATAACCTGTCTCTTCTAAAAGCTCTCTTTTAGCCACTTCTTTTTCGCTTTCGTTCTCTTTATCACAAAGACCAGCAGGAAGCTCTAAAACATAACACTCAAATGGAATTCTATAGCTTTTTTCTAAAATTACTTCTTTGTCTTTAGTTAGGGCAAAAACTACTACTGCTTTCTTTTGGGGGATAATTCTTTCTAATGTCTCCCATATTCCTTTTCTTCCGTTTTCTCTCTCAAAATGCTTAGCCACAATTTTTATGAATTTACCCTTATAAACTGTCTCTCGCTTTGTTATTTTCATATACTCCATTATAACAAGAACTCGAGAAACAATCTCGGCAAAATAACTCCGGGGACTGGACGAGGTTAGAATCTCTTTTATACAAGTTTAATAAAAAAAATAAGTTCATCTATCATGGATTCCAAAATTCTTTGCTTCGTAAAATCTTACCCACCCCTATCTTACCGTCAAAAATAATAATTTTAACCCTAGCTTCGCGAAGCATAGCAAAAGCAAGTTCTATGTTCTCCTGCCATCTACTAGATCTATTAAGGGCTTGTTTGTGGACTACTAATCGTTTAATACCTGCTTGAATTATGGCCTGAGCACAATCACTACATGCTGCCCATGGACATACCATAGTAAGTCCTTTTGTTTTTATACCAAGCCTTGCAGCTTGAAAAATCACATTACGTTCTGCATGTACGCTGAATTTAAAACGTAAGGGCTTAACGTTTCGCTCTTGAGTTCTTGCTACTCCTTCTGGAAAACTATTTACCGCAGAAAGAATGATATCTCCTTTGTCATTAATCAAAACAGCTCCATTCTGGGTGGATGGATTAGCGCTTTCTTTTGCTTTGAAATATGCAATCTTAAGTAAATTTCGCCAATTTAAAGACATTATATTATATGTTGTTGGACATTGTGAACAACGTTAGAACCATTATCCTATAACAGAACGAAGTAATTTTACTTCTTTTGCATATAAGTTTTTCCACACTGGATTATAGGAAAGAAGCCTAACTTTTTTTCTTTTTAATCCTATAATTTTCCTCATCATATTATTTACTCTACCAAAAACTTTACATCCTTTCGACTGTGCCAATAACTTCTCTAAGATTTTTAACAGTTGCATCTGGTTTATAGATCTTTAGAATATCCCTATCGTCTTTGCCCCACCATCCTTTTGCCTTTGTATCAAACCAAATAGTTTTCATTCCCAAACCGCTTGCCACAACTAAATCCTCTGCCACCTCATCGGCGACAAAAACTGATTCTTTCGGCTTTACGGCTAATTTCTTTAATGCTTCGTAATAAATCTTAGCATTTGGTTTTCTTTCTCCGACTGCCGAAGAAATAGTAAGAGAATCAAATAAATTTTCGATCCTATAATTTTTAAGAACCTGTTTTATCCACCCCTCAACGTAATTGGATAAAACTCCTACTTTATATTTCTTTTTTAACTCCTTTACGACTTTAATATGATCCTTAGGAATTATATGGCAATCAATGGTGATTTTAATGATTTTTTTTACGGGTATGCTTTTTTGCAAAACTCTCCTTATGTAAATTTCAAAATCTCTATCGGTTGTTATCTTCCCAGCTGACCTCAAAAGATAAAACTGTCTCCAATATGGATGGAAATTCTCCCAAGTAAATCCAAAAGGTTTTAGGATTACATCTAATTTATTTTCCCTTTCTTTCGGGAGTGTCTCAAAGACATTACCCCAATCAAAAAATATAGCTTTTATCATATTTTTATTATTTCATTTTTGTAAAAAATACATTGGCGAGCTAAAACCTGCTCTGGCGTCAAGATTCGAACCGACACATCTCGGTCTCTCGAACCGCGCTTAGGCTAGCTGCGGGGCTAGGATTCGAACCTAGATCGAGCACTTCAAAGGCGCTTGTCCTACCATTAGACGACCCCGCAATATAATTAAGCTTTTAAAAACTCTACCACTTCTGCAACTGCCAATTCTAAAGGTAGCTGTGGTATTGAAGCATATCTTATCTTATTTTGAGCTTCAAGAAAAGTGTTTAAAATTTGTCTTAAATCAGCTTCTTTAAAAGCTGAAATCTGTCTTTTAAGTATAGCTATCTCTTCTTTTGTTAGGCCAGACAAATAATCACTTGAACTTATAGGACTCCTTTCCCCCATTATTTTTAAAATCAGTCCTTTTCTTAAATAATTAACTAATGCTTTTGAAAATTCTTCCAAGTCCAATCCTTTGTCAGTAATTTCATTCAAATAACTTATTGCTTCAAAAGTTTTCTTATCAGTGATAAAGCCAGTGAATTTGCTGACCATTTCTATTTCAACCAAACCAAGCAAATCTTTAATATCATCAGATTGAATTTCATTTTTTGAACCCTGGAAAAGAATTGCAACCTGATTTAACAAACCCTCAGCATCTCTCATAGCGCCTGACGAGTTTATGGCAATTAATTCCATGGCTGATTTCCCAATCTTAATGTTTTCTTTTTTTGAAAGAATTGATAAACGTTTAATAATTTCATCAAGACTTGATTTTTTAAAATCAAACCTCTGACATCTTGAAACTATTGTTGAAATCATTTTATGGATTTCTGTTGTAGCTAAAACAAAAATAGCATGAGCCGGAGGTTCTTCCAAAGTTTTTAAAAGTGCATTAGCAGCATCTTTTGAAAGCTGATGAGCTTCGTCTAAAATAAAAACCTTAAATTTTGATTTTGTTGGAGAAAATCTGACTCCATCTTTAAGTTCCCTTATATCATCAATCCCTCTGTGAGATGCTGCATCAATTTCAATTAAATCTATTGACCTGCTTTGCATAATTTCATTGCAGGACAAACATTTATTACAAGGCTCAAATTCTCCTTTTTTTCTGTTCTCACAATTAATAGCTTTAGCTAATAACCTAGCTATTGTTGTTTTTCCTGTTCCTTTTGGACCGGAAAACAAATAAGCATGGGAAATGGTTTCACTAGAGATTGCATTGCTTAATGTTTTAACAACATGCTCCTGACCAATAATTTCAGAAAAAACTTGAGGTCTGTATTTTCGATATAAAACAAGGGACATAGTTTATTTTTTAAAAACAATGAATTTATAGCCTAAAAAATTCCAGACAAAACCAGTAAAAATAGCAACTATATTTGCAGCACTTGCCCACATCCTTTCGCTCATTCCGAATCTTACGCCAATAATATTCAGCATAATATAAATAATCATAGTATGAATTAAAAGCCCTCCAAGAGTTATAAGGAAAAACTGCACTGCCTCTTTGATTTTATTTTCAGTATCTTTTTTTTCAAAAGTCCAGAACTTATTCCAAAAATATGAATTTACTGCTCCACAGCTGAAAGATATAGTTTTAAACAAAACAGGCATCCAACCAGAAGTAATGGAAAAAAACCATATCAAGCAGTCAAATACTCCCATATCAATGGCACTATTTAATATTCCAACCAGAAACGATCTTCCAAATTGTATAATAGTACGAGTTCTTTTAAAAACAGCTTCTAAAATCCAGACACCCAATAAAGATGAGATAGGCAGCAGTACTAGAAAATAGCTCAATATTTGTTCAGGAAGAATTCCTGTAAAAAAGGCAACATGGGGAAGGATGAGTCCGCATGCTAAACCAATAATTAAAGAAGCTAAAATATCTGCTTTTTCCATTAAGCCATATTATCATAAATTTAAGGGAAATCAAAGTAAAAAACATTAAAATTATATTTATTAAATAAAAAAAAGAGAACTATAGACTATTAGCTCTTTTTATAAATCTTTTTCAATTAAATCTTTGAGTCGACTTCGTAATGTCACTACAGCTACACTACTGGCTTTTGCTATTTCTTCTTGTGTTTTTTCTTCTCCATTAATCTTACAAAGAAGATATAAAAGACCTGCTATTACCCCTTTTATGCTTTTACCTGAAAAATCTTTTTTTATCTTAGCAAATATCTCTAATGCTGTTTTTTGAGTTTTCATAGAAATACCTATAGTTGCTGATACACTAGAAATATAATTTACAAAGCTTTGAGGTTGCTTCTTTTGCTCAAATATTCTAGTCAAATTCCTATACTGTCTGAAAATAGATCCCAATGCGATTTTAGTGAGCTTCGAAATTTGTTTTATCGGATTTGGGTTTCCTTTTTTCTTATAAAGAAAGCAAAAAGTAGCTGCTCCCAGTAGCTTATAGCTTCTACCGATAACACTAACTTTTTCTAAAACTTTTTTAAAAAAGAACTTAAATTCTTTTTTAAACGTATTTGTGATTCTAATTTCAGGTGAGATTTCACGGAGAAGTTGATTAAACTCTACCATTGCAGCTTGTAGCTTCCTTTCTTCACTACTTTTGAATTTGCTATCATAATTTCGTAACCTTGTTATTGTGAGCTGCGTTTTAGGAATAATTTCTTTTCCTGAAGAATCAATATTTCTTCTATCAATATAGCTCCCTAATTTTTTATTATAACCCATAACGCTCACAGGATATTTTGGAACATCGTCTTTTTGTCTTGTACCTCCCTTGCAATCTATTTCTTTATATGAAACCACAAAACCGCATTCTTTACAAACGGTTTGACCGTCTTTTTTTATTAGAGATTGATCGCCACATTCAGGACATAATCTATCCATTGTGGATAGACTTTCTCTGCTCAATTACATCACTTATTTTTATTGTGTTTTTTTAAAAGTCCTATTAAATTATATAATGTTTTTCAGTGTAATAAATTTCTTAATTTTGTCAAACAGTCAAAATTTACTATAATAGACCCAGATATAATCTATGTTAAAACTATACAACACATTAACTCGTAAAAAAGAGGTCTTTAAGCCATTAAAAAAAGCAAGGGTTGGACTTTATACTTGCGGCATTACAGCTTATTGGTTCCCACATATTGGAAATTTAAGAACCTATCTTTTTGAAGACATTTTAAAAAGAGTCTTAAAATACAACAACTATAAAGTAAAACACGTAATGAATATTACTGATGTAGGCCATTTAACCTCTGATGCTGATAGCGGAGAAGATAAAATGATAAAAGCTTTAAAAAGAGAAGGAAAAGAATTGAATGAAAAATCAATATTAGAAATAGCTGATTTTTATACAAAAGCTTTCAAAAAAGATTTAAAAAATTTAAATATTATAGAGCCAGATATCTGGTGTAAAGCAACAAAACACATTAAAGAGCAAATTAACATAATTAAAAAACTTTTTAAAAATGGCTATGCTTATGAGACTGATTCAGCAGTATATTTTGATACTTCAAAATTAAAAGAATATCCAGAGCTAGCAAGGCTGGATTTAAAAGGAATGCAGCAAGGAATCAGTGTTGATAAAAAAACTGACAAAAGAAATCCAAGAGATTTTGCTTTATGGTTAAAACTTGTTGGAGAACACAAAAACCATATTATGAACTGGGATTCTCCCTGGGGCAAGGGTTTTCCAGGCTGGCATATTGAATGTTCAGCAATGAGCATAAAATATCTAGGAAAAGAATTTGATATTCACTGCGGAGGAATTGACCATATTCCAGTCCATCACACCAATGAAAGAGCTCAGAACATTGGCGCATATAATCATCCAGTAGTAAGAATCTGGCTCCATGGAGAGTTTTTAATTTTGAAACAAGGCAGAATGGGAAAATCAGAAGGAAATATTATTATTCTGAATGATTTAATTAAAAAGGGATTTAATCCTCTTGCCTATCGTTATCTAACACTTAATGCTCATTATCGCTCCAAGCTTACTTTTTCTTGGAAAGTTTTGGAATCGGCTCAGAATGCATTAGAGAATTTATATGAAAGACTGATAGAAATAAAAACACATAGCACAAAGCCAATAACTAAAAGCAATAAAAAAAATCAGCTTTATAAAGAGAATTTTTTGAAAGCTATTAGTGATGATTTAAATATGCCAAAAGCTTTAGCTTTAATGTGGGACTTAATTAAAGATAAAAACATATCAAATAAGGACAAATACAAGCTTGTTTTAGATTTTGATAAGGTTTTTGGTTTGAATTTAAAAGGAATAAAGGAAATAAAAATTCCTCAAAAAGTAAAAGATTTAGTTAAAAAAAGAGAAGAATTTAGAAAAAAAGATAATTGGAAAAAATCTGACCAATTAAGAAAACAAATTAAAGATATGGGATATAAGGTTGAGGATACTGAAAAAGGATCAAAAGTAAAAAAATTTTAACTTTCTTCAATCATTTTTTCCAGCCACTCCAAAATATCCTTGGTTAATAATTTCTTAAAAGCATTTTCTAAAAAAAAGCCATTGTTTTTTTTGTGAGATTTGTATTTTTGACAGACTTTATAAAAATCTAAAATCTGGTTTGTAACAGTTTGCCAGGAATATTGTTTTACTTCTTTAATTCCCTTTTTGGAAATTTTCTCTCTTAAACCAGGGTTTTTTACCAGCATCTCTATTTTCTTAGCAAGTGATTTGTAATCTTTTGGTTTTGTTAAAAATCTTCCTGAAGATTTATTCTTTAAAACCTCTTTATACCCTTGATTAGCAAACGCAACAACCGGTGCTCCACAAGCCATTGCTTCTAAAAGTACTAATCCAAAGCTTTCTCTATAAAGTGCAGGGCTGATAAAAATATCAGCTGTTCTGTAATAATGAGCAATATTTCCTTTTACCCTGCCTTCAAAAATTACTTCTTTAAGCTTGTTATTTTTAACATACCTTTTGCATTCCTGCTCTAAAGGACCATCACCCACTATAATCAATCTTAAATTTGAAAACCTCTTATTCAGAATCTTAAAAGCTCTTAAAAGATAAATTAAACCCTTTCTTTCCTCAATTCTTCCAACAAATAAAAGATTAATCTTATCATCGCAATATTTCCTTATTTTTGAAACATTAATGTTGAATTTATCTAGATCTATGCCATTGGAAATAACTTTTTTAGGTCCTTTGTAGTTTTTAAAATAATTCATAATTAAAGGAGCAACACCTATTACTCCATCTATTTTCCACTGACAGATTTTATTTAAAAGGTACAAAAAACTAGGGAAATTCTTTAAAAGACCGCTGCCTTCCATATTAGAATGAAAGGTTAAAACATTTAAAGTGTCTGAAGCTGAAGGACTGATTAAAATCTGCAAGATTGAAGGAAAGCCAAAATTATGAAGGTGTAAAACATCAAACTTTTCTCTTTTTAAATTTCTTTCAATGGATATTGGATTAAAATTAATATCAAGATCAGCTTGGGTTCCGCTAAAATCAATTGGAAAAGAAGTGCCCAAAAGAATTACATCCTTGCCGTAATTCTCTGACCTTTTTCTTCTTGGAACAATGATTTTTGTTTTATGCCCTTTTTCCCTGAGATTTTTTGACAAATCCAGAATATGCCTTTTTACTCCGCCTGGCTGGGAAAAAGTATGAAAAGTGACTAATCCTATTTTCATAATTTAAAATTGTTTCAATAAAAGATTTTATCAAGAAAGCCGAATTCTTGCCAATTAGCTTTTCTCATGTTAAAAATGAAGTAAACATGGCTGATCAACTACCAGAAAAATTACCGCCTCAATCCATTGAAGCTGAACAATCAGTATTAGGATGCTTAATGATTGATAAATCAACAATTATTAAAGTTGCTGATTTTTTAAAGCCCGAAGACTTTTACAAACGAATTCATCAGGAAATTTACAGGGTTTGTTTAGAGCTTTTTGAAAAAGATGATGTAATTGATTTTTTAGCAGTTTCAAACAGATTAAAAGAAAAAGGTATTCTTGAAGAAATAGGTGGAAATGCATATTTAACTGAACTAATAAATACTGTTCCTACTCCAACCAATGTTTTTAATTACGCCAAAATAGTTAACAAAAAAAGAGTTTTAAGGGATTTAATTAATGCATCACATGAAATAGGCCAATTGGGTTATGAAGAAAAAGAAGAGACTGATGTTCTTTTGGATAAAGCTGAAAGAAAGATTTTCAGTATTGCCCAGAAAAGCTTATCTCAAGATTTTGTATTAGTAAAAGACGACTTAGAACAAGCTTTTGAAAGAATTGACAAATTATCAAAACATAAAGGAGGTTTAAGAGGTCTTGCCAGCGGACTTGCTGATTTAGACAATCTTTTAGCTGGTTTTCAGAAATCTGATCTAATAATTTTAGCTGCCAGACCAAGTTTAGGAAAAAGCGCTTTAGCATTAAACTTTGCCTATAATATTGCAGTTGAACAAAAAATTCCTGTTGGAATATTTTCTTTGGAAATGTCAAAAGACCAGGTAATTGACAGATTAATTTCAAGTATTTCTGGAGTTGATTTATGGAGGCTCAGAACAGGAAGATTATCAAGTGAAGGCGAAGACAATGACTTTACAAGAATCCAGCAATCACTGTCAGTTTTATCAGATGCTCCAATCTATATTCACGATTCATTGTGCTCTAATGTTTTGCAGATGAAAGCAATGTCCAGAAGGCTTCAAACTAAAAAGGGACTGGGTTTAATTATAATTGATTATTTGCAGCTTATGGAACCAATGGATGCATACACAAGCCCTGTACAGCAGGTATCAGAAAATTCCCGAGCTTTAAAATCTTTAGCCAGAGAAATGAATATTCCTGTTCTGGTTGTATCACAATTATCACGCGCAGTTGAACAACGTTCTCCTCATATTCCAAGATTATCTGACCTGCGCCAGAGCGGAACAATTGAACAGGATGCAGATGTAGTTATGTTTATTTATAAGGAAGACAGATACAGACCTGAAACTGAACGAAAAAACATTGCTGATTTAATTATTGCTAAGCACCGTAATGGTCCTGTTGGAAGGGTTGAACTATATTTTGATGAAGGAAGAGTAAGTTTTAGAACCCTTGAAAAAACCTACGAAGAATAAAATTATGAATTATCCGCCAAGCATCCAAAAATTAATTGATTTGTTTTCTAAATTCCCAACAGTCGGGCCAAAAACAGCTGCCCGTTTTGTTTTTCATCTTTTAAAATCAGATAAAAAAGAGACTGACGAACTAATTTATTCCATTTCCAATCTTAAAAGAAACATTAAGAGCTGTTTTTTTTGTTTTAACTCTTTTGAGCTGACAGCAAATAAAAACAATGGATTCTGTAAAATCTGCTCTGACAGTTCAAGAGACAAAAGCCAGCTCTGTATTGTTGAAAAAGAAACTGATTTATTGGCCATTGAAAAGATAAAAAAATACAAAGGCAGATATTTTATTCTGGATGGAATAGTAAGCCGTTTTAAAAAACAAGGTAAAAAAGAAATCAGGATTGAAGAACTTAAAAAAAGAATAAAAAATAATCCTGAGATTAAAGAAATTATTCTTGCTACAAACTCAACCACTGAAGGAGAAGCAACAGCTCTTTATATAGAAAGAGAACTCAAAGTTTTCAATAAAAAAATCACCCGTCTGGCAAGAGGACTGCCAATAGGAGGAGAACTGGAATATGCTGATAATGAAACTTTAAAAAACGCTTTAGAAGGAAGAAAATAAAAACAGCCCTACAAGCTGTTTTTAAATTTCAATAGATTTATTTAGTTCCTCCAGCTTCAATTTTGCTAATTTCTACTTCAGTAAATTGCTGTCTGTGTCCTTTCTTCACCTTATATCGCTTGCTGGCTCTGTATTTAAAAATAATAACTTTTTTATGCTTGCCCTGTTTTAATATCTTTCCAATAACCTTTGCTTTTTTAACAAAAGGTTCTCCAATCTCCAATTTCTTTCCTTTTTCCAATAACAAAACCTCTTTAAAGGTTATTTCATCACCCTCTTTTTTATCAATTTTTTCAATTTTTATTTTATCTCCAGGAGATACAATATACTGCTTACCTCCTGTTTTTATTACTGCTAACATATTAACCTTCTAATTTTTTATTTTCTTTTATCTCTAATAATTTCTCAACCTTGTCTGAAAATAAATTTAATCTTTTCTCAGAATTATCATAAGAAGAAGTTGCATTTTTTAAATGATTGCCGAGCTTTCTAAAATCATCCATTAGCTTGTCGGCATCCTGATTAATTCTGCTTAATCTCTTTAAAATTTCCTGAGTTTGCTTTGAAATCTGGGTATCTTTAAACCACTGTTCAAATGCTCTTAATGTCAGATAAATTGTATTAGGAGAAGTTAAAACTACTTTTTTCTTCCAGGCATAATCAGCAATCCCCTGTTCTCTTAAATTAAACATTAATTCATAATAAATTGCTTCAGCTGGAATATACATCAGGGCAAAATCAACTGTTCCTTCAGATGGTATTATATATTTTGAGCTTATCTCATCAACCCTTAGTTTTAAATCTCTTAAAAAGCTTTGCTGATAATTTTTTCTTTCTTCTTCTGAATTAGCATAAACCATTCTTTCAAAATTATCAGAAGAAAATTTTGAATCTATTGGCAATAATTTATTATCAGGAAGCTTAAGGATTGCATCAACCTGCTCTCCTGATGAAAACGCATGCTGGCTTTTCCATAATTCAACAGGATAATACTGGCCTAAAATATAGCTTAAGGAAGCTTCTCCCCACTGGCCTCTTAATTTAGGCGACTTAAAGATTTCCTGAAAAGAAGAAACATTTTCTACTTTTTTATGAATCTGCTCTAAGTTTTCTTTCAAATGAGTGGTTTCTTTTGTAAATTCTTTTATCTGGGTATGAAAAGTGTTTGATGACTTGATCTGACTGTCTTTTACTTCTTTCATTTGAATAGTAAGCAAATCAGTTAAGCGCCTTTCTAAATCTCTGATTCCAGTGCTTTGATTTTCATCAATTTTTGATTTTCTAATATAAAGAACAACAGCTATCACCCAGCCAGTAAAAGCTAAAAAAACAGCAGAAATTAAAAAGGGGTCAATCATTGTATATATAATTTAACCCATTAAAAGCTCTAAGTCAATAAAAAACTGACAAGGTTTTTATTTCAAATAAAGTTCAGCAAGAATAAAAAGTATATAGATTCCAAACAAAAACAAAGCTTCTATTTCAGTCACTTTTCGTTCACTTCTTACAAACTTTATAAAAAATAAGCAAGCAACCAGAGTAAAAGCAGCTCCTATTAAATAGGGGGAAAAATCAGTAATCGCAAACGGTGAGAGTACGCCCACAAGACCTAAAACCAAAGTAGCATTAATAACAACTGAACCCATTATATCGCCAAGAATCATTGTTTTATGGCCCATTCTAGTTGCTCTTATCTCAAAAGCTATTTCAGGAAGAGAGGTTCCTAAAGCCACCAAAGACACTCCAATAACCATTAATGACAAGTTAAAAACCTCAGCCAGTTTTGAGGCAGAAAAAACAACTCCTTCAGCGCTTAATAAAAGCATGGCAGCGCCAATTAAAAAGATAAACATATCTTTTACAAATATCTTAAAATGATGCCATCCTTTTAATTGATTGTTAAACACTTTTCTGAATTTTTCTTCTTCAGCTATGAGTTGAAAAAAATAAAAAACCAAGGCTGTCAGTAAAATCATGCCGTCTCTTTTAGAAAACGTACCGTCAAGTATTAATAATAAAGGCAGAAGACTATAAACTGCAGCATATAAAGCAGATTTCTGCAAAACCTTTCCCCTAATATGTAAATCTTTACCAAGCAAGGCTCCAAGAGACACCATAACAGTAAGAGCAACAATATTAGAGCCAATAATAACTCCAAAAGGAAGTTCAGGCTTTTTAGAAATAGCTGATGTAATACCAACAAAAACTTCAGGCAAAGAAGTTGCCAAAGCCATTAAAAAAGAAGCTACTATAAATTCTCTTAATTTTAGAAATTGGGCAATTCTGATGAGCGCTTTCACAACCCACATTCCAGAACGAGCTAAAATAAAAGAAGAAAGAATAAAAATAAAAATATATGTCCAGGTCATTATCTAAAAAAGTATATTAATTCATATATTATACCAAAAACAAAAATCATAATCAGTGGAAAAACCAATAAAGATTTTTTAATTTCTTCTCTTTTTAGCAAAAGTTTTCTATACATTAACAAAATCAAAATTCCCTCAATACCAAGAGCTATTGCTCCAACCAAGCCTATAACACGAATAAAGCTTTGAAACCCTAAAATAAAAAGCCCTAAAGGAACAAAGCAGGTTAAAAACCAGGCTAAGTTTTTAGGAAACCCAAAATCATACCATAGTATTTTTTTAAGAGTCAGACCCAGAGCAATAAAAGAAGTAAATGTTGTTAAAAAGCCCAGAAACAAGGCCATATTTACTATTCCATCACCTAAATATGACTTTAACCCTGTTAGCGCTGACTGGGTTGTTAAAGGTCCAGTAATGCCCCAGATTAAGTAAATAAAAAACAGAGATATTATTATTGGAATTATTGTGGAAATAATAATTACTTTTTTAAGCAGTTCTTTATTCTTCTTTAACATTTCTTCAGCTTCAGGAATCAAAGCAGCTCCTGACAAAGAAAATAAAATAGGGCCATAAGGCAAAAATAAGTCTGACAAGTTAGAAGGAAAAGCTATAAAATTACTTGTATTTATAAGATAATGACCACGAACAAAGATTGCGAACAAAATTAAAAAGAACAAAATTAATGACCAAAACCCTATTTTAGCTACTGCTTTAATACCGAAAAAAATTAAAACTGCTCCCAGAAAAAAATAGAGATAATTGTAAAAAAAATTACTGCCTCCAAAAATTGGAAAAAGCAAGCTGTTTAAAAACTCTCCGCCAACAATAAGATAAGCTAAGATTGCTCCAGATATTCCAAAAACCGTAGAAAACATGGTTATCTTTTTTGCCCACTCACCCAAATGAACTTTTGCAAACCCAGGCAGTCTCTTAAAGTCAGGCGTTGCCAGGGATAATTCTCCAAAAATCAAATGAATAACAGTAACAATAACTCCTAAAACTAGAAAATAGCCAAGTATTATTACAAAGCCTACTTTAGAAGCAATATATGGCAAAGAAAAAAGTCCCACTCCAACAATAGTGCTTGATATTACAGCAACTGGCAAAATAATTTCTTTTAATGTTTTAATCATATTGTTTTTTGACAATAAAATACCATTTTGTAGTTTCAATTAAAAACAGCTCAATGAAACCCAAACCTAAGACAATTAACCAATCATTCAATGTTAAAGGAATAGTTTTTAAAAATCCTTGAAGCAAAGGCAAATAAATTGCTCCTATAAGAGCACTAATTCCAATCAGTAATGCAGTAACAAGAAGTTTGTTTGAGAAAATATCAATATGCCATAAATTTTTTCTCAAGCTTTTGCAGGAAAAAATATAAAACAATGAGTCAATTGTTAATGCAGCAAAAACCATTGTTCTTATATAATTAATATTATGTCCTGCCCGAAACAATAAAATAAATACTCCCAAAAGAAGAAAATCAGTGATAAAACCAATAATAAAGATTATTATTTTCATTTCTTTTGTAAGAAGAGAAGTTTTATGACCTTTTGGCTTTATTTTCATTAAATCCTCTTCTTCCTGTTCAAAAGCCAAAGCAATATCAGGTAAACCATCCTCAATTAAGTTAACCCATAAAATCTGAACAGCTGTAACTGGCAGAGGAAGGCCTAATAATAAACTGGCTCCTATTAAAATTACCTCTGTAAAGCTGTCGGTTAAAAGATAAGTTATTACTTTTCTAATGTTGTCTAAAATTAACCTTCCTTCCTGAACTGCTTCAACAATTACTGAAAAACTGTCATTTAAAAGAACTAAATCTGAAGTTTCTTTTGCCACTTCTGTGCCTGAACCAAGCGCTACTCCAATATCTGCTTTTTTTAAAGCAGGAGCATCATTAATACCATCTCCTGTCATTGCTACAACTTCTCCTTTTTCCTGCCAGGCTTCAACAATTCTTGTTTTATGTTTTGGTTCAACACGGGCATAAACTTTAATCTTTGTTAAAATTTCTTTAAATTTTTCATCTGAAAGCCTGTCTAATTCTTTTCCCTCTAAAATATTCTCTTCATTTATTTGAAAGCCTAATTCACGGACTACTGCTTTAGCAGTTAGTTTATGGTCGCCAGTGACAATAATTATTTTCATTCCTGCTTGCCTGCAAATTCTGATAGCTTTTTTAACCTCTTTTCTTAAAGGATCTTTTATAGTAATAAAGCCAGCAAAAATAAGGCTGTGAGCTTCTTTTTCTGGTTTTTCAAGCACTGAATTAATGGCTCTTACTCTTTTGTAGCTTGAAGCCACTATTCTCAGGCCTGCACCAGTTAATTTCTTAAGCTGTTCATTAATAAGTTCCAGTCTTTTTTTAGTTAATTCCAGTTTTTTACCTTTTAATTCAATAAATTTAGAGCGCTCTAAAACTTTTTCTGGTGCACCAGAAATATACAAAAATTTCCCGTCTGTTTGTTGAATTATTGCTCCAACAAACTTATTGATTGGATTAAAAGGAATTTCAGCTATCTTGTTTTTAAGGAATCTTGGACCATATGCCTTAATTCCCTTTTTAATACCAGCCATAAGAAGAGCCTTGTCAGTAGGCCTTCCTCTGAAAATCCATTCATCTTTTGGATCTTTAGGATTCTCAATAAATGCTTCTGAAGTAAAAGCAGCAATCTTTAAAGACAGAAAAGATTCTCTTTTATTCTGTTTTTTTCCTAAGATTTCATTGATTGCGATTACATTATCAACCTTCATTTTTCCTTCAGTTAAGGTTGCTGTTTTGTCTGTGCAAATAATAGAAGTACTGCCAAGTGTTTCAGCTGAAGATAGTTTCCTGACCAATCCCCCTTTTTTTAAAATCCTTTGCATGCCTAAAGCTAGAATAACAGTCATTGCCACTGGCAAACCTTCAGGAATAGCAGCCACAGCAACTGCTACAGCAGTAATAAACATTTCAGCAAAACCAATTCCTTTTATAGTCCCTTCAATAAGAATAAAAGCGCAAATTAGCGCAATTATTATACCGATAATCCTTGAAAAACCTGCCAATTTTTTCTGATAAGGTGTTTTTTCTTCTTTTGTTTCTTTGAGCATTGCAGCTATTTTTCCAATTTCAGTCTGGGCTCCTGTTTCAACAACCAATACCTTTGCTTTTCCATCTTCAATAATTGTTCCCATATAAACCATATTATCCCTATCAGCTAAAGGAGTTTCTTTAGAAAGTATTTCTACTTTTTTTTCTGCTGAAAGCCATTCACCAGTTAAAGCCATTTCATTTACTTTCAAGTCAGTGGATTCTACTATTCTTCCATCAGCTGGAACTATATCTCCTGGATTTAAAATAACTATATCTCCTGGCACCAGTTTTTCCAAATCTACAACCTTTAAATTATTCTCTCTTAAAACTTCTGCATTGTGCTTCACAACTTTTTTAAGCTTTGCTAATGCCTGAGAAGCTTTATTTTCCTGAAAATAGCCAATAATTGTATTTAAAAAAACAGCGCCAAAAATAACAACAGCATCAGTGAATTCTTTTAAAAATAAAACAACAATTCCTGCAATTACAAGAATATATGTTAAAGGGCTCGTAAACTGCTCAAAAAATATTTTTATTTTTGAAAAAGGTTTTTCTTCTGGAAGCTCATTTATTCCAAATTCTAACTGACGAAGCTTTACATCTTTTTCATCCAATCCTTTATTAATACTGGTTCTTAAAATTTTTTCAACTTCTTTTGTTTTTAAATTGTGCCAGAAAAATTTAGCCATTGAAATATTTTAACTTAAAAGCCAAACAAAAAAAAGACAGATATAATAAATAGTTAGAACTGAATACTAGTTTAGATTTTCAATAATTTTAAGCTTTTGAGAAAAATTTACCAAAATCTTCCCAATGAGAATTATTATCAACCCGCTTGCGAAAATTCATAAACTCTTTCTTAGTCATTTCTGCCATTGTTCTTTTTTCTCTCTCAGGAATAAAAATCAAAGCAAGCTCAGACCAATGATACGGTTTTACCTTGCCAAGAGGTTTATTAGAAATTCTACCCTTAACCACCCGTTTGAATAACTTTGGTTTTGCTCTGGGGCCGTCACAATAAGAAAGTACCTCTCGAAATTCGCAAGACTTATTTTTATTTTTAACAAGTTTAATAATTCCTTCTACACCAATTGTTCCAAGAACAAAATTAGTGAACATCATTGGGAATCCATCAAGAGAATGAATAAAAAAACCAGCATCCATTGCTATGACAGGTTTTTTTAAGATTTTATATCCAAATCTTGCTTTCTGTCCTGCAATCTCTTCAAAACTGCCACGAGACTCAGGAATTTCTAAGCTCTTTTGAACAACTTCAATTCCGTATTTCTTTAAAAAAGCTTTAGCAGAACTATATTTACCTTTATTGGAAGTAACGAAGAATATCTTTTTCATATTTTTATTTTATCAAAAAAACGCCTTTCTGGCGATTTTTCTATATAATTACATTAATTTTATACAATTGTGGCCCCAAGGGGAATCGAACCCCTGTTACTTGGTTGAGAACCAGGCGTCCTGGCCGCTAGACGATGGGGCCATTTCATCAATATCCTATCACAACTTTTCCTGTTTGAAAATGAAAATTTTACAATCTGATTTCTTTTACAATTTTATTCATTTTCATTTCAGTTGAACCATCAATTAAAATAATATCACCTTCTTTAATTTTATTCTGAACTTCAAGCTTTCCCTCATCAATAGTATCAAATTCAAAAACTTTTTCCTGAGCCATGCCTTTTTGTATTGCACCCTGGCTAATAAATTTAGCACGCTGGCCAAAAACAAACAACAAATCAATGTTTTTAGCAATTCTCTCTCCTACTGCCTCATGAGCTTCAATCGTATATTTTCCAATACCCAGAATATCTCCTAAAACAGCAATTTTTCTTTTATATTCTCGGAGCCTGCCCAAAATTTCAATTGCTTCAATCATAGAAAAAACACTGGCTGACTCGCTGTCATCTAAAATCCATGAATTTTTAATTCCTCTGATTAAGCTCATTCTTCCTGGTAATGGCTGATAGTTTTTAAATGCTTCTGAAATTTCTACTAAGTTCAAATCAAAAATAGCGCCAACACAACCAGCTGCTAAAACAGAATAAATCTGTTCTTTGCCAAACGTTTTTTCCAGCCAAACAGGAACAGTATTGCCTTTGTAATTTATTTTAAAATTAGTTCCACCATTTATTTTAAAATCACTGGCCTTAAAACTTGCTCTATTCTGTAAACCAAAAGTTAAAATCTTTAATTTTGTAGAATCCCCCACTTCTCTGGAGGTTTCATCATCAAAATTCAAAACTAAATTAACATTTTCTGGCAAAAGTTTAACAATCTCTCTTGTATTTTTAATTGATTCTCTTTCTCCAGCAAAAAAATCAGTATTGCTTGGTATGTCAGCTATATTAGTTACAATTAATACTGGTTCTTTAGAATTTTTTAAGAAAAATTCATAATCAGAGATTTTTTTGTCTTCTGTTTCAAATATTAAAACATCCTCTCCAATTTTAAAATGTGAAGGCAATACTTGACTAACAGCATTAAAAGTATTTTTTCTTGCATTGCCTGTTATAACAACAACTTTTTGTTTTTTGAAAGTAAATTTAATTTTAGAGAAAAAATCATTATTCATAATCTGGTGGAATTTGATAGTAGTTAATAATATATTCTGCCAAGTTTCTAAAAAGAGGAACAGTGGAATACTCTGCAGTTTTTGTTTTAGGATTATTAATTTTTATAAGGGCCAGAAATTTAGGATTAAAAGCAGGAGCAAACCCAACAAAAGTTTGAATGGTTTTATCAGAGTAGCCTTGTTTTTCAATACCTAAAGCTGAATAAGAAATCTGGGCTGTTCCTGTTTTTCCAGCAATAAAATAACCAGGAATTTTAGCAGCTTTGGCAAAACCATTTTCTACAACACTGACAAGCATTGCAGTTAACTGAGATGCAGTTTTTGAAGAAATGATTTGCTCTTCTTTATTATTATTTAAAGATTCAATTTTCCCGTCAGGAGTTATAAAGCTTTCAACTAAATATGGAGCTATTAATTTTCCACCATTAGCAATAGCACAATATGACTTAATCAGCTGAATGGCAGTCATTTCAATTCCCTGGCCAAAAGAAGCTGTGGCAAGATTAATCTCTCTTGCTGTTCTTAATTCTTTGTTCTGGGAATAAGCTTCCTGTACATCAATTCCTGAAGGCTCAAAAAAACCGAACTCATCAATATATTTAAGAAATAAATTAGGTCCAAGTTTTTTTTGAACAAAAATAGCGCCTGTGTTGATTGATTTTTCCAGAACCTCAGTCATACTCTGCTGCTCATAAATTCTTTTATCGTAATTGTAAATAGTATACTTATCAATTTTAACAGAACCAGTGTCTGTATAGGTTGTTTTAGGCGTCACTTTTTCTTCTTCTAAAGCTGCAGCCATTGTAATTGCTTTAAAAACTGAACCTGGTTCAAACAAATTTTGGCTTGCTTTATTTTTAAAAACTTCTAAATTATTTGAACTGGCATAATCTTCATAATGATTAGGGTCAAATCCTTTTGCATCAGCCATAGCAAGTATTCTTCCAGAATCAGGTTCAATAACAATAATCTGACCGCCCTCAGCATCTAAATCTTTTTTTACTTTTTGAAGCAGTTTCTCTGCCTGATATTGAATATTATAATCAAGTGTTAAAACTAAATCAGTTCCTTTTTTATTTTCTTTTAAAAACTCTTTGCCTGCCAAAACATTATCATAAAACTGCTCCAGACCATATTGTCCTGTTTGTTCTGCGCCTAAAAAGCCAATTACTTGTGAGGCTAATTCTTCCTGAGGGTAATATCTTTCTTTTTGCTCGGTTACAAAAACTCCTTCCAGGTTTAAGTTTTTTATTTCTTCAGCTTGTTCTGGAGTTAATTTTCTTTTAATTAAAGAATAAGAAGTATTGATGTTTAATTTTTCAAAAACCAAATCTTGTTCTAAATCAAGAATCTGGCTTAGATCTTTAGCTGTTTCTTCAATGTTTTCAATTTTTTTAGGATTAACAAAAATAAAAGGCAGAGCAATATTTATAGCCAAGGGTTCGCCATTTTTTAAAAACACTTCTCCTCTTTCCCCCTGATATTCATTAAAAGAGGCGAAAAGGCCTTGAGACAAAGCTTTGTTTAAATCTCCTTCCATAATCTGAAGAAAAACCAAGCGACTTATTACAGCCGCTGAACCAAGAAGAAAAAACAGAAAGATTAGATTAGCTCTCCAATTCTTCATTTATATAGTAAAGTTATTAACGAAGTCTGCTGACAATTGAACTTTCCACTATTTTTATATATTTTACATTATTTGTCTTAACAAAGCCATTATCTGCCAGGACCTGATCAATATGAAATAAAGAATTCATTTTTGAGAAATCTATATCTAAAAACTTATTATTCTTTGACAAAGAAACTAATTCTTTTTCATAATTTCTGAGTGAATATTTGTCCTTAGCTAATTGTCCAACCTGGATAATATAAATAACTAATAAGGATAAAATTAAAGCAATGCTTAAAATCCAGGATTTTTTTAAGGCAATTGTTTTAGTCATTTTTTTTTAAATTTTTACTGCCGCTCGAAGCTTAGCGCTTCTTGAACGGGGGTTATTAATAATTTCTGCTCTGCTCGGCTTTATTGGTTTCTTTGTTAATATTTTTAATGATTCTTTAGAATGTTTTTTGAAAAAATTCTTAATAATTCTGTCTTCTGATGAATGAAATGAAATTACTATTATCCTTGCTCCTTTTTCTATTATGCTTAAAGCCTGAATCAATGCTTTTTCAATATTATTAAGTTCGTCATTCACAGCAATTCTTAAAGCCTGAAATGTTTTTGTTGCAAAATGTATTCTTCTGTATTGATACCAGGAAGGAACAGATTGCTTAATTATTTCAACTAAATCAGAAGTTGTTTTAATGGGCTTTAATTTTCTCTGTTCTATAATTCTTTTACTAATTCTTTTGGCAAATCTTTCTTGAGAATATTTTTTCAAAATCTTTTCAATTTCTCTTTCTGGCCAGTTATTGACAATTTCTTTAGCCGTTAATTTGGATAAATCAGTATTGTACCTCATATCAAGAGGTTCATTTTTTTGAAAGCTGAATCCCCTGCCAGATTCTTCCAGATGCCAGCTTGAAAATCCAAGGTCAAACAATATTCCAGAAACAGGTTTGAAACTATTTTTTTCAACAATCTCTTTTAAATTTTTAAAGGAATCATTTACTAAAATTAATCTTTTAATGTTCTTTGCCAATAAATCTTTATAGATTTCTTTATCCAGCTCTATTCCTAATACTTTTCCTCTTGGCTTATTTTTATCTAATATTGCTAAACTGTGTCCTGCCTGCCCTATTGTTGCATCAATAAAGTTTTCATTAGACTCAGGATTCAAATATTCTAAAACTTCTTTTTTAAGGACGCTTTTGTGCATTAAACTCCTAATTCTTCTAATCTTGATGCCATATCTCCAATATCTTTTTCAGTTTTATCTTTATAATTCTTCCACATTGTTTTATCCCAGAGTTCAATTCTATTAGATAATCCCAGAATAACTACTTCTTTTTTTAATCCAGCATATTTTTTTAAATAATCAGGAATTAAAATTCTTCCTAATTTATCCAGACTTACATCTACAGCTCCAGCAAGCATGATTCTTACAAATCCTCTGGCATCAAGTTTACTAGTTGGCAGGCTTTCCAGTTTTTTAGCTAATTTTTCCCACTCTGTTATTGGGTAAACAACTAAGCAAGCATCTATACCTTTAGTAACAATTGCTTTTTTACCTAAAGTTCTTCTGAATTTGGAAGGTATAGCTAACCTTTTTTTATGGTCAATTGTGTACAAGTATTCACCAATAAACATAGTTATCCACAAAGATGGGTATTTATTAACATACTTATCCACAATTCCCCACCTGTCTTAAGTTTACCCTTTAAAAACATGTTTGGTCAAGGAAAAATTAGTTTATATTAAAATGAATATAAAAACAGCGGATTTTCCACAGAAAATCCACAACTATTATATAATCCATTTAAAAACCTATAAGATTATGGAATAAAAAAATGACCTCATTATAAATCTTTTAAGGTCGCTTTAATTTAAACTTTTATTTCATAATTCTTACATTGATTCTGAATTAACCGTAGAAATCCCAAACCAAGGTCTAAGGCTTTATTAAGCTCTCTCTTTATTTTATTTGTCACTTCATCTAATTCTTTCCTCTCTTTTAAAGTAATGACGATCCAATCGTCTTTATCTTCACACAATGTAACTCCTCCATCTACAGGTAGTACTCCTGATTCAGTTGGCATTTTAGCATTTATTTTATCGCAAAGTTTCCTTTCTTCCTTGCCCAGACCTCCAAGAGAAAGCAAAACTTCTTGCTGTTCTCTTTTTAAAGAACCGAATACTTCTTCTGATATCGGAACAGGTTTGGGAAACCCTAATTTTCTTATACTATCCCTTGATACATAATTTTTTTCTATTTTTCATCACGCTCATTTTTTTTATCAAAGAACAAATTCTTTCTGATTAAGATATATTATTAATTTCTTATAAAAAGTCAAATTCAAGAAAAATCTCAGCTTCAAAAACTCAGAGAGACAAACAATGTTAGAACTTATTTAAACAAAGCTTTCTGTTAATAATTTATTGATTTGGAATGTTTTTAGGTTTCTTTGATGTTGCTATTAAACCTATCCCAATAATACCTATAACAGTTGCAATACCTGTGGTATTTTCTCCCAGAATACTACCATCCCACATTAAGAAAGCTCCCATTAAAGCTACTAAAATTCCTAATGTAAATAAAGGTTTGTTCATGGTAATTTTTGGTCTTCTGAAAAGATGAATAGCAAGAAAGACTATTCCCAGAAAAATTATAATATATAATATGCTCATAAATATTTTATTTATTAAGGATTAATTATTAATTTAAAAGCTTTTGGTTCTATTTCCACCTTATCCCCTCTTTTAATTTTATTAGAAAGCAAGGCTTTAGCAAAAACATTTCCAATCTTATCCTGAATAACCCTATTCATCTGCCTGGCTCCAAACTTAGGATCATAACTCAATTCAACAATTTTCTTCTTTAATTCATCAGTAATAATAAATTCAATATCTTTTTTTGATAAATTCTTTTTTAATTTATCCAGCAGTAATCCTGAAATATCTAAAAGATTTTCCTTGGTCAGTGCTTTAAATAATACCATAGCATCAAAACGGTTAATAAATTCAGGCCTAAAGGTTTTTTGTTTAAACAAATAGTTCAAAAGCTCTTCTTTAATGTCCTCCATTTTCTTATTCTTTTTTAAAGCATCAAGAATTACTAAATATCCAGCATTAGAAGTTGCAATAATAATTGTGTTTTTAAAACTAACTTTCCTTCCCAATCCATCAGTAATATGTCCTTCGTCTATAACCTGTAAAAATAAATTCAAGATATTTGGATGAGCTTTCTCTATTTCATCAAGTAAAACTAGGGAAAACGGGTCTTCTATTACCTTAGTAGTCAGCAAACCTTCTTTATTAGCAGAACCAATCAAGCGAGCTATATCTGAAATTTCCTGGAATTCTGACATATCAAGACGAATCATCTTCTTTTCAGAGCTAAAATAAATTTCAGTTAAAGATTTGGCAGTTTCAGTTTTACCTACTCCTGTTGGCCCTAAAAACAAAAATGCACCCATTGGTCCTTTTTTGATAGAAATGTCTGTCCTGGCCCTTCTCAAGGCTTCTGCTGTCTCTTTAACCGCTGTTTCCTGATTAATAATTCTTTTATGAATCAAGGCTTCTAAATTAAGTAGTTTCTCTTTTTCTTTTTCTTCAACTTTTCCAACAGGAATTTCAGTTTTCTCAGACACAATTTTTGCAACGTGTTTAGGAAGAACTGTTTTTTCTTTTAGCTGGGAAATATAAGATACAACATCATCCAACAAATCAATTGCTTTTTCAGGAAACGGAGCATCAGCTAAGTATTTTTCAGAGAGTTTAATGATATCGCGCAAAGCTGGATAAGAGATGAATTGCTTATACTTTATTTCTTTTTGAAAAATCAAATCTTCTAAAACAATAAGTGATTCTTGTTTTGTTATTTCCTTCACTTCAACTTTTCCAAAAAAAGATAAGATTGAAGGGTTCTGTTCAATATGCTTGTGAAGTCCTTTAAAACTAGTAACAGCTATGATTCTGAATTGAGGCAGATCTAAATAAGGACTTATTATGCTTGTTATATCAAGAGCTCCAGGCCTATCAATTCCTCCAACAAAATTATGAAAATTATTAATAACTAAAATTACATTACCAGCTGAAACAGCTTCATTAAATATTAAATTAAGAATTTCTCCAGCCTGCTGGGAATCCTGAGCCTGAGTCAGTAAAGATGCCAAATCAAGCTCTATCACTCTCTTATAATTCAATTCTTTTAAGGTTTCTCCAAAAACACTTTTTTTAACCAAATCTTCAATTATAATTCTTCTTCCACTTCCCTCTTCTCCAACAAGCAGAACATTGTTTTCCTGCTCTTTAGCTAAAATTCTTTCTACTGCCTTTACTTCCTGAACATGGCCAATCATTTGAGCAAAAACTCCTTTTCTTGCTCTTTCTGACAAATCAATGGAAAATTTGTCTAAATTAACAGTGTAGCCAGTTGTCCACTCCCTGCCTAAAGAACCCAGTTTGAGCAGGTTTTTCCATTTAAAGAATTTTTTTCTTTCAGTCAATTTATTATCCACTCTTTCCATCCAATCAGCTAAATTATGAATATCTTCTGCTTCTAAATCAGCATTAATCAATATTTTCTTAAAAACAGGATTATTTTTTGCCAAAGAAGATATTATGTCACTAAGTTCAACTTTTTCATGGTTTTTATTCTTAGCAATCTCTAAAGCATCTAAAATTGATATTTTAAAATCTTTACTATAAATCTCTTTAAACTCAGTCTTTTCAACTGCTTTAACTGTTTCAAGTAATATTTTTTTAATTTCTTCAATATTTAAAAGAGCCCTCGAAAAAACAAAATTCAGTTTAGAATTATCATTTAATAAATAGTAAAGTAAAAGAGAAGAATTTATCTGAGAGAATTTTTTTGTTTTCGAAAACTTAACTGAATTAAAAACTGCTTTTGATGTTTCAAAACCAAGGTATTCTGCCAGATTATATTTTTTAACTTCTGATAATGTCTGCTTAAAACCTGTTTTTATCTTTGGTTTTTTAAGAAACTCTAAAAAACTATTTTTAATATTGGCAATTATATTGAAAGTAAGAAAAAGAATTGAAAGACCAAGAATTCTTCTGTTCAAACCCCAAGAAAAATTCTCGTAGAAAAATGAATAAGCGAAAAATAAAAGACAAGCAAAAAATAGAAACAAAAACAATTTTCTACAAATTTTTCTATACTTAAAAAATATGTTTCTTTCCAAAACTACTGCTTTATAAGTTTCTGTCTCTTTTAAATTAAATTGAAAGTCTAATGCCATGATATATTCCTAATATTAAAAAAACTGGAATAACAAACCAGATTATAAGAATAAAAAAACCACTAAACAAAATAAAAACCTCAAAAACAATACCAACCACTATTAAAATGCTTCTTGGAAAAAATCCAAGAACCCTGGAAATCAAATTTGAAAAAGCAACTTCAAGATATTTCCCAATATCAAATGCTTTTGGATAAAACCATCTGTAATTTCTCCATGGAGAAAAAAGAGTTTTAAAAAGTAAACCAACAGAAAAGTAATTCAAGCCAAACTTAAGATAATTAATCCAGCTCTTTAAAATATTTTTAGGCATTTCAAAAAAATGCCACTGAATATACTTTAAAAATATATTTTGCTTAATAATATTAATCATTTTTTAATCAGTTTTATGCCTAATTCAGAAATTTTAGCACCGCCGAAAATAAGAATGCCTGTTAATATTCCCCAAACACTAAGATTTAAAAATTGAGTTATTGAATCAAGCGGTAAAAGTCCTTTTAGCTGTTCACTCATCATTTGCTTAAGCTGATCAAAATCAGTAGGCAGTCCTGTTGCCTGCGACTGGCTTCCTTGCGTTTGAGTAGGTTTGAAAAATTCAGGAGCAGACTGTTTGCCAGTAAAAATATTAAATGAAGTATAAAGAGTACAGCTTATTATTAAAAGACCAGATAAAAATACTAACCAGCCAATTATTTTAGTTATATCCATAAAATTATTAATTATTATTGATTATTATATTTTACTGTTATTTTTTCACTATTGCAAAACGATATTTTTTAAACTGGTCTCTGAAAAATTTAAAAGAAGAATAACTTTGTTTTTTCATCATTTTTTCAATGTCTTTTTTCTGCTGAGGGTCAAATTCAAGGTAAATAATACCCTTTTCCTTTAAAAAACTTCTAGCAAGTTTTAAAAATTTTTTAATATGGCTTAATCCTTTTTTTCCTGAAAAAAGAGCTTTTTTAGGCTCATATGCTAAAACTGAATCTCCTAGTTCATTTATTCTGTTTTCAGCAATATAAGGAGGATTGGCAAAAATATAATCATATTTTTTATTCTTTAATGCATCAAATAAATCTGATTGATAAATCCTATAACTTTGTTCTGGTATTTTATTTAATTCTAAATTAATTTTAATTTGCTCAAGCGCTTTATTGTCAATCTCAGAAAAATCCACTTTAGAGTTTTTAATGTTTTTTAAAATTGCTATTCCAATACAGCCAGAACCAGCAAAAACATCTAAAACATCAAATATCCCTTGTTTTTTCTTAAGATCTTTGATTGCTTTTTTAACCCAAAATTCTGTTTCAATTCTGGGAATAAAAACTCTTTTTGATAAATCAATTTTACAGTTTAAGAATTTTATTTTTCCTTTTGAATACTCTTCTGGAATTTCAGCTTTTCCCTTATTCAGATTCAACTCCCATAAAATATCTTCTGGTATTGGAGGAGGTTGTCTTTTTGGACTTGTTCCAGGATAACGCCAGGCAGTAATTATTTTTGTTTTAAACTTATCTTTCTGATACATAAGCCAGATTTCAGTAGGATGCTTTTTTGTCCCAGCAATCTGCATAACAGCAACCGTTCTCGGAGCAATACCAAGTTCTTTTCTGTCTGGATTACGCATAACTCTTTTTAATCTATTTTTGGACAAACCATAATATCTCATCTTATTTCCAACGTGCTTTGTCCAATAAAACTTTTCAATTCTAGGAACGAATTTCACAAATTTAACAATGCTAGTTTAGTAATATTTTCACATCCTCTATTAAATTATTTGATTCTCTTGCTGAATTTTTTCAGCAGCTTTTTCACTGAATAACTTGTCTTTAATTCTCTTTAATAAATAAACGAATAATAGAGAAAGAAACGCTCCAAAAACAACATCTTCAGGAAAATGAAAACCTGTATAAATCACTGTGAATCCAACCAAAAAGGCTAAGGTTAAGAAAAAATAACTTAATCTGTCTTTTTTTTCTAACAAAAAAGCAAAAGCTAGGCCAAAAGCCAGCATTGTGGTTGTAGAAGGAAAAGAATACTGGCTCATATGCCAAGGCCCAATAACTCTTACATCAGAAAGCACCATATATGGTCTGGGCATTTTAAAGATAAGCTTAACTAAATTCCCAGCAATATAACAAAAACCTCCAGAGAATAAAGTAAAAAACGCTGAGATGTCTTTTTTAAAAATAAATAATATCCCAGGAATTATTCCCATTAAAAGAAATAAAGGAATGAAAATATATAATACAATAAGGTCCAGATATTGATTAGCTAGACTATGATTGATAAATAGAAATAAACGCTCATTACCAACTAAAAAAACTGCTGTTAAGAGAAAAACTAATACAACAAACAAGAGAAAAATAGGATTTTTTATAAAGTTTCTCATTTTTTTTAAAAATTAACTTTTCTTATTTTTAGATAACCTTCTTTTTTCAATAGAGCTGTTTTTTTATTAGTACCGCCTCTAAATCCACCGATTTTGCCGCTTGATTTAATAACTCTGTGGCATGGCACTTTAGAATCTCTGTTTTTATTTAAAACATTGCCTACTGCCCGCCATGCTTTTGGATAACCAGCAGCATAGGCCACCTCTTTATAGCTCATTACCTTGCCTTTTGGAATCCTGCTAATAACCATATAAACTCTTTTTCTAAATTCAGTCATTACTCTTTGTATTTCTTTAAAGCAATTTTTAATACATTCATTGCTTCTTTCATTTTTGGAGCAGATAAAACAAATGCAATCCTTACCTCATCTTTACCTAATCCTTTACTAGCATAAAAACCAGCAGCAGGAGCCAGCATTACAGTCTTGTTTTTGTATGAAAACCTGGTTAAAAGCCACTTGGTAAAATTCTCAGCATTTTTAACAGGAAGCTTAACTGTAATATAAAAAGCTCCTTTGGGTTTTAAACATTGAACTCCAGAAATCTTTTGAAGCCCCTCAAAAACAGCATCTCTTCTTTTCTTATACTCTTTAACAATCTTCCTGGTGTAAGTTTTTGAGTTTAATAAAAGAGGCACTGTTGCTAATTGTTCAACCATTGGAGAAGACAGCCTGGCTTGAGCAAACTTTGTTGCTCCAGCAATTATATCTTTATTCTTTGAAGCTAAACATCCTATTCTTAAACCACAAGCACTGAATCTTTTAGAAACACTGTCAAGTATAACCGCTCTTGAACGAGCTTTTGGAAAATCCATTATTGAATAATGTTTTTCATTATCATAAACAAACTCACGATAAACTTCATCAGCTAAAATAAATAGATTATGTTTCTGGGCAATATCAATAATCATTTGAAGTTCTTTTTTGGAGTAAACAGTACCAGTTGGATTAGAAGGATTACAAACTAAAATTGCTTTTGTTTTTCTGCTGATTTTCTTTTCAATAATATTTTTTTCTGGCAGATGAAACCCAGTGTTAACCAAAGTTCTAACAGGCACTAATTTTACCCCTGCTATAGCCCTAAAACTATTATAATTGGTATAAAACGGCTCAAAGACAATTACTTCATCACCTGGATCACAAGCTGTTGATAAAGCAAAAAAAATTGCCTCACTTCCAGCAACAGTAACAATGATTTCAGATTCATCAAAATTAATACCAAAACCTTTGAAATACTTTTTCCAGGCAGACTGCACCTCAGGAATTCCATTAGAAGGAGTATACCGTATTATCTTCTCATTAAAATTCTTAATTTTATTCAATATTTGAGAAGGTGTTTTTAAATCAGGCTGGCCAATATGAAGTTCAAAAACATCTAATCCTCTTTTCTTAGCAAGTTGAAGTAAAGGAACAAATTTTCTAATTGGTGATAAAGGTGCATTAATTGCTCTTGATGAAGTTTTCAGTTTTTTAGCCATAAATATTCATTTTCTAATTTTAAAAGGCTTACCATGGCCAGGATAAATTATTGTGTTCAGTTTTAATAATGCTGATATCTTTTTTAATGAATTCTGCATCTGTTTATCTGAACCACCAGGTAAATCAGTTCTTCCATAAGCATTTTCAAAAAGCGTGTCACCAGTAAAAATAAAGTTATCACCCAATAAACAAATGCTTCCAGGAGTATGTCCAGGCGTATGTATAACTTTTAAAGAAACAGTGCCAATATTTATCTTGTCTTTTTCTTTTAAAAATTCATCAGCCTGGCAATTACTAAACTGTCTTTCTTCCTCATGAATTAAAATTTTAGCATTTGTTTGCCTTTTAATCTCTGGCACAGCTAAAATATGATCAGGATGACAATGAGTAATGATGATTTGTTTCAGTCCTGCTTTGAACTGTTTGATTTCTCTTAAAATCCTTTCTGCCTCATCTCCAGGGTCAATAACAGCTAATTCATTTTCTGAAACCAGTAAATAACAATTAGCTTCTAGCTCACCTACTATAAGACGTTTAATCTGCATTGGCTCTTTCTGTTTTTTTTCCTTTGCTAAAAACAAAAATATAAAGAATTTCTAAGACAGCTAAGGTATTTAATACAATCAGCGCTACAAACCATTTTTTATGATTGTTTTTCACTGCCCTCCATAAAGCAACTGCTTTCCAGGGAATTGTCCAAAAAACAATTAAAAAAATTACCCAAGGATTACCCAATAAAAATAAAGTTAGTTCATCCATATTAATGTATTTCGTAAGTTATTATGACAGTGCTCTGAATTAAATTCTCTCCAGTTTCAACTTCAGGAGCTCCTCCGCCCATGCCATAAGCCTCTTTAATATCATAAAAGATTGGAGAAACTTCACTTTCACTGAAATTAGTTATTCTTCCCAGCCCTACTCCTAATTGTTGTGATAATTCTTTAGCTTTTAATTTAGCTTTATTAATTGCAATTTCTCTGGCTTGTTTTTTTAATTCATCCTCATCATCAAATGTAAATTCTAAATTACCCACTCCAGTAGCACCGGCATTAGTAGCTCCTTCAATTAAAGCACCTATTTTCGACATATCCCTTATTTTAACCTCTAAAGATTGGGTTACTTCATAACCAACTAAAACACGCTGGCCAGTAGGATAAGAAAATTCAGAACCATTGTGCCATTCATAACGAGGGCTTATTCTGAAGGTGGTTGTTTTTAAATCCTTTTCTTCAATTCCAGAATTTTTTAAAAATTCAATAACCTTGTTCATGCTTTCACTATTTTTAGCAAGAGCATCAGCAGCAGTTTTCTCTTCAGAAACTACTGAGAAGCTGGTTATTACTAAATCAGGCTTAGCATATACCTCACCTACCGCTGAAACACTGATTGTGCTTTGAACATCCTGTCCAATATACTTTCCTTTTTTAAATTCATTGATGGTAAGCATTCCCACAAATAAAATTAAAACTATTAAAAAAATCTTTAATAGTTTTTTCTTATCTTTTATTTCAGGATGATTTATATGATTTGTCTGCATATTTTTAATGATTATTTAGTTTAAAAAACGACTTTTTAATTTATGGATTCATTATAGCATTTCTTTAAAATAACAAGCTACCAAATCAACCCTGGACTTTTTTTGTTAAAATATTTCTACCATTTAATTATGAATTCATGATAATTATCACCTTTAAAAGGACACTTAATTTCTTTACAATTAGCTTGTTTATTGACAATCATTTTAACTATATTGGCAAAGTATCCTTCAAGCATCCGGCAATGAGGTGAATGGACCTTGAAATTCTTAATCTCTAAAATAAGATATTTTTCTGCTTCGTTTAGCTCTGTAACTTTTAAATCCCCAACAGTGTAATACTTTCTCCACATAATTGGCGCTTTCTGAGTCACTACCCGCATAGAAACAAAATATTTCGTAAAAAGCTTAACAATCAAAGAGATTTTTGACTGATACTCACCTATTTCTCTTAATTTTTCATCACTGAGATTAAAAAGTTCTTTTACAACCAGAAGTGTCAGAGCTTCCAGCCCTATTGGATAAAAATCCATTGGCCTTATGCTCTTATACTTTACTACCTGACCAAGCTCTGCCATCTTATTTTCTACTTTTTTAAAAACCCCATCTCCTTTTTCCTCAACAATAAACTGAACATGACTCTTAAGAGCAATTCCCCTTACCTCCCCTTTAATTTTCATTAGCTCATCAGCTATTTCTTTTGTAATAATTTTTTTCATTTAAATATTAAAAAGAGTTAAATGTGTTTTTGTCATATTGGGATAATTTTCAATACGTGAAAGCTTATTTCTATTGGAAAACTCCCATAATTTTTTAGCTGATAAAAACATATCAATAAAGGGCTTGTGATTTTTTACTTTTTTAAGTTCACATTCCCCTTTCGGCTCATCAAAAACATGCCTGCAGAATCTTTTACCGCCTTTAATATTAATATCTCCTGACTTATCTCTTTTTTCTGCACCGCAAACTTTACATTTTTGATGCTGGTCAATTCTTAAAATCCAGTGGGTTTTTGCTTTTTGTTTATTTTTCTCATTATAAGCATTAAAATAGGCTGCGGTTTGAATAAAATGGTCGTCCCATATTTCTTTGCTCGTTTTTAAATCTAAAATTCCAAGCTTGCCATTAATCTCAGCCAAAACATCAAACGTTCCAGCATAAACATTCTGTTTGCTGAGAACTCTTTTTTCTATATCTATAACTTTAATTTTATTACTGTTAAGCCAGTCTAAAAAAGCCAGTATTGAAGGACGGATATTAGGTTTAATCTCAGGATTTTCTTTTAAAAGTATTTTCTCAATTGTATTGTGAATAAGAATTCCCCAGTCAGTAATTTTCTTTCTTTTTCTTTCCATAGCAATAAAACTTGGTTGGTTAGCCAGCCATCTTTCAAGCCCAGGCTTTGCAATAATATTACAAATTGAGGTTACTCTTGGATACCACAGACCATTAATCTCATAACCATTGTTTTGTTTAAAAAGTTTAGGACTCATATTAAAATTTTATCAAAAAACCGCCAAATTAGCTAATCTGACGATTTTTTAAAAAAATAATCTTTCTATTCACCTGCTAATTGACCGCAAGCAGCTTTAATATCCTGACCAAAACTATATCTTTGGCCCACTTTAACACCTGCTTTCTCTAAAATCTCTTTAAATTTTTTAATTCTTGAAGAGCTGGATGATTCAAAGTCTCCTGTTGGATTATAACTGATCAAATTAACAAAATAAAGTGGTCTTTTTATTATTTTTGCTAATTGTCTGGCATGTTTATCCTTGTCATTGATATTCTTCATCATTATATATTCAAACATTACCTTACGCCCAGTTTTAATTATATAGCTATCAACTGCCTTTAAGACTTTTGAAAGTGGATAATTTTTGTTAACTGGCATAATCTTAATACGCAACTGATCATTTGGTGCATGTAAAGATATGGCTAAATTTATTCCAAGGTTTTCTTTACTTAATTTCTCAATCCCTTCAATAATTCCAGCAGTTGAGATTGAAAAATTTCTTACTCCTAAATTAAATCCATCTTTATCATTTAAAATCCTAATTGAACTAATAACATTATCATAATTTAAAAAGGGCTCCCCCATTCCCATAAAAACTATATTGGTTATTTTCTGTCTCTTCTTTTTTAAGTGTCTGGCAAAAAATAATACCTGATTTACAATTTCATAATCCTTTAAATTTCTTTTAAAACCCATTTTCCCTGTAGCGCAGAATACACAACCAAGAGCACAGCCAACCTGAGAAGAAACACAAGCTGTATTTCTTTTATCAATATGCTTCATAAGCACTGATTCAACTTTTAAACCATCATTTAATTCAATTAAAGCTTTAATAGTCTTTTTATTCTTAGAAACAAAAGTTTTAGCTTTAATTTCTAAAGAACATTTTTTATTCAGTTTTTCTCTTAAAACTGGTGGGAATGATGTGGCTTGATTCCAGTTTTCTATTAAATTAAAAAAAACAAATCTTTTGGTTTGTTTTAAACGATAGCTTGGTTGAGATTTCAAAACTTTTTTTACACAAGAAAAATCAATCATTTAGTTATTTTAAAAAAATTAGAAAACTTTGAATTAATACTTAATTCCAAAATTATTGAACTCCCCTATATATTCCTGCCAATCAACTTTAACAGATGAAACTTTAGCAAAAAATGGTCCTTTTTTAGCCCAATTAACTATTTTCTCTACCACGTCTTTTTCTCCTTCAAAAACAGCTTCAACTCTGCCATCGTTTAAATTTTTAATCCAGCCTGATAATCCAAACCTCTGAGCCTGTTTAACAGTATTTTGCCTGTAATACACTCCCTGTACCCGACCAGAAATAATAACATGAGCTCTGATTTTTTCTTTCATCTTAAAAACTACGTAAGTTTTTCAGTATTACGTAAAAAATTCCACCAATAAATACTACAACTATTAATCCTATTAAAAGATAAAAAGTTATTGAATCAAAAATATTAATAACAAGTTCCAGCATGTTTTAATAAATTTTATTGATATGATCCAATAAAGTGAATATATCAAATAAAAGTTCGTTATAACAACTTTATTTGCCTAAAAGCTTTAACAATTTCCAATGACCTTTTTTTTCCTTTTTGAGTCAGACTAAAACAAGTTTTAGGATCACCCTTAATCAGACCTTTTTTCCTTAAATATCTCATGGGTCTGTCCAGTTTTCTGCTGTCAGGCCATTTGGGATATTTAAAAAAGGCAAAGGTTTTTGGAAATAACTCAAAACACTCATTGACCAAATCCTCAAAACTGCACTCTTTTTCATTATTTCTTATTGAGTGCATGGCAAAGATAATCAAATCATTAATCGCTATTTTGGAATAAATATCTTCATTTAAAAAACCTTTTTTCTTCATTTTTTCGATGTTTATTCTGTTTTAATCATTACATTTTCAAACTAGTTTGTAAAATTGAATAGCGCATTGATAGTGGGCTCGATAGGAATTGAACCTATGACCTTACGGATGTGAACCGTACGCTCTACCGTTGAGCCACGAGCCCAAAATTTATTTCTTTAATTTAGCAAATTACGTGTAAATAGCAAAAAAACAAAGACAGTATTTAAGCTGTCTTATTTCTTATTTAAGAACTAATAAATTTGTTAGGAGACAAAGCTAAGATTCCACATTTGTTCAATATCTTTCGGAGATTCTTGTTATCTTCTATATAAGTTTTAATGCCGATTTTTATTAAGACTTTAATTTTATTTTTATTTCCTCCTGTAAATATTATTTGTACTGAACTATCCTCTAAAAAACTCTCTAAAACTGTTTTTAGTTTCTTTTTCAAAAAATTTGGTCTTGCTGTAACTACCAGAATATTTTCTCTTTTTTTTATAGCTTTAAGGAATTCTTCATCAGGATATCCAATAAAGAAACTTAAAATTGCTCGTAAAAAATAAGGAAATTTTTTGAATATTCCCGGTAGCTTTAACAATACTCCATCACAATCAAAAGCGATTTCTTCTTCTATTTCTTCCATTTAAAACATCTCCATTTTTTTATTTTAAACACAACCGTAGCGATTTTACAATAATTTGAATAAAAAGTAAAATAGGTTAAAGAATATGCGGGTTTTTGAATTTCATTTTAATCCTAAATTAAAGCAAGACTTGGTTTTTGATAGTTTTTGCTATGAACCGGAAAAAGCTTACGAAAAAAAGCTTGGGAATTTATATATGATAGGAATTTTAAAAAATTTACTGCCCAATAACCAATGTCTGATTAAAAGACTGGCAGAGGTTATAAAAAACAAATATTATAGTTCAAGAACTGGCAGCGCTGAAAGAGCTTTGAAAGGAAGCTTAAAAGAAGCCAATAATTTTTTAGACAAAATATCAAAATCAGGAGATGTCAGCTGGTTGGGAAATTTAGATTTCTTTATTCTTTCAGTTAAAGATCCTAAACTTAACTTTGCAAAAGTTGGAGGCATAAAACCATTTTTAATAAGAGACAGCCAGATAACAGACATTGATGAAAAAGTTCAGATTGAAGAACTAGAACCCTATCCTTTAAAAGTGTTTGCAAATATTGTTTCTGGAAAATTAGCTGAAAGAGATTTAATTGTTATTCTAACAAAGGAACTCTCTGATTTGTTCAAAAAAGAAAATATCTTAAAAAAAATTGCCAAGTTAAATGATTTTGACAACAAACAATTAAAGGAAATCTTAGATAATGAAAAACAAACTCTAAATAGCGTCAGTGGAGTTTTTCTGGCAATACAATTTATTAAAGAAATTTCACTTAGTAAAAAACAAACAATACTTGAAAAAGATTTAAAAAAGTTCTCCTTTAAACAAACATTTTCTCCTGTTTTAAAAATTTTTGAAAACCTATCAAAGACTTTAAATATTCAAACTAAAACCAGAAAAAAGAAGAAAACAAAAGCTTTTAAATTTAAACTTCCTCAAATCAAGCTAAAAACACCAAAAATCAAAATAAAGCTTTCAAAAAAGAAAACAAAAAAACTATTGCTTAATAAAAATATAATACTTATCTTAGGCCTTGGCTTTCTTTTAGTTTTTGGTTTTGCCTTTTCAAAGATTGAACAGAAGAAAAAAATAAGGATTTATACTGAAGAATTAAAACAAATTCAGGAGAAATTACAGCTATCAGAAAGCTTTCTTATTTTAGAAAACACAAGTCCCGAAGCTTTTGAAGAAGCGAGTTTACTGCTTGAAGAAAGCTGGAACAAAATCCTTCCTCTGACAAAAGGTCTGGCTTTTTTACCAAAAGATTTCAGCAACCAGATTTTTAGTTTAAAAGATGAGATTTCAAATAAACTTTTTGAACTGAATAAAATGGAAGAAATTGACAATCCTGAATTATTTTTTGAATTTAACAAAAAAGAATTTGTCCCCAACAATTTACTGGTTAATAATAACAGCCTCTATTTTTTCACTCCTTATTCAAAAAACATATTCCTTTTAAAAGAAAAAAAACAAAGAGAAATTATTGAGAGTAAAGAAAGCATAAGCTTAGCCGCCAAACTTGATGACTCAACCCTGTTTTTTTCAAAACCAGATAAATTAATGATTTTAAAAAACAGCGATGTTTTTCAATCACAGATTCAAACACCTTATAAGGATTTTGATTTTAGCCAACTTAGTTCTGTTTATAATAATCTCTATTTTCTCAATAAAAAAACAGGTCAGATTATAAAATATGGTTTTTTACATAATTTTGAGTGGAAAACACCTGTTTCATGGTTAAATCAAAAAGAAGAAAATATTATTGATGCTAAATCAATGTGTATTGATTCTTCAATCTGGATTTTAAAAAACAATTCAATTTATAAATATTACAAAGGAGAATTTCAAAAAGAACTGCAGTTCATAATTTTCCCAAACCCAAAAGATTTTTCAAAAATTTACACCTCAGCCAAACTGTCTTATCTATATATCTTAGAACCCATTCAGAAAAGAATTGTTATTATTAATAAAAACGGCCAAATAATAAAGCAATTTCAGAGTAAAAAATTTGATAACTTACTTGATTTTACGGTTTCTGAAAATGGGAAAACAATTTATCTTTTAAACGGATTGAAAGTATATAAAATAGAATTGTAATTGACTGTTTCTATATAAAAAAACTTCTTATTAACAAATATTTTTAGAACAATCAAATAAGCCTACTTTAATAAATTCTATTACTATAATATAACAACAAAAGACAAAGAAACTATGCATTTAATACCTCTAAAACGAAAAATCTCAAGGATTGAAATAGATGAAAAAGAAATGATGAAATTACTGCCAAAAAAGATTATTAAAGTCTTAGAGGTTTTGGCTCCAACAAAAAACATAATTATCAAAGGAGGCTTTGCCAAAGCAATTTTAGGTCAGATTCTTAAAAATGAAAAAAAGATTAAAAAAAACAGAGCCATAGAAAATGCCTGGGAAAAACCTCTTGATATTGATTTAATTCTTACGTTTACTGGAACAAAGAAAAAAAACCTGACTCTTTTAAATGAAAAAGTTATAGAACTAAAAGAAAAACTAAAAAAAACAGGTTTTGAATTAAGTAGCCGCGATATAGAGCTAATAAAAGGTGGTCTGAATAATGAAAGAACGATTAGGAAAATCCTGGAAACAAGAGAAATGACTATTAATGAAGTAATCCTGGTTCCAGAAGAAAAGCAATGGTTTCTTTATCATACTGATAAAGCGCACAGAGACACTATAAATTCAGTTGCAATGCTCACAGTTAACAATCCGCCTACAGTACGCTATGACTATGGCAGACTGATAACAAGCCCTTATGGAACAATCAGATTAATCAGATTTTTTATTGAAGAAAAAGTAGAAACCATTTATCTTCCGCGCTGGTGGATAGAAAGAAACAATAAAGAAGCTGAAAAAGCAAGCAGACCTAAACTAGCCAGCTATGGCTTAATCCTAGTTGAAAGATATGCTGAATTCCCTAAACTTCAAACAAAACTCATGAAAATACTCAATGAATTTGAACTAACAAACGCAAATAATTTTGATGAGTATAAAAAAGAACAGGAAATATTATTTCAAAAATACAGCGGTAAAAAATTCAAACTAATAAAAGAAACTTCTTTTGAACAGCTTCAAAGAGCCCTATCAAAGAAACAAGAGCAACAAATGAGCAGAAGAAGGGAAAGAAAAGAGCTGCGCACAGCCTGCTCTCATTTTGTGGAATCTTTTATCTGTAGCCACTGTGACCAAGCCTGCACAATTAAATACTGCGTAAAATGCAGTAAAATAGAGATAACTCCGAAAAAAGAAAAAAAGCCCCTTCATATTTATGAGCTGTTCTGTAATAAAAGATTTATAACAGCAGACCCTTATTGGGATAAACAGGGCTTTTTTCCTGAATTTCCAGCTAAAATTAAGCAAGAAATTTAAATTATTTTAATTCTACTTTAGCACCAACTGCTTCAAACTTCTTTTTAATTTCTTCTGCCTCTTCTTTCTTAACATTCTCTTTAATCATCTGTTCTCCTGAAGCAACAGCATCAACCAAATCTTTTGAGTCTTTTAATCCTTTTTGGGTAGTATCTCTTACAGTCTTAATTACTTCAATCTTTTTGTCTCCAACAGCAGTTAAAACAACATTAAATTTTGATTTTTCTTCTGCAGGAGCAGCTCCTCCAGCAGGAGCAGTAGGAGCAGCAGCTACCATTTGAGGGGCAGTTGAAACACCGAATTTCTTTTCAAGAATTTTTACTAATTCTGCTAAATCCAAAACACTCATTTTTTCAATCTCCTCTACAAGTTTCTTGAACTTTGCCGGAACCTTGACTTTTTCCTCTTCTTTTTTTTCTTCTTGTTTTTTTTCTTCAGCCATATTGATTAATTATTTTTTAATTGCACTTAATACGCAAACCAGACCTTTTAAATTACCTTCTAATACTCTTACAAAATTTGATATTGGAGCTGATATACTGCCAGTTAATCTTGCTAAGAGCTCTTCTTTTGAAGGAAGCTGAGCTAAGGCTATGAAATCCTCAGCTGGTTTGAATTTATTTTCAAAAAATCCTCCTAATATTTTTAAATTCGGGTTTTCTTTACTGAATTGATAAATAGTCTTAGCAGGAGAAATCTCATCTTTATAACCAAAAACTATACCAAGCTCTCCTTCTAATTTATCTATTTCTGCTTTTAATCCAGAATCTTTAAGGGCTAAACTTATTAATGTTTTTTTTGCAATTTTCAGCTGACTATTAGTTTTCTTAAGATTCTTTCTTAAATTAAACATATCTTCAACTTTTACACCAGTAAAATCAATAAAAACTATTGTTTTCTGTCTAGCAATTTTTTCCTTTAAATCATCGATGATTTTCTTCTTTTGTTCTTTTGTTTTAGGCATATTTTTGTCTTATTAAAACGAAAAATCTGTGTTTGACCACAGACTAAAATATGTAAATTTTGCTTTATCCTTGGCAGGTCTTACAAATCGCCTGCTGTCTGTGGATAGTTATAGTATATATTCTTTTAAAAAACCTGTCAACCTTTATTTCAAATATTTTGCTTTGGCAATATTATGTTCTTCCAGAGTCTTGCTAAAAATTGTTTCGCCTTCAAGAGCAGAAAGATAATACCAATAATCACTATTTTCAGGATATATGGCAGCATTAATACTTTCAAGTCCAGGGTTACTTATTGGCCCTAAAGGCAATCCCTTGTATCTATATGTGTTGTATAAAGAATCAATCTCAGTTTCTTCTTTGGAAACTTTAACTGTTTTTTTACCAGTAATATATGTTATTGTGGCATCAACATGCAGACCAATACTATTCTTCAATCTTTTCCATAAAATACCAGAAACTATTTTTTTATCCTCTGGGGTTTTAACTTCTTTTTCAATTAAAGATGCCATTGTTATTATCTCAAATATTGTTTTGTTTTGTTTCTTAATCTCTTGTCTTAATTCTTCTGTTAATTTCCTATTAAAATTAGAGAGCATTTTCTTGACAATCTCTTCTATTTCTGCCCCTAAATCTATCTCGTAAGTATCTGGGAAAAGATAACCTTCTAAACTAATGTTTTTGCGTTTGTCCTTTAAAAAATCATAATCCAAACTGAAATCTTTTGGCTTTGGTAAATCAGTAGTTACTGAATAATTAATTAAAGGAAACCCAACTAATTCAAAAAGTTCTTCTGCCTGAAACATTCCTTGGTTTTCAAAATACCAGCCAATATCTCTTAAGTTCCAGCCTTCAGGAATTGTTATTACAATTTTAGCTGTATCACCAGAAATAATTTTATCTGCAATGGTTTTAATACTCATGGAAGGATTAAAAAAATACTCCCCTGCTTTAAGTTTATTGTAGCTTACTCTTAAAAACACATAAAAATTAAAGAAATTTTTGTTTTTTATTATTTCTTGTTTTTCTAAATTAGAAGCTATTTCAAAAAGATTCTGTCCTTTTTTAACTAAAAAAAGACTGTCTTCTTTTTTAGTAAAGCTTTTAGGAAAACAAATCCCCCACAGAAGGATCAACAGAATAAAAAAAAGAAAATAAGTTATTATTTTTTTTGTCATGTTGTTTTATTTATCATCTGTAATAAGAGGTACAAATGCAAATCCAGGATGTTCAATTTCTTCAAAATCAGTTTCGGAATTTTTGTTAAAAACCCAAATTGAGTTTTTAATTGGGGTTACAATTATACCACCTATTTTAAGTTGCTTTTTCCATTCTAAAGGTATTTTAAAAGCTGAAGCTGAAGCTAATATTCTGTCAAAAGGAGCTTGTTCCTCATAACCCTTAGAACCATCAGCGCAAATAAATTCAGCAATTCCTTTTTTAACAAAATTGTATTTAGAGGCATTTTTCTCTCCAAAATCTCTTAATTCTTCTACAAGCTCAATAGCAATAACCTTTCCCTGTTCACCCACTATTTCAGAAAGTAAAGCTGTTGTCCAGCCAGAGCCAGAGCCAACATCTAATATCTTATTACCTTTTTCTGGTTGAAGCTGTTCCAGCATAAAAGCAACAACTAATGGCTGTGATATTGTCTGGCCACGACCAATTGGCAAAGCTTCATTCAATTCAGCTAAGTCTTTGGAATCTTCAGGCATAAAATCAATTCTTTTGATTTTTTTAAATGCCTCAATGATTCCTGCAGTTTTAAGCCATCCTTTTTCAATTAAATCATCAATCAAAGCCATTTAATTGTCAGGATATAATGAGGATTTTTTAATAAGTATCTTATAAATGTTTTCAATAAAATCTCCTCCAGCATAACCAACAATAAAACTTAAGGCTGGAGTAAACATACCCTCTAGACTAAAACCAATATTTTGTACTGCAGAGGCTGATAAGAATCCTATTATTCCAGAGATTATTACTGTGCCTAAAAAATAGCTTACTTTAAATGGCACATTCTTATAAGCAAACTGATGTTTAATAAAACCGGTTAATCCTCTCACAACTCCCCCACCAAATCCTGCGATTAAAATTTGAAAATACATATATTTAAGTATCCATATTATTTATTATATTCTTATCTTAAAATATATTTGTGAAAAATTAAAGTCAAAACAAAAACTGCCTAGTTCGCCAGCTGGTGAAAGTAGACAGTTTTTGATTCAACTTTTTCTATTTTACTTTTAGATAAACCTATTTGAATATTCTAATTATCTTTAGAATGCTCAAATAGATAAGTAAAATAAAAAAATTAAATAAAAAATTATTAAATTTAAAATTTTTTCTTCCTCCAAACAGATACATCGTTTGGAAGAGGGTCATTATATATACTCCTTGCATCGTCAAGGATTATATATTCATCTTGATCTTCATAGAGGTCTTTTTTCTTCCTTTCTACGTTTCTAAAGAAGGTATAGACCTCACCATTTATTTCTTTTTCAGGAGGCATCGGCCAGAGTCCACATTTCGGACACCCTCCGATTTCTCCTTCATCCATACATAAAGAGCAATGACCTCTTAACATTTTATTTACCTCTTATAATTATTTTGAAAAGAACAGTCTAAGTATATAATACTATTTTAGATTTGTCAAGTAATCGCTATAAAGAACAATGCCTCTTCTTAGTAAATTAATAAAAAACCAAATTTTTTTATACTTTGAGATTCTTATAAAATGAATTATTCTAATCTTCTTAATGCATCAACTGGCTTTAAGCTGGCTGCTTTTTTAGCTGGGAAAAACCCTGCCAAACAACCAACTAAAAAAGAAAAAATTAAACCAAAAATAATCAAACCAATACTTATTGATGCTCTGAAATAAAATAAAGGATGAGCTAATCCGTATAACTCAATCGCTTTGGCAAAACCAACACCTAACAATGTACCTCCTATTCCTCCGCCAAAACCAATGATTGCAGCTTCAAATAAGAAAATAGATAACACAGCTATATTCTTAGCGCCAACAGCTTTCATAATTCCTATTTCTCTGGTTCTTTCTCTGACTGAAGTAAACATTGTATTTGTTATTCCAATACCTCCAACAACAATAGCAATACTGGCAAAAGCTATTATAGCCAACTGAATAACAGCTAATATATTGCCTGCAATATCACCAATAGCATCAGAAGTAATAACACTAAAATCAGCCTCATCAGTCCCAGCTCTTCTTTTCCTTGTTTTTTGAAGATTCTCTTTAATATTTTCAGCTGTTTCATCCAATGGAGCGTCTTCTTCAATCTTTACCATAGCTATCTGAGCGCTTCCTCTTTTTTCTCCAGTCAAGCTCTGGTAAATAGGCATATCAATATATACTCCGCTGTCATCAGTTTTATTGCCTAAAGAGTTCAATATTCCTACTATTTCAAAAGTTCTGCCTTTAATTATTGCTTCTGAATCAACCTCAATATCCTGTTTAAATATCTCATAAGCTACTTGCTGTCCAACTATAATCTCTCTCTTGCCTGTAACAGGCCACCTGCCTTTAGCTAAGCTCCATCCCTGATAATTCTTTAAAATCTCCAAGCTTTGTTCCCAAGACATGCCCATTAAAATAACCTGTTTGCTTTCTTCTTCATACCTCATAATACTAGCCGCATAAGAAGTGGTAAGAACCTCCTCTACTCCTTCTGTTTTTCTAATAGCATCAATATCTTCTTTTTCCAGTTTTTCACCTCCCATCATAGCTATAAAAGGATTGGAAATATCACCAGGCATAACAAAAATCATTTCTCCTCCCAAAGACCTTAATTGCTGTGTGATACTGGCTTTAATTCCTTCTGATAAAGACAATAAGCTAATAATTAAAAACACCCCTATAACAATACCAAAAATAGTAAGCCAGCTTCTTAAAGACCTTGTTTTAAGATTTCTTAAAGCAATATAAAAATATTCTTTCATTTCTTCCATAAAGACTGTGATGCTTTTTGATGGTTAACAATAATTTCACCATCTTTAATATTAAATATATTCTCACTATAATCAGCAATATTAGGGTCGTGAGTCACAACAACAATGGTCTTTTTCTCTTTTTTATGAAATGTTTTTAAAACTTCCATTATTTTCTTGCCAGTCACTGAATCTAAATTACCAGTTGGTTCATCAGCAATAACAAGCTCTGGGTCATTAGCAAAAGCCCTGGCAATAGCAACTCTTTGTCTTTCACCGCCTGAAAGCTCAGCTGGCTGATGGTTAATTCTTTTTTCCAAGCCAACAGATATTAAAAGCTTTTCTGCTCTTTTTTTTCTTTGCTCCAGTGGTTTTCCTTGGAAAACCATTGGCAGCATTACATTCTCAATAGCTGTTAAATGAGCCAGTAAATTAAATTCTTGGAATACAAAACCAATAGTTTTTCCTCTGAACTGAGAAAGTTCATCTTCTGTCAGTTTTGAAACGTCTTTTCCTTTTAAAAAAACTTTTCCTTTGGTTGGAATATCCAAACATCCTATCATGTTTAAAAGGGTTGATTTACCAGAACCTGACGGCCCCATAATACTTACAAAATCACCTCGAGTTACATCGAGGCTCACACCTTTTAAAACTGTCAGCTCTATTTTTCCCAACTGATAAACCTTCCAGACATTATTTAGTTCAATAACTTTTTCTGACATTTAAGGTAAAATAACTTGCTCACCCTGCTCAAGCCCAGAAACAACTTCTACAAGATTATTAGTTCCTTTAAGGCCAATCTCTATTTCACGCTCCACAGTCTTATTCTGTTCTAAAACCTGAACTATTGTCCTGCCATCCTTTTTTTTCACTGCTTTTTCCGGAACAGTTAAAACATTTTCTTTGAAATCAGTCCTGATAACTAAGTCAGCAGTCATACCTGGCTTAATCCCTTCATACAAATCATCCAGGGAAATGGAAACCTCATAATAAACAACTCCATCTATTATTTTCTCAGCAGGATCAATTGAAATTACTTTTCCTGTTAAAACCTGGTCAGGAAAAGCAATCAAAGAAATATCAACTGGATTATTTACAGACATCTTAGCAACATCTTCTTCGTAAATATCAACTTCTATTTTATAAGGGTCAGCAGGAAGAATAGTTATTACACTGTCTTTTAAAGCTGACTGGACCAACTCCCCTATTCTTTTTTCAATTTTAATAATCTGTCCATCAACTGGACTTTTAAGTTTAGTATCTGCAATTTGATTCTGTAAAAGCCAGACCTGTGCTTGTGCTTGTTTTACCTGGGCCTTATTCAAATTGACATCTTCTTGTCTTGCAGGAGCAACAAGTTTAGCTAAATCATCCTCGGCTGCTTTTAAATCACCCTCTTCTGTATCAACTTCAGCCTGATAAGTATTAATATTAACACTATTATCTAATTTAGTTGAAGAGATGGTTTGTTGAGAATTTACAGTATTTGTTAAGGCAGTATTAACATGTCCTCTGTGAGTATCTAAAGAAGATTTATCAGCAGAAGAAACTATATTTTCATAACTTGCTGTTTCACAAGCATCTCTTACTGTTTTTAAAGCATCAGCAGTATTGTTTAAAGATGTTTTAATCTGAGTTAAAGCTGTATCAATATCCTGATCTGCCTGAGTATCTTCAGCTGTATCCAAATACGGCTCAATTAAATCCAGAGAGTCTTCTATTTTATCTTCACTCTCTCTGACAATTAGTGACTCTGGATCGCTTGCTGTAAAATAAGTTCTTTGAACTAAATCAACTAAATTAAAAGCATTGGAAATCTTTAAATATGAATCATCTAAAACATTTAAAGCATCTTCATAAGCAGCATTTAAATCCTCTTCTCCTTGAGCTTTAATATCCTCTAAATTCTGTTTAGCAGTGTTCAGGGCAATCTGAGCATTGTCAACAGCAGTTTGTTTAATTTGAATTTCTTCTTGAGTTGCACCAGCCAGCAACTTATCAAGCTGTGCCTGATACAATTCTAAATTAGCCTCTGCTTCTGTATATTGAATATTTAACTGAGTGTTTTCTAGTTTTGCCAAGATATCTCCTGATTTAACCTCCTCACCTATTCCAACATAAATACTTTCAATAATTCCTGAAGTTTTAAAACCAAGCTCAATTTGTTCTCCTTTTTTAACTTGACCAGTTTCTGAAATTTCATAAACTACATTTCCAATTCTTACTTCAGCAAAAACAAAACCATCTTCTGATTTTTTAAAAATAGTTCTAGAAGCAATAATTATTAACAAAGGGACAATAACTATAATTCCAATGATTTTTTTATTACTCATATTGATTATTTTATCATATTTTATGCCTGTGGAAAATTAATTTTCTAAATCTAATAAATTGTTCTACAATATAGTAATCGTTTCTGGACAGAATTAACCTGTCTAATCAAAGGTCGAAACTAATCAGTTCTGTTTTAAAAAATAAACTGTTAAAAATTATGGTAGACTTACTTACTTTGCTTAAAACATCTGAAATGAAGTGGGTTATTACATTAATAATAGCTGATGTATTACTAGGGATTATTGCTTCCTTAGTAAAACAAGATTTTCGTTTAGGAAAAGTAGCTAATTTTATGTTTAAACCTGTTTTGGGTTATATTCTGGGTTTTGGAATTTTAATGCTGGTCCCAACAGCAATTCCATCTTTAGCTAAAGTAGGCCAATTTTCATATATACTTGTGCTCTTAGGTTTAACTGGATCAATTTTAAATAATCTATCAAGGTTGGGATTAAAACTGCCGGCTTATCTAAAGAAATAAAAATCTGAAGTGAACAAAAAAAACATGCTGAAAATACAGCATGTTTTTTGTTAAATACAAGATTAATGTTTTTTGAAAAAAATCCTGTGCCAATCTGAATAATCAGAAATTCCCTGAAAAATTACTCCGCCTAAAAATCCATAGAATAATTGGTTTGCTAATGGAGAAATCTCATAAAGCAGAGTAACAATCAGCATAACAAAACCCATTATCCAATGATGAATATGAAACTTAAAATTTCCAATGCCTAAAATCACAGGGTTCAACTTTCCAGATAAAAAATCTGCCAACAGATAACCAATAAGTCCTCCAAAAAAAACTTTCAAAGATAATAACGCCACAGGAAGACCTAGTAAGAATTTTGGTAGTTTCAGTTTAAATTTTTTCATAAATTAATCTTACAATAATTAAACAATGATATCAAATTTTAATATAATAGCTCGTAGAGGATATCAGAATTAGAATTATTTTAATCCAATGACACACGAAACGTCATTTATAATTTGTTTAGGATTTTTACCTAACACTACTTGCATCCCTAATTCCTTAGCTGGTCTAAGATTTTTATTTAAATCATCAATAAAAACACATTCTTTTGGCTCAACCTTTAATCGATCAGCTGTCAACAGATAAATATCTTGTTCTGGTTTCTGTAAACCAACTTCACAAGAAAGAATAACGATATCAAATTCTTCATAACCTTTGTGATTTCTAATTATTTCAATATGAGGTTGTATAGTATTTGAAAGTATAGCTGTTTTAAGATTTTGTTTTTTGATTTTTTTTACAAAATCAATCATTTCAGGATAGATATAGAAATCTTTCTCATATCCTCTTTTCCACAAATCATTTTTATTCTCTGGAATAGGTTTATTTAATTCTAAAGAAAGTTGTTCCCAAAACTGATTCTCATTAATAATTCCTTTACGGAAAAACTCAAGCGGAGATTGTATTTTTTGGAAAAGCAATTCTTCTAAAACCTCATATGTATCAGCCATGTCTTTTATCCAGAATCCTCTAGAAGGCGCTTTTATCACCCCTCCGAAATCAAAAATAACTGCTTTAATAAAATTTTTCATACACCTAAATTCTATCAAAAAACCGCTCAAAGAGCGATTTCCTGTACCTGCAGGGGCTCGTAGAGGACGTTCGAACTATTTTACTTCAAATTCCTAACAAAACGCATAAGCTTGTCAGCTGATTCAAATTCTAGAAATTCTTTTGCAGTAACCCATTTAAATTGGTCGTGCTCAAAGCTCAATGCCACTTCATCGGAAATAGTTTTTGCTGTATATCCTATGGTAATCCAAAAATTACCCTCTTTATTTACATGAGATTCCACATCAAAGAGATCCAAATCGCTAATCTCCAAACCAGTTTCTTCTTTAATTTCCCTAATGATGCTCTGCGTTACATCTTCTCCAAAATCTACATCTCCACCAGGAAGATCCCAGGTATTAGGCCTTACCGGAGCTGTTTTCGTCCTGCGAATAGTTAAAAATTTACCCTCCTTATTGAATATTATAGCTTTTTGTGAAACTCCTACTTCATTCATATAATCCATTTTACCAAAAAACCGCTCAAAAAGCGATTTCCTGTACCTGCAGGGGCGGAGGGAATCGAACCCCCGACAAAGCTTTTGGAGAGCTTTATGATAGCCGCTTCAACACGCCCCTTTATTTTTTTTAGAATCTTTATGTGAATTATCTTCACAATACCACAACTTAAAGAAAATAATTTATCTTATTTTTTCTCTTCATTCCAGTCTATTCTTGTTCCACCTCTTTGAGCATTTTTGAAATCAAAACCTTTAGGGTATCTTTTTTTAAGTTTTTTAATGTTTTCTTCTAAAACTTCTTCTAAGTCCCAATCAAAAAAATTACAAATCATTGCAACATACCACAATGTATCTCCAAGATTTTCTTTTATACCATCTGTCTGGTCATTATCATGGGAAAATGTTTTTTTAATACAACCAGCAAGATCTCCTGCCTCACCTGTAATACCTAAACCCCAGGTCAATATTTCTTTTTCTTTATTCTTGAATTTTTGGGCAGTTGTTTTACAAAGCTTTTGGTATTGTTTTAAATTCATATTAATTATCTTTTTGATTTTTTATGTAAAGTATATTTATAACACTACTTGCAGAATTTTTTCAATTCAAAATCTTCTCCACTGTATCTTTTCACCTTTCCGTATTCGTTCGGCCATAGCAAGCTCATCATGAATTCCATCAATAAGTTGGTAATTTTTCGCTTCTTCTAAGCTCACCCAGGCATAATGATCCAACTCATCTTCCTGAAGCTTAATATCACCTGAAATATAATCTGCCATACAAGAGATTACGAGTGATGGATTTCCATCAGTGTGAACCATTGCTAAACTTGTCACATATTCAATATTATCAACCTCAATCCCTACTTCTTCTCTGATTTCTCTTCGTAATGTACGCTCCAGAACATTATACCAGTAATACTTCGTGTCTTTTGGTAATTGTAAATAATCGCTTGTCTCCATCTTCCCTCCTGGTACTGTCCACATTCTTGGAAACCTCCTTTTTTTTGGCGATCTTCTGGTAATTAAATATTTTCCATCCTTTACAATAATAGCTGTAATTGCGACTTCATGAAGATAATGTTTTTTGTCCATAGTATACTTACTTCTTTGCCTCTTTATGTAATGTATGTTTCCTGCACCATTTACAGAATTTTTTCAATTCTAACTTAGCTTTAGCTTCAGTAAACATTTTCTTGGATTTCTGTGTATAATAATTAATCCTTTTACATTCTTCACACTTCATTTTTATTAATGGTTTTTTCTTTTTTGCCATGCTTATAATTTGAATTAATTATGAGCCTGAGAGCGGAGTTGCACCGCTGACCTCGTCTTTACCAAAGACGTGCTCTAACTGACTGAGCTACCCAGGCGCTGTTAGTGGGTGCGGCAGGACTTGCACCTGCGAAGCCCGAAGGCGTCAGATTTACAGTCTGATGGAATAGCTGCTCTCCCACACACCCTTTTAATGCGCTAATTCTAACACAAAACATTCCTATTTTCCACCTATTTTCTTCTTATGTTTTTCTCTCCACTTTTCAATTTCTTTGTGATTTCCTGAAATTAAAACTTTTGGAGTTTTCCATTTTTTAGGGCTTTTCAATTTTATTCTGTTTTTTGGTTGAAAAATTTCAGGCCTTGTATATTGAGGATATTCAATAAATACTTTGTCTTTTGTGGTTCTTTCTTTTAAAAACTGAGGTTTCCCTAAAACCCCAGGAATTAATCTTGAAACAGTTTCAATAACAACCATTGCTGGTAACTCCCCTCCCATTAAATCATAATCCCCTATAGACAATTCTATATCAGCAATGTGTTTTGCCACTCTTTCATCAACCCCTTCGTAACGTCCGCAAATCATAATAATCTCATTAAGTTTAGATAAGTTATAGGCTAATTTCTGGTTAAACTTTTTTCCACGAGGCGTAAAAAGAATGATTTTTCTTTTTTTACTTTTTGATTTTTTTAAAATTTCCTTTACAGCTTTAAAAATTGGCTCAACTTTAAAAACCATGCCCAATCCCCCGCCATAAGGCTTGTCATCAACAGTCTGGTGTTTGTCAGTAGTCCATTTTCTTAAATTATGAGTTTTAATTTTTATAAGCTTCTTTTTTAAAGCCCTATTAATCAAACTGCTCTTAAAATAAGAATCAAAGAGCTCTGGAAAAATTGTAATAATATTGAATTTAATCATATTTTTTTAAACAAAAACAGCGCTAATTAAATAATAGCACTGCTTTTGTTAGTAGTAAATCTTTAGATTTACAATTTTAAATCACTAAGTTCTTCTCCAGCTGGTGGAGATTTTCTTCCTTGAGCGCGAGACCCTTCTGGCTCTTCGATCTTTAAATTCACTCTAGCGTGATTTTTAAGACCAACAATTCTAACCAGATTCCTAATAGCTCGAGCAGTAGATCCAGCCTTACCAATGATTTGACCCATGTCTTCAGGGTTTACTTTTAAAGAAAGTAAAACTCCCATTTCATCAACCTTGCGGTCAACTTTAACATCATCTGGGTTATCAACTAAGGCTTTAACAATAAACTCAAGAAAGTCTTGATCACTTGATTTTGCCATGTTATCAATCAGTAAAAATTTTTCTTTCAGTAGCCCGACCTTTCAGCCTACTTCTCCATCAATCGTTCGGAGCATCGGCCAAACAGATATATTTGCTACTTGTCTAAAATTTTAATGATTTTAGAGTTTTTGTCAAATCTTTTCTTATACTCGTCATAAGACTGTGAATCAGTGGTTAAAAATATATAAATCAAGGAACAATGTTAGAGGAGAGAGATTTTTCCAATCTGTCCCCTCTCCTTTCGAATCAGGGACAGTTAACACTGTATCCCCGACCAAATAATTAAACCAACCTGACTCACAGCCTTATAACGACTATTTAAACCTCACCTTTTTCCAAATCGTAAAAGTTTTTACAACCTAGGAAAAAACAGAAAACGTCTAACCTCACCTTGAATCCACTTCTCTCGTCCTGTTAAATTTACTTCGCAATCATTCAAGAAAGGACGGGATAAGAAACGATGAAGTTCCTTATCCCTTTTTAATAAAAAAAAAGAAAATTAGCCTTTGTCATCACCATCATCGGGCGCGTCCTCCCCTCCGGATCTAGACCTAGCATCAATAAATTTATGGAGGAAAAACCTTTTTTGACCCCAGAAAAATCTCTTCTGGGAGGAAAAAAGTTTTAATCTTGATCTCTTCTAAAATTTTCTCCCCCACCATTAAATGGCGAGAAGAAAATTCTTTCGAGATTGAAATTAAAAGTCTCTCACTCTCGCTAATTATTCGTATTTCCCCTAGTGACGAAACGTCTAAAAGAAACTTTTCATACTGTACGAAATGTCCAGTATTCATGTTGGGAGAGCCGAAGTCTCCCTCCCTAATAACTTTTCCTGCTCGCTTTCTTATCCTCTCCATTCTTCCGGAAAGAAGCAGGTTAAACTTTTCTAACCTTCTTCCTTTCACAGAAAAACTGAAACAAGTACTTTTTTGCATCAGATATAAAATATACATATATCTGTTATATTCTGATGCAGCATTAATTAGTTTTTTCATTCAACGCTTCACCTTTTATTTAACTGCCAATAGCGGCTTCGGAATTTCTCCTAAGGCGGGTTGTCCACCTTCTTTCATCTCTCTCCTAAGGGAATTTCACCCAAAAGAGAAATCAGTAACCGCTGCTTTTCTAATGCAGAGGCTTAATCTGACTACCAATTTTTGATAAACAAATTAAGCCCCTGCATACTTCTTTCTTGTCTTCCTAGAAACACTTTATAGGTACTCTATCCACTAAATAATTAATAAACAAAGCACCCATAATAAATCAAAGATTTTTTTAATTTATCAAGGCACATCAAAGGATTTTTAATTTAAACAAGTCCTTGAACCTCACCTTGAATCCACTTCTCTCGTCCTGTTAAATTTACCTCGCAGTTATTTAACGCTCATCTCTATCAATGCTTTCTAAGCTGAAATTCAGATTACATCGAACAAGCCTAATCGTTTTAGATTTAGTTTCATTTTTTATTTTTATCAATGAACTCCCTCTGCCTCACTTAAAGCAGAGTTGGTTTTACTAATCTCACCTTGAACCCACTTCTCTTATACTGTTAAATTTACTTCGCAGTTATTTAATGCAATAAAAGAAATGAGTTCAAGAAAAATAAGATTTTTCTTTAATAAAGGAGAATCTTTTAAAACTCCCTCCCCTCCGGCTTGGCTATCCTTTGGGGATAAATTTCTTTCGCTTTTTTCTATCGTGGGCACTCCTGGAAGGAGGGCGAGATACCCACAAAGAAAAGAAATAAGTTTATAAAACTATTTCTTTTCCTTTCCTTAAGATTTCTGCATGTTCGGCACAGACACGAACACGTATGTCCTCTTTATAAAGGAGAACATTATCTTCAAAACATTCGCGGCGGACCGCGATCGTCTGAAGAGTCACAAGGGAGTTATCGTCATCACAAAAATAACATGACGACTCCTCCTCTTTTCCTAATCCTAAGGAATCCTTGATCCCATGTGTAAATGGATCAAGATAGTTATAAACATTCTTAATAATAACAACCATTTTTTTTCCTCAAATTGTTTTTAATCTACCTATTATAATTTGATAAACAGATTAAAAACAATTTGAGGTATCGTCTCTTTCCCTATTTTTTAGTAAGCAGAAACGGTTTTTTCTTTCGTTTCTGCTCAAACCTCTCGAGTAAAAATAGACTCGAGAAATTTGAAAAATCTAAAATAACAAATAACTATTTTCTTCTCATCCTTCTTCACTTTTTAAGTTTCAAAGGATAATAGAGAAAGGAATGAAGGAAAACATTTTTGAGAAAACTTCCGGGCTAATTTTAATTTTTTAATTCTAAACAATATCCCTGTTTTCTCATTTTTCAAAAAATCCTTTTATTCACCAGATCACGGAAGTTTTCACTCCGCATCTCCAGAAAAATTTTTTTCTCTCTCCTTCATTCCTCTCTCTCCCTCTTTCACCAGTTTTCACCAGCTCCAGAGAGTAATTAAGAAAGGTAAATTTTTATGTACTCATATTCTTAAACTGACAAACGACCCTTTAAAGAGAGCCGTTTGCAGTTGATTAATTAAATCAATCAACTAACTCTCTCCTTTTTTATTATTAAGTTTTAATATCTAAATTATAGCATCAGAAAATAGATTTGTCAAGTTCCGGTTTTTTATCCTAATCTATCAATATCTAAATTATAACAAAGTATTCTGAATTTGTCAAGCTCTTAATAAACATTTTTCTCTGGCTTCTCTTCTTTAATCTCTTCAGTTTTTACTTCTTTTTCTTCTTTAGCTTCGGTTATAGGCTTTTCTTCAACAGGAACTGCAGTTTCTTTTTTCTCCTCTTTTGATTCTATCTTTTCTGGTTCCTCTGCTTTTTTCACTTCTTCCTTTTTCTCATCTCCCTCCTTAGGCTTAGCGCCAGCAGGAGCTTCTTCTTTCTTCTCTTCTTTCTTCTTCGGCTTTTTGTGCTTTGATATTTTTTCACCTTCAATAATCTTCTCTGAAACCAATAAGTTATGAATTGTTCCTGAAGGCTGTGCTCCAACAGACAACCAATATTTAATTCTGTCTCTTTTAAGAATTTTTTGTTTGATCAAAGGATTCCAAAAACCAACCTCTTCAACAAAACGACCGCTTTTAGGAGGATTTTTCTTATCTGTTACAACAATTTTAAATGCTGGCTGATTTTTTTTACCTACTCTAAATAATCTAATAACTAACATATTTATTCTGTTTCTAAAGCGTTTTTAGCTGCTGATTCTTCTGCTTCCTGTTTTGAAGAACCCTCGCCTTTAGCTATTAATTTTTTTTCTAAAAATACTCCCACAACAAATTGCTTATCATGGTCAGGCCCTGTTTCTTTTAATACTTTATATGAAGGAGTGATGCCTGTTTTTTCTTGAGTCTCTTCCTGAAAACGGGATTTGGCATCTTTATAAAGTCCTTTTTCAAGAATATTCGGCAGTTCTTTCATTAAGTCCTTTTTAATGAACTGCTTAGCAGTCTTATAACCCATATCAAGATAAATTGCGCCAACAACTGCCTCAAAAGCATTGGCTAAAATATAGTTTCTGGCTTTGCCTCTTTCTTTTAACTGACCTTTGGAAAGCAGTAAAAAATCATTGAAATTTAATTCTTTAGCAATTCTGGATAGTATTTTTGAATTAACAAGAGATGCCCTCCAATTAGTTAATTCTCCCTCTGGCTTATCAGGATAATTCTTATATAAGTCTTCTGTAACAACCAATTCTAACACAGCATCGCCTAAAAATTCCAGTCTTTCGTTATGATATAAATGAAAATCTGGATTTTCATTTAAATATGACCTGTGAACAAAAGCCTGAATTAAAAGGTCTTTATTTTTAAAATTAATATTTAATTTTTTCTCAAGAATTGAAATATCTTTCATTGATTCAAAATATGTTATTTATTTTTTCTGTTCTTCGAAGCTTTAACAGAAGAGGCTTTTTGTTTTTCTTTACTCTCTTCGTGGTTTGGAAGGTTTTTATAAACCGTTCCCAGGACCCCATTAACAAACTTGCCTGAATTCTCTCCACCAAAAGATTTTGCCAGTTCAATTGCCTCATTGATAGCTACTTTCGGAGGAACAGCTTTCTCATCCTCATAGAGCAATTCATAAATCCCAAGCCTTAAAACATTTCTATCAACAATTGAAATCTGATTAATTGGCCATTGAGGGGCAGCTGTTTTAATAATAGCATCAATTTTCTTGAGGTGCTTAATCACTCCTGTCACTAGCTCCCAGACAAAACCTTTATCTTCCAGTCCAGGGCCAAACTCCTCAAGGTTTCTCTCAACAATATCATTTAAATCTAATTCTTTATCGGAAAAATCCCACTCATATAATGACTGCATTGCTATTGAACGTGAGAGATGACGACTAGCCATAAATTAAATTGTTAAGATTGAATTATTAATAATTATTTTCTAGATAAAGACTTCCAATCCAATGATTTCTTGGCAGAAGTTTTTTCAGCCTCTTCTTTAGACTGAATTTCCTTTTCTCTTTTTTTTCTTTCTTTTTTATCTAATTTAGCAAAAACATCAATAACTTGCCTGCCCTTATAATAACCACAAGACAAACAAGCGCTATGAGATAAACGTAAAACCCCGCATTTTGGACATTTGCTTAAATTAGGTTCTTTTAAAAAAATATGAAGTCTTCTCTTGTCTCTCTTTGATTTTGTTCCTCTTTTCTTTGGTTCAGCCATAATAAAAATGGCTCACTAACCACATGGTTAGATGGCTAATTTTGTAACTTTAAACTAAATTTATGGAAATTGCAAGTAGAAATTATCAATTTAACTATATTTTATTACTGGTTTAAAGCTTTTCCTGTGAATCTTACAAGGTCCTAATTCTGCTAATACAGCTATGTGTTTTTTTGTACCATAGCCTTTATGGTTAATAAAACCATATTGAGGGTATTTTTTATGCTGTCTTCTCATTAGTCTATCCCTTCTTACTTTTGCAATAATAGAAGCTGCTGCGCATGAAAAAACCTTATCATCACCTTTAATAATTGATTTCTGAGGAATATCCAAATCAAGCTTTATTCTCCCGTCTAAAATTAAAAAACCAATCTGTTTTTTCCCTAATTTCTTCTCAAGATTTCTAACTGCTCTTTTCATTGCTAATTTCGTTGCTTCTAAAACATTGATTCTATCAATAATTTTCTCTGAAGCTTTACCTGTTGCCCACTCTATCTCTGGATGAACTGCTAAAATTTCATACAATTCTTCTCTTTTTTTTGGTGTGAGTTTTTTAGAATCACGGATTTTTAAATCATTAAATGATTTAACAGTTAAATACTTATTAGGCCGGACAATTACTGCACCAGCAACTACTGGACCAGACAATGATCCTCGTCCTGCTTCATCTAAACCAACAATCACTTTAAGCCCTTTTTTCCACAATTTTTTTTCTTCAGAAAGGTTTGGATATCTCATTATTTTAATTATATTGAAAATTATAAATTAAAAAAGTGTAAATTTGACCATCATTAGTAGAAAAAGTAAAATGATTTAATTATGTCAAAATTTGTTCATCTACACGTCCATAGCCACTACTCTCTTTTAGATGGTCTACCAAAAATAGATGAGCTTTTGGATTATGCAAAAAAATTAGGCATGGATTCTATTGCTTTAACTGACCATGGCGTGCTTTATGGTGCAGTTGAATTTTTTAAAAAAGCAAAGAAAAAAGAAATAAAACCAATTATTGGTTGTGAAGCATACATTGCCTATGAAGACATGCATCAGAAAAGAGCACATATTGATAACAAAATCTATCACTTAGTTCTTTTAGTTAAAAATGAAATAGGATATAAAAATCTGGTTAAATTACTGACAAAGGCTCATTTACAAGGGTTTTATTACAAGCCAAGAATTGATGAAGAGCTGTTGGCAAAACACTCAGAAGGACTAATTGGACTATCAGCATGTTTAAATGGAAAAATTCCTCAATTGATTTTACAAAATAAAATTAAAGAAGCAAAACAAACAGCCTTAAAATACAAAAAGATATTTGGCAGTAATAATTTTTATTTAGAAGTTCAGAATCATCCAAATATTGAAGAACAAAAAAAAGTAAACGAAGCTCTAATTTCTTTTTCAAAAGAATTAAAGATTCCATTAGTAGCAACAAATGATTCACATTATTTAAAACCAGAGGATGCTGATGCTCAGGACACTCTAATGCTTATCAATACTGGCGCTGACCCTAATGATCCTGAACGCTTAACAATAAAAGCTGATGACTTTTCTTTAACAAAACCAGAGCAAATGATAGAAGAGTTTAAAGATATTCCAGAAGCCATTGAAAATACTTTAAAAATAGCTGAGCAGTGCAATTTTGAATTTAAATTTGGTGAAATTAAACTTCCTAAATTCCAAACACCAAACAATGAAACCCCTCATCAGTATCTAAAAAAACTTTGCAAACAAGGGCTAAAAAAGAAATATGGTCCTTTGGTTAAAAAAGAGATTGTGGATAGATTGAATTATGAACTGGAGATGATAGAAAAAATGGGTTTCTCATCATATTTTTTAATTGTCCAGGATTTTGTGAACTGGGCAAAAGAAAAAAGAATTGTGGTGGGTCCTGGCAGAGGAAGCGTAGCAGGCTCTTTAGTGTCTTATGTCTTAAATATTACCAGTATTGATCCATTAAAATATAACCTTCTTTTTGAACGTTTTTTAAATGTTGGAAGAAACGAACTGCCTGATATTGATCTGGACTTTACTGACAGAAGAAGAGATGAAGTTATTGAATATGTATCTGAAAAATACGGCAAAGATAGAGTTGCTCAAATAATTACTTTTGGAACAATGGCAGCACGCGCTGTTATAAGAGACGTTGGCAGAGCTCTTAACTATACTTACAGCTACTGCGACCAGATTGCAAAAATGATTCCTTTTGGACATAATCTGGACGAAACTCTGGCAAAAATCCCTGAATTCCGCCAACTTTATGAAACAGATTCTAAAGCTGAGAAACTGATTAATTTAGCTAAAAAATTAGAAGGAGTAGCGCGCCATGCTTCTACCCATGCTTGTGGAATAGTAATTTCAGCCAAGCCACTGGATAATGTTGTTCCTTTGCAGCACCCTACTCAAAATGATAATAATATTGTTACTCAATATGAAATGCATTCTGTTGAAGATTTGGGATTATTAAAAATGGACTTTTTGGGATTAAAGAACCTAACAATCATTGAAGATACACTGGCTAGAATTTATGCAATACACAAAAAAAAGATTGATATTGAAAATCTTCCTTTAAATGACAGGCAAACTTATAAATTACTGCAAAAAGGAAAAACAGTCGGAGTGTTTCAATTAGAATCAGCAGGTTTTCAAAGATATTTAAAGCAATTAAAACCTGATCAGTTTGAAGACATTATTACTATGCTTGCACTTTACAGGCCTGGTCCTATTTCTTTAATCCCTGAATATATTGCCAGGAAAAAAGGGAAAAGTGAGATTGAATATTTACACCCTAAATTAAAAGAAATTTTAAAGGAAACCTATGGTTTATTAGTTTTTCAAGAAAGTCTAATGCTGATTGCTCAAAAGTTAGCTGGTTTCAGCCTGCCAGAGGCAGATGTTTTAAGAAAAGCTGTTGGTAAAAAAATTAAAAAACTATTACTGGAGCAAAAACAAAAACTTATTGAAGGAATGAAAAACAATGGAATAGAAGACAATATTGCCAGAAAAATCTGGGAATGGATTCTGCCTTTTGCCCGTTACGGATTTAATAAAAGTCATAGTTGTGCCTATTCTATGATCGCTTATCAAACAGCATATTTAAAAACGCACTATCCAGTTGAATTTATGTCAGCTCTTTTAACTTCAGAAAAAGCAGACGTAGAAAGGATTGGGTTTTTGATTGATGAGTGCAGGAAAATGGAAATTGAAGTATTGCCTCCTGATATTAATGAAAGCTGGAGAAACTTCAGCGTAATTCCCCACAAAAAACAAATGCGCTTTGGATTATTTGCAATAAAAAATGTAGGCGAAGGTATTGTTAATACAATTGTTGATGAGAGAAAAAATAATGGGCCTTTTCAGTCAATTAATGATTTTATTTCAAGAATAAACTCAAAAGATTTGAATAAAAAGTCTCTGGAAAGTCTTATTAAGGCAGGGGTTTTTGATAAGTTTACAGAAAGAAATCAGCTTCTCCACAATTTAGAAAAACTTTTAAGCTGGAACAAAGAAAATCAAAAAATAAGGTCAAATGGCCAGATTGGGCTTTTTGACGGAACACAAACAGCGGCAGAAGTTAAAATTCGTTTTGAAAATGTAGAACCAGCAAAAAAAAGCCAAAAATTAAGCTGGGAAAAAGAGCTTTTAGGTCTCTTTGTCAGTTCTCATCCATTAGAAGACTATAAGGCTATTTTAGAAAAAAAATCTGTTCAGATAGCAAATCTTGATGCTTCCCTGTCGCGCAGGAATGTAAAAATAGGAGGCATAATTTCCAAAATTAAGAAAATTATTACTAAAACTGGCAAACCAATGCTTTTTATGACTCTGGAAGATTTATCTGACAGAATTGAAGTAGTAGTATTTCCATCAATGATTGAAAAAAAACCAACATTATTTAAAGAAAACAAAATAGTCTTTGTCTCTGGAAAAATTAGCAACAGAAGTGCTACTCCAAAATTAATCTGCGAGGATATTGAAGAAATCCTTGAAGCATAATCATTGACAAGGTTTTTAAAAAATCTTAAAGTAAAAATACAATGAATTTTAATAATTCTACAACAACTTCTACTACAACTTCTTTTTAGGAGGCTAAATCTTAAAGCCTTTCAATTGCTTAAGAATTAGCCTCTAGAAAAAGAGGTTTTTTGTTTAATATGTTAAAAAAAAATATAATAAAATATTAAGGTAAAAAATAATATGGCTAAAAAAGAAAACAACAATTTAAAAGCAATGCGTCACAGCGCTGAACATATTCTAACCCAGGCAATGATAAAACTTTACCCTGGTCTTAAAATGGCAATGGGGCCTGCCACTGAAGATGGTTTTTATTTTGATTTTGATTACAGTAAAACAATAAGTGAGAAGGATTTTCCGAAGATTGAAAAAGAAATGCAGAAAATTATTAAAAAAGATTTGCCTTTTAAAAAAGAGGTTTTAAAAGTATCACAGGCCAGAAAACTCTTTCCAAATAATCCCTATAAACAAGAATGGCTGGATGAAATAAAACAAAGAAAAGAAAAAGCAGTGATTTATAGAACAGGAGATGAGTTTGTTGATTTGTGCAGTGGCCCTCATGTTAAATCAACCAAGGAAATAAAAGCTTTCAAGCTCTTGTCAGTAGCTGGAGCTTACTGGCGCGGTAATGAAAAGAATAAAATGCTGACCAGAATATATGGAACTGCCTTTAAAACTGAAAAAGAATTACAAGAACACCTTAAATCCTCAGAGGAAGCCAAAAAAAGAGACCACAGGAAAATTGGAAAAGACATGGAATTATTCATTATTGACCCTTTGGCAGGGTTAGGCCTTCCTATCTGGCAGCCTAAAGGAGCTTTAATGTTTAAAATTATTGAAGATTTCTGGAACAATGAGCATTTAAAAAAAGGATACCAGTTGTTAAGAGCTCCCCACATTGGGAACAAAAAACTATGGGAAAAATCAGGACACTGGGATTTCTACGCAGACAGCATGTATCCCCCCTTGGAAGTAACTCAAAGCTTGGCTGAAGCAAAAAAAGGAGCAAAACCCAAAATCAAAGAAGAATACATTTTAAAGCCAATGAACTGCCCTTTTCATGTTCTGGTATACAATTCAAAAATCAGAAGCTACAAAGAACTTCCTCTTAAATGGGCTGAATCAGGAACTGTTTACAGATATGAAAAATCAGGAGAATTGTTTGGACTAACAAGGGTAAGAGGATTTACTATTGATGATGCACATATTATCTGCACCAAAGACCAGGTTAAAGCAGAATTAAAAAGGGTTATTGATTTCATTGTCTACATATTCAAATCTTTTGGATTTAAAAAATACAACATTTATTTATCCCTAAGGGATCCAAAGAATAAAGAAAAATATATTGGCGATGACAAAGGATGGAATTTCAGCCAAAAAGTTCTGGAAGAAATTGTAAAAGAGAAAAAACTCAAGTGCATCAGAGAACAAGGTGAGGCAGCTTTTTACGGACCAAAGCTTGATTTTAAAGTTGAAGATTCTATTGGAAGAGAATGGCAGTGCTCTACTCTGCAGTTTGATTTTAATCTGCCAAAAAGATTTAACATGAGCTTCATAAATAAAAAAGGAGAAAAAGAAGAACCTTACATGCTGCACAGAGCTCTCTTTGGATCATATGAAAGATTCATTGGCCTTTTAATTGAACACTACAAAGGATTATTTCCTTTATGGCTTGCGCCTGAACAAATGTGGGTAATTCCAGTCTCAGGCAAGCACAACAAGTATGCCAAACAAATTGCTGAAAAACTGAATGAGAATAATTTCAGATATGTTCTCAAAAATGAAAATGAAACTGTTTCAAAAAAGATAAGGAATGGTGAAATTCAGAAAATCCCCTACTTATTGGTTGTTGGAGATGAGGAGTTGAAATCAAGGTCTGTCAGAATCAGAAAAAAAGGAAAAGATTTGGGGAAAATTAAATTGACAGCATTCATTAAAAAAGCAAAAATAGAAATTGAAAAATATATTTAGCCTAAACAGGTTTAACAGATTAAACTAACATTATTTGGTTTAATTCTATTTTATCTGTTTACAGTTCTCAATCATGTTAAAATTAACTAAATATTCAATTATTAGTCTGGTAATTTTTTCTTTGGTAATGACGGCTGGTCTTGTCAGTGCTCAAGATGAATCAATCACAATCTCTGAGGAAGCCCAGCAATACATAGATTTAGATGAAAACATCCAGCCAGCTGATCTAGGGGTGAGCTCCCCAACAATTTTGCCCGACAGCCCATTCTATTTTTTCAAAAACCTGGGAAGAAATATTCAGTCATTTTTTACTTTTGATCCAGTAGCAAAAACAGAGTTAAAAGAAAAGTTCAGTAATGAAAAACTAATAGAATTGAAAGCAATGATTGAAAGAAAAAAAAGCACCCAAGCAATACAAAGTGCTATTGAAAATTATGAAGATGAAGTTAAGACAGTAAAAACATTTGCAGAAAGAATAAGAGCCACTGCCCAGGAAAATGAAGAAGTAGGAAAGTTCCTGGACAAATATACCCAGCATCAAGTCCTTCACCAGACAATTCTTCAGAAACTTGAAGAACAGGTTTCTGAAGAAGTTTATGCAAAAATACTAGAAACAAGAGAACAACACCTGGAACAGTTCGGAGAAGTAATGCAGAAGCTTGAAGCCAAAGAAAAAATTACTGAAAGGCTGGAAAAGAATTTGAAGGAAATAAAAGGAAGCGATTTCAAAGAATTCAAGAATCTTGAATTGCTTGAAAGCCTTAAAGAAAAACTTCCTGAAGAAGTACAACAGAAAGTTGAGGAAACAAAAGAAGCAGTTCTCAATACCTTAAGGGAAACATTGGAGAACCTTCCTGAAGAAAAACAAAAAAATTTCCAGGAATATGTTGAAAAAATCAGCGGCAATGAAGTCAAACAGCTAAACATTTTAAATGCTCTTGAAGGAACAGAGCTCTCAGAAAAACTGCAGGCTGTGGTTGAACAGGCAAGAGAGAAACAGGTCCAGAGAATAGAAAACAGATACGAGAATACAATAACAAAACAAAAGGCTCAGGACCAAATTGACAAAGCAGCAGCTGCTTTGGAAAAAGCTAAAAATCTTGTTATTCAAAAAGACACTACAAACACAGAAATGCCAGAAGTGTTCAGGTTAATAGAGCAGGCTGAAGAACAATTGACCTTGGCTAAACGATATTTTGACGAGAAGAATTATACCAAAGCATACGCTCAAGCAACGTCAGCTCTGTCTCTTACCCAGAATGCAATCAGAATTATAGAAATAAGAGCCGGGTTCCAGTCAACCGTAAGTACGATAACTGAGCTTATCTGCACAAACGCTGATTCTCCAGTATGTGGCAAAGATAATAAGACTTACAGAAATATCTGTTTGGCAAAAAAAGCAGGAATAGAGGTTTCATACAGAGGGGAATGTAAAACTGAACTGGCTTGTGTTAAAGAAGGAGAAAAAGTCAACAGAAATCCCTTGCTCGGCTCAACTGAACAGCTCTGTTGTGCAGGCCTGGAAGAAGTAAGAGTAAGCAAATCATACAGCTACTGCAAACAGCCTGGAACCTCATATGAATGCTTTGAAGATGCTGACTGCCCTTTATCCCGCTGTCCGGGAACAGTCTCAAAATGTGTTAACAACAAATGCGTAATCCCAACATGCGCAGAGCCTGAAGTGTGCATTCAGGTCATCACTCCAGCAAAAAACCCAAGAACAGGAGAATGTAAGGAATTCCCCACTCCCTGTGATGTACCAACAGGATGGGAAAAAGTATCTGCATGCGCCACTAATTTGAAAGCGACCTGGCAACAACAGATACAGTTAAAACTACAATCATCAGAAGCTAATCAATAAATCAGACAAAGTAAGAACAGCCTTGAATAAGGCTGTTTTTATGTTATACAAAGAATATGATTACTAAAAAATACTTTATCTTAACTTACGGCTGTCAGCTAAACATATCTGATTCAGAACGAATTGCTCATTTACTACAAAGCCAAGGCTATGAACAAGCTTTAAACAAGAATAAAGCTGATTTGATAGTGGTTAACATGTGTTCAGTAAGACAATCAGCAGTAAACAGAATCCATGGACTTAGTCTAAAGCTTCAAAAACTAAAGAAAAAAAACAAGCAGTTAAAAACAATTTTAACTGGCTGTATTTCAAAAAAAGACCATAAAAAATTTATTAAAATATTTGATTTGGTCTTAAATATTAAAAGCTTACCTCAATGGCCAAAGTATTTTGAAGCTGGATTTTTATCAGAATTATGGCCACCCTTGCTAAGACAAGATAACCAATATTTTAAAATACAACCAAAACGAATTAGTAACTTTTCAGCTTTAATTCCAATATCATCTGGTTGCAATAACTCCTGTGCTTATTGTATAGTTCCTTTTACTCGCGGTCCTTTAATCTGCAGAGATCACAAAGAAATAATAAATGAAGTAAAAAAAGCAGTTAAAAATAATATTAAAGAGATCTGGCTTTTAGGCCAGAATGTTAATGACTATAAATCCCCTGCCAATTCTAAAATAACCTTTTCAAAGCTTTTAGAAATGATTAATAATATCAATGCTGATTTCTGGATAAGATTCACATCTCCAAATCCCAAAGATTTTTCAAACGAATTAATTAATACAATGGCTAAACTTAAAAAAGTAACAGAATATCTCAATCTTCCAGTTCAATCCGGAGATAATAAAATTTTAAAAGAGATGAACCGCAGTTATACAGTAAAAAACTATAAAGATTTAGTTAAAAAAATAAGAAAAAAAATCCCTGACATTAATTTGTCTACTGATGTTATTGTTGGTTTTCCATCTGAAACTAAAAGCCAGTTCCAGAACACAGTTAAATTATTCAAAGAAATGAAATTTGATATGGCATATATTGCCAAATATTCTCCCAGGCCTCACACAAAGGCATTAGGATTAAAAGACAACATTTCCAAAAAAGAAAAGCATATCAGATGGCTTGTTTTAACAAAAATTCTTGAAAAAACTGCTTTAGAAAACAATAAAAAATATGTTGGAAAAGAAGTTAAAGTATTGATAAATAAACATGAAAAAAGGTTCTTGTTTGGAAAAACCAGAACCTATAAAACAGTAAAAATACAGAGCGAGAATAAGAGTTTAACAGGTAAAATAATAAAAGTAAAAATTACAAAAGATTTATCTTGGGGGCTTGAAGGAATTCTCAGTAAACCAAAACTGATTGTAATTTTAGGACCCACTGCAACTGGCAAAACAAATTTAGCTATTAAATTGGCGAAAAAATTTAATGGAGAAATTGTTTCAGCTGACTCAAGGCAAATTTATAAAGAAATGGCTATTGGAACTGCTAAACCAACCAAAAAAGAAATGAAAGCAGTTCCCCATCATTTAATTGATTTTCTTGCTCTAAATAAAGATTTTAATGTGGCGCTCTACAAAGAAAAAGCAATTAAAACAATAGAAAAAATTTATAAAAAAGGGAAATTACCATTTTTAGTTGGAGGAACAGGTTTATACATAAAATCAATTGTTGATAATGTTGATTTTCCAAAAGTAAAACCAAATAAAAAGTTAAGGAAGCAATTAGAGAAAAAAAATACTAAAGAATTATTTAAAATTTACAAAAAATTAGACTCCAAAGGCGCTGAATTAATTGACAAAAATAATAAAAGAAGATTAGTGCGGGCAATTGAGGTTTGTAGAATTACAAAAAAACCATTCTGGATTCAAAGAAAAAAACAAGCTTCTCTTTTTGATATTCTGCAAATTGGAATAAAATTACCGAAAAAAGAATTAGAAAAAAGAATTTCAAAAAGAACTGACAAGATGTTTGAACTTGGACTTGAAAAAGAAGTCAGGAAATTAACAAAAAAATATGGAACTTCCCCCCTGCTTCAAACCATTGGCTATTCTGAATGGCTTGAAAATAAAAACAAAGAAGAGATTAAAAAGGATATAAAAAAACATACAATACAATTTACTAAACGCCAGATGACCTGGTTTAAAAAAGACAAAACAATTAACTGGATTAAAAACTATTCTCAAGCAGAAAAACTCATAAAAGCATTCTTATAGGTTATCTTTTAAGATTTTTTCTGCGGTTTTAGGATCTACTCTTCCTTTTGTTTTTGCCATTACCTGACCTATTAAAAACTGGATTGCATTTTGTTTTCCTTTTTTAAAATCTGATACTGCTCTTTGATTTTTTGAAATTATATCTTTTACAATACTTGTAATCTCACCCTTATCTTTCATTAAGTTTAAACCCTTTTCTTCAATAATATTTGAAGGATCAGCGCCCGTTTGAAACATTTCCAAAAGCACTGTTTTTGCAACCTTGCTTAGTATTGTTTTATTCTCAATTAAAGTAATGAATTCAGCAAAATTCTCTGGAGTAATTAAAAAATCCTCACCCTCAACACCTTTTTCTTTTAATAAAGCTTGAAGATTAGTGATAATATAATTCACTGCCAGATTTATCAAACTATTAAGCTTGTCTTTAGCAAGATTAGGTTCAAATTCAGAAACTACCTTTTCAAAATATTCCCCTAAATCTTTATTATAAACAAAGAATTCAACACTATCTTTATCTATTTTATACTCTTCAGATAATCTTGCTTTTTTATTGAAAGGAAGTTCAGGAATTTCAGCCCTAATTTTATTAATCTCGTCTTTATCAAACACTAAGGGCAGTAAATCAGGCTCTGGGAAATAACGGTAATCATGAGCTTGTTCTTTTTCACGCTGAGAGACTGTCACTCCTTTTTTTTCATCCCAGCCTCTTGTTTCCTGAACAATTTTTTTACCTGACTTTAATAATTTTGTTTGTCTTTTTATTTCATAATCAATGGCTTTTTCTACAACTCTGAAAGAATTAAGGTTTTTAATTTCTACTTTTGTTCCCAGCTGCTTTGAATTCTTGGGCTTAACTGAAATATTTGCTTCAATTCTTAACTGACCCTTTTCCATATTAGCCTCAGAAACATTTAAATAGCGCAAAAGCAAATGAAGCTCCTGGCTGAATTTCCTTGCTTCTAACGCTGAATTCATATCAGGCTCTGTGACTAATTCCATTAAGGGAATACCTGCTCTGTTAAAATTAACCAAGCTGTAGTTTTCCTCTTTAAGATGGACTGAACTGCCAGTATCCTCCTCAAGATGAACACGGGTTATTCTTACGGTTTTAGGACCCAAACTCTTAACTCTGAACTTTAACTCTCCTTTTTGAGCAATTGGCATATCATACTGGGAAATCTGATATCCTTTAGGTAGATCAGGATAAAAATAGTTTTTCCTGTCAAATTTTGAAACTTCAGCAATTTCAGAATGCAAAGCTAATCCTGTTTTTATAACATACCTGACAGCTTCTTTATTTATTACAGGAAGACTCCCTGGTTGGGCAGTACATGTTGGACAAATATTAACATTCGGATGTTTCTCATCAGCATCATTCTTACATGAACAAAACATTTTAGAATTAGTGCTTAATTCCACATGTATTTCCAGGCCTATTACTGCTTGAAGTTTGGATTCCATAAGTTATTTATTAAGTTCTCTCATTATCTTAACGCCAGAGCTAGTTCCAATAATATTAGCACCTGCTTTTACTGCTTCCTTTAAATCCTTTAAAGTCTTTATTTTCCCAGATGCTTTAATCAGCAAACCAGAAGCTGACTTCTTCATCAATCTAAGATGGTAGAATTTCTCTTTCAGTTCACGATGTTCTAGCGGGTCTTTGCTAGTAGCAGTTTTAACGCAAAATGCTCCTGCTTTTTTAGCAATCCCACAAGCCTTAACAATTTCATCATCTGTTAAATAACCTGAGCCAATAATCACCTTAGTGGGTAAAATACCGCAAATTGGCTTTAAATCCGCTAAAACCCTATCCCAATGCCCGTGCTTTACATCAGGAATTGAGTTTACAATGTCAATATGATCTCCTCCATCTCTTTTAATTTTCTTACAAATTTCCAGCCTTTTTTTATGAGGACTATCCCCTATTGGTTCATCAACTAAAACCACAATCTTAACATCAAATCCTTTTATTTCTTTTTTTACAAAACTTACCCATTCAGGCCTGATACAAATTCCTCCAAAGCCATATTTTTTAACTTCATCACAAAGCTTTTTAATGTCTTTAATATCAGCTTTAGGATTAACATTAGTATGATCAATAATTTTTGTTATTTTTTCTTTTGTTAATTTGGTCATAAATTAAATTTATCAATAATTATTTTTTTAATGTTTTCAAAAACTTGCTCAATAGATTTCTCGCCATCAATAATATAAATATTCTCAAAACGCTCTGGCAATGTTTTATATACCTGCCAAACTTTTTCCAATTTTTCTTTTTTTTCAAAAAGAGTTATTTTTCTTCCTCTATCTGCAATTCTCTGAACACAAATCTCAGGGCTTACTTTTAAAAGGAAAGTAATGTCAGGCATTAAAAATGAATCATTAATATTAATCAACCATTCTAAATCAAGACCTTCAGCTGTTCCATAAGCAAAACTAGAGAAAAAATACCTGTTACAAATTACTGTTGTTCCCTGTTTTAAAGTAGGGATTATTGTATTTTCTAAATGCTCTTTTCTGTCTTGAGTGAATAACTGCTGTAGTTCTTTAGAAGTAATCTCTATCTCTTTATCTAATGCTTTTCTTAATTTCTTACCAGCTTCAGATTTTAAAGTGGGCTCTTTTGTAACTAAAACATCATATCCTTTTTCTTCTAAAAAATCCTTTAAAGGTCCGGTCTGGCTTGTCTGGCCTGAACCATCAAGACCTTCAAATACAATAAATTTACCTTTATTAGTGTTTTTTAACATTTTTCTATTTTAACACAGCTTGTGGAAAAATAAAAAAATAGGGTATTAACCCTTTATTCGATTGAGATTGAGTTTGAGTTTAAAGAATCTAAAATTAAGTTTTTATTATTATTTATCATATCTTCAATAAAAATAGTATCCTTGAAAATTTGTTTTAAAACTTCTGCACACTGATTTACTCCACTTATTATTGTAATTGAAATGCCAAGGCGTCTTTTTGCTGCTCCAAGAATAATACTGAAAGCTTTATCTCCAGAACAGAGTATGATCTTTTCTGGTCTTAGAGAATTGTTATTTACATCAAATAACATAGTGAACATATCGTTCATCATTGTTATGTCCACATCTTTCTCTGTTTCAACGGATATAAATCTTATTCCCTGGGCTTGTAACTTCACCCTCAATTGTTTTAAATGTTTTCCATAAATCGAATCGTTGTTCTGCCAGTAAAACCGAACGTGCAGTTCTTTTTCTTTTTCATTTTCAGCTAAAAATGCGAAGAACTTGTCGTGATTTATTTTTCCACCAAGAGCTTCTTCAACAAAATCCATATTGGGTTTATCAAAAAACACAACCGTAATTCCATATTTTTCTTCAGACATTTTTTCACCCCTTATTGTAAATAACTATATTTAACCATATCTAAAGAAGCTTAATTTGTCAAAATCTCTTTAATGTAAAAATATCTTCTGTACTTATTTTCTCTTTCTAAAAAATTTCCTGTTTGATTATAATAATAATTCTTTGTCCTGAATATATTTTAAATTATTTTTTACAGCAATTTCAGCTTTCTGGAGTTCAGCACCCAAATCAAAAGCATGAGAAACTTCAGAAATAGCTTCAGCTGAAATTAATTTATTATACATTTTAATAGCAGCCTTCTCTATCAAACCATTCTGGCGAAATTCCTGCAGAAATTGATTTTCAGGAGAATAATGTTTAAGAATTATTTCTTTTCCTTCAATAGTAATAACGAAGTAACCTCGAGGATCAGGAGAATAATCTAGTTTTTCAGAACTGTATTTCTCAATGATTTTTTTAGCTGCTGGCAATTCATTGTCATAAATATGAGCGCAATTAGAAAAAATTGTTAAAAGGCCTGTTTTTTTTGACAGCTTCTGAGCAATATATTGCTGAAGCTGACGAAGACCAAATGCATTTAAAACCCATCCTGAAAATATAGCATGACTTCTAAAATAAGCAGTTAAATTCAGTTTATTATTTAAAGTCGTAGCCTGAACCAGACACATGCAGGGAGACCGGGAAGCCTTGTGGTCATGAGTCATATCAAATATTACAGCTAATGAAGCCCTGTCATTAGGATATTTCTTTAAATAAGGTATTATTACATCTTCTACTTGATTTATCCCTCTGTAATTCCAAAGCCTTTCTCCATAACTATATATTTCATCTCCCTTATCTCCTTTCATAATGTTTGACTGATATTTTTTAATATCCTCCCTGCTAACCTGTAAAAAAGGAAACATTCGTGGTTTAAGAGGATTTTCATTACTAACCACAGCTGCAATATTAAAAATCTCTCTGACTTCATTTCCATACCAGCTTTTATTAACTGCTCCAAATTTTAGAATCAGTTTCAAAATTCTAAACCAAGCAGGAGCAATATATTTTTCCCTTACTTTAAAAACAGATTGTTCAGCAGGAAAAGACAGGGATTTTTTTTCTTTATGGCTGGCAAATGTCTGAGGTTTAGCAAATGGTTTGCCAACTAGAGAACAAGCTTTTAACTCTTTATTTATTCTCTCTATTTCTCTAACCCCTATTAAATTCTTTATTTGAACATTTTTACGAACAAGCTCTAAAGCCTGACTTGGTATTTCTTTATGAATTAAAGCAAAATCACTGCCTATAATATTATAATTCTCATCAATGCCTTCTTTAAAGAAATTAATCAGAGCTTGGCCTGAACCTGAAAGATCCTGACCGCAAACAACCAAATAATGTATCAATGGATTAGCTAAAATATTCCTGATAATGTAATTAATGCCGCTTTTAGAATAGAGCTGGCCAGCTACAGAAAAAAGGTTTTTATCTAGCTTTTCAGTAATTTTTTTTGTTGGTGTCCATAAAGTTACAATAGCAACTTCTTTTTCAGGATTACCTAAAATCAAGTTATCTTTTGAATAGATTGGCCAATTTTTATTATTCTTCATATAGCTTTATTATAAGAGAATTTCGTAATTATCCCAAATAAAAAAGAAGATAACAAAATTATTATCTTTCTAAGTTTTTTTCGACATATTTTCCTAATTTTTTTAGGGTTTTTTCGAAATTGGAAAATACATTAATTTCCCACTCATTTATAGGCTCACGCAGCTTTGAAAGAGGAAATTTCTTTATATCAATTACATTACATTCATCTTCTGGAGTTTGAGCTTCTATTGACGGAATGGAATCTTCTCGCTTTAATATGTAAAGATAACTATTAATTACCATAGTTACTCCTACGTAATAATCGTTCTCAGGCATTGGATAGACAATTCTTGAATCCAAAAATATTAGATTTTTAGGGTTCATTGCAACTCCCGACTCTTCCAGCACTTCTCTAGCTGCTCCCTCGGGAAATTGTTCACAATCGAAATATTCTATTTCGCCTCCAAAAGGCGTCCAAATATTACTCTCTTTTCTATCTTCTGTTAAGCATAAGAAGAAAGATTCGTCTTCGAGATCAAGTATTATTACATTACCGAATAAATAACATGCAATCGGCATGTATTGCCTTTTCCCGAAAACGGGACTCAAATCGGCCAATATTGGCTTCCTTTTCTTTTCTGACATTCTTTTTCATATCCTTATGTATTTTTAAATTTTATATGTTCTTTACTTTAGCGCGGAATTTTAATTATTTCAAGTCCGCGACTTGCCATTACTCTTTCTCCGTCAAATACAGCTGAGCCCTGAGAATAAACTATTTTTTTAATTCCAGACAAAGCAATTGATTTGGCACAAGCTGGACAAGGAAAATGAGTTATATATATAACAGTATCTTTTAGAGATATACCCTTACAAGCTGCCTGAGCAATAATAGAGGCTTCAGCATGAGAAACACTGCAAATCTCTGATAATTTGCCTGGAGTAATATCATCTCTAACACATCCTATTTTATAGCACTCATCATTACTCGGCATCATCTCATTAAACGCTTTTAGAATAACACTATTTTTTTTAACCAGAACTGCTCCTACTTGACGCCACCAGCATTTTGAATTCTGAGCCTGCTCAAATGCTTGTTTTATAAATTTCTTATACTTTATTAACTCAGCTCTGGAAACTTTAGAATTTCTTCTTTTAAAATTAGCTACTTTATTATCATTCCACTTCAGCCTGATATCATAATATTTAATACGCTTTTTGTATTTATCATCAGTTAAATAATGTTTTGCAAAATCCTCACTCTTTTCACCTTTTAAGATAATTATTTTTTGAAAGTTTGTATTTCTTATCAATTCAAGAAAATTGTCCTTATTCAATGAAATAAATTTCTTTACTGGAAGATAAGCATTAATAATTTTCTTTGTTTCTTTGGCAGGTATTTTTCTAATATCTGGCTCAAGTTTTGTCATCTGTTTGACAATTTTACTGTCTAAAAAGCCCAGATAAAAAATGGCTTTGGATTCTTTTAAAATCTTATTAAAAAAATCAATGTATCCTTTATGAATAACCGGAAATTCACCAATAATTAAAATGTTCTTAGTGCTCAATGATTTTGCCATTTTCAAAATATTTTAAATTATCTTTTAATTCATCAATTAAATGCAGGACATTGGGAGCAATTTTAATCTTGTTTTTTAAAATATCATCTAAACTTATCCATTTGTGGTCAATAACATCATATTGAGGTTCAGAAGTTTTCATATATTTAACTTTTCCTCCTGTTATTTCGCAAAGAAAATGAAATAAGACAAGCACTGCATCCTGATATTCACTTTCCCACTTTATAATCGGTGTCAAGGCTTTTACATTCCTAACATCCAAATCTATCTCTTCTTTTGTTTCCCTTATAGCAGCTTGAAGAGGGTCTTCATCTTTCTCTACTTCACCGCTTGGTGGAGACCAATAATCTCTGTCTTTTTGCATTACCAGTAGAAGCTCTTTCTTCTTATTAAAACAAAAAGCAATAGAAACCATTATTACATTATGGGTGGGCCATTGAATTTTTTCCATAATCTAAATCAACCAACATTAAAATGCACTATGTTGGTTTTTTTAGTTTTTTTATTAATTTCAGGTACTATTAAATGAAAATGAAGATGATTAACCGTGGAACCAGTATAGATTGCATCACCAAACCTTAACCCAAAAGCTCCTCCTTTTATTTTGTATTCTTTTATTGTCCATTTTATTAATTTGGAAACTTCTCTAAAATCAAGAGAAGTTAACTGGATAAAATCTTCTTTATGTTTTTCTGAAATAATCAGAAAGTGCCACTTAGTGTTTTCATAGGGCCAGCTGCTTTCAGTAATAAACCAATTCTTTTCTCTTTTAAGTATTGATTTTTTATGATATTTAAAATTTTCCTTACAAAATGGACACTTCCCTGTTTTTTCAATAATTTTTAAAACATTTTTATAGTTTTTTGATTTAGCAAAATTCAAATTCACGAATTTTCTCTTCATGATTTGAAATTATTTAAAATATGTTCAAGGCGTTTTTTTACTGTTCTCTCTATTATATTAGTAGTTGATGTATTTTTTGCCTGACGTTTTAAAACTTTAAGATTATTACAGAATTTAGCTATTTGTTTTCGCTGTTCTGTTGGATAGCTTTCCCCTGAACTAGCCACAAAAATATCTGGTTTTATTGCTTTTATCAAATTCATTTTCCAGTGTCCTTTTTTATCAACATCATCTATTAAAACAACATAATCAACAAAGCTTTGATAGCTTAACATTTCCATTCTTTCTTCCTGAGGAATAACTGGCCTTAAAGGATTATTCTTGTAAATCCTGATAGCCTTATCGCTGTCAACTCCAACTACTAAAATATCACCAAGGTCTTTTGCCATACTTAAATAACGAACGTGACCAATGTGGAGCATATCCCAGGAACCAATAGTACAAACTATTTTTTTCTTAAGAGCTCTGTGAGCTTTAACTGCTTCGTTTAATTTCTTATAGTCTGAAATAATTTTTTGCGTTTTATGTTTCATATTTTTATTCAACTTAAAGATATTTTAATCTTTAGTTTTTTTTCATGTTTTTTCAAAAAAATAAATACTCGTGAAAAAATTAAAGAAAAACTGGGGACAAAAAGCAGAACTGAAAGTAATTGATTTTTTAAAAAAGGAATTGCTCTCAGATAACATTCAATCAAGCCCATCATGTCCATTGAATACATGTTTGAGATTAACCACCAGCCAAAATTAGTCCAAGCGTAAAAAAACAGAACTGATAAAACTCCAAGAGCTGTACTTTTAAGATGCAGGTGTTTTGAATTTCTTTTTAATATATTACCAAAAATCCCAATCAAAGCAAAAGCTGACCAGGTAAAAAAATAAATGGCACTGTTTCCAAAATAAAGGTCAGAAAAAAACATGATATTTAAAGGAATTAAAACACTATAAGTTCCTCTAAAAAACACTCCTGATAACAAAGAAAGGGCTGTAACAGCTTCAAAATTTGGAATATGGAAATATTTATTCAAAAAAATACGAAAAACAGCTCCAAAAAAAATAACTAGAGCTGCTGAAAGTATTTTAATGTAATTTCTTGAGATAATAGCCATAAAATTAAAAAGAAACAGGTTCAAATTTCCATTCAATACTGTCACCACTATTAGGAATCATCTTATCAGCTGCAATCATTGGTAGTTCATTATTAACCCAATATTGCCAATATTTATCATCAATCCCGTTTCGTATCCTGTCAATACTTTCAACTAAAATACCCATTCCCTCATAATAAGTGGTTTCGATTTGAAATTGATTTTTTTGAGCCAAGTCTTGAAGTAATGAAAAAACAGTTGAATCTTCTAAAATAAACATTTGTTCTTTAATCAAACTGGTTTCTTTTCCAAAATTAATAATATAAGTTACTTTAGAATCTGGTCCTTTAAAACGGTCCTGATCAACAGCAATTTGACTGAGAACTAAATTATCTATTTCCTTATCAACTGCTAAAAAACTAGTTTCAATGAAAAACAAGCTTCCTATGAAGAAAATCATTAAAATAATTATGCTTGTTTTTGAATTGATTTTTGAAAATAACATAGATAAAATATTATTCAATCTCAATCCCCATATTCTTAGCAGTTGCTTCAACAATTTTCATTGCTGCCTCAATATCTTCAGTGTTAAGGTCAGGCATTTTCTGCTCAGCAATTTTTTTAAGCTGAGATTTACTAATTTTTCCAACTTTTACTTTATCGGGCTGGCCTGAACCTTTTTCAATCCCAGCTGCTTTTTTAAGCAGTTCAGAAACCAAAGGTTTTTTAATTTCAAAACTATAGGTTTTATCTTCAAAAATCGTAAGAACCACTGGCACAATAGAGCCCTGCTGTTCAGATGTCATATCATTGAACTTCTTACAGAAATCAGGGATATTTAATCCATACTGCGCTAATGCAGGCCCTACTGGAGGAGCTGGCGTAGCTTTGCCTGCTGGAATCTGTAATTTGATTTTAGCGATTATTTTTTTAGCCATAGTTATAATTTTTTAATTTGAAGCGAGTCTAGTTCAACTGGTGTATCTCTGCCAAACATATTTACTAACACCTTTACTTTTCCTTTTTCTTCGTCAATTTCTGAAACTTTTCCGTCAAAATCCTTAAATGGTCCGTCAGTAATCTTTACCAAATCACCAGGCTTAACATCAATTTTATACTGAGGTTCTTTTTCTTCAATTCTTTCCATTAAAGAATCAATTTCTTTTTTTGAAACTGGAATCGGAGTTGTCCCAGCGCCAATAAATCCAGTAACATTGGGTGTGTTTCTGACAACATACCAGGAATCATCAGTAACAATCATCTCAACTAAAACATAGCCAGGATAAATCTTTTCTTTAATTATTTTTCTTTTTCCATCTTTAATTTTTATTTTTTGCTCTTTAGGAACAATAACATTAAAAATCTTGTCTTCCATACTCAAAGAGTCAATTCTCTGCTTAAGATTCTTAGCAACTGATTCTTCGTATCCGGAATAGGTATGGAGCACATACCAATTTCTTTTTTGCGGCAGTTTTTGCTTTGGCATAACTTTAAATGATAAATTTATTTAAAAAACTTGTGAACAGATAATCTATTCCACCTAAAAATATAGCTGTAACTATAGAAACACCAAGTACAATCAAAGTATATATTATTGTTTCTTTAGTTGTTGGCCAGTTAACTTTTCTAATCTCAGCTTTAACCTCTTTTAAAAAGCTGTCTATTTTATTAAATATGGCGCCTATATTTGGCATAATACCTGTCTTTATTCTTAATTATTAGTAGTTGTTATACGTCAAGATTCTTTACTTGTTTAGCATAGGATTGAATAAATTTCTTTCTTGGTAAAACCTCTTTACCCATTAAAATATCAAAGATTCTGTCTGCTTCCCTTGCATTTTCAACGCTAACCTGAAGCAGAATCCTGTTATTAGGATCCATGGTTGTTTCCCACAGCTCCCCTGCATTCATCTCACCCAAACCTTTATACCTTTGAATAGAAGCACTGCTTGTTTTTCCTAATTCTTTTAAAATCTTTATCTTCTGGTTTTCTGTATAGGCATATCCCATTTTCTTACCAGACTGAATCTTATACAAAGGCGGTTGAGCAATATATAAATACCCCCTTTCAATTAAAGGTTTAAAGTAACGGTAGAATAAAGTCAATAGCAGTGTTTTTATATGATTTCCGTCACTATCTGCATCGCACATTATGATAATTCTATGGTAACGGGCTTTTTCAATGTTAAAATCATCTGAAACAGCTGTTCCCAATGCAATAATTAATGATTTAATTTCTTTAGAATTTAATATTTTATCAAGCCTGGCTCTTTCTACGTTCAAAATCTTACCTCTAAGAGGCAGGATTGCCTGAAAATGACGGTCCCTGGCCTGACGACTCGATCCGCCGGCTGACTCTCCTTCAACAATAAATATCTCTGATTCTTCTGGGTCTCTGGAAGCGCAGTCTGCCAGTTTTCCAGGCAAAGACAAACCTTCCAGAATTCTCTTCCTTAAAATCGTATCTTTAGCAGCCTTGGCAGCTTTTCTTGCCTTTTGAGCTAAAGCAAACTTTAAAATAATCGCCCTGCCGTCATTTGGATTTCTTTCTAAGAAGTCAGCTAAAGCTTCGCTAACCACTTGTTCAACTATTGGTTTAGCTTCAGAATTACCAAGCTTTGATTTTGTCTGGCCTTCAAATTGGGGGTCTTTAATTTTTATTGAAACCACTGCTGTTAAACCCTCTTTTGTATCTTCTCCAGTAAAATTACTATCATTTTCCTTTAAAAAACCATTCTTTTTTGCGTAATCATTAAAAGTTCTTGTTAAAGCTGATCTAAATCCAGTTAGATGAGTACCGCCTTCTTGGGTGTGAACATTATTGGCAAAAGTCTCTTCACAATATTCAAGTTCATCAGTATAACGAAGAGCTACCTCAACTAAAATTCCATTTTTTTCACCTGAACAATAAAAAATACTTTGATTAATAGGTGTTGAAGCTCTCGTTAAATATTTAACATAAGAAACTATTCCTCCTTCAAAATAAATAGTATGAGTTTTATGAGGTTTGATCCTTTGGTCAAAAAAGCTAATTTTTACTCCCTTTGTTAAATATGCCTGCTGGCGAAGATAATTGAGTATTTTCTTTTCATTAAGTTTTACTGTATTAAAAATCTGTTCATCAGGCTCAAAGGTGATTATTGTTCCGCTGCCTCTGCATTTGCCTATTTCCTTTAAATTAGTTCTTTTCTTGCCTCTGACATATTCCTGAGCATATCTATAACCATCTCTGCAAACCTCAACTCTCATATATTTAGAAAGAGCGCAAACAACAGAGATACCAACCCCATGAAGACCTCCGCTGGTAACATAAGCCTTTCCTCCAAACTTTCCTCCAGCATGAAGAGTTGTCATTATAGTCTCAAGAGCTGATTTTTTTGTCAGAGCGTGTTTATCAACAGGGATTCCTCTGCCATTATCCTCAACCCTGACTTTTCTATTAGATAAAAGCCAGACTTTAATATTATTACAATAACCCATAATTGCCTCATCAATACTGTTTCCAACAATTTCTTTAATTAAATGATGCAAGCCCTCTGGACCAGTAGAACCAATATACATTGCTGGTCTTTTCCTGACAGGTTCTAATCCTTTTAATACAAAAATATCCTTAGCAGTATAACCTGACTTAGGTTTTTTTGCTTTAATTACCTTTTTTCTTTTTATAGCTTTTTTCGCCTTTTTAGGTTTTTTAGTCTTTTTTGATCTTATTATTTTTTTTGTTTTCTTTTTAGGCATGGTCGTTTTAAATCAATAAGTAAAAAGTCTTGTTATGAAGATAATTATTTTCTTACTTCCCACTCTGGATCTGCATCCAAAGCCTTAATTATTTTATTTTGAATTTCTTCAATTTCTTTAGAAGATAAAGTTCTGTCCTGAGCTTGATATATAATATGGAAAGCTAAATTCTTTTTTCCTTCCGGCATTTCCTCTCCTTCGTAAATATCAAATAAATCAACATCAATTATCAATCCTCTTCCAGCTGTATTAATTTTATTTAAAACAGTTTCAACCAAAACCTCTCTAGGCACTAAAACTGCTATATCTCTTACTGCAGCAGGATAAGATGAAATCGGCTGAAATTCAGTTTCTTCTGAAGCTGATTTTTGTAATTTTTCAAAATCAAAATCAAAAACTACCACTTTTGACTTCAGCTTTAATTGTTCAATAATTTTCGGAGAAATCTCTCCTAAAAACCCAATTTCCTCCTGTCCGACTTTAATCTCAGCGCATCTCTTAGGATGCCAGATAGAACTTTTTGACTCTTCTGGTGTAGCCTTATATTCATCATACCAAACATTACTTAAGCCTAATTTATTCAAAAGCAAATCAATCACTCCCTTTGTTTCATAAAAAGCATCACCACTGACAGCACCTGTTAACATTCTTTTTTCAGCTATCCTGCCTTTGTTAAAAATAGTGCCTAGTTCAAACATTTTAATATCTTTTAAAAATCTCTGATTTTCTTTTAAAATTTTTAATAAGTTAGGAATTAAACTTGGTCTTAAATACTGATATTCAGCGCTCAAAGGATTTTCAAGCTCTATCATATTAGAAATATTATATCCAAATATTTCTCCTTGTTTTTCACTAACAAAAGAATAGTTATAAGATTCAATAAGCCCAGAATCTTTTAATATATCTTTTACTCTGTTCTCCCAAAAAATATTTAAATTTCTTTTAGCTGGGATTAAAGCTGTTTCCGGAAATGCCAAAGGAATATTGTCATAACCATAAACCCTTCCAATCTCCTCAATCAAATCTTCTGGTATTAAAATGTCTAATCTGAATGTTGGAACTTTTACCAGAAACTGAGATGTTGAAGTTTTTGAAATATCAAATCCTAAATTTTTTAAAATGCTTTTAACTTTTGAAGCAGGAATTTTTATTCCTAACAGACTCTGCGTATAGTTTAAATCTAATTTAATTTTCTTTGCTACAAGTTTTTTAGGATAAAAATCAACTAATCCTTCACAAACTTTACCCTTAGCCAGTTCCTGTATTAAATAGCTGGCTCTTTTAATTGCAGTTTCAGTTAAGTTCAAATCTATTCCATGTTCAAATCTCCAGGAAGCATCTGTTTTTAAATCTATTGTTTTAGAACCTTTACGCACAGTTTTAGCATTGAAATTAGCTGACTCTAAAACAATATCTCTTGTTTTTTTATCTATCCCTGCTTTTTTTCCTCCTTTAATTCCTGCAATAGCTATTGGTCTTTTACTGTCTGCAATAACTAGAATGTTTTTATCCAAACCATATCTTTCATCATCCAAAGTTGTAATCCTGTCGCCCTTCTGAGCTCGTTTAATGATTATTTTTCTATGAGATATTTTATCCAAATCAAAAGCATGCAAAGGCTGTCCAGTTTCTAACATCACATAATTTGTAATATCAACAATATTATTAATTGGTTTTAAGCCTAAGGCTCTTAACTTTTCTTTAATCCAGCTAGGTGAAGAAGCAACTTTAACGCCAGTAATAACTTTAGCTGTATATCTATGACAATCTTTCTTGCTTCTCACCTTAACTTTTATAAAATTTTTTGTCTTATCCTTTATTTCTTCAGGCTCTTTATTAGGAATTTCAAGCTTATAACCTAAAATAGCTGAAATTTCTCTTGCTATTCCTAGGTGAGAAAAACAATCTCCTCCCCTGTTAGGCAGAACATCAATATCAAGGGTCCAGTCATTTTGGCTTTTCTCTACTTCTTCAACTTCAAAAAAATGCATTGATAAAGTCTCTGCCAGTTTTTCTGGTTTTGGTAATTTCTTTTTAAAAAATAATTGTAACCAATTATATGAAAATAACATATTAAAACTGCTTTAAAAATCTTAAATCACCTTTATAAAACAACCTGATATCATTTATCTTATATTTCATCATTACCAGTCTTTCCAAACCCATTCCAAAAGCAAAACCCTGCCAATTTTTAGGATTTAACCCAGAGTTTTTCAAAACATTAGGATGAACCATTCCAGCTCCCATCATTTCCTGCCAGCCAGTTCTGCCGCAAGTCGGACATCCTTTGCCCAAACAAACTGTGCATGTCATGTCAATTTCAAAGCCTGGTTCAACAAAAGGAAAATAGCTCGGCCTCATGCGGATTTTTACTGGTTTTTTAAAAAATTGCCTGTAGAATTCCTGGATAATTGCTCTGAAATTAGCAGCTGATATGTCTTTATCAATCATTAAACCTTCAACTTGATAGAAATTAAACTCATGATAAGCATCAGTTGCTTCATGACGAAAAATACGGCCAGGCACAACAATTCTCAAAGGAGGATTATTTTTCTGCATATACCGCACCTGAACAGGCGAGGTATGAGTTCTTAAAAGCATTCTATTTTTCAAATAAAAAGTATCCCATAAATCTCTAGCTGGATGGTCTTTAGGAATATTTAAAGCATCAAAATTATACCAACTAGTTTCAATTTCAGGACCTTCAACTATTGAAAAGCCCATTAACTGAAAGATTCTTTCTACTTCTCTTTTAGCTTGAGTTAAAGGATGTAAATGGCCTGAAACAGGCTTTTTACCAGGAACTGTAACATCAATCCATTCTTTTTCAGAAGCCTTTTTAATAGTTTTTTCTTTAATTTTTTTTATTTTTTTCTCAATCTCTTCTTTTAAAACTTGCTTCAGTTCATTTGCTTCCTTGCCTAATTTTGTTCTTTTTGTTTTTGATATTTTCTTTAAAGAACGCAAAACCTGAGACAATTCACCTTGTTTGTCCAAATACTTCTTATAAACACTATTTAAATCTTTGAGATTTTTACTGTTTTTAATCTCTTTTTTAGCCCTTTTTTCAAGGGTTTTGAGCATAATTTTAGCCATATTCCTTATGTTCATTTTAGCTTAAAAATAGCTCAAAATCAAGCTGGGCTGTGAATAAAAAAAACTCACTAAAAAGTGAATTTTAAAATTGTGAATTCATTATATTTTCCCAATTCTTTTTGCTTGCTTTTGGTTTAATTCTTTTTGAGCCTAATTTACAAAGGGGACAATCCTCCGGATTCCAATCATTAATGCGGTGTTCCGCAACTGAAACAATTTCAATTGAACCGTAATCTAGTGTTTTAATAAATTTTAAACCTCCACGATTAATGATTGTCAATAAATATGGAAGTACTATCCAACCCTTTGCTATCGCGCTTTTGATTGCTTCTCTACATCCTGTGCCAAGCGTAGAAAAGTCTTCCGCAAACATTATTGTCTGCCCTATCTGAGCTTGAGTAATCATTTCTATAGTATCATTATCTTTTTTCACCATTTCTGCAAGCTGAACCCCAAGAAATTCTGCAACATATTCGCCAAGTTTAGTAGCACCACTGGGTATTCCTACCACATACTCAGGTTTATCGATAAACAATTCTTTAAATCTTAATACTTCTTGCATAGCGAATAATCTACAAATCTTTTTATATACAAGCGCAACCTTAGCATTAAGAAAGCCATCACTACAACGACCTGATTTCAGCTCAGCATGCAGACCTACTTTTCCTTTTTTTGCAGCTCCATAATTATAAAGCCACAAAGCGCCTAACTCCCTAAAAATATGTAAAATCTCTTGTTTGCTTAATAAAAAATCTATATCTTCAGGATTTAATTCCAATAATTGCTTTTTGTTTAAACTACAAATATCAGTTTTCATTTTTTAAACCTCTTGTTTTTTAAAAGAACTAAAAGTTCTTGTCATATAGAATAATTCATTAAAAATTCTTGTCAAATATATAAAGAAAATGTCAATTTTTCTTTATGACCCAATATCTTCACAATGCCCAAAATAAAGTTTGGACAAGCTTAGATTGGCCTGGTTTAATTAAAATCAAGTCAAAATTTTTGTATTATTTTTCTCTTTTTTTAAAAATTAACACAGCCAGAATAAAAAATCCAAAAGAATAAACAATAAGAGCAATAATAGCTGGCAATATATCAGACAATTCCATTCCTCTAATTATTACATCTCTCAGAGCTTCTACTGAGAAAGCTAAAGGAAAATGCTTTACCACTTTTTGTATATAATCAGGCATAGATTGAATTGGAAAGAATACTCCAGATATAAAAATCAAAGGGAGAGTAATGAAAAAAACAATAACCTGAGCTTCAAACTCTGACTTCGCTACTGTAGAAGTCACAAGAGCTAAGCCAATAAATGGGGTGGCAGTAAGGATCTCGAGGAATAACACCAACCATATAAATCCAGCAATAGGTATATTAAATAAAAACTTCCCAGCCATTAAAATAAGTATCCCAGATATAGCAGCTAGGATAATATAAGCTATATATTTGCTAATTAAAAAAATCCAAAGAGGAAGAGGAGAGCTACGAATTCTTTCTAAGCTTCCTGAAACTCTCTCTCTTACTATTCCTATCGAAGCTAAGCTAAGACAAAAGAACATTATCCCTAAACCAATAATGCCTGGAAATAAATAATCAAGGAATCTTAAATCATCTTCATAAATTTCTTTTTTAACAAGTAAAGAATCGCTTTCTTCTTGTATTTGAGACATTAATCTTGCTAAAACAGGATCTCTGGCAGAAGGATTAGAATTATCTACTACAATTATGGTTTCAGGCGGTTTATCAGGAAGAGTTAATTTAGGATAAATCCCAAGCAAGTATTTTTTAGATTTAACAAGTTCCTCTAAAATAGATTGGTCCCCTTTTTTTATGGTCAGATCAAAGTCTTCAGGAGAAATTTTCTCTTTAAGAGAATTGACCAATATTTGATTATTCTCATCTTCTATAATTATTATTGGTGAATGGACTATGTCTAAAAATTCACCTGGAAAAGAAACTCCAATCACTACTAAAACCAAAGTAGGAAGAAATATGGCAAAAAGTAAACCAGCTGGTCTCCTTATAAGGATTAAAAATTCTGCAACTAAATTCTGGAAAATAACTTTTAAACTCTTCATATTATTTCAATGGAAATAAGTTTAAATAAACGTCTTCAAAAGGAATTTTAACCTTTTTGTTCTTTTTATAGTAAATATCTTTAAAGATCCTTTGCCTGAGTTCGTCCGGCTCAGCAAAAGCCAATAATTTTCCATTGTTTAAAATCGCTATTTTATCGCAATTATCCGCTTCTTCCATGTAATGACTGCTGATAAAGATTGTTTTACCTTGTTTTTTAAAATTCTTAAATAGTTTCCAAAATTCAACTCTAATAACTGGATCAAGACCTAATGTTGGCTCGTCTAGAATAAGAATTTCTGGATCATGTAATAAACTAGCAGCTATAGCCGTTCTTTTTTTAAAACCTCCTGAAAGCTTTTCTACTTTTGTTTTTACTAAGTTCCTTAGACCAAATACGCTTAATAATTTTTCAATTTGTTGATTGAGTAACCTGCTATTAAAAATCCCGTAAATGGTACCGAAATAACGTAAATTTTCGTAAACTGTTAAGTCTAAAAATAAAGCAGTTTGTTGAGGTAAATAACCAATTTTTTTTTGAATTTTCGATAAGTTTCTATTCAAATCTAAACCATCTATTATTATTTTGCCTTTAGTAGGTTGAAGTAGTCCAGATGACATCCGCATAATAGTTGTTTTACCAGAACCATTAGGACCTACTAATCCAATAAGATGATTTCTTTCTATAGACAAGCTTAAATTGTCTATAGCTAAGGTGCCATCAGTATAAGTTTTAGATAAGTTGTGGAGCTTTAATAACGGCATAATTTATAAAAACTACCACTTTATTAAAAATTCATGGTGGTCATCGTTTCGATGAGTACATTTTGTTTCTTTACAGGTTGTTTTAGTTCCTATTACTACTTTAAACACAGCGCGAATACCTCCTGTAATTACCTGACAGTTAAGTGGATGATTGGGATAATTTTTAATTATCAGAATTGCGTATTTTTTTTTCTCATCATACTCTAGTATTGTAAGGTCTCCCCACAAAAAATAGTTTCTCCAAATCCTTAAAGTTATCCTGTTAAGTAATTCTTTAGAAGGAGAAAAATATTTCCTCATAACGGCTACTGTTCTGATAACCTGAGGAAGCTTAACAGAAAATTCCCCTATTTCCTGAAACTTCTTATCATCATAATTAAAAAGTTTTTTAATAGAGATTAAAGTAAGAACTTCAATGATTGCTGGGTAAAAATTAGTTAATTTCACTTCTTCATACTTTATAGGGTAACCAAGTCCTGCCATAGTATCTTCTAATCTTTTCAACCCCTTTTCTCCTTCTTTTTTAAGAATATATGTTGCTTCACTTTTGAATGGTAGTCCTCTTTCTTCTTTTCCTTTAAATCTTTCTTCTAACTCATTGAGTTCTTTTTTTGAAATCACTTGTTTCATATTATTTATTATACCATAAGACTAGAGTTCAACCATAGGACCTGAAAGTTCGGGCTTTAATCCCCTATTTTGTTCCAAATAAAAAAAACGCCTAATAATAGGCTTAATAGAATTAGACTGAGTTTTAGTCTACTCCATTTTTCTTATGCTTTCCTCGAGCTCTTCAATTATTCCCTTAAATGTTGGAGGAACTTTATCAATCGTCTCTAAAAAAGACTTACATCCCTCTAAAATAAATTTTGCTTGCTCTTGAGAATAATTATATTCAAGAAGACGAGCAGCTACAGATTTATGCCACAGCTTATCTATCTCTCCATTAGAATAAGGTATTATAATTGCAGTTTGCTCGCTGAACTCATTCCTCTCTATTTTTATTTCAGTCTTTACAATTTCTCTAACTTTTTCACTTTCTAATTTTTTCTTTTTCGGCGTTTACCTCACCTCTTTTTTTTAAAATTTAATTACCACTTAATTTATAGAGACTATTTAAAATCTTGTCAACCTAAAACCCCGCGGAGCGACTATGTATCCAATCAGCCTGGATTCAACTTTAAGTATAACACCTAAAATAAAAAATCCGAGCCTTTGCTCGAATTTATACAATTAAATAAAAATATATGCAATTTTATACAATTGCGGGGACGACCGGATTTGAACCGGCGATTTCTTCCGTGACAGGGAAGCGTGTTAACCAGGCTACACTACGTCCCCCGAGAGTACCGGTGAAGGGAATCGAACCCCCGACCCATAGCTTATGATGCTACTGCTCTACCGTTGAGCTACACCGGCTTTGTTTAAAACCTTGTTGCGGTGCCTGGAATTGCACCAGGGCCTCCAGCTTATGGGACTGGCGAGGTACTACTCCTCTACACCGCGTCAATGATCCTTATTCTATCTATTTTTATCCTTAAAGTCAATTTAAAGTACTTGAAGATTCTCCAAAGCTTTTTCATAAATATCCAAGATTTTATGAGCAGACGTTAAATCCAGATAATAATTCGGATCTTGAATGATTCTTGAACGAACCTCATTAACCTCTCTAACCTCTTCAAGATTTTCAAGAATATCAGGAGTTAAAACTTCAAGTCTTTCTTTTAAAACCTTGCCTTTAAACCCCATTGTATTTAATATTTCATCGAGTAAAGCATCAGCTTCAATTATTGCCAATCTTGCCTCAGCTTCGCTGGTGCGGGATTTCTGTCTAATTTTAACCCATCTTTTATTGATAGCTGCCAAACCATGATGTTTATAACTAAGAAATTCCATCCAGTCCCAAAACATTAATTGATGAAGCCAATCAGTCTTAATCAAGGCAAAAATAATAAACCCTGTTAAAAGTAAGCTTAAGACTATAAGAATAAATTTTAATATTAAAAAATTAACAGGGAAAACCGGATTTAAAATAAACTGAACAATGGTTTCTAAAGTCATAAATTATTTTTCTAAAAACTCTGCTATCTTAATAATTCTATCATCTTCAAAAGATTTTCCAATAATCTGAAGTCCTACTGGCAGACCATTAGTTTCACCGCAAGGAACTGAAATTGCTGGGATTCCTGCCAGTTTAACTGATACAGTAAAAATATCAGCTAAATACATTTCCAAAGGATTCTGAGCTTTTTCGCCTATTTTAAAAGCAGGCGTAGGAGCTACTGGCGTAAAAATAACATCAACTTCATTAAAAGCTTTATCAAAATCTTTTTTTATCATTTCCTTTACCTTTTGAGCTTTTAAATAATATGCCTCGTAATAACCTGAAGACAGAGCAAAAGTGCCTATTATTATTCTTCTTTTTACCTCGTCCCCAAAACCCTGTCCCCTGCTTTTCAAATATACTCCTAATAAGTCATCTGAATCAACTGAATACCCGTATTTAATGCCGTCATAACGAGCTAAGTTAGCGCTAGCTTCAGATGGGTTTATTATATAATAACAAGATAAAGCATATTTTGTTAAAGGTAGACTAATCTCTTTAATTTTAGCCCCTAATCTTTCATATTTTTGAATTGCATCCTTTACTAATTTTAACACTGGTTTATCAATTCCCTCAATAAAATATTCTTTAGGAATACCAATAACCAAATCTTTAACTGTTTTAATGTCTGATTCAATAAGTAATTCAGTTGCCGCACTTGTTGAATCCATTTCGTCATTTCCTTTAATAATATTGAAAACAATTCTGCAGTCCTCTACTGTTTTTGCTATTGGTCCTATCTGGTCAAGAGAAGATGTCAAAGCAATTAAACCATAACGCGATACTGCTCCATAAGTCGGACTTAAACCAACCACACCGCAAAATGAAGCTGGCTGCCTTATTGAACCCCCTGTATCAGAACCTAGAGCAAAATGACAGAAGCCTTTAGCCACAGCAGCAGCTGAGCCGCCAGAAGAACCTCCTGGAACTCTGGTTAAATCTTTCGGGTTTTTAGTTGGTCCAAAAGCAGAATTTTCTGTTGAAGCACCCATTGCAAACTCATCTAAATTTGTTTTACCCAAAATAATTACTCCCTGTTCTTTTAATCTCTTTATACAGGTAGCATTATAAGGAGCAATATAATTTTCTAGAATTTTAGAGCCAGCAGTGGTTTTTACGCCTTCAACTAAAATATTGTCTTTTATTGCGACAAGGGTCCCAGCAAACAAGGGAATCTTTTTTTTAGAAAAAATCATTTTGTCAATTCTTTTTGCTTCTTTCAAAGCTTCTTCTTCACAGAGCGTTAAAAAAGCATTAATATCTTTATCTTGCTTTTTAATTTTTTCTAAATGAGTTTTTGTTAATTCTAAAACAGAAAATTTTTTATCAAGCAACCCTTGATGAACTTGTTTAATTGTAAGATTAGTCAAATCCATAGTTATCCTCAATTTATTGGAGGATTATAAAATTTTTTTTGTTTTAAAGTAATTATCTTTTTTATCAGGAGCTAAATCTATCAGCTTTGAACTTTGCTTAATTGACTTTTGAGTTTCTTTGTCTTGCCTTGTTATTCCCTGAAATTTTGTCAAGCCTTTTTTTAAATCAATTTTTGAAACATCAACTTCTTTAAGCTGCTCAATATAATCCAAAATCAAAGAAAGTTCTTTCTGGAACTTTAAAACCTCTTCAGCTCTTAATTTAATTCTTGCTAATTTAGCTATGTGTTTTACTTCTTCTTTACTGATCATTGATTTTTATTTTGGTGGTTCAAGTTCCCATGTCTCCACCAATACTTCCTCTAAATCGTTTAAATTTTCCAAAACCATACCAGCTCCTCTAACTACTGCGGTTATTGGATCTTCAATAATTTTTGTTGGGATTTTTGTTTCTCTTTGAATTAAAGTATCCAAACCTTGCAGAAGAGAACCACCTCCTGCAAGATAAATTCCCTTAGTCATTATGTCAGCCAATAACTCTGGCGGAGTCTCTTCAATAGCTGTTTTTATTTCATTAAGAATGGTTGTAACAGATTTTTCTATTGCTCTTTTAATGTCTTTATTGGAAACTATAACTTCCTCAGGAAGACCTGTAATAAGATTTCTTCCTCTCATTGGCATCTCTTTTTTTTCTTTCACAGGATAAGCAGAACCTATAGTAATTTTAATTATTTCTGCTGTTCTCTCGCCTATCAGTAATTTATATTCCTCCTGGGCAAAACGAATAATATCTTCATTGAGTCTGTCTCCTGCCACTCTTAAACTTCTTGACAAAACAATTCCTCCTAATGAAATTACTGCTACTTCAGTTGTCCCTCCACCAATATCAACAAGTAAATTACCCCCTGCCTCCTGAACAGGCAGCCTGGCACCAATTGCAGAAGCCATTGCCTCTTCAATTAAAAACACTTCTCTTGCTCCAGCTAATTTAGATGCATCAATAACTGCTTTTTTCTCTACCTCTGTAACTCCAGAAGGAATCCCAACAATTAACCTTGGCCTGACCATTTTTTTCTCCCGTGATTTTTCAATAAAATACTTTAACATCTGTTCTGTAACCTCAAAATCAGAAACCACTCCTGCCCGCAGAGGTCTTGTAGCAACAATATGAGAAGGAGTTCTGCCCACCATTTTTTTAGCTTCAAGTCCTATTGCTAAAATCTGGCCAGTTTTATTATTAATAGCCACGACAGAAGGCTCTTGAATCACAATTCCCCTGCCATGAACATAAACAACAGAGTTAGCAGTGCCAAGATCAACAGCAATATCTTCTGAAAATTGCTGGAGAAATTTTTTAAGCATTAAATTCAAGCTTTCAAACATTTTATTAATTTATTGATTTTTACTAATCTTATTTTTTTTTCTTTTCTTTTTTTTATTTCAACGCAATTCTTTTTTAATGTTTTTTCAGAAACTACAATTCTTGTTGGAATTCCAATTAAATCACAATCCACGAATTTTTCTCCAGCTGATCTGTTCTCTCTATCATCATACAACACTTCAATTCCTACTTCCTCTAAATCTTTATATAATTTATTTGATGCCTTTACCACATTATTAATATTCTCAACTGCAATCAAGTGAATATCAAAAGGAGTAATTTCTTTGGGCCAAATAATTCCATCCTTGTCATTATGAGTTTCAACAATTCCTGCCATCAACCTGCCAAGACCAATTCCATAACAACCCATTGAAACAAGTTTTTCTTTGCCATTTTTATCCTGATAATACAAGTTCATGGCTTTGCTGTATTTTGTTCCTAAATAAAAAATATGACCAAGCTCAATTGATTCTTTTGTTTCTAATAACCCTCTGCAGTGAGCACACTTTTTTGCATCTTTAACCACTTCAATATTTGCCGCATAATTACATTTTTTACAAACTGAAATTTTATCTTCACCGATTTTTGATAAAAGCATGAATTCATGGCAAAGACTACCTCCAATACTTCCAGAACTTGCTTCAACGCAGACCACCTTTAATCCGCATCTTTTAAAAATCTTTAGATACGCTTTTTTTACTTTTTTATAAAAATCAAATGAGCCTTTTTTATCCAACTGAAAATCATACAAATCCTTCATCATAAATTCTCTTGTTCTTAGAAGCCCTCCAGTGGATCGAATTTCATTTCTAAATTTGTTCTGAATCTGAAAAAGAGAAAATGGCAGATCTTGATAAGATTCAACTCTTTTCCTGGCAATATCAACCATTTCTTCTTCATGAGTAGGAGCTAATGCTAATTCTTTATTATGTCTATCTTTAAGCTTAAAAAGAGGAGGGTCAAAATTATCCCAGCGGTCAGTCTCTTCCCAAAGTCTTTTATCCTGAAAAGTTGGTAAAAATATCTCTTGAGCGCCTAAATTATTCATTTCCTCTCTAATAACTCTCTCAATATTTTTCAAAACTCTAAAGCCCAAAGGTAAAAACCTATAGACTCCACTGATTGACTGCTCAATAAAATCACCCTGAATCAGATATTTGTGGCTAATAGCTGCAATGTCTTTTGATATTGTTTTTTTAGTTTTAGCTAAAAGTTTTGATTGTTTCATAATTTCTAAAATATGCGGGAAATATCATTGATTGTTACAAAAACCATTAATATTATCAACAGCATAAAAAAAACTGCTGTAATGTTTTGTTCTACCTTTTCAGAAACAGGCTTTTTCCTTATCGCTTCAATTGCCAAAAACATTAATTTTCCTCCATCCACAGCTGGAATTGGCATCAAATTAAAGACAGCTAAATAAATTGAAATCATGGCTAAGAAACTTAAATAATAATTAATTCCTAATTCCTGAGCCTGGGACAGCATCTGAAAAACTCCAACTGGACCTGTCATCTGAATTCCAGAAGGCTCTCCCACAAAAACATTTTTAATAGCTTTTAAATAACCACTAACAATACCCTCAGTTAAATTGCCTGTAGTTACAATCCCCTGCCAGAGTGCTAAATGTAAAGGATATTTTTTAACTGCGGTTCTAACTAAAGCAACTCCCATAGCTCCTTGTCCCTGAGGCGGTGAAACTCTGGGAATTAAAGTTATTTTAAAAACCTCTTTCCCTCTTTCAATTGTTAAATTAATTTCCTTACCTAAATAATTATTAGTAAAGTCCTGAATCTCTTTTGTTTTTTCTGGAACCAATTGAACATTTAAAAAAGATAATTCCTTAATAGTGTCGCCAACTCTTAACCCTGCAATCTGAGCTGGTGAATCTTTAGCCACACCAACAATCTGAACTTTTGGTTCAATTAAACTGCCATCAGTATTATCATCAATTGCCACTGGAGCACCAAGAGCAGAAACAACAGCAAATATTATTGCTGCAATTACCCAAAAAGACAGTACTCCTCCTAAAATAATTAAAATCCTTTTTCTAATTGGCTGTCTAGAAAAACTTTCTGGGTCGTCTTTTTTTCCAATTTCACCTGGCAGTCTTACAAAAGCTCCAAATGGTATAAGATTTAAAGAATAAATCGTCTCTCCTATTTTTTTACTAAATAATCTTGGTGGATAACCTATACCAAATTCTTCCACTTTAACGCCAAACTTCTTGGCAAATAAAAAATGACCAAACTCATGAAGAGTTATTAAACCTATAAGACTGAAAAAAGCAATAATAATTGTTATAACCATAAAAGATTTATTAATTAACTCTCTATCTCTTTTTTCTTTGCCTCTATTATCTTTTCAATCTTTTCATTATATTCATCTATCAATTCCTGCAGTTCATCTTTCCCTTTAAACTTGTCATCTTCACTTATTTTCTTTTCTTTTTCTGCTTCCTGTATTTCACCCCAAGCTTCATCCCTCCATCTTCTTATTGTTTTTCTAACCAGTTCCTGTTTTTCAGAAGTAAAACGTATTAAATCTTTTCTGAATTCCTCGCTTAGAGAAGGCAAATGGATTCTGATTATATCTTTATCAACAACCGGAGACGCTCCAATACTGCTGTTTTTTTCTAAAGCTTTAACAATCTCCTCAATATATGACTTATCCCAAGGCTGAATCACAATTTCTCTTGGCTTGGGAACGCTTATTGTTGCCAATTGTTTTAAAGGAAAGTTCTTGCCAAAACAATCAGCTTCAATGTTTTCCACTAAAGAAGGAGAAGCTCTTTCTGTTCTTATTTTCTGCAGTTCTTTATTTAAAAAAGCAATTGCCTTATCAAGCTCAGGTTTTATTTTATCAATAATATCTTTATATGATATCTTATCTTCTATCATAAATTTACTAAAGTTCCAGTACTAACACCTCTAAAGCTAATCTCTTATTAACGTTTGTTGTAGAAAGTAAAAAAATTGTCCGCTGGATATTATTAAGAATGTGTTTTGTTTTAGAAATCAAAGAATTATCAGGATTAGATATTAAGTTTCTTCTAAAATAAGACAACCAAACAAGCAAAGTTTCTTTTAAATCATCGTTTTCTGACAATTCTTTTGCGTATTTAAAGCGCAGGGACATCGGAGATTTTACTATTTTAACAAGTTCTTTCACCTTTTCCTGTCTTTCTTCCAGTTTTTTCAGGTTTTGAGAAAAATCAATCATAACTCCAGGCCTTCCTAAACAAATATGACTTATTTCCTTAATTTGTTCCTGTTTAAAGTTTTGGGTTTTTAAATAATTATTGATTTCTTTTTTTTCTACTGGATAAAACTTGACTCTCTGGCACCTTGAAATAATGGTTGGTAAAAGATAGTTAGGATATTCTGTAATTAAAATTAATAAAGCCCTGGTTTTAGGTTCTTCTAAAGTTTTTAGAAAACAATTCTGGGCCTGTCTTGTCATTGAATGGGCTTGGTCAATAACAACTGATAAAAGTGGTGCTTTAACTGGCTTCAAAGAAAGCTTCCAATTAATATCTCTGATTTGATTAATCTGAATTTGTTTTTCTTCAGGAATAACTAAATTAAAGTCTGGGTGTTGAAAGATATTTTCCTTAAAAATAGAAGAAATTAACTTAAAAGCTATTTTCTTTTTCCCAAGCTTCTCGTTGCCAGTAAAAAGCAATGCATGGGGAATATTTTCTGACTCAACCATTTTTCTTAAAAATTCCTGTTGTTTTTTATGACCAATTATCATTTTAAGGTTAAAGGTATAGGGCTTAGACACCAGACCATTGATACTAATCACCTATACCTTATTTCTTGCTCATTATACTTTTTTTATACATATCAAGATTTGCCATTATTGAACCTGTTCCTTTAGCCACGCAGAGCATAGATTCTTCGGCAGAAACGGCTGGAACTCCGACTGACTTTTCAATTAACTGGGGCAGATTTCTAAGCAATGCTCCCCCTCCTGTCAGAATCATTCCTTTATTAATTATGTCAGCTGAAAGTTCAGGAGGCGTATTGCGAAGCACTAATTTAACTGCCTGAATAATCTCTTTAAGAATATAAGATATTGCCTCACAAACATCATTTGAGGAAATTATAATATTTTTAGGCAAACCCATAATTATATCTCTTCCCCTGATCTCCATTTTTCTCTCTGTTTTTTCTTTGTCAGGCAGAGCAGTCCCTATTTCAATTTTTATTTCTTCTGCAGTTTGTTCTCCAATAGATAAATTGTATTTCTTTTTAATGAAATCAGAAATAGCTAAATCCATCTTATCACCTGCCACTCTTATTGAATGAAAATTAACAATACCCCCTAAAGATATTACTGCTGCTTCAGTTGTCCCTCCACCAATATCAACAACCATATTTCCAGAACAACTATCAATTGGAACACCAGCTCCAATAGCTGCTAAAATCGGCTCTTTCCCCAGATAAACCTCCCTTGCTCCAGCATTTAATCCTGCCTCAATAATGGCTCTTTTTTCAGTTGAGGTAATGCCTGCTGGAACGCCAACCATTAATTCAGGTTTAAAAAACCTAAAATGTCCTATGGTTTTATCAATAAAATACTTAAGCATTGCCTGGGTTACCTTAAAATCAGCAATTACTCCGTCTTTCAAAGGCTTGTAAATTTTAATATTGTCAGGGGTCCTGCCCATCATTTCTTTTGCCCTTCTCCCTACAGCCAGGACTCTATTTTCAACCAAAGCTATTGCCACAACTGATGGCTCTTGTAAAACTACTCCTTTGTTAGGTAAAAAAATAACTGAATTGCAAGTTCCTAAATCAATACCAATTTTCATATTTTAAAAAATAAATACTCTAAGTTTCAGTTTTAGTATAAGTTAAACTGCTAAATTTTGCAAACTTGAACTGCTTAAAAAAACTTGCATTTAAACAGAATATAACTAATAATATTAACAATGAAAAAAATAACCAGAAGGATTTTATTTTTGATTTTTTTCTCTATTTTTGTAGCAGTTGCTCCGATATTAACCCTTTATGTACAGGGTTATAGGATTGATTTTAAGAACAAAAAACTGACTCAAACAGGTGGTCTTTTTATTAAGACAATAAACCCAAAACAAGTAGAGGTTTATTTAGACGACAACCTAGCTGCAAAAACAGACTTTTTCTTCAGTTCCACTTTAATTGAAAATCTGCTGCCCAAAACATACAATATTAAGGTGCAGAAACAAAACTATTATACTTGGGAGAAAAACCTGGAAGTAAAAGAAAAACAGGTTGTCGAAGCCAAAAACATTGTTCTTTTTCCAAAAGACCCGAGCCTTGAACTTATAAGCACTGGTGTTAAAGATATTTGGTTTTCAAAAGACAAAAAAAGAGCTGTAATAAAAGAAGAGGATAAAAACACCTGGAATCTTAAATCATATAACCTGGAAAAAAACGTAAAAAGTCATCTTTTAAAAGAAACTGATTTTGATAAAGATGCTGCTGAGCTGATTGATTTAAAGTTTACTGACAATAATAACCTCTTTATTCAGACTGCAATTAAAGAACAAATCAATTATTTTAAGATTGATATTGATAAAGTTCCTTTGTTCTTAACAAAAGCAAAAGCACCCCAGCCTCTTATTGAAAATAGCCTGACTTATGAAATTGTGAATGGATATATATATTATCTTGATAATTCAGGCTATGTTTATAAAACTAATGAATCTTTATCATCAAAGGAAAAAATCACAAATAAACCCTTTAATGTAAAACAGGAAACTGAATATAAGCTGTATATATTTAACAGAACAATTTTCTTGCAGGAAGAAAAAACCCTTTATCTTTTAAATCAGGATAAAGAAATATTTGAGAAATTCTCTGAAGACACAAGTTTTCTAAAAATCTCTCCTGATAAACATAAAATTGCATATCTTTCTAGTTCAGAAATAAAGATTTTCTTTTTAGAAGAGCAAACACATCAACCAAGAGTACAAGCTAAAGAAACTATTTTTCTGGCCAGGCTTTCAGAAAATATAAGGGATATATATTGGATAAATAATAATTATTTGGTTTTAATCACTGACAATGCTTTAAAAATTACTGAAATTGACAACAGGGACAGAATAAATATCATTGATATGATGATGGTTGAAAATCCTCAAGTTTTTTTAAATATTAAAGCAAGGAAATTCTATCTATTAGATAGAGGAAATTTATTTGTTTCTGAAAAAATCATATTATAACTGCTAACCCGCTCTTTAAGAAAACAGGACAGTCTTAACCTGTCCTGTTTTTAGGTTCTTTGTTTAGATTTCCAGTCTTTTCTTAAAAATTTTTTTTATCAAATCCCCTGTCATTACCAGAGAATTTCCTGAAAGGCTTTTTTTCCATTGGTTTGGCTTCGTTTACAACAATATTTCTTCCTTCCAATTCTTTTCCGTTAAACATTTCTATTGCTTTTTTCGCTTCTTCTTCTGAAGAAAATTCCACAAATCCAAATCCTTTTGACCTGCCAGAGAATTTATCCATTATAATAGAAACAGATTCCACTGCTCCAGCCTGGGAAAACAAATCTTTTAAAACATTTTCAGTAGTGCTAAAAGAAAGGTTTCCTACATAAACTTTGTTTGTCATGTTTTTTGAAAAAATTATTAAATTTACCGACCTCCTTCTGAGTTCCTACAGAAAGTAATTTAAGTATATATCTATCACACTTATTTTGTCAAATTTTAGGTTTTATTCAAAAGCAAAAGTATATGTTGACATATTTGGTTTCATTTTGTTTAATAAATATATGTCGGAAACAGAACATTTAAAAGAAGAAGTGGAATATTTAAAAACGATAAAAAAAGAAATCGCCCATATAAAGAAAGCATTAGAAGAAATTAAAAAAACCCCTTCTTTTAGTGCATTGGAAAAAGAGGAGAGAAAAAAAGCTCTCCAGATTCTAAACAATCACCTCGCCTTTTTAAAAAACGAGGAAAAAAGATATGAAAAAAAGATAAAAAACAAATAATTTTTTCTTCTTCTATTCTATTTTTTTTTGAGTTTCCTAAAAATTAGAAACTTCAAAAAAGAATTCATAAAGAATAAAAGAAATAAATTAAAAACTGCCTATATTATCAGACAGTTTTTGTTTTAAATTTTCATTTCCTTTAATTATATTAGCTATCTCTTCTTCCACTGAGGCGCTCGTCTTGCCCTCTTCAAACCTGGCTTCTTTCTCTCTCTCATTCTTGAGTCTCTTTTTAAAAATCCTGCTTTTTTTAATCTTTTCCTGAAATCAGGATTAAAAAGCATTAAAGCTCTTGCTATCCCATGACGCACTGCCTCAGATTGAGCATTTAATCCACCTCCTCTTACAACAACAGAAACATTGAATTTATCAAGACACTTCATTTTCTCCAGAGAAGCTGAGGCTGTTTTTTGAAGTTCGTGGCTTGGAAAATATTCTTTAAAAGGCTTGTTATTAATTAAAAAATCTCTTTTTCCTTTTGTAAAAATTCTAACTCTGGCCACTGCTCTTTTTCTTCTTCCAACTGTCTCATAATACTTGGTTTCAGCAGTTTCCTCTTTTTCTGTTTTTTTCTTAACTCCTTTATCTATCTTCTTCTTGGCTTCTTTTTTAACTTTCTTTTTTGTTGACTTTCTCTTTTTCCCAGCCTTTTTTTCCTTTTTAACTTTTGTTTTTTTAGCTTTAGGCATAATATTAATTAATCATTTTTTTCAAATTTCAATCTTTTTAACTGATTAACTCTTAGTTTGTTTTTTGGAAGCATTCCTGAAACAGCTTTTTTTAAAACCTCATCAGGCTTTTCTTTAAAAAGTTTTTTCAAAGAAGTTTCTTTTAATCCACCCATATAACCTGAGTGCCTATAATATTTCTTCTGCTCCATTTTTCTGCCAGTAATTTTCATTTTTGAAATATTTTTAACAATAACAAAATCACCCATGTCTTTATGAGGAAAAAAATCTGGTTTTTGTTTTCCACGCAAAAATAAAACAATCCTGGTTGCCAGCCTTCCTAATGATTGATCTGTTGCATCAATTGTATGGGTTTTACGTTGTATAATCATTTAACTAATTCTATTATTGCCATTTTTGCCCCGTCTGATTTCCTTGGCCCAAGCTTAATAACTCTTGTATAGCCGCCTTTTCTCTGCTTATACTTTGGAGCAATTTCATCAATTATTTTTTTTACTATATCTCTTGAAAAATTTCTAGCTAAAAGCCTTCTAGAACTGAGACTGGCACTCTTTGCTTTAGTGATTTGCTTTTGGGCAAAAACTGAAACCTCTTTAGCCTTGGCTAAAGTAGTTTTAATCTTTCCTCTTAAAAAAAGCTCTCTAGCTAAAGACCTTAAAAGAGCTTTTCTTTGACTACTCTCTCTATTAAGCTTTCTTCCTTTTTTTCTTTTTTTCATCTTTTTTTTCTACTTTCTTTTCCTTTTTACTGGTTTTTTCTTTATCCTGTTCTTTTAATTCTTGCACTTTTTTATCTTTAACAGTAACAAAAGATCTAGAGAACAAATCAAAATGTTTGAATAAGATTTCTGAAGCCTGTGAAAACGCATCTTCTGAAGAAATTGTTCCATCAGTTTCTATTTCCAAAAACAACCTGTCAAAATCTGTTCTTTCGCCAACCCTCATGTTTTCTACTCTGATAGAAACTCTTTTGACTGGCGTAAAGATTGCATCCAAAGCAATGGTTCCGATTTCCTGTTTTTCTTTTTTCTTCAATTCTCTTGGTACATAGCCTATTCCTTTTTCAACTTTAATTTCCATTTCCAGGTCTGATTTACTTTCTGTTAAAGTTGCAATATGACAATCTTTATTAATTAACTCTAATTGACTTGGCAGTTTAAAATCAGAGCCTTTCACATCTTTTTTACCTTTTACTTTTAAAACAGCTTTTTGAGGCTCTTCAGATAAAATTTTAAACCTAATCTGCTTCAAATTAAGCATGATATTAACAACATCTTCTAAAACGCCTGGAATTGTCGAAAATTCGTGAGAAACATTCTTAATTTTCACTTGAGTAATCGCAGCTCCGCTCAAAGAAGAAAGAAGCACCCTTCTTAGAGAATTGCCAATTGTTATTCCATAACCAGGATAAAGAGCCTCTATTTCAAATATAGCTTTGTTTTTTTGTCTCTTAATAATCTTTATTTTAGGCGGTAGTGGAATCATATATATTTATTAGAATGCAGAAGTATTGAAATATTAGAATATCTAATTTATTATTCCAACACATCAAACAAGCTAATGTTATCTCGAATAAAACTCGAATATTGATAATATATCTACTGGTGGAGCCACTTCTTCTAAAGTTGGTTCACCAATTACTTTTACTTCTAATTTTTCTTTGTTCAATTTTAGCCAACTTGGCACTTTTTGCTTTTTCATTAATTGTTTGAATTCCTTAATAATATTCTTTTTTAATTTTTGAGGTTTTAAAGAAACAACGTCTCCTTTTTTAAGTTGACGAGAAGGAATATTTGTTGTTCTTCCATTAACCAGAAAATAACTGTGCGACACCAAGTTTCTCGCCTTTCTTCTTGATAAAACAAAACCTGAACGAAACACTATATTATCCATCCTGGATTCCAGAGTTTTAATTAAAAGCAAAGGTGCCTCTTCCATTTTTCCTTTTTTAGCCAACAAGACTTTAACGTAGTTTTTAAATTGTTTTTCTTTTAAATTATACCAATTTTTAAGTTTTTGTTTTTCTTTTAATTCTTTACCATATTCAGAAAGAGGACGTCTCCTTTTCTTGCTTTTTTGACCAGGAGCATAAGGCCTTCTTATCATCGAACATTTTGGAGAAAAACAACGTTCACCTTTTAAAAAAAGCTTTTCCCCTGCTCTTCTGCAAATTTTACAAACTACTTTTTTCATAAAAACTATACCCTTCTTGGTTTCTTTGGCCTGCAACCATTGTGAGGAATAGGAGTTACATCTTTAATAGAAACAACATCAAAATTCCTGCCAGCTAAACTCCTAATCGCTGACTCTCTACCAGACCCAACGCCTTTAACAAAAACTCTGACTCTGTTTATCTTTAACTTATAAATCGCATATACCATTGTTTCTGCTACCTTGGAAGCAGCAAAAGGAGTTCCTTTTTTTGTTCCTTTAAAACCAAGCCGGCCTGCAGAAGTCCAATAAAGAGCATGTCCTGAAGGATCAGTTAAAGTTAAAATAGTATTATTATATGAAGAAAAAACATAAAGTCTAGCTTCTCTAACTTTTTGAGCAGTTTTAATTTGAACATCTTTTCTGACTGCTGCTTCTATTTTATCTCTTTCTTTTAATAATTCCTCTTTGCTTTTTTTTATTACACGTTTCTTACCCATGATTTTACATCAAGCATTTTGCATGCTGCTTTATATTACTTTGGTGCTGGAGCTGCTTTTCTGCCTGAACCAACTGTTTTTCTGACATTTCCTCTAACTGTGCGCGTATTTGTCCTTGTTCTTTGGCCTCTTACTGGTAAACCTCTTATATGCCTCATTCCTCTCCAGCATCCAATATCTTTTAATCTCTTAATATTGACCATTTTTTCCCTTCTTTTTTCTCCCTCAACTTTGTAATTTTTTTCAATCACCTCTTTTAAACGACTGATTTCCTTTGCACTAAGGTCTTTTGCTCTTGTTGAGGGTTTAATGCCTGCGCTTATTAATATCTTTTCACTCAAAGAACGACCTATTCCGTAAATATAGGTTAAAGCAATAATTATTCTTTTTTGGTCTGGTATGTTTATACCTGCAATTCTTGGCATCTTATCTATTTTTTAAGGATTTAGATTTAGGTTTAAATAGACGTAAAAACCTATAGTCTAAATTATCCTTGACGTTGTTTATGTTTTGGATTCTTTTTACAAATAATATAAACCCGGCCCTTTCTTCTAACAACCTTGCAGTCTTTGCAGAATTTTTTCACTGATGACTTTACCTTCATTTGATTTAAATTAATATATCTATTTAAATGACAAACATTCTCGAATGAAAATTCGAGAAGATTATTAGTTTCTTTGACTTTTTTTTGTCAGCGGTTTCTATAGACAATCCTTCCTCTCTTTTCATCGTAAGGGCTCAGCTCCACAGTTACTTTGTCACCAGGCAGAATCTTAATCCTGTACATTCTCATTTTTCCTGCTAAATGACACAAAGCTTCTTTACCGTCTTCTAATTTCACTTTGAAGCTGGCACTAGGCAGAGCCTTTATAACTATTCCAAATTTTTTAATTTTATTTTTCTTTTCTTCCACGGGTAATTGATTACTTTACCAAATACTCGTATTTTGGTCAACCCTGTTTTTTTTAGATTGAACTGTTTATGAAGCTGTAATTAATATCAATTTTTTCAATATTTTTAGGCGCACTTTTAACCCAAAAAGGCCAGAGTTCAACTTCTGCTTTTTCAATTTCTGATTGGCTCTCTAAAAACACAGCTATTCCAGCCAAGGATTTACCTCTTAGCTCTCTTTTAAGAAGGTCAAAGTTAATATCAGAATAAACCTCAACTGAAACGCTTAAAGAAATAAGTGCTTTGCCTGAATCAAAATCAATGGTTTGAAGAGTATAGTTGATTTTTAAACTTTCTTCGTAAAATGACTTTTTGCTGGAATCCTGGGAAAGAATGAGCTGTTTAATATAATTTTTAATGTCTTTTTCTTTAAACAAAAGAGTTTTTGATTTGGCTTTTACTTTAAAATCAAAATCTTTTACTTCATCTCCCTCTTTAGTTAAAGAAAATTTTTCCAAAATTTCTGTTTTTAAAATATCTTCTAAAAAAATTAAATCATCTGGGATTTTATTTTCCAGAGCAAGTTCAGAAGCACTTTCAGTTTTTTGAACTAAAATCTCTTCTGCTGACTCTAAGTCTTTAGCTGTCACCTGAGGATACTCTCCACCACCTGTCATTGGATTTAAAGATTCTCCGTAGAATTTAGTATATCTTGGCGTTCCCCTGAAAACATATATTGAAAAATAACTTGGTTCAATATTATATTCTTCACCTGGTTCAGCAGCAATCACAGGAACATCAACGTATCTGGCAATAAGTTTTCCATCTTTAAGCTCAGCCCCTGGTACAATAATCTTGTCTTTTGACTTAAAAAGATTGCCTTCTGATGATACAAACCTGGTTCCTTTAAGCCATGTTTCAGATTTGGTTGAATATTCATTATAAAGTCTTATTACTCCTTCTGCTTTTTTCAAAGTTTCACCTGTTGACTGGAATTCCTCATAAAGAACTTTTTGACTTTCAAAAACCTGGGCAGGAATAGTCTTATAAGATAAATCAATTTTATCAGCATTAACATCAATTGTTAATTCTGTTTCAAGATTAACTAATTCTGTTTTAGGCCATATTTCAATTTCAGCCTTTGAAATTTGAAAGGCAACAAAAATAAACAAAGCTATAAAAATAGGAATAATAACCCGTCCAGCCTTAAAACCTTTCTTTTCAATCTTCTCACTAACAGCTACGATATCAGCCTTTTCCTTTATTTGTTCAACAGCTTCTTGTTCAGAAATCTTTTTCTTAAAGGTTTTAGCAACTGGCTTTTTATCTTTCTCTATATTCTCTGGAGGTATAATATCAAATATCTTTTTAGACATTAGTCTATTATATAAAAATCTTTTATTTTTGAAAAGGTAAAAGAAAAAACCTTGTTAAAAAGGTTAAATTAAATTTCAAATTGGATCAATTGTAGCGACACAAATTCGGCAAGATAATTATTGCTAGGTAGTTCTTCAATCAACCTCCTTTTATCTTCAATAGAAATACCAGAAAAAATAATATAGTTTGCTAATATATCGTAAACTTCTAATTCATTTAATTCATTATTCTTCGCCACTCCACTCTTTACTTTTTCACAATATTTCGACCAAGACACTTCTCCTACCTCTTTCGCTTCTTTTTTTACAATGAACATAAACACAATATAACATATAAATCTCAACAATCAAATCATATTTTAAAAAAGGCGATTTTTACGGGCTCCCCTTGTTGGACGCGTTCAGAACCGTTGATTGGAGAGAAATTAGGGAAAATCTTCGGGATTTGGGGACTCTTATATGGTGCAACAATATTAGTATAAAATAAAAAAATCTCTGACCGAAAAAGAGTGCTCAGAGATAGATTAGATTATATGAACCATAAAAGTTTTTCCGCTTTTTTATTCGGGCGGGAATTGATACTTGATTCCACACTTTTTACAATGAAACCCTTTACTAACCTCATTAAATTGTCTCCTTGAAGCGGGTCCATAAACTGGTGGCCCACTCTTTGGATCATGTTCAACCTCAAGTAATTCAACGATTGGTCCCCCACAAACCTTACAAATAGCCTTAGTGGCTTTTTCTTTACCCATCTTTTTTACAACCTCTTTTCTTTATTAAATTAGAAAGGAGCTTTTCCTCCTTAGCAAGATAGATATTACAGGGTTGTTGTTAGAAAGTCAAAACCCGAGCTCTTGGCTCGGGCTTCAACAAAACTCCCCTTGTTGGACGCCTTCAGAGCTATTAACTCTGGATAGAAATAAAAGAAAACCTAAATAAATTAGAATTCCTCAGTCTCTTATCTTTTAAAAATTAATGATATTAAAAATATTAAGGTGGCTGTCAAAATAACGAAAGGTCCAGCTGGCAGTAAAAATAATTTAAAGAGTAAAATACCAGAAACGCAGGAAATGACACCAATTGTTAAAGCTCCAAAAGAATATTGCAATAAATTAGAAGCAAAATTTCTGGCTGCAGCAGCTGGAGTAATTACCAACGCGCCCATTAAAAGAGAACCTGTTACCTTTATTCCTAAAGCCACAACAATAGCAATACATAGCAAAAAAATGAAATTATATTTTTTTGTATCAACGTGCTCCACTCTGGCTAAGTCCTCTGAAATGCTTATTAAAATCATCTTTGAAAAAATTCTTTTCAGAATCAGAAATACGATCAAAGATAAAATCACTGAAACAATAGTATCAATCATGTTTATCTCAGAAATATCACCGATTAAGGCAGTTGAAATTTCACTTTCTGGCAAGAATAAAAAGGCAATTGCTACGCTAGCTGTAAACACTATGCCAGTTAATGCTTCCATTGGCAATTTAGTACGTATTTCAAAAAACCAAATAAGTAAGATTCCAAAAAATAAAGCGGGAATGGCTCCCCAAGAAGGATTAAATCCATAAATCAAGGCCAGAGCCACGCCAGGCAAAGCAACATGGCCTAAAGCATCGCCAACCAAAGCCATTCTTTTGGTAACCATCAAAGAACCTAAATAACCCGCGACTCCGCCAATAGCAACACCGACTATTAAACTATAAAGAAATTGGAGATCCATAAATTTTAGCTAAATTTTGAGGAGTAATAATTTCTTTTGGAGATCCATAAAAGAGTTTTCTTTTATTCAGAGCTAAAACTTTATCTGCTTTTTTACAAACTTCTCCTATTTCGTGGCTAACCAAAATAATACTTTGTCTCTTTGTTCCCCAGAGCTTTACTAAAGAGTCATAAATTGTTTCCCTGCCGTGAATATCAATGTATAGCATGGGCTCATCTAAAAACAGAGCATTAGGTTCATCAAACATTGCCCAGGCGATCAATATTCGTCTCAGTTGACCCGAAGAAAAAGTGTACAGTCTTTTTTTAAAAAATTTTTCTGAAGCTTTCATTCCCACCCATCCAAGAGTCTTATAAATTTCTTTAGGAGAATCTTTTTTAAACTGAAAAAATTCTTTAAGGTTTAAAGGAAGATTGCTGGGAATAACAAACTCTTCCGGCACGTAACCTTTATGGACATTGTTTTTCCATTGTATTTTCCCCTGATAAGGTATTAAACCCAATAGGGTTTTCAAAAGAGTGCTTTTCCCAGCGCCGTTTGGCCCTAAGACCACTAACAATTCTTTTTCTTTTAAATCAAAACTTAAATCTTCGATCACTCTTTCCTTACCAAAATCCACATTTAAATTTTTAACTCTTAAAATAACATTTTTATCCATATTGATTTATTCTATCAAAAAACCGACTCTAAGGCGATTTTTACGAGCTCCCCCTAATGAACACACTTAGAACTTTTAATTGGAGAAAAATGAGAGAAGAATTGGAGGCTCTCAGGATCAAAACCCCTTTGGTTGGACGATACTAAAATCTATTTTTGGTGCTTTTTAAAAAATAAGGCGATTGATTATCGCACTTAAAAATTTTGTTATTTCTAAAATTCCTTTATATATTTACCACCTAACGTCACCCAAAGATTCCCCACAGATTCTACAGTGATGCCAGCCATGTTCGTCTGTGTATGGCATACCACTCACGTACCTATCACAGCCAGTACACACATAAGCCACAACAGGAGCAATCCCGTTGATTTCTATATCTTTAAGATTATGACCAATAACTTTTTTCTTCCGAGCAATTTCACGCACAAATTTTATCTTTAATTTGAAACTTCTAAATGTCTCTACTTTTTCTTTATCTCGGTCGTCTAAAAAAGACCAATCCAAAACTTGAACCTTATTCATTTCTTATCACTTATCACTCTTTAATTTTAATTATTGTTAATTATAATCTATCTCTTTCTACCTTATCCCTTTTCTGTTGTCAAACCAAAAACCCGAGCCCTTGACTCGGGCTTAACGGCTCCGGAGGTAGGACTCGAACTTATCCAATAACTGCCTTTATTCTTCTTACTCCAGCTGCTATAGACTTTTCTTTGATGATTTTGAAACTGCCTAACTCCCCTGTTTTTTTAACGTGAGGACCTGCGCAAACTTCTTTTGAAAAGTCGCCTATTGAATAAACTGTTACTTTGTCAGGATATTTTTCCTTGAAAAACGCTAAAGCACCTAATTTAATAGCATCAGAATAATTCATTTCCTTTTTTTTAACCTCTAAGTTTTGTTTTATTTTCTCATTAACAATTTCTTCAACTTTTTTGATTTGCTGAATAGTCATTTTCTCTGGATATGAAAAATCAAAACGTAATCTCTCATGAGTAATATCTGAACCCATTTGTTTAACCTGCTCTCCTAATACTTCTCTTAAAGCCTGATGAAGTAAATGAGTCGCAGTATGAAGTTTTACAGCTTCATAACTAGCCTCTTTGCCGATACCTCCAAATTTCTTTTTAGCTCCGGCACGAGAAATTTTTTGATGCTCCTTGCGTGCGTATTCAATCTCTTTAGTGATTTCTTTTGAGATGGGAATATTATGATCTTTTGCTATTTTTAAACTCTCTTCAGGCTCTATACTCAAAGTATGATATATTCCATAAGCAACGAGTCCTGTAAGTTTTTTTTCTTTTATAATTATTTTCTCAGCCTTCATCTTGTTTTTTTCAAATATTTCACTGAATTCTTTTTGTTCTATACTAATTATTTTCAAAATATTATCTTCGTTTGACTTAACTTCAGAATAATCATCTTTATAAATCTCAATCACTTGTTTAGCCAAAGGAACTAAAAAATTCTTAGGCATATCAATCAGCTTGCCAAATCTTATTGCTCTTCTTATAAGCCTTCTTAAAATATATCCTCTTTCTACATTAGAAGGAACAATCCCCTCAGAAGCTAAAAACACAATACCTCTAATATGGTCAGTAATAACTTCAAATGCCTTGCTGTTTTTAATATATTCCTTGCCTTTTGATAATTCTTTTATTTTTTCAATCACAGGCATAAAAACATCAATTTCAAAAATACTGGTTTTATTCTGAACAGCTAAAGCTATTCTTTCCAATCCCCCTCCAAAATCAACATTTTTTTGGGACAGCTTTTCAAAACCTTTTTCTGTTTTTACATATTCCATAAAAACACTGTTTCCAATTTCAACAAAACGGCCGCAATCGCAATTTACATGACAAACCTGATTTTTCCAGGAGGATTTTTCGTGATGCCTTAAATCAACTCCTAAATCATAAAAAACTTCGCTGTCTGGCCCTCCTGGCTCGCCTATTGGCATATTTTTAGGAATTCCTGAACGAGACCACCAGTTTTTAGTATCATCGTAATAAAAAATTCTTCCATCCTGCATGCCTTTTTTTTCACTAAAATCAATATCTTTTGCTTCAATTCCAGCATTAATAAATAATTTTTTCCATATTTCTACAGACTCTTTATCCTTATCAATATTAATGTTTTTATTGCCACGAAAAACTGTTACATAAAGTTTTTTTGGATTAATTTTTAATTCTTTTGTTAAAAATTCAAAAAACCAAGTTAACTGTTCTTTTTTAAAATAATCTCCTAAAGACCAATTACCAAGCATTTCAAAAAAAGTGGTGTGACGGTTATCACCCACTTCTTCTATGTCTTCAGCCCGAAAACATTTTTGAGAATTAGTTAGACGAGTGCCTTGAACATGCTTTTTTCCCAACAAATACGGCACAAGCGGCTGCATTCCAGAACCAACAAAAAGAGTAGTAGAATCTTTTGGAATAAGCGAAGCGCTGGGAATAACAGCATGCTTTTTGGATTTAAAGAATTCTAAATACCTTTTCCTGACTTCTTTAGATTTCATGTTTTTAAGTATACCTATCTGCAACAGCTGAAGCCACATAAGCTTCAGGTTTAATTTTTGCTTCAAAACCATTCCCTTTAATAAGTCCAACAACCTCTTTTATCATTTCTTTTGTGTCACCATTTTCTCCAATATCAGCATGAATGTAGCGGAACTGATAATTATATCCGCTTCCAAGTTCTTTAATTCTTTTATTTAAAGTTTCTCTGAGCTCTAAAGACAATTCACAGGATATTAAAACTTCTTCCAAGATTCTTTCCTTCCAGGTGTAAAATTTTCTATCATCATAATTGATTTTTTTGAAGAAAAACCTGCCTCCAGCGCCTTTTCTCAAAACAACCACTACCACAGGAAACTGAGGTCTTTCCTGAGAAGAAGAATCACAGCCAACAATAATGTCATAAAAATTTTCTGGTCCTGATCTTATATAATTAAAAATCTCATCAATAACTTGATTGAATTTTAAATTTCCAATATTTGGATTATAAAAATGACCTTCTGATATATTGTTCATAAGCTTAATGTCTTGCATTATAGCAAAAATAGAGTGAAAAAATCAACCCTTAACAGTTTTCAACAATCTTAATTATATTTATAAATTCTTTTGGCTTTAAAGATGCTCCTCCTACCAAAATCCCATTAAAACCTGATTTAACAATAAATCCTTCAACATTTTCAGCATTAACACTACCTCCATATAAAACAGCAACATTATCCCCTACAATCTTTTTAATTCTATTATTAAATAATTTGGCCTGTTGAAAACTTGGAGTTTTACCAGTGCCGATTGCCCAGACAGGCTCATAAGCTATTATTACTTTTTGTTTTGCAACTCCCTTTAAACCCTTTTCAATTTGAGAAACATTATCAATGCATAAAATTGGCTTTAAATCTTTTTCAAAAGCCTTTTTCAGCCTTTTATTAATTAAATCATTATTCTCAGAAAGATATTTTCTTCTTTCAGAATGACCTAAAATAACATATTCACAGCCTAAATCCTTTAACATTACTGGTGAAATTTCTCCAGTAAAAGCTCCTTTTTCCTCCCAGCAAGAGTTCTGGGCTCCTAACTTTACTGATTTTTGTAACTTATTTATTTCTTTTAAATAAATAAAAGGCGGACAGATTATTATTTCAGTTTTTTTAATATTTCTTAATCCTTTTTTTATTGAATTAAAAAGCTGTTTTGCTTTAGTCAGAGTTGTTGGATTGCATTTCCAGTTTGCTATAATAAATTTTTTCATAACCCGTAGAAAATCTTAAATTAATTTTTCAGTTGTTTTCTTAAATACTCTGCTGCTTTTTCCGGCTCAATTGTTGAAATTTCCATTCTAGTTCCTATTTCAAAACCAGCTGGACTAGCTGTTTTAGGCAGTACTGTCCAGTGCCAGTGATAATAAGGATAGTCTTTTCCGTCACAAGGAGCAGTATGCAAATAAAAGTTATATGCAGGATCTGACAGACCTCTATAAAGGGCTTTCATTACTTTTCCAAAAACTTCTGCTAACTGCTCTTTTTCATTCCCATTAATTTTTTCAAAATATGCTAAATGTTTTTTAGGAGAAATAATGACCTGAAAAGCTGCTTTTGATGCAAAAGGACAGATTGCTAAGAATAAATCATTTTCAAAAACAATTCTTTTTCTCACTTTCCTTTCCCAGATATTCATCTCACAATAAATACATTTCTTGTTTTCTTTAAAATAATTACCTGAATTTATAAGTGCTTTTCTTAAATCAAGGTCAATTAAAGGGGTGGTGATAATCTGGGAATGAGGATGCGACTGCGAGGCACCAGCCTCAATGCCATGATTGTGAAAAATTGATATATAATTCACAAACTTTTTTTTCATTAAATCCAAATATCTTTTTTGATAAACTTCAAAAACTTCTCTTATTTGAGAAAATTCAAAATGAGGAAAATGATTTTTATGATCTTTCATTAAAACCAACTCAGCAAAACCAACAGCATTCATGGTTTTGTAAAATTTGCCTTCCTTTCTTTCCTCTAATTTTGAATAAGGAAGAAGAGCTGGATATTTATTAGGAATAACAATGGTTGTCCATTTTTCAGGAATCTCTCCAATTTTAAATAGAATCTCTTTACCCTTGTAATATGCTAAAACCGGTCTTTTTTGAGTTTCAAGATTATGAAAAGGACAGTCTTTTTTAAAAACTTCAGATTTTACTCTCTTGCTTTTTTTATAAAAACCTGGTTTTCTTGCCCTGCCTGTAGCAATAATGACCCAGTCCTTGGAAACCAGGTCAAATCTTAATTCTGATGGAAATTTTGTTTTCTTCTCACCTTTCATAAATGCCTTTAATCATATTTAATCTTATTTGAAATAAATCAATTGCCATTTTAACCATGCTTTTAAATTTCACTGAACTTCTTTTATCATTAACCCAGAGAATTGGAATTTCTTTTATTTTGTATTTCATTTTTTTAGCTATCACCAGCATCTCAACATCAAATGCAAAGCGTGGAATCCTAGTTATTGAAAAAATATCTTCTGCTGCTTGTTTGGTGAATCCTTTAAATCCGCATTGAGTGTCTGGAATCCCCCAAAGCCCAGCCATAATCTGAACCAGCAGATTAAAAGCATTTCCTATTATTATTCTCCACCAAGGCTGGGGAACAGCTAATTTAGCACCCTCTATATCGCGTGAACCTATTATTACCTCATATCCTTGCTCAAACTCTGGCCACATTTTTTCAACTTGTTCAATTGGAGTTGAATTATCAGCATCAGTAAAAAGCCTGTATTTTCCTTTGGCTGATAACATTCCTTGTTTTACCACATAACCTTTACCGTGATTTTCTTTATTATCAATTAACCTTAAATTCTCAATTTGAGAACTTAAATCTTTAACAACCTGAGCAGTATTATCTTTTGAACCATCGCTGACTATTAAAATCTCCCAATTATAAGATTGTTTTTTTAAATAGTCATAGATTTTAGGCAAAGTATTAGGAAGCTTCTTTTCCTCGTTATAGGCAGGTATTACAACTGAAAGATGCACCTCTGACATATTCATTTATTTTATCATATCTAAAAAATAGTTAATACTTCTGCCCCCTTTTTTGTTATTGCTATTGTATGTTCAAAATGAGATGATAAGGAGCCATTTTCTGTCTCAAAACCAAAGCCATCATTAGATTTTTTAATCTTTCCTTCTCCTGTCATTGCCAGCATTGGCTCCAGACAGAAGCACATGCCCTGTTTAATTTCAAAACCTTTGTGTCTTTTCCCATAGTTTAAAATTTGCGGTTCTTCGTGTAAATTTTCTCCAATTCCATGACCGCACAAATCCTTTATTATAACAAAACCCTGGTCTTCAATAAATCTTTGAATCGTATTTGAAACATCGCCAAAAGTATTGCCAATTTTCGCTTTTTTAATCCCAAGTTTTAAAGCTTTTTTTGCTGCTTTAATAAGCCTGTTTGTTTCAGGAATAATTTCTCCAACTGCTGCAGTAATTGCCATATCACTATGAAAACCATCTTTAAAAAATCCTAAATCCAGAGACACTATATCCCCTTCTTTTAAAATCCTTTCAGATGGAACCCCATGAACAATCTGCTCGTTTGTTGAAACACACAAACTTGCTGGAAAGTTATCATAACCCTTAAATGAAGGAATGCCGCCATATTTTAAAATGAGGCTTTCAGCAAGCCCATCTAGATCTTTCGTGGTAATTCCTGGCTCTACCCTGTTTTTTATTTCTTTCATTATAGAAGCCAGAATTTTACCATTTTCTCTCATTACCTTAATTTCTGAATCAGTCTTTATTGGAATCATTTCAAAACCTTTAAAATGTTTTCAAAAACAATAGCTGGAGCAGGAGAACCGTTTATTTTTTTAACTTCCAAACCCTGTTTTTTAAAAAACTCAACTAAAGGAAAAGTTCTTTCTCTATACTGTTTTAATCTAATTTTAATAATTTCAGGTTTATCATCTTTTCTTAACACAAGCTCTGAACCGTCAAAAGGACATTTCCTAAGTTTAGAAGTTTCGTCATTATAGATTATTGTATGATGCATTAGTTCACAAGTTTTCCTGTGCTCATTCCTCCAAAGAGAATCTTTTTCACTTAATTCAATTAAAATTATCTGTATATTTTCAGTCCCATACAATTCTTTTAAAAAAGGAATTAACTCTTCACCTTCATACAAAGTACGGGGAGAACCATTTATAATCACGCTTTTGCCCTGTTTTTTAAGTTCCTTAATTTTATTCTTTACCCAAAAAGTAATTAAAGGAGGGCTTATTAAAATCCCGGAATCTCTTCTTTTTTTTTCTTCAAAAAGAGAGTATTGTTTGCCATCCACTTCTATAAAATCATCTTTTTTAATATCAGCTAAATTCCTTGCAATAATTTTGGATGTTTCTAAATGATAAAAATCAAACCTTTCTGCTAAAAGTTCTGCTTGAGTTCCTTTTCCAGCGCCTGGGGCACCTAAAATAATAATAATTTGTTCTTTACTCATTTTACTTTTTAAAAAGTATCGTATTCCCTCATTTCCAGCTGAGAATCAATTTCTCTCATTGTTTCTAAAACTACAGAAACAAGGATCATTATTGAAGTTCCTCCTACTAAAAAACTAAAAACAGTAATATTTGTTACTATTTGAATAATTGTCGGCATTAAAGCAATAAGCCCTAAAAATAAAGCTCCAAAAGGCAGAATTCTGTTAAGTGTAAAATCTAAAAATTTAGCGGTTGATTCTCCAGGTCTGATTCCAGGAACAAAACCACCCATTTTTTTAAGATTATCAGCAATGGATTTTGGTTCAAAAGTAATAAGAGTATAAAAATAAGTGAAAAGGAAAACCAAGGAAAAGTATGTAATTCCATAAGCCCACATATTATTAAAAAAACCCTCAATCACCTGCGATATTCTTCCCCAGATTCCTCCTGCTCCGCTTATAAAACTGGTGAGCATTGAAGGAAAAGTTAAAATTGACAGAGCAAAAATAATAGGAATTACTCCTGCTGGATTTACACTTAAAGGAAGATAAGTAGACGCACCTCCATAAACCATTCTACCTTTAACTCTTTTTGCATATGAAACTGGAATATTTCTTCTTGCCTCATTAATTAAAGTAACTCCGGCAATAATTAATAATGCCATTACAAAGAATATTAAATAAGAACCAAACATTGATGGTTTGTAAGTAGATATCATCTGCCCGATATTCCTTGGAAAATCAGCAATAATTCCGGCAAAAATAAGAAGCGATACTCCATTACCAAGACCTTTTTCTGAAATCAGTTCTCCCAGCCACATCAATAACAATGCTCCTGCGCTAATAGTTAAAATAGCGCTAAGCTTGGCAGAAAAATCAAGTTCTCCAATTATTCCCTGTCTTGAAAATAAGGTCAGCATTGAAAACGCCTGAACCAAAGACAAAGGAACAGTTAAGATTCTTCCGTATTGTTCAAACTTTCTTTTTCCCTCTTCACCACCTTCTTTAGAAAGCTCCTCTAATTGAGGGAAAATCATTGTTAAAAGCTGTAAAATAATGGTGGCAGTGATATATGGGCCAAGGCCAAGCATAACAATTGAAAGACGCTCCAAAGCTCCGCCTGTAAAAATATTCAAAAGACCCAAAACCTGAAACTCCTCAAAAAAAATCTTTAAATTTTCAGGATTAATTCCAGGGATTGGAATATTTGCCATTATTCTAAAAAGAGTAAAAATACCCAAAACAAAAAGAATCTTATTACGTAAGTCTTTTATTTTAAATAGTTGAATAATTTTTTCGTACCACATGATTTTAAACTATTCTACTGAACCGCCTGCTTTTTCAATTTTTTCCTTTGCTGACTTTGAAACCAGACAATCCTTAACAGTCAGTTTTTTGGTCAGCTTTCCTTTTGCTAAAATTTTCACCTCTGGAATTCTATCTTTTATTTTACTGATTAATTTTTTCTCAAGCAAGATTTTTGGAGAAGCAATATCTCCTTTTTCAAATTTCTCTTCTAGTGTTTCAAGGCTAATAATTTCCGGCTTTGACTTCACAGGCTTAAACCTATACCCTCTCAATTTCGGGTATTTTTTCACCAATTGTCTGATTGAAGGAACCATTTGACGACCAGCTCTGGATTTCTGGCCCTTTACACCCCTGCCAGAATAAGTTCCTCTTTTTCCACCCCTTCCAATTCTTTTCCCTTTTTTCCTTTTATGATTTGGTTTTAATTCGTGAAGCTGCATAATTATTATTTTTTTGATTCTTTTAATTTCAACTGGCTCAATGCTTTAATTATTGCTGTTGCATTATTAAGCTTGTTTCTTGTTGAGCCTAAAACCTTAGAAGAAATGTTTTTTATTCCTGCTAAAGAGCAGATTGCTCTTACAGTGCCTCCTGCCACCAGTCCTCTTCCTTTTTTCTGAGGCCGCAACAGTACTTTGGCTGAACTAAATTTAGCAAAAACTTCATGAGGAATTGTTTCATTAACAATAGGTATTTGAATAATTCTTTTTTTCGCCAGTCGGGTTGCTTTTTCAATAGCAGCTGCAACATCAAGACCAGAAGCGCTGGCTACCCCTACTTTTCCTTTTTTATTTCCTACAACCATAACTACTCTGAATCGTATTTTTCTACCACCAGCCCGTGTATGCGAAACCCTGGACAAATCCAAAAGCTTTGAATCAAATTCCTGCTTAATTTTAATATTTCTTGTGTTTATTTGTCTTCGCATATTATTAAAATTTTAATCCTTGTTCTCTTGCTCCTTCTGCTAAAGCTTTGACTCTGCCATGATATTTATATCCTCCTCTATCAAAAACAACTGATGTAATTTTTAAATCCTTAGCTTTTTTAGCAACTGCTTTTCCAAGCTCAAAAGCTATTAATATTTTTGAAGAAAGAATTTTCTTCTGTTTGCCTGACTTATCTTTAACTTTTTTTTCATCAGTTTTAGCTTTCACAGAAGAAGATTTTTTTGTTTTTTTAATTTTTGAATCACTCAAAGAAGCTAAAACCTTATTATTTTTATCATTAATCAACTGAGCATAAATATGTTTGTTTGAACGAAAAACACAAAGTCTGGGCTTTTCTTTTGTTCCAGAAATCTTAGCTCTTATTTTCTTATGCCTTTTGAATCTTTGTTTTCTTTTCTTTTTTATATTGCTCATATTTTTTAAAATTAAGTTCCTGGTGTAGTAGCAACTTTTTTGCCTGCTTTTCTTCTAATTTGCTCGCCCTGATATTTGATTCCTTTTCCTTTATAAGGTTCGGCTGGTCTTACTTTCCTTATTTTTGAAGCAATCAAACCAACAAGTTGTTTGTCAATACCTGAAACAGTGATAATATTTTTTTCAACTGAAACTTCAATTCCCTCTGGCGGCTTTATTTTGACAGGATGAGTAAAACCAACAGATAGCACTAATTCTCCGTCCTCTATATTAGCTTTATAACCCAAACCATGAATTTCTAATTTTTTCTCATAACCATGAACAACTCCTTGAACCATATTTGCTAAAAGAGCCCTGGTTAATCCCCAAAAAGCTTTGCTTTGTTTGGTTTGTTTTTTAATTGAAACGAAAATCTTTCCTTCTTTAACTTCAACTTTAATCTCAGGCCTAATTTCACGAGAGAGTTCGCCTTTTAGACCTTTAATTGTAATTTTGCGTTTATCAATATTTACTTCTACGCCTATTGGTATTTTAATTGGTTTTTTTCCTATTCTGCTCATAATGTTTAGATTTTAAAAAAATCACCATATTTCACAAATAATTTCTCCTCCCAGATTTTTCTTCCTAGCTTCTTTATTAGTCATCAAACCCTTGGAGGTTGAAATAATGGTTATTCCATAACCGTCTCTTACCTTCTTAATTTTTCCTGCTGTAGTATAAATCCTTTGTCCTGGCCTGGAAACTCTTCTAAGGCTGGATATAGCTGGTTTTTTATCGTCATACTTTAATTTTATTTCAATTGATTTTTTAGTTTTTCTTCCTTTTTTTTCAATTCCTTCAATAAAATTTTCTTTTTTCAAAATCTTTGCAATCTCAAACTTTATTTCAGAATAAGGAATAGCAACTGTTTCTTTTAAAACAGCTTGTGCATTTCTTATTAATGTTAACATGTCTGCTATTGTATCCATGTTTCTTAGATATTTAAGCTATAAGGTTTATACCTAGATGCTAATGATTACCAGCTACTTTTTCTAATTCCTGGAATCAGACCTTTATTTGCCATTTCCCTGAAACAAATCCTGCACAAACCAAACTTTCTCATATAAGCTCTTTTCCTTCCACATCTAAAACAGCGACGAACAACTCGTGATTTAAACTTTGGTTTCTTTTTTGCTCTGGCAATTTGGGATTTTTTTGGCATATTATTTTTTCATTGGAAAACCTATCAACTTTAATAACTCCAAACCTTTTTCTTTATTTCCTGCTGTGGTTATAACTGTTATTTCCAAACCAAATATGTGTTTTGCTTTTTCAGGTAAAATCTCAGAAAAAGAAATGTGTTCTTTAATAGCTATGGTTAAATTTCCACTTTTATCAACTGATTTATTATCAATTCCCTGAAAGTCTCGTGAACGAGGAAGCGTTATATTTATTAGTCTTTCCAGAAAATCAGACATCATTTTCCTGCGCAATACCACTGCTGCTCCAATCGGCATGCCCCTTCTAATTTTAAAGCCTGAAACTGACTTTCTTGCTTTTGTTAAAACAGGCTTTTGACCTGTAATTGCTGCTAGGTCATTTAGTATTGCAGTTATTATTTTTTTCTTTTCATCAGAAGTTTTGGTGCTGATCATTTTCCCGAAACCAGTATTAATCACAACCTTTTCAATCTTTGGAACAGCCATCTTGTTCTTATAACCAAATTTCTCCATCATTTTTGGAATAACCTCTTTATTGTATCTTTCTTTTAAAACAATCATATTTGTTTATTGCATTTTTTGCAAATGCGATATTTTTTATTGCCTGTAATTTTATATCCTACTCTTACTGCTTTATTACATTTTGGACAAATCAGTTTTACGTTTGAAACACTAAGAGGAGCAGGCTTTTCAATAATTTGACCTTTTTCTCCTGTTTTTCTTGGTTTTTGGTGTTTTTTTCTTAAATTCACTCCATCAATCAAAACCCTTCTCTCTTTTGGGAAAGCTTTTAAAATCTTACCTTTCTTTCCTCTGTTTTTGCCTGAAATAACTAATACTGTATCACCTTTTTTTATTTTCATATTAACTGTTGAGCTATAGCTGCTACTTCAGTAAAACCTTTTTCTTTTACCTCTCTTGCCATTGGTCCGAAAACCCTTCCTCCTTTTGGTTTCTTGGTTTTACCCTCTAAAACAACACAGGCATTATCATCAAAACGAATATAAGTACCATCAAGCCTTTTATATTCTTTTCTTTGTCTTATTATTACTGCTCTTACCACATCATGCTTTTTAACATCTTTTCTTGGATCAGCGCTCTTAACTGTTCCAACAATAACATCACCAAGCCGTGCGTAACGCCTTTTGCCGCCTCCTAAGACAAGAATGCACTGAAGTATTTTACCTCCTGCATTATCCGCTATTTTTACCACTGTCCGCATTTGAATCATATGATTTTAATCTTTGTTTACTTTTGCTTTTTTAACTTTTACTTCTTGTTTTTTATTGTCTTTTTTTTGCTTCTTACTTTCTGCTTCTTGTTTTACTATTCTCCATTTCTTATGTCTGCTAATTGGCCTGCACTCTTCAATAATAACTTTATCCCCTATTTTGGAAATTTGCTTTTCGTCATGGGCTTTATAATTCTTGCTGATCTTATATCTTCTCCTGTACTTTGGATGTGTTTTTATACGTTCAACTCTAACAACAACTGTTTTTTGCATTTTATCTGAAACAACTGTGCCTTTTAATCTTTTTTTTGGCATAAATCTACTTTGATTGTTTTAATATGGTTAATATTCTAGCAATGTCTTTTTTAATCTTTCTGACTTCTCTAACGTTCTTAACTTTTCCTGAAGCTAAATCAAAACGCAAAGCACGCAGTTTATTCCTTGAGCTTTGAAGCATGTTGTTTAATTCTGTTTTTGATTTTTTTCTTATTTCCACAATTTTCATAATTATTTTTTGACAAACTTGGTTTTTATAGGCAGTTTATCTGCTGCTTTTCTTAATGCTTTAACAGCAAATTCTTCTTTTATTCCTTCTACTTCAAAAATAATCCTTCCAGGCTTAACAGAACAGGAGTAATGAGAAACCGAACCTTTTCCTCCGCCCATTGAAAACTCTGTTCCTTTTGATGTTATTGGTTTATCAGGAAAAATCCTAACCCAAAGCTTGCCTCCTTTTTTTAAATATCTTATAATCGCCCGTCTGGCTGCCTCAATCTGTCTGGCACTAATCCATCTGGCCTCCAATGCCTTTAAACCATAAGAACCGAAAGCAAGTTCAGTGCCCCGTTTAGCAATCCCTTTTGATCTTCCTTTAAATCTTTTCCTGTGTTTTGTTTTTCTCGGCTGTAGTATTGCCATGTTTTTTAAATTTTTCTCCTTTATATATCCAAACCTTTACTCCTATTACTCCATAACTACATTTAGCAATCTTATGGCTATAATCAATATCTGCTCTTATTGTTTGTCTTGGAAGAAGGCCTTGTTTCAGCCATTCTTTTCTTGAAATTGCAATACCATTCAATCGACCAGCTAACTCAACCCTGGCTCCCTTAACCTCTTTCTGTGCCATAACTTTAGATAAAGACTGCTTTAAAACACGCCTATAAGGCATTCTTCTTTCAATCTGGCTGACCATAAACTGAGCAACAAGAGAAGCATAAGTCCAGGGGTTTTTAATTTCTATAATTTCAAGCCTTAAGGTTGATCTGCTTTGGGTTTTAGTTTTATCTTTTTTAGTTTTTGTTAAATATTTTTTTCCTAAAACCTTGTTAATTAATTCTTTTTTCAACTTTTCTATTCCTTCACCTCCTCTTCCAATAATTAATCCTGGTCTGGAACTAGAAATTATTATATTTACCTTGCCTAATGACCTTTCAATCTCAATTTTCCCCACACTCAATTTTTTCATCTTTTCTTTAAGAAATTTCCTAATTTTAAAATCTTCCTCTAAATATGAAGAAAAATTCTTTTCATAAAATCCACGAGATTCCCAATCTTCTGTCCTCTGTATTCTGAATATTTTTGGATGGACTTTGTGTGACATAATTTTTAGAATGCTTTTCTTCTAAAAAACCTCTTCAAACCTTTTTGTTTTTCAGATTTAATTTTTTCTGGTTCAAACTTCTTTCTTGTCTTTTTCTCAACCACTTCTTTTTTCTCTTCTTCTTTCTCTTCCGAAACTTCTTCTTTAACTGTTTTTACTTTTTCTTTCTTTTTAATTTTTTGTTTTTTCTTCTTTTTATCGATCTCATCTAAAACAAGTGTAATATGGGAAGTTTTTTTCAGAATTATATCAGCCCTGCCTCTGGCTCTAGGAAGCTGTCTTTTATACTTTGCTCCCTCATCAACTATAATCTTAGAAATATAAAGATTATTATCATCTATTTGAAAACTATCCTTGGCATTAGCAACTGCTTGTTTTAAAAGTTTTGCAATAGGTAAGGCAGCTCCTTTTCTGGTAAAAGCCAAAATACTTTCAGCTTTTTTAACTGTCTTCCCTCTGATCAAATCAGCAACTAATCTTGTTTTCCTTGGCGCAATTCTTAAATATCTTAATTTAGCAGTTGAAATCATAATTTTTAACAATTAACAGCTATTTCTTCTCTGCTGGTTTTGCTGTAGATTTCTTCTCTAATTCTCTCTGTATTTTTCCACCATGCCTTAAAAATTTGGTTGTTGGTGAAAACTCACCTAATTTATGACCGATCATGCTTTCATTAACTTTCACTGAAACAAACTGTTTTCCATTATGAACTAAAAAAGTATAACCAATCATTTCTGGCGAAATAGTAGAACGTCTGGACCAGGTCTTAATTGGCTTTGTTTTATCCCCTTCCAATTTTTTAACCTTTTTCAATAGCTTCTCATCAATATATGGACCTTTTTTTAAACTTCTTGTCATAATATTTATAATTATTAGCTTTATTTGTGCTTATAATATTACTTTTTTTTCCTTCTTTGTAAAATTAATTTTTTTGTCCATCTTTTCTTTCTTCTTGTTCTCACCCCTAACGCATGCTTTCCCCATGGAGTTTTTGGATACTTTAAACCAATAGAAGCTTTTCCTCCTGAACCTCCGCCATGAGGATGGTCAGGAGGATTCATTGCTGTTCCCCTGACAGTAGGCCTCCAGCCTTTAAGCCTTTTTCTGCCTGCCTTTTTTATTTTTTCAAATCTTTTTTCAGGATGAGAAACCTGACCAATTGAAGCAAAACAATCTTTTGGAACTTTTCTAATCTCGCTTGAAGGCATCTGAAGATTAGTATAATTTCCTTCGTGAGCTAAAACTTTGGCTGAAGTCCCTGCTGACCTCACTATTTTCCCTCCTTTACCTTTCATTAACTCAATATTATATACTTCTGTTCCAACAGGAATATTTTTCAACTGCAATCTATTCCCGTTTTTTAATTCAGCATTTTCAGAACAAATTATCTCATCATTTATCTTAATATTAGTTGGAGCTAAAATATATCCTTTTTTATTATCTTCATATTTAATTAAAGCTAAAAATGCAGTTCTGTATGGATCATATTCAATAGCAATCACTTTTCCTTTTTGATTTATTCTCTCCTGTCCAAAATCAATAATTCTGTAGCGTCTTTTTACTCCCCCTCCTTTATGACGAACAGTAATTGTTCCAGAGCCTCCCCTACCCGCTCTTTTCTTTAAAGTCAAAAGTAATCCTTTTTCAGGCTTTTTCTTTGTCAACAATTTCTTGCTTTTAAATTGTGATGTTCTTTTTTTCATCTTTTAAACTTAAATTATCTGGAAAAAATTTCAATTTTCTGACCTTTTTTAATCTCAACAACCGCCTTTTTATAGCCCTTTCTTTCACCTCTTATTCCTTTAAAAATCCTTTTCTTTGGAGCTACTTTAATAATCTTAACACTTAAAACATCAACATCATATAATTTTTCTACTGATTTTTTAATTTCAGGCTTATTGGCTTTTTCATAAACTTTAAAAATATATCTGTTATCTTTAGCTAAATCTGTTGCTTTTTCTGTAATATGGGGAGATTTTAAAATACGGTAAGCAAACCCTTCATCAGTTTTTTTTCTTGTTTTTTTCACGGGCTTTTTTTTCTTCTCTTCCACCAAAACTTCAGAGGATTTGTCTTTCTTCTTTTTTTCTGGTTCTTTTTTTCTTTTAAAAAAATCTTTGAATGCCATAGTTATTTACTCTTAACTTCTTTTTTCTTGTTTTTTTTCTTTTGTTTTAAAAATGTTCTTTCTATTATTTCAATACTTGCTTTTGGCATAATCAAATATTTAAAAGACATAATGTCCAAACAATTTAAATCTCTTGCCTGCATTGTTTCAATATAAGGAATATTTTTTGCCGCCAGAATTACGTTTTTATTTAACTCTGGCAAAACAATTAATGAACTTTCTTTTTTAGATGGAATCTTGTTTAAAATTTCAACAATTAATTTTGTCTTTGGTTCGCTAATTTTCAAATCATCCAAAACAATTAATAAATTATTTTTTACCTTAGATGATAATGCCATAAACAGCGCCAGCTTTCTCATTTTATTGGGAATTATTTTTTTGAAAATCTTTTCTTTTCTTGGCCCAAAAGTTACCCCTCCACCTATCCAGATTGGAGATCTTATTGAACCATGCCTTGCTCTGCCCAAGCCTTTTTGCCGCCAGGGCTTTCTTCCTCCACCTCTTACCTCACTCCTGTTCTTACTGTGAGCTATAGATTTTCTTCTGTTTGCCATTTGCGAAACAATAACCTGGTAAATTAAATCATTATTTGGTTCAACTTCAAAAACTTCCTTTGGCAGCAAAGTTTCTTTAAGTTTTTTACCCTGTTGATTGTGTATTGTAATTTTCATAGTTTTTATCTCTAAGCTCTGATTTCCAATAAAGTTCCTCTTCTTCCAGGCACAGCTCCTTTTATCATTAAAACATTATTTTTTTCGTCTATTTGAATTATTTTTAAGCCTTTAACTGTTGTTCTATCAAAACCCATTCTGCCCGGCATTTTTTTACCCTTAATAACCTTTGAAGGAGTTGAACCGCCAATTGAACCTATTGTTCTGATAGAACCCTTTGCTCCTCTGCTTGCTGGCTGTCCTCTGAAACCCCATCTTTTAACTCCACCAGCAAAACCCTTTCCTTTTGAAAAACCTGATATTTTCACTGATTTAACATCTTTAAATGCAGAAACATCAATTTTTTGTCCTATCTTATACTCTGAAATGTCGCCCTTAAATTCTTTCAGATGTTTAAAGGGTTTATTTTTCTGGCTTTTTTTTGTCTTATTTTTTTTTAAACTTAAAAATCCAATCTGAACAGCTTCATAACCGTCTTTTTCTTTGGTCTTAATTTGTAAAACCTCACAAGGACCAGCCTCAATCAAAGTCACTGGAACTGGCTTTCCGTCTTTATCAAAAACCTTTGACATCCCTATTTTTAAACCTAATATAAATTTCATATTATTTATTATTTATTTATTTCATAATTGAAAACCGGGCATAGCCCGGTCTTCAACCACTGGCTATTCTAAATTGTTTATAACTTTTTAAAATTTAATTTTATCATTTTTATTATATCAAAAATCTCTTTTTTAACGAAAATATTTATTCCTGTTCCGCTCAAATGAAGAATTATTATATAAAATTAATCTACTGAAAAACAATCCTTCTTTACATTCTTATTTCAATATCAACACCTGCTGGCAAGTTCAAACTTCTTAAGGCGTCAATCACTTTGGCATTAGTGCCTAAAACATCAATTAATCTTTTATGAATTCTAATTTCGTATTGTTCCCTGCTTTTTTTATGAATAAAAGCGGATCTGTTAACAGTATATTTATTAATTTCTGTTGGCAAAGGAACAGGGCCCAAGACCTTAGCTCCATAACGCTCAGCCATTTCAATAATCTGTTTGGCAGAAGTATCAATGACTTTATGGTCATAAGCTTTGAGCTTAATCCTCAGTCTGCCTTTAATCTCAGTTTCTACAGTGTCTGTTTTTTTCTTTGGCATCTTAACGAACTAATATATTGTTATTAAATTAAATTGCCAAATTGATTTTACAATTTGACAATTTAAGAATTATTTTGCTTACTTCAATATTTTTGTAACAACTCCTGCCCCAACGGTTTTTCCTCCTTCTCTGATAGCAAATCTTTGTCCATCTTCCATTGCAATAGGAGCGATTAGTTTAATTTTCAGATTAACAGTATCACCAGGCATCACCATTTCAGTACCTTCAGGTAAAATAACATCTCCAGTAACATCAGTGGTTCTGAAATAGAACTGGGGCTTATAGCCGCTGAAAAATGGAGTATGTCTTCCTCCTTCTTCTTTTGTTAAAACATAAACCTGACCCTCAAACTCGCTGTGCGGAGTAATACTTCCTGGCTTAGCCAAAACCTGACCTCTTTCTGTGTCTTCTTTTTTAATTCCCCTTAAAAGCACTCCAACATTATCACCTGCTCTTCCTTCATCTAAAATCTTATTAAACATCTCAATAGAAACAGCAGTAGTTTTAACAGTTGGTTTTATACCAATAAGTTCAACTTCTTCATTAGATTTAACAATCCCTCTTTCAACTCTTCCTGTTGCTACTGTTCCACGACCTTCAATTGTAAATACATCTTCAATTGCCATTAAAAATGGCTTGTCTGTTTCTCTTAAAGGCTCCTTAATAAATTCATCAACAGCTTTAATCAGCTCTACAATTGGTTTTGCAGTTTCATCGTCAACTGATTTACTATCAAGAGCTTTTAAAGATGAACCTCTGATAATTGGAGTTTTATCTCCTGGATATTCATACTTTTTTAAAAGATCCCTTAATTCTGATTCAACTAAATCAATAATTTCAGGATCATCAACCTGGTCGCATTTATTAATAAACACAACCAAAGAGGGTAAGCCTACTTGTCTTGACAACAGAATATGTTCTCTTGTCTGAGGCATTGGTCCATCAACAGCTGAAACAACTAAAATTCCTCCATCCATCTGAGCAGCTCCTGTAATCATGTTTTTAATGTAATCAGCGTGTCCTGGACAATCAATTAAAGCATAATGCCTTTTATCGCTTTCAAACTCAACGTGAGAAACAGAAATAGTCAAGCCTCTGGCTTTTTCTTCTGGAGCAGCATTTAAATCATCCACTCCTGCTTTAGAGGCGCTTAATCCTTTTAACTGGCTAATCTTTAAGATAGCAGCAGTAGTAGTAGTTTTACCATGAGCAACATGACCAATAGTGCCTATATTGACATGGGGTTTTGATCTTATAAATTTTTCTTTTTCAGCCATTGTTTTTTAAGATTCAAGACTAAGTGTTTAGTTCGTTAATCAATCAATTTCCTAAACACTAACCCTTAAAATCTTATACTTTTAAGCTATTAATTAATTATTGTTTTATACCAGTTTTTTTAAAATTTAGCAATACCTTGAGATAAAACAAGGTTATTTCTTCTTTCCTTCAATAATGGCCTGGGTTATATTTTTCGGTATTTCTTCGTAACTATCAAATTCCATTGTAAATGTTCCTCTTCCTTCAGTCAAGCTTCTTATGGTTGTAGCATAGCCAAACATTTCAGATAAAGGCACATTGGCATTAATAACTTTAAGATTCAGCCTGTCTATTGTTTCCTTAATCTTGCCTCTTCTTGCTGATAAATCGCCTATTACATCTCCAAAGAAATCTGTTGGAATAACTACCTCCAGCTTCATTATTGGCTCTAAAAGCACTGGGTTTGCTTTTTTAACTGCATCTTGAAATGCCATAGAAGAAGCAACTTTAAAAGAAAACTCAGAAGAATCAACTTCGTGAAAAGAACCATCATAAAGAGTAACAGAAATATCAACCATTGGATAACCTGCCACTGTTCCTTTTTCCATTGCTTCTTTCACTCCTTTTTCAACTGCTGGAATAAATTCCTTTGGTATGGCTCCTCCTTTAATCTTGTCAATAAATTCAAATCCTTTTCCTTTTTGTTTTGGGTCTAATCTTAATAGAACATGTCCGTATTGGCCTCTTCCTCCTGACTGCCTGACATATTTGCCTTCTCCTTCAGCAACAGATCTTATTGTTTCTTTGTAAGCAACCTGAGGTCTGCCAACATTAGCCTCTACCTTAAATTCTCTTTTCATTCTATCAACAAGAATCTCAAGATGAAGCTCTCCCATTCCAGAAATAATTGTTTCATTAGTCTCAGAATCTGTTTTTACTGTAAAAGTAGGGTCTTCTTCAGACAATCTTTTAAGCGCAACACCCATTTTTTCTTCATCGGTTTTATTCTTGGGCTCAACGCGAATAGAAATAACTGGTTCAGGAAAACTAATTTGTTCTAATACAACAGGATGCTCTTCATCACAAAGAGTATGACCTGTAGAAGTATTTTTCAATCCTACTGTTGCAGCAATATCTCCTGCATATATTTCATCAATGTCTTCACGGGAATCAGCATGCATTCTTAAAATTCTGCTGATTCTTTCTTTTTCACCAGAACTTGTATTTAAAAGGTAAGAACCTTTTTTCAAAGTCCCTGAGTAGATTCTAAAATAAGTCAAAGAACCAACATAAGGATCAGTGGCAATTTTAAAAGCTAAAGCAGAAAACGGCTCATTGTCATCTGTTTTCCTTTCAATAATCTCGTTTGTTTTTGGATCAGTGCCCTTAACTGGCGGCAAATCAATCGGGCTTGGTAAATAATAAACTACTGCGTCTAAAACTGGCTGCACTCCTTTATTCTTCAAGGATGAACCGCAAAACACTGGTATTAATTTGTAGTTAATGGTGGACTTTCTTAATGAGGTTCTTAGTTCATCAACAGAGATTTCTTTTTTTGATAAATATTTTTCCAAGAGTTCCGCGTCCTCTCCTGCTATTTTCTCAACCATTTTTTCCCGCCACTCCTTAGCTTTTTCCAGTAAATCAGAAGGAATATCTTCCTCTTTTACATTTTCACCAGATTCTCCCTCAAACTTAATGGCTTTCATTTCCAAAAGGTCAATTACTCCTTTGAAATTCTCTTCTGCGCCAATTGGCAACTGAAGTGTAACAGCATTAGGACTTAGTTTCTTCCAAATTGACTTTAAGCTTTTTTCAAAATTAGCACCCATTCTGTCCATTTTATTAATAAAACAGATCCTTGGAACCTTAAACTTATCAGCCTGTCTCCAAACTGTTTCTGATTGCGGCTCTACACCAGCCACCCCATCAAAAACAACTAGTCCGCCATCTAAAACCCTTAAAGATCTCTGCACTTCAGCTGTAAAATCAATATGACCAGGGGTATCAATAATATTAATTTTAAATTCTTTTTCACCTTTTTCAGCCAAGTTTTTAGGATTCCAAAAACAGGTAGTAGCAGCTGAGGTTATTGTAATACCTCTTTCTCTTTCCTGCTCCATCCAGTCAGTAATTGTTGTTCCTTTATCAACGCTCCCAATTTTATGAGTAATACCCGTATAAAACAAAATACGCTCAGTGGTTGTTGTTTTACCGGCGTCAATATGCGCAATAATTCCAATATTTCTGTATTTTTCTAAAGAATACTTTCTAGCCATAGTTAATTGTTTTACCAGGAGAAATGGGCAAAAGCGCGGTTAGCCTCAGCCATTTTATGAGTATCTTCTTTTTTCTTTACTGCCCAGCCAGTATTACTGGCAGCGTTCATTAGTTCTTCAGCTAATTTTTCTTCCATTGGCCTTCCTTTCTTTGCTTTAGCTGCCTTAATCATCCAGCGCATAGCTAGAGCCAACTTCCTGTTTCCTTTTACTTCTATTGGAATCTGATAAGTTGCTCCTCCTACCCTTTTTGGTCTTACCTCTAAAACAGGACTGGTATTTTTTAAAGCTTGTTTAAAAACTTCTATAGGTTCTTTTTTTGTTTTTTCTTTTATAATATCAAAAGCGCCATAAACAATTTTTCTGGCTATAGTTTTTTTACCTTTCCTCATTATATAGTTGATAAATTTAGAAACAATTACATCATCATACACAGAGTCAGGCAAAAGTTCTCTTTTTTTAATTTTTTTCTGTCTAGCCATATATTGATATCTATTATTTAGCTCTTTTGGTCCCGTACTTTGATCTTACTTGTTTTCTTCCTTCTACGCCGCTAGCATCCAAAACTCCTCTTACTACTTTATAACTCACGCCTGGCAAATCTTTTATTCTTGCTCCTCTTATCATAACAATAGAGTGCTCTTGTAAGTTATGACCTTCTCCAGGAATATAGGCAGTTACTTCCTGTCCATTAGTTAAACGAACCCTGGCAACTTTTCTTAATGCTGAATGCGGTTTTTTGGGAGTCATTGTAAAGACTTTCAAACATACTCCTCTTTTAAATGGTGAATTATATTTTACTGGTCTGTTTTTTAAAACATTAAAACTAAATTTAAAAACAGAAGCTTTTTTCCGCTTTTTTGGTTTCTTCCTTGATTTTCTAACTAATTGATGAATTGTTGGCATAGTTTAAAAACAATTAAGTGCTTTAGCACTTGTGTGATAAATTTAACAAGGAAAGAGATTAAAGTCAATCCTCTGATTTACCTTTTTTTACTTAAAAGCTGTTCTTTAGAAAACGAATAACTGGCCAGAAATCAAAGTATAAAGAATTATTGCTCCTAAAAATATTAGCCTCAAACCGAAAAGTATAAACATTAAAATAAAAACAAGACTGTATTGCTGTAAAAAATTCTTAAATTTTGAAAATCTTTCAGGCAACAATGAAAAAAGAATACGATAGCCATCTAAAGGCGGAATAGGAATTAAATTAAATATTCCCCAGGCAAAGTTGTAAAAAGCAATAATACTAAAAAGAGTAAGAAGCGAAGTATTCAAAGGGATAAATCTTATAGCCAAGCTGAAAATCACAGCAATTAAAAAATTAGATAAAGGACCTGCTACTGAAACTTTAAGTATCCCCCATTTCTGGTCACGGAAATTATATGGATTAACTGGCACTGGTTTTGTCCATCCAAAAATAGGTCCTTTTCCAGCACTTACCAAAAACAACAACAAAGGCAAAAGAACAGAACCAAATGGGTCTAAGTGTTTTAAAGGATTAAAGGTCAAACGTCCAGAATATTTTGCAGTTGGGTCTCCAAGATAATAAGCAACACAACCATGAGAAATTTCATGAATTATAATTGAAAAAAGAAGAACTATTAATGTAAATAAAATAATCAAACCTTCCATATGTGTTTTATTTTACACATTATATAATAACTTGAAAAGACTTTAAAAAAATTATAGCATTACCTATCATGGCAAAAGAATGCGCAATCTGCGCTAAAAAATCAAGAATGATTAGAAAATTGGTAAAGCTTCGTGGAAAATACAATCCAACTTCTAAAAAAAGAAAATATCCTAATTTACAATGGGTCTTTATTCCTGCTGGAATAAAAAGGAAAAAATTTAAGAATTTTGCAGGTAAAAAAATAAAAGCCTGTACAAAATGTATTAAATCTCTTTCTAAAATCAAGTAATACTCTAAAAGCGGAGCATGGTGTAGCGGCAACATGCGCCCTTGGGGTGGGCGTGACGGCGGGTTCGACTCCCGCTGCTCCGACATAAGATAGTTCGATTCCCGCAGGTAATCAAAAAACGTCTTAATTAAGGCGTTTTTTGGTGCCCTGCTTTTCTAGGAACTTCTGGAGAAAACTCCAGGTGGGTGCCAAAGGTATATTCCAAGGAATATACTCATTTCAGGCTCCCTTTTCGAACTTATTCCCAGATTCGACTAGAAAAAGCAGAGCATTCTTTATTTTATCTTTTATAATAAAGTCTTGTCAAAGATTAAAAATCTCAACAAGCTGTTTAATAAAAGAAACTGTTGCTGGCTGGGCTAATAGACTATAAGATTCAACACCTTCATCGTCTTTTACAATCCAGGGTTTTTCTTTGATTTGTACTTTTTTTAAATTCTTATCCCATTCCAAAACATATTCAGGAGTAATTTCATAATCATCAACATATTCTTTGGCATCACTGACTGGCACTGAATTCCTTATTAAAACCTTTGGAATTCCGTAAAGAGACAATGCTCTTTGAATCAGTTCTTCATCTTTTTTAAGTCTTGCTTTGATTGGTGCGATTCCAGACTCATCTCCTTCTTTTGAAACCATTTTAACGTTTTTACAATCTGGATTATCGCAAATTAAATAAAATTCTTTTTTTCCTTTGTCATAACCAATTTCTGGCGTTATTAAAAGCTTTAAATTTCTTGAAGTCTTGCAAACAGGACAAACTCTTCTATATTTAATCCTTTCATCAATAATGCTTTCAGGAATATCAATTAAAACAAAAATATCAGGGTCGTTTCTGTAACCAACCAAGTCTCTGAAAAATAAAGAAAAATCTATTTGATCCAACCCTCTTGGAAAACCATCAATAAAAAGAGTCTTTTTACCTATTTTCTCAATTTCTCTTTTAATTAAAGTTAAAACCAGTTCTGTTGGCAAAAGGGTTTTTGTACTTCTATTTTCCAATACATGAATAATTTCTTTTAAATCTTTGAATCCTCTGTAATTTTTTTCTAAAAAAGAAATTAATTCTTTTTTCTTCTGGCTGTCAGCCAGTTCTTTATCAACTTCCCTCACCATGTCGCCAATAGAAAGATGAATTATCTTCTCAGTTCCAACAAGACGGCTAAATATCTTTGAATAAGTTCCTTTGCCAGAATTTTTCTTTCCCAGAAAATAAGCGATAAAAGTATTTTTACTTAAAAATTCTTTTAACTTTTCTATATCTTCTCCTGCTTTGGCTTTAAAGTATTTTTTTTGTTCTTCTAAATCTACTAAATTAAATTTTCTATCTAGTCCCTGTATTTTAGTTTTAATAATCGGAAACTTCATATTTATATATTATTTAATATTTATACTCTGACCATTAGAAATGATTTTAATATCACTAAGCTGGTCTGTTCTTAAAACTCTTATACCATAATCATTTAAAATATCCAAAACTTCATTGTGTGGATGACCATAACGGTTATCTTTTCCAACTGATATAACAGCTATTTCAGGAACTACTGCTTCCAGTAATTCTCTTGAAGTAGAGGTTTTACTTCCATGGTGCCCTATTTTTAACACATCAGAATCAATATAATCCGACTGCTCCACAAGCTTTTTCTCTATTGATTTATAAACATCACCTGTAAAAAGAAAAGAGTTATTATTAAAAACTAAACGAACAACAATTGAAGTATTGTTTGTATTTTCAATCATCTGTCCTTCTAAATCTTCGAAGGGATAAAGTATTTCAAAAAACAGATTAGGTGTAATTATTTTCTGGTCTGCTTTAACTATTTTTATATTAGTCTTTTCACTTTCAATTAATTTTATCCATTCATTATAATCTGCAGTATCTCTTAGCACTCCTGTCCATACAATATTTTCTACATTATATCTTTTTAAAACTTCAATTAGGCCTGCAATATGGTCATGCTCTGGATGCGTAAGAATAATCATATCAATTGTTCTATCCCAAAAATTCATTTCGTTTCCTAATTTTTCCAAAATAATACTGCTGGGTCCTCCATCAATTAATATTTGATAATTTTGAGGTGTTTCAATAAAAATAGCATCACCTTGTCCTACATTAAAAAAATTAACCTCTAATGATTGAGGCTTGTTTAAATTGTAGACTACTGTCCAAGCAAAAGTATTAGAAAATACTAAAGTGCCCAAAACCAAAAAAACAGATTTTCTCTGCAACTTTATCATTTTTAAATTATATCACAAGAATTGAGAATTTTATTCTCAACTAGCTAGCCCTTTTAGTGAGTTAATTATTAAGAGTGCAAAAAAATCCAAAGGATCAAAAACAGCAAAACGCCAGCCCAAATGGACTGGCGTCTCTAAAGACCTCCGGAAGTCTTTCAATACAAGATTAGAGCAAAATTTAGGCCTTGCCTAAAATTCTAAACATTTTTGTTCCACATTTTGGACAGGTTCCGGTCATAGCTTTTCTTTTAGCCCCGCCTTTTCCCTTCATCTCAACTTCTTTCTCATTTTGCATAATTTGCTTTTTTTTACACTTAACGCAGTAACCTTCTGTTGCCATATAACAAATAAATTAAATTTAAATTAAGCTTTAAATATAAAGCATCGAAAAAAAATCGACCTTTTAAAATGTTTATTCGTAAATGAACTTATTCACAGCTTTACTTTACCTTAAATTAAGCAAAAATATTAGTCAAGTTAAAAATTTACCCTATAATCCAAGTTCATTTGATATTTTCTGCATAGAAGACAAGGTAATTCTAATAAACTCTTTTAAGGATAAATTAAGATATTCTTCGCATTTTTTAATAATTTCTCTATCCGCACCTTTAGCAAAGGCTTTTTCTTTAAAACGCTTTAAAACACTGTCAATTTCTAGTTTATTAATCTTTTTTGAAGGTAAAACCAAAGTAGCAGCTACAATCAATCCTGTTAAAGGATCAACACAATACAGAGCTTTTGCCATTAAGCTTTCTGGCTTAATACCATGAATCTCATTGTGAGCTAAAACTGCCTTATAAGTTTCTTCATCAAAACCCAAACCTTTTAACATTTCTGCGCCCTGCTTTGAATGTAAATTAGGATTACCGCCAGTTTTTTCGTAATCAATATCATGAATTAATCCGCAAATCCCCCATTTTTCAACATCTTCATTAAATTTCTCAGCCAAGCCTGTCATAGAAGCTTCTACTGCTAAGCAGTGTTTAATTAAGTTTTTATTTTTTAGATTTTCTTTAAGTAAATTAAATGTTTTGTTTCTTGTCATAATATATTGAATATTATACTAATTTTATTTAATATAACATAAACAGTTACTACTAACCAACAACATCCATGCAAGACAAAATATACGTTACAGGGCACAAAAACCCAGATACCGACACAATCTGTGCTTCAATAGCTTATGCGGACTACCTAAGACAGAAAGGCAAAAATGCCGTTGCAGTCAAAGCTGGAGAAATCAACCCTGAAACAAAATATGTTCTGAAACATTTTAAGGCTGAGGTTCCCGAAACCATGACCGATGCAGCGGGAAAAAGAATGGTCCTCCTGGACCACAACGAGAAGATTGAAAGCCCGGACAACATTGAGCGAGCCGAAATTACGGAGGTGATAGACCATCACAAAATCAATTTTTCATGCCTCGGTCCGATATATTTCCACACCGAACCTATAGGATCAACCTCAAGCATAATCGCCAAAAAGTTCTTGAACGACAAGGACGTCGGATTGACGAAACCGATTGCTGGACTGCTCCTTTCCGCAATCCTGTCCGACACCGTGATTTTCAAATCCGCAACTTCCACCAGCGAAGACAGGAAAATAGCCAGGCGATTGGCTGAAACTGCCGGAATCAAAAACATTGAAGAATTCGGAATGCAGATTAAAAAGGCAAAAGCGAGTATGAAAGGCTTAACGGCTCGGGAAGCAATATTTTCCGACTTCAAAAATTTTAACCTCGACGGAAAGAAAGTGGGAATAGGGCAAATTGAAATCGTGGATGTCCAAAAAGTCAACCGGAGAAAGCAAGAATTCATAAAGGAGCTTGAAAAGATAGCAAAGGATAAAAATTATGACCTTGTTGCCCTAGCGGTCACCGATATAATCCGCCAAGGAACGGAGTTATTGTTCTGGGAAAAAGAAAACTATATTGAAAAAGCTTTCTCTAAAGAATCTAAAAACAATACTATTTATTTAAAAGAAGTAATGTCAAGAAAAAAGCAAATCATACCTCTTTTAACAAAACTTTTCTCAAAAAAATAATAAAAAGATTCCGTAAAAACTAGCTCTATAATTATCTTTAATTATTGAGTTAATTCTTCTACTTCTTTTCTTCCCTCTTCCAGTTCTTCTGCGTACTCCTTATCAAGTTTAACCAGTAAAGCTTCAAACTCACCAACATGAGTTTTTTCTTCTTTAGCAATATCTAAAAGAACCTTTCTAATATTTTCATTATCAGTCATAGCAGCCATTTGCTCATAGAAACTTACTGCATCAAGTTCAGCAATCATTCCAGCCCTTAATATTTCTTTATCTATGTCTTCTTTTTTTACATCTTTGAGATTGATTGGTAGTTGCGACAACATAATTTTAATTATTAATTCTTAATTATAATGACCTTTTTTGTTTCTAAGTTCCTGCGTCAGATTTTAACCACTTAGTGTCAATAAAAACATCAAGCCCAAACCAAGCAGGAACACAAAAAAATAACTGCTTGTTTTCTTTAAAACCGTAGAAGTTTTAATTTCAGGAATTAAATCTGATGAAGCAATGTAAATAAAGCTTCCAGCAGCAAAAGCAAGAAGAAAAAAAATTGAACTCTCTATTTTCTCTGAAATAAAAAATCCAACAATCCCGCCGAAAACAACACTAATAGCTGATAAAAAATTTAAAAACAGTGCTTTTATTTTTTTAATCCCTCCATAAATTAGAATTCCAAAATCACCTATTTCCTGAGGAATTTCATGAAAAGCTATAGCTAAAGTTGTAATGATTCCAATAGAAAAGGAGTTGACAAAAGAAGCAGCAATGATCAAACCATCAATAAAATTATGAATAGCATCAGAAACCAAAATTAAATATGAAAATGGCATTACTTTCGGATGCTCTCTTACATGATGATGATGCCATTTAATAAAATTTTCCAAAATAAAAAAACTGCAAAATCCTGAAATAACATACAGAAATACGTTTAAACTATTTTTTAGTCCAACTATTTCAAGCGCTTCTGGTATCAAGTGAAAAAACGCTCCCCCAATCAAAGCCCCTGCTGAAAAAGCTACTAAAGCCAAAAGGATTTTGTCTAATAACTTTTCTTTCAAAAACAAAATTAAAGCCCCAATAAAAGCAATCAGGCTGATTAAAAAAGTAGCAATAATTATATTTAGAAAGACTGTCATTTTTAAATAAGAATTAGAATTTCTGGTTTAAAAATAATTATTAATCCTAAAATCAAAAGCACAATTCCTGAAATCAGTTTTATAGCTTTGAGATATTTTTCTGAAACCTGGGTGATTCTAAGCGTCCAAACAGCTAAAGCAAAAATTATTAAATCGTCAATCATATAGAATAAAATGTATAGCAAAAGGTAAAAGTAATAAGAAGATGTGCTTAAGTTATAGGTAGTAAGCATTTTTGTAAAAGCTAAAGGAAATCCTAAAGAGCAAACCAATTCCACTAAATTCACTCCAGCTGCAACAACAGCTACTCCTAAAAGCATTAATGGTAAAGAAGTCTTGGCCTGGGATATTTCCTGCATTTTTTCAAATAATCTTTTTTCAAATCTAACAAACAGATTGTCTTTTTTAGAAGGACCAGCCTCACAAACCCTGCAAATAATATCATGAGAATAATCTTTTAACATAAACAAAGAAAACATAATTATGATGATGCCAATTATAACAGTAATATGATTAATCTGTTCTAAAACTAAAAATAGATTGAGCCAGGCTGAGATAAAAATGAAATACACTATACCTGATATTAAAATGAATGTACCACCAATTAAAAATACTCTTTCCCTTATTCCTGTTGAAACTAAAACAGTAAGTAAAAACCCTAAAGCTAGCATAGCGCAGGCATTAAAACCATCTAAAGCTCCTAGAGTTACTGCTAAAGCACCAGGAGAAAGATCTGCAAGAGATATTTCACCAATAATTGGAAGAGTAATTTTTTTTTCTTGCTCTGAAGATCCTGGATCTGGGTTCTTTTCTAACAACTCTAGGATATAGTTTTCTATATCAGCACTTATAGTTTCATCAAATCCTAAAAAATAACGTTCTCCAATAAAAATAATAGGAACAAAACCCTGTTCACCAACAGGAACGCTATAATTTGTATAGTTTTGTTTAAGAAATTCTGCGTTTTGTTTTTGGAAAATATCGTAACTTTCAAACTCAATATTGGAATATTTTTCCTCTAAATCATCGAGAAACGGCTTTACCTTGGCACAATGAGGACAAATTGGACTAAAGAAAAACTTAAGACTTATCTTGTCTTGAGCTAAAGAAAAATTAGCACCAGCAAGAATAAAAAATAAAACAAAGATTGCAAAAATAAGTTTTCTCATATATAATTAGTAAATTAAATTATACGTTTACTGATATATCTTGTCAAAACTAAAAAAGTAAATGTATTTTAATTTTACCTAAATTTGTTAAAATTAAAAGAGAAAAGGTCGTTATGATATAAATTAAATCAATAATATGGTTTTTTCAATTATTTCTCGAATAGTTAATGGTGTAAAACAAGGAGTAAGAGCAGGACTGGAAGGAGTCAGTGACACTGGCAGTGCTGTTGTTAATGTTGTTAAAAATACAACTGTTACTCTTGTAAAGGGAACCGGAGATGTGGTTTCTAGAGGTATTGCAGTAGCTGGTTCAATAGTAAAGGGTGCAATATTTGGAGTAGCTGATATTGGCGCTTCAGTAATTGGCACAATAAAAGGAATTGTTATGGGAGCAATTAATGGTGTTATGGAAGCTGGTGGAAAACAAGAACAGGCAGTTCAAGGAGCAGTATCCCAGGCAATATATAGCGGCAAAGAACTAGGCCTTGATATTGGTAAAACTGCTGTTGAAGCGGTAAGTGGTTCAGTTGAAGCAGTTAAAAAAGTTGGAGGAGATGCAGCTCAGGCAACAAGACAAGCTGTTATTGCTGCTATAGAAGCTGCCCGAGATGTTAGTGATGAGGCATTAACTGCTGTCAAAGATGCTCTTAGCACCAGTATTGAAGGCGCTAAAGACATCATTGAAACAATTAAGAGATAAATTTTAGTTATCTATATAATTTAAGCTTGTTGGATTTAAATAAAAATCCGAAATATTTTTTTTCGGATTTTATATTTAACAGCAACTATTTTTCAGACCAGGCTAAAATCATTGTCTCAGGACCGCACAAAGCTCCTAATATATCATCAATAATAGTGATTGAGAAAACTTTAGCATTAAAGTTCTTTTCAATCATTTCTTTTAATCTGTTAGCTCCTTTTAGATCATCTCCATGAGAAATCAATACTATTAATTCATTTTTGGGCTTATTCTTTTTAACGTATTGCTCAAATACTTTAAAAATACCAGTAGGAATATCTTTTGATCCAGTCTTTAGACCAGCTGGAACCAGCAACCCATTTTTAAAAGTTAATACTGGACGAATACCAAGTTTAGCTGCATTTCTAATTAATTTAGCCCCAATTCCTGATATCCTGCCACTTGCTTCTATATATTTTGGGTCTTTAAACATTAAAAAGGCATGAACTTGAGGCACTAATTCCTCAACTTTCTTTGCAATATCTTGTATCGGCATTCCTTGTTTAATAAATTCAATTGCTTTTAAAACTAATATCCCCTGTCCAATACTGGCATTTAAAGAATTAACAACCACAACTTTTTTTTGCTGCTCAGCTGGTAAAAACTTAATTGCCTGAAGCGCTGAGTTATGGGAACCTGAAAGTTTTGAAGTTATGGTAATAGAAAGAACCTCTTCAAAATCCTCAAGTTGTTTTTTATAAACATTTAAAAAATCTTTGGGAGAGGGCTGTGAAGTTTTGCCAAAACTCTTAATTTTTCTTTTTTCAAGCTCTCTCATTTTTTCAAAAGTATTAGTTCCAGGCATATTGTCCAAATCAGGCCAGTCCAGCTTCACAGGAACCAAACCTATCTTATATTTCTCAATTATTTCCTGGGGCAAATCAATTGCTTCTTCAACAACAATACCAATTTTTTCCATAAGTTAAGTGAAAATTATTAACTATAATATAAAATCCTTTATTATATCTTAATTTTTGAAAATTCCTCAGCCAATATCTTCCCTAATGTGACATAATATTTAAGAGCTCAACTTCAAATATTAATGCAGCACCTGCTGGTATTACGCTGCCTGCTCCACCTTCACCATAACCTAATTCCGAAGGGATCGTTAATTTTCTTTTCTCACCCACTTTCATTCCCAAAATTCCTAAATCCCAACCTTTTATTACGTAGCCAGTGCCCACAGCAAAACTAAAAGGCATACTTTTATCTATACTTGAATCAAACTTTATTCCATTTTCTAGCCAGCCAGTATAATGAACTGTTGCTATATCATTATTTTTAATTCCTTCTCCTGAACCTTCCTTTAAAACTTCTACTTTCATTCCTTGTATTTCAAAAACATTTGATTCTGAATCTGTATTTGCAATATCTTGTTCCTGAGGTTTATCTTGTAAAGAAAAATAAAATATTGAAACTATAATTATTAAAGTCGCAATTATAATGATTTTATTCATGTTTTTTTTAGTTTTAATTATTTCATAATATCAAAAACCAGAAATCAGGTAAAATTTGACTTTTAGATAAAATATTACATAATATATAAATCATGGAAATATTTTTAACCTTTATGATTGTAATTGCCCTGCTTTTTTCCCTTTCTGGCTCTCCGGCTAAAAAACCTGTAAATAAAGAACCTGCTGTTCAAGATGTTGTTTATACAGCATCTTTAGTTCAGCCAAATCAAACAATCCAATCTCAACCAGTAATTCAGCAACCAACAATAAATCTAATTGATACATATATAGTATCAGGACCAGAACAGGGTGAAATTTTAAAAGACACTAATAGTGTTGTCTTTGAATTTGATGCAAATATTTTATCAGATAGTTTAAAAGGAAAATTATATTTTGAAACAAAGGTTCTAGGACTTGATAATGACTGGAAAACAACCAAAGCTAAAAAAAGAACAATTACTCTTCCTTCTGGCTCTAATCAATATATTTTTTTAGTAAGGGCAAAAATTAATAAAACAGTTGATTTAACTCCAGCTCAAAGAAGTTTTAGTTTAAATATTTCTCCTTATTTTAATAAAGTGAATATCTCAAGCGCTAGAATTGAATCTTCTTCTAGACCGTCTTTGATAACTTTAAAAGCTAATATTAAAGATAATGAAACTATTAATATCACCAATTGGTCTATTGAAGGAAGTCGAGGAAAGATTATTATTCCTCAAGGAGTGGAAAAATACTACCATTATTATAATTCTTACACTAATGAAGATATATTTATTAAAAAAGGAGATAAAATATATTTATCAGCTGGATATAATCCTTTAGGAAAAGAAAAAAACTTCCGTTTCAATAAATGTATGGGATATTTAACAAGCTCATTTGATTTCCCTATCACTGTTTCTAAAAGCTGTCCCAGACCAACAAAACAAGATGTTTCTCATTTAGAACCATGTTGCCAGCAATTTATCCTTGGATTTAGAAGATGTGAAATCCCTGATTATTCTGAGAATGTTAATGTCAGAGGCGATAAAGAATGCATAGAATATATGAATGAAAATCTAAACAATCGGGCCTGTTTTATGAATCATTCACAAGATAAAGATTTTTTAGGCAATGCCTGGCACATTTATCTTGATGGCAAAGATATTGTTGCCAATGATTGCTATGACACCTTTTATCTAAAGGATCAGAATGGCCTGGTTATAGACGTTTATTCTTACGGAAAACCTGTTTGTAAATAAGGTTTTAAAAAACCGCCGAAAATACGGCGGTTTTTCTTTAAATCAGGAAAATTATCACAGCAAATAAAAGAATTTGTCTTTTATTTGTTCTTGTTATATTTTATTTTTCCTATTCCTGTGATTTATCCCATCAGAGATTTTTTTTAACGGCTTTGCTAAATTCACTCTATCAGCAACCATCTCCCCTATTATTGCAAAAGGAATTGCAATTGCCACTATTATTCCAATCACTCTTGGTGTGATTGAAGCTCCTGTTGTTAATTTAATAGCAATAATATCTTCAGTTATTCCAATTAAAATTCCAAAAATCAGAAATTCAAACATTACTTCTAATTTTCTCCATTTTGAAACCATATTGTTTTATTATATCAAAGAATTGCCTTCTTGGCGATTTTTGAGCTCAGCTTTAGAAATGATACAATATTAAAACCTGATTTTGGAAAAATCTTCCAGTATTTGAATAATTAAAATACCTTTCCAATTAATCTGTCTTTATTATCTTTATTGCCTTGCCCTCTACTAAAGCATCTGTAACCTTTTCATAGGCCGATGATAAAATTCTCTGAAAAGTGCTTTGGGAAGTTTTCATTCGTTTGGCACATTCAACTTGTTTCAGGTCTTTTCTGTTTTTTAATCTTAAAGCTTCCACCTCTTCAGTAGTTAATTCAACAATATCTAAAAATCTCATTGGTACACCTTGAGGTTTGAAATAAGTTATGTTTGGATTGAACCGAATTCTTCGGAATAATCTTGGTCTGGCCATATTATTCTCTTTTTAGGTTTATATTACAAGTTGGACATTTTAAGCTTAAACAAGGAATCCCTCTTTGATGAGGTGTTTTATAATTACATTTCTCGCAAACACAATAACCGCCGGGCCCTTTGCCCGCTGCTTCTTTTACTTTACTTCTAAATCTACCCCTCCTTTGCCAACCAAAACCACGACCAAAACCAAGCTTATAAAATCCAGTTTCCAGTTCGTGGCTTGTGATTTGAATAGCGACATATTCAAGCTTCTCTATTTCTTTTATAAGTTTCTCCCTTAAATTATTGGAAATTTTGGTTGCTTCTTCTACACTCAAATTACTGGGCAGATTTATTTCCAAATTAGCAGTTATAGCAGAACCTTTTTTCTGTGTTTTCAAAGAATCAAGTTGAACATTTTGTGCTTTAGCGATTGAGCTTATTTCTTCTTCTATTTCTCCGCCAGCTGAAACATCAAGCAGGGAATCAACTGCTTCTTTACCTAATGAAAAAGATTCTTTGATAATATATAAACCAATTAATAAAGCCAAAACTGAATCGCTGTAAATCCAGTATTTTGTTAGAAATAATCCTGCGAAAACCACCAGTGAGGTATAAACATCAACTCTGGAATGAATCCCGTCAGATAGCAAAGAAACTGAACTTTCTTTTTTACCGTATTTAATTTTTAATCTTGCCATTGTTTCGTTAATCACGGCTGATGCCAGCATTACTCCTAATGCTAAATGGCCAATAGTTACGGGAGAAGGATTTCTAAACTCGCGGATTGATTCTACTACAATGAATAACCCTGTCAGAAATAAAATGATAGTTATAATAAAACCAGCCATAACCTCAAACTTATAGTGGCCATATGGATGCTTTTTATCTACGGGTTTTTTGGAAATTTTGATACCAATAAAACTTATTGCAGAAGACAATATATCCATTCCCGAATGCAGGCCTTCAGCAAAAATAGCGCCAGAGCCCGATATAAAACCAGCTATTAATTTACCCACAGCTAAAATCATATTAGCCAGTATTGAAATTGCTGCAACCTTTTGCTTCATTTTATTGATAATTTTATTTGTTTAATAATTTTCTGAAATAGCTCTTGATAATCTGGATTTATCTTGGTTACTGGTTTCATCTTTATAGTCGCATCAACAAAATCCTTCCTGTAGGGAATCTTTCCAATAATTGCTATATTATTAATTTTAGCAAACTTCTCTATCTCTAAACAAAAATTCTTTGCTAAATCATATTTATTAATAACAATTCCGTGCTTAATTTGAAAATGGTTGGCGAGGTATAAAACTCGTTTTAAATCATGTAAGGCAGAGGGTGTTGGTTCAGTTACCGCCACAATATAATCAGTGCCAACCAATGAAGCAATGACGGGACAACCAATTCCAGCTGCAGAATCTATTAAAATGATTTTGCTTTTTAATTTTTTGTTGATTTTTTCAGAATGCTTTCTAACTTCAGCTACTACTTCACCAGAGGACAGTTCACCTAATTTAAGCTCTCCCGAAATTAAAATCAAATTATAGTTTTTTCCTGTATAAATTGTGCCAATTTCTTTTTTGGCTTCAGAAATAGCATTTTGAGGACAAGCAACAATACAAGCCTTACAACCAATACAAACATCTTTTACAAATGCCGGGTATTTATTTTTAACAAAAACAATTGCATTCTGCTTACAAACAGAGGCACATTTACCACACTTTGTACATTTATCAAAATCCCATTTTGGTATGGGCTGGTATATTTTAGTAAACTTCTTTCTTTTAACAGAAAGAAGAAGATGATCATTTGGACATTCAACATCAACATCCAAAAGAGCAGTTTTGTTATTTTTAGCAAATTCAACGGCCAAGGAGGTGGCAACTAATGATTTACCTGTGCCTCCTTTTCCGCCTGTTACTGCTATTTTCATATTTTATGCTCTTTACAGGCATCTTCTACGCCTGCTTTCTTAAGTTTTTTATTCTGCCACAGTTCAAAAATATCCTTCACTGTTTCTGCCTGATGTACATACACATCAATTCCCAACTCTTTACACAAACCAATCGCTCTTGGACCAATATCTTTACATAATAAAGTGTCCGCACCATGCTTTTTCATTAATTCTGGTGGAAGTCCCGCGCCACCCATGTGCTCGCTGGTATTATCTATAATTTCTATTACTTCCCCTTGTTCATTAAGAAAAGTATAAGTTAAACAACGACCAAAATGCTCGGCTACTTTATCATTTAAGCCCTTTCTAGAATTTGTCGGGACAACAATTTTCATATCAATTTATCTTTTTGAGCTTCCCGTCTATAAACTTCTGTAGAAGTTTTTTTATCACGCCTTTCCCAAAGTAAATATCAATGTCAAATTGGTTCAAAACATCCAAAGCTCTTGGTCCTATATTTCCCGTAATTACAGCTTTAACGTCTTTTTCTGCCATTAATTGAGCAGTGGAAATACCAGCCCCGCTTGTCTGATTAATGCCCTCGTTCTTTATTGCTTCTGTTTTTTCTATTTTCTTATTTTCAATTTCAACAATTATGAAATAAGGACATCTTCCAAAGACATCAGAAATATTAGTTTCAATATTTTTGCTTGTTGAGCTTACTGCTATTTTCATAATCTCTTTTGATTTTTTATTTAATTTTAAACTAAAGCGCCTTATTTAATATAAGGCGAGATTAGTTCTTTATTTTTGGCCTTTAAGTTTAGATAAACGAGATTTAATAGCTTTAAGTTCCTCTTCTAGAAGTTCTGCTTCTTCTAAAAGTGTTTCTGTTTCTTCTTTTTTAGAAGGACTATAAGTAGGAGAATATCCCCCCCAAAACCTTCCCCAACCAAATCCTCGTCTTCTGCCTCTTCCTCTGCGCCCATACGCCATACCTCCGCCACAAGGGCCTAAACCCCAACCAGTACCAGGGCCATAGCCTAAAGGACCAGTTCCGTCAAATCTTGGCATATTTTTATCTTTAATAATTTAATACTTAATAATAGTCCGACCTTTTTAATAATTATCTATTATGAGTATACACCCATAACTATACCTCGTCAAGTACTATTTGTCCTTAACTTAAAAGCTACTTTTAAAAAATAAACGATTTTACGAGCTCCGGGGAAAGGACGATGTTAGAACCTGTTTGATAGATAAATTAATCTTGTTTTAAAAGTTCTTGATTCTCTTTACTTTTTTCTTTTACATCCCTTTTTTCCGTTCCAGCTGCTGCATTAGCTATTCCTTGGCCTGCTCTATCACCATAAGGATACACAATAACCATTGAGCTTTCTTCTTTGCTCATCTCATTCAGAACCTGAAGCTCTCTTAATCTCATGCCTCCAGAGCTTCTTTTTAGAATCTCGCTTGCCTGAAAAATCTTATTGGCAACCTGAACTTCAGCATCAGCTTGTATTTTCTTAGCCTCAGCTGCTCTCCTAGCCCTAGCTATAACGGCCAATTCTTCAATAAGTGACTGAGGCGTATCAATATCAGTAATTCTTACCGCTCTAACATCTATTCCGTAAACAACCGCTCCTTTATCAATGTGTTCTTTTAAAGAAATAGCGATTTGCTCTCGCTCACTAAGAAGTTCTTTTAAAGTCATGCTACCGATTGTATTCTTTAAAGCTTCGGTAGCTAACCAAATGACTGATTGTCTATAGTTTTGAACATCAATCACAGCTTTTCTTGAGTCTTCTATTCTAAATTCAACAGCTGCTGTTACTTTTGTTGGAACATTATCTTTAGTAAGGGTATTAGTTGCTTCAACCTGACGAGTTTCAATTCTGATATCAACGATAGATGCTATTGAATAAACAAAAGGAGGAATTATGAAAAATCCAGCCTTTCTTACACTATCAAATTTTCCCAATTTCAAAAGAACCATATTCTGCCATTCAGGAAGAATGTGAAACATGCCTGATATAACACTAGCTAGCCAAGCATTAAGTAAAATATAAAGAATTCCTAATGATAGAAAGCTTTCTATGCCTTGAACCGACTCTCCTCTAGCCATCATCGAAATAATTCCTAAAATTACAAAAGAAATTATCCAGACAAATAATCTAACAAAAATCTGAACTGAATTAGTGTTTTTTACGGAACTAGCTCTTCTTATAGAACTATTACTAAAATATGTATTCATTTTATAATATTAAATTCGTTAATAATTAGAAAACCTTTATTTCTTAATTATATCAAAAAACCACCATTATGGCGATTTTATGTTTGTCGGTCGCACTAACGCCTAAAGCGTCTTGGTCTGCTCCGAGGCACGGACGATGTTAAAACCTGTTTTATAAGTTCAATCTCTGGCAGTGTTTCTCCTGAAGACAAAAGACAGCAATTAGCTGTCTTTTGGTCTTTATTTAATCAACATTACTCTTCTTCTTCCTCGTCTTCTTCCCATTCTTCCTCTTGGATAAGTTTGAATTCTAAAATCATTCTTTTAAGACTTATTAGTAAAAAATCTTTATTCACAAAAGATCTTGCGCGACCAACTCGCAGAATCTTTTGCATAAGAAAATTATATTTCATCCAATAATGCTGTCAATAGTAAATAAATTAAATCAATAAGAGGCACCTTTTGGCGCCTCTTAGAATAAGTAAATTTACTTCTTCTTTTTTTTCTTCTTGGCCATTTCAGTCAAGACTCATTGACGCTTTAAGGAAAATAAGTTTTTCCTGTCCTGTGCCAATTGAATCCTGTTGGTTGATAAGTAATTGACGAGAGACCAGCCCCGACAAAATTACTCTTACAGAAATTATATTTCAACAATAAACATTGTCAATTGTGAATAAATTAAAAACCGCCTCTATCGCACAATTTTCGAACCTTTGAAGGGCTTGGTTTTATTGAAAATCCTGAAGAAATGGTGGTAAAAATAGGAGTGATGTTAAAAGCTTTTTAATACTTAAAATAACAAAAAACTGCCTATATATATTAAAGACATTTTTTGATGTATTTTTCTTACTTCCTCATTTGAATCTTTCAATTCCTTGAAAGACTCAAATGAATAAAAGGAAATAAAAAAAATTAAATTTTTGAATAAACTACTTTTGCTCAGATATACATAAGAAGAGTCCTTGCTCCTGAGCATACGAAAAAACGTCTTCTATAACAACATTTTTTTCTTCCTGAGATAGATTTCTAATTCCAAGCTCTATGTTTTCTGTCTTTTCTCCTAAGGCTTCACTGATAGAGCTAACCCAAGTGAATCCTCCTCTATAATCTTTATATGGAATGCCGAAAATTAGTAGCATACCATTCCATCTAAGATCAAAACATATTCTTTTAATTGATTCTATTAAATCATCTAATTCTGACTCAGTATTCAAATTTTCAGATTTATTTCTAAGTTTAGGACAAACTGGCGTGTTCATGATTATCTCTCTAAGAACATAAATGTTATTTATTCCTTCAACTCTTACATATATATAAAATCTCTTAATAGTCATGATAGACCTCTTGACCTTTTAAATAACTATGTTTTTTATCTAACATTTGAATAAGTTTGTCAAACCAAAAACCCGAGAAACAATCTCGGGCTTCAAAGCTCCCCCTATTGGACGCGTTCAGAACCATTAATTGGGGTGAAATTAGGGAAAATCTTATAAAATTAGGCTTATTTTAGCTGGATTTTGAATAAAAAAATGAGAGGAAAAGTCTTTTTACCTCTCAAATAATTCAATTTTAAAAAAATTATTTATATTTAATCCGTGAATCTAAACCTCTCTTCCACTCATAAAACAATGTATCTATCGTAATGAGTATCTTTTTATCTCTCAAAGAAGTCTTTTTATTGATCAAATTAAATAGAGATATGAAAAGATCTCTAGTCTCATTCACAAGATTCCTAAAAGCCTTGTTTGCTTTCCTCATAATATTACCATAATTTTCTATGTAATCATTAAATTTGTCGGTTCCTATTGTATTTAATGATTTTTCAAAAATATCCTTTACATTCCAATCAATTTTATCGCTTGACCAATCTTTAAAATCCAGAAAATAATTCTTTTCTGCATCAGACAATCTAATCACCAATTATGTTTTTAAATTTTAAGTTATTTTACTAACTTATTTCTAATCTATTTACCCTTTCTCGTCAACCAAGAACCCCACCTTGACAAGGCTTCAAAAACTACAGGGACTGGGCGAGGTTAGAACCTGTCTTATTAAAAATGCAACGGTAAAAGTGCCGACTTTATAGTTATATTAGAATTTCTATTAATCTTTCTTGTCTAATTGGTCTAATTTAAACCCTTTAACAACGTAATACACAACTAAGGCAATAACAAGAAAGTCAATAATGATCCCTATGAAATGACCCCAAAGTATCTCAACACTTCCTATAGTAAGACTGGCAGCCGCAAGGCCTCCTGCCTTACCAAGTGCTACACCGAGAATTGGATAAATAATATCTTCAACCAAAGCCGCTGCTACTTTTGAAACAGCAGCACCTAATATAAAACCAATAGCCAAACCTATTACTCCTTGTTTTCTTATAAAGTCAATAAACCCTGACATAGTTTTATTTTCTACTATTTATAAAATATTTTTACCTTTACTTTATTATGCCAAAAAACCGCCTTCTTGGCGATTTTTACGAGCTCCCCTATTGGACGCGTCAGAACCGTTGATTGGAGAGAAATTAGGGAAAGTCTTAGAGATTTAGGCTCTATTTTAGCTGGATTTTGAATAAAAAAATGCCTTGTTTTTAATTAGATCAAGGCTGTAGTTATATACATGTGTATATATACGATTTTAACTTAACTTCTTGTGGTAGACAATTATAATATTCTCCGCACTTAACTCTTGTTCTGTTTCTACATTAATTATAACACCGTTTGAAAAAATTATTTCTGCTTTCAGTAATATAATTTTCTTCTCTTCGAAGTCAAATGTCTGACTCAATTCATAAATAATCTTTTCTAAGATTTCATCCTTAGAAAAAATTATTTTTATATTTTCCAATTCGCTCAACATCTCCGTAAATTTTGAATATTCTATTGAGATCTCAATTTCTTTTTCGTTAACAGTTACTTTTTCAAGATCTATCCAGCCTAAACCGTCTTGTTCATTATAAGAATGGGTAACTAGAACCTCACCGTCCCATTCTCTCCCCTTTTTTTTCACTGCTTCTTTAAAATCTATTAATGATTTATTTTCTGCTTCCAGGAATAATTTACTGATTTTATCCATTTTAGAACCAATATTTTTTTTCGCAGAGATTATTTTGATAGTCTCATTAATTCTTTCTTTTAATTTCATTTCATTCTCTCACTCTTAATTTTAAATGTTTTCTGAAATTAGCTTATAAAGTTTTCCAGAAAAGTCAAGGTAAAAATTAAAAACCCAATTTCGTCGGGTTTTTAATGCTAACAAAAAACTGCCTATATAGATTAATAGACATTTTTTGATGTATTTTTCTTACTTCCTCATTTGAGTCTTTCAATTCCTTGAAAGACTCAAATGAATAAAATGTTTATTTAAATAGAATTACTCTTTAAATTTCTCTAGAAAATCTCCTAAATCCTCTGTTCTCTCCATATACTGGATAATTTCCTTTATATCAACCTCTACCTCTGGTGGAAATTTACCATCTCTAAGAAGTTCTTTGATTCCAATTAATTTCTTTAGCTTGCCACGATTCAATGTGTAATTCCATTTAATATAGGCTAATTCACTTAAAGTACCTGCACTAAGGCCAACACAGACACATAAATCAGGTAATGCTGTAACATTATAATTAGACCAAAACCAATCCTTTTCTTTTCTAAGTTCATCGGCATACTTTATATATGGCAGTGCGTGCTTCTTTGGCCAAGGTTCTCCCTTATCTGGATACAAAACAATAAGTTTCTTTCCGCCAAATTTCTTATATGCCCTACCAACAGCTACAAGCATTCCTTTATCACTGTTAATCCAGAGTTCACAATCTTTCTCAACAAGAATCTTTCCGATGGTTTGAGCTTTTTTTAGTAGAAAATCTTTAGATTTATTCGTTAATTTACTCAACTTTGGGAGATTTGTCGGACCTATTATTCCTACTTTAATCATAATTTTTTATATTATCTAAAATAATTAAAAAGTCAAAATCCGAGAAATAATCTCAGACTTCAAGAACTCCCCAGTTCAACAATTATTAGAAAAGTTATAGAGGTGCTTGAAAATAGGGAGTATATGGGGATGATGACGGAGAAATTAGTGGAGATTAAGAGGATTTATAGAACCTAAAGATTAGACCCAGAGGGCAATTTTATTAAGAATCTGATTGTTTTTATAAAATTTCTTTAATTTGTTCTAATGAATCTATTATTTTCCAAGCTATGCTTTTTAACTTCTTACTTGAAGGCTCAACAGCAACTCCATGCCCTGTTTCTTTAAAAACTTCTATATCGTTATCGCTATCCCCAATAAAGACAACTTCATTCATTTTTATTCCAATTTTTCTTATTAAGCTTGTTAGCTGTTCTAATTTTACTTCTCCTTGGTTATCTCTATAGTAAATTTTTTCAAGAACGCCGTCTTCGGTAAACTCCAAAGATGAGTTAGCATAAAACCCGTCTACTTTTAACTTTTTAGCCATTTCTTCTATATAAATATCAATCGCTCCTGAAATAAGATAGACCTTATAATTTTTCTTCTTCAGATATGAAATTATTTCTTTGGCTTCAGGCCTTAATTTAATTTCAGAAAAGAGTTTTCTTATAAATTTCATTGTAGCGTTACCGCTCTCTTTGTACATTTTAGTCAACATTCTTTCACCTTTAGTAAAAGAAATTTCTCCTCTTGTGGCACGATTAAAAATATCAATATGTTTCTCTGACGAACAACCTAAGCCCTTAGTTAACCAAACCCAAGAGATTCCCTCAACCAAGGTTCCGTCTACGTCAAAACAAACTAATTTAAACTTATTCATATTGCTATTCTAACAAAAAACCGCCATACTGGCGATTTTTTTTCTGAGCTCCCTTTATTGGACGCTTTCAGAACCATTGATTGGGGTGAAATTAGAGAAAGTCTTGGGCCTTTCCAAGCTAAAAAATTTATTTCTTCTTTGAAGTCTTAGACTTTTTTCTAAATATTAATGGAAGAATATTTTCATAAATAGCTATGCGTTCTTCTAATTCTCTTTCAGTAATTCTAATTCTTTTATTCCATATCTTAGTAGGGTTCTTTTGAACTAATTTGTAAACAGATAGAAAATGTCTCTTAAGTGAACTTAGTCTACGCTTGATCAATCTTGTTAATCGTTTTTTTTCTCTTTCCGTCAATTCTATCTTTGAACCTATTTTGGTTATTATTCGTAGAGCTTTTGAATTACCGTCTACGCTCTTTATTCGCTTATTTATCTTAGGCTTCACTTCCCAACTATCAAGTTCTTCACGTAAATTCTCTGCCCTTTCTTTAAGGGACAAAATATAGGAGAGAATTTCTTTTTGTTTCTTATGTTTCACCAATGAATTATACTAAAAAATTAGCCTCTTGGCAAATTCCACAACCTTATTTTTTTTCCGCTTCGTAAACAGTATTATAGGCAGGAGCTTAGTGCTAGCAAAGAAAATGTTAGTTTATAATCAAAACCCGAGCTCTTGGCTCGGGGCTGGCGGCTCCGAGGGACGGACGATGTTAGAACCTGTTTAGTGAGAACTCTGGAATAAAAAATAGCCGAGATGAATAGTCCTCTCAGCTTATTGGATAATGATTTTAATATCTGAATTCTTTTAAACAAAAGCGTGGCTTATAGGAATCTTCCCTTGGAAAATTCTGATTTTTGGAGCCTTGCCTGGGAAATATGAATGTTCTACTACGAAGATAGGAGGCCTTAGGTGAGTTGAGAATTCCGTAAAGTCCCCAACTTCGGCAAAAAGACTAAGCTCTACATTATAGCCATGCTGCTTAGGTCCAAGTCTTACTATTGAAAATTTAATACCTATCTCCTTTAGTTTATCCAAAACAAACTTAGAATCTTCGTCTTCAGGGTCAATAATCACAATAGCCCAATTTATATCTCTTTTATTTACTCTTACAGGCAAATAACTACACTCTCCATTATTTTGTTATTGTTAATAGCTAATCTTACTTCAACTCTTTTTTTTGTCAAATCAAAAACCCGAGCTGCCACTCGAGCCTTGATAAATTTCCCTATACAATTACATCCAATTATATGCAATTTTATACAATTAGTTCCGAGGGACGGACGATGTTAGAACCTATTTAATTGAGGCTTTAGAATAAAAAAAGTGGCTTATATTTCAAACCACTAATAAAGAACTCTATATTATCTTCTAAGCTTCTATAGTCTCTGTATATATACCTACCTCTCTGGCTGCATCCATAAGTACTGAATCTGGTCCCCAGTTAGAAGAAGAAACAACAGTAATTTCTTTTTCTCCAGTCAACCTCACTAATGCTTTTGTTAAAAATTGGTCTTCATCTTCTACCTCCATCAACCAAGTAATACTGGGGTAAGGGCTCCAAGAACCATCTTTATTCTGTATCTCTACCTCTTTCAGAAGCATTACTTTATTTATTTCTTTATTTCTTTCTTTCGTTGAAAGATCAGGATCATATTTACAATGACACGGGAGTAATTCTAAATTGTCAGGATCAAAACGAATAGTAATATCTCTTTTGGAATATCCTCTTAAAAAGTCTTTTGTTTTTGCTGTTTTCTTCACTTAAAAGAACCACCTCATTTTCTTAACTATTTTTACATTACTAGCTTTAATTAAAAAGTCAAAACAAAAACCCCGCTTAGCGGAGTTTCGGGCTTTTTCAAGCTCACAATATGAAATTATGAATTTGAAAAAAAAGAGCCCGGGAGGTCATTGTTTTTTTGTTGTGCCCCCAGGCTTTTGTTCACCAGCGCTCCACCTCTATTATGGTGGGTTCTAGTATCATCTATTCTAATTATGCACACTATGAAAATTTTGTCAAGCCTACAACTAAAAACCCGAGCTCTTGGCTCGGGCTAAGCTAACTCCCCCTGTTGGACGCGTTCAGAACTATAGATTGGACGAAAATTAGAGAAAAATTTGAAGAGTTGACTCTATTTGTTTGTTGACAAAAAAACCAAAAGGTGATATGCCTAAGATAGCTAAAATAAAAATTGAGGTGGATAATATGAAAGAAATGGAATCATTAGAAGGTTTAGAAAGAAATCCTTATGACTTTATACATAGAAAAGAAACGACCATAGAGAAAATACTTTCTTTTTTTAAAACTCTAGATGGTCTACTGCTAATAGGAAAACATAACTTTGGTTATTGTTCTATTGTGAACGAATGCGACAAATGCCAACAGGTATGCAGCCAAATGAGTAAAAAAATAATTCCAGATAAAGTCATAACTGAATTAATACACACGGGAAAAGATATTACAGCTAATCCGTGGATAGGACGCCACGGTATGGTCCAGCTCGGTGAACACAAAAGAGATTGCAGTAAATGCAAAGAATCAAATCACATACAAAACTCTTGCAGCGATGAACTTGAAATCTGGGTCGCGGGTGTCCCTCACAGAATCAGACTGGACTGAGATCAATCTAAGCGCTTTATTGTGCTTTTTTTTATCAACCATAAAAAAATCAAATCATAAACTTTCTTCACTAATGACTTCTATTCCATTTCTTTTTAATAAAGCGGCTGTCACGCCGTCTCCTTCAATTAATGCGCCAGAAAAAGTCCCATCATATGTCTTACCACAACCACAGGAAGGACTTTTCTGTTTTGCGATGAACTCTTTAATATTGAGCATCTTTGCAATTCTCAATGCTTCTTGAGCTCCCTGGATAAACTGCTTTGTAACATCCCCGCCCTCTTTATTTACTACCTTGCACTTTTTATCTAAAACCTTTTCCCCTGAATAACCTTGAATTTCTTGGGGGTTTCTTGGTGTCGGTAATCCACCCAGCTGCTCAGGACACACGGGAATAATAATTTCTTTTTTAGAAAGATTTATTACCTTTTCGTTTTTATACCTATCTTTTCCATCCCAAGCACATTTTATTCCTAATAAACAAGCACTACATAGTCTCATATATTAAAAGTATAGCAATATTGTAAATTTTTTAAAATATACTTTGTCAGCACTTATACCTATATAACTTTCAAAGTTCTTTTATGTAAAACGAAAACTGACTATTAATAGTCAGTCTCATTTTTTCTATTTCCTTAAGAATATCTTCTTTATTTAAATCCTCTAATTCTTAAAGGACTTAAAAAAAGAAAGGAAATAAGATTTAATTAGGCTCTTTTTACGTTGCAAACTAATGTCAAAACCCCACTTCTGAGACTCCAGTATCTTTCTTTAATTTTAAAAGGACCATTGGGCCACCATAACCTTTCTCCTTCTGAAAACGGGATTAATTCTTCTTCAATCTCCCAAACAATAGATCTCTCCTCGCCCTCTGGTTCAAAATTAATAAGAGTCTTTTTTTTCTTTAAGCGAAGTTTTACGGTTTCTTTTCCATTCATTTTTTAAACCACCTGTTATATATTATGAATTAGGATTTTGGGAATGTCAAGTAATGGTTTATACCAAAAACCCGAGCTCTTGGCTCGGGATAGCAGCTCCCCCAACTAAACGCCATCCGAACCTGTTTAATGAGTGTTTAGCTTAAATCTACCCACAACATGAACTTTCTACCCTATTCCTTTTGGGTTCTTTTTTTATTTTTATTCCCAGCACTTTCTTTATCGCATCTTTTATCATTTCTTTGGGAACTGCCTCGTATGTCTTGCCTTTATATTCAACAGTCCTGCACTGAGTCCCGCCACCAGTAGATTCTGAACAGGTTTCGTCGCAAACGCTTGCACATGACTTACAGTAATTGTCTTTTATTTCCAATCTCCCAGATAAAATCTTTTCAATATCAACGCCGTTTATCCTTATTGTAGGCGACCTAACAAAATCGCATCTTTTCGCTTCCTCATCACTGGTTATCTTAATTTTATTTATCGTTATCTCTTTTACGTCTCTTATTTCTTCTCTCAACTCACCTAAAGCATCGTCAAGCACTTCGTCGGTTACCCGACATCTATCGCAAGTTGATAAATCTAAGTATAAAAAATCTATTTTCAGTTTTTTAATTTCTTTTACCATATTAAATTCCGTGAGGGAAAAGGATTTTGAAAACCTGTTTCATTTTTTCATCAAATTCAGCTTCTAATTTTTCCTCCTCCTTTTGAGTTTTTGGGGTAAAATATTTATATTTTGACTTCCCAGTTTTCATGTTAATGGTTATCGACTCAATCCACTTTCTTTTAGGTTTCCATTTTTTAGATTTTTTGATTACTTTCTTTTTCATCTTAAATTATTTGTCGTCAGCGAACCATTCATTCCTCAAGTCATAGTATTTAATCTGATTTCTCTGGAAGAGTCGTTCAACTATTGATTTGACGCGTTTATTCTTCTTGGAGAAATTTCCCAGTAAGGAAACAATATTAGGAGAATCATGAATCTCCAATTCCTTAGGAAATGAGGTAATAATATCAAAAGCATCTAAAAACTCTTTCTTACTGCCTTGCTGATATACAAGCAATAAAATATCCTCGTTATAGTAAGATGGCCACCAAGACATCTCCGTCGCTTTATTCTTTGTAAAATTCTTATCATAAAATTCCTTTTCTTTCTTTAAGCATTTAATATACAGGTCATACCATTTACAGAAATGTCGTTTTTTCTCCATTCCTTCTTTTATAGACATATAAATCACTCGAAAAACTTCGTGGCTATATTTATTTGAAAGATGATTAAGGTATTTATAAGCAATCTTAAACAATCTTTCTGCATCTTTTAAACTATAATTTAAATTTCTTATCAAATGTTCGAACTGAACTACGAATGGAAATCTCTTATCTGGTGGTAAGTTATCCATAACTTCTAACAGTATTTTCTTAAATTTTTTATCATCGAATTTCTCTGGCGATAGATCATTATATAAATTTGTCATTGCCCATTTCCATTTCTTGAAAGCATTTTTACGAAACTCAGCAAAAAATATGAATAGAGGAGCTGCTTCGGCATTTGCTTCATCTGGAAACTTTGCAAGTATCTTCACGAATTTCAAAGCATCTTTCTTATTTAAAGCACGGAGGTGATCAAAAACATGTAATATGCTTTTTGCTAAAGCTTTCTGAACATTATTAGATGATTTAGCTATTTCTTCTAATAAATCAAAAGCTACCTTCTCAACCCTTTTTGCCCTTTTCAGTGCTGTTTTTTTGTTATCACCAAAGAATAAAACATCTCTATTATCTGGTAAAACAGTTAAACGATTCTGTGCCAATTGAGATAAGGCAAAACAAGCCATATGCTTAACATACCAATTTTTATCTTTTGTAAGTTTGGCTGTGAGAGCGATAATCTTCGGAATATAATCACGACCGCTTAGAACGGAACACTTCATTAAAACCCAAGCACACCAGCCGCGAGTTGAAGTAATCGTACCAGGTTCTTTACCCTCTTCAATTCTTTTATGCTCGTTATATTCATTTTTTGGATCTTCTGGGTCTTTATTCGGTAAATAAGGATCTGGGTCATCAATGAAGACTTCTACTATTCTCAAAGCTTCTTTTATTTTTTTATGGTGGGCTAACCTTCCAGCAAATTGTACTAGCGCCTCCCGAGCTTGGCTAAAACTTAATTTTTCACAAATTCTTTTGATATCATTGTTACAATCGCCAAGTAATGAATCGACAAACTCTTTATATACTTTCTCCAACAACCTCAAGTCATCTGATTCATCGTTTCCTCGGTAATTAAATAAACTGAAACACAATATAATCTGTTGATTTTTACTTAGTTCTTTTTCTCGTGACAATCTTTTTAGGATTTTCAATCCTCTTGCAAAACCCTTCTCCGTCTTCAAAATATCGTAAAGTAAAATAGCGAATTCATAAGTTTCAAAGCTGTCATAGTTATGAATAAACTGCTTACTACTAATGAATTCTTCGAACATTCCAATAGCATAGGCAAAATCGCTTTCCAACACTGCACGAATGTTTTGTAAGATATTTATCTCGCTTCTAAACCTTTCGTAGTATTTTGGGTTCTTTAACCACTCTTTCATTGTCTTTTTAGCATCTTGATGTCCCTCTTTCGCCAACTGTGAAACTATCTCTTCAACAAATACATTCACTGGAATATCGTATTTTTTGATACTCACTTTGACTAATTTCCACTTCTTTTCCTTAGGAAATGAACCTTTCCCCCTAAGTTCTTGATAGATTAAATCTGACTTATGAGGTATGCCTTTACGAGACAATATAAACTCTTTCAAGATCCCAAAAGCTTCTCTCGATGTCTCTCGGCCACCACTCTCATATCTTTTTAAAACAATCGGTATAACTGCCCGATTCAGAAAATCAGGTCGTTTCTTACTAACTTCTTCTGTTTTGCTGATGCAGTGCTTAATTATAAACTTCCAAGCTCTGTTTTTACTTTTGTTTTTATCGTAATACTCTCTTAAGACAGGCTCTAAAGTATAGCCGATAAAATGCCTATCTGAAACACTATAACGATGTCCCCAAAAAGAAGTTACGCCACCCATATATTCCCATCCTTTAAATTCTAATCTCTTACCGAATTTTTTATAGGAACTATCATATTGATCAGATAAAACCCCCGTTAAAATTGGCAATCTTTTCTCGAAGTCATTCTCCAGCCAAGCTTTTAAAATTCCGAAAATTTCTCGAGGCGTGTAATGACTAAATTCACCCTCATCTTTAACAAGGTTAAAAGTATCAACTATTAACTTGTATATTTTATCCTTTAATTCAGGGTCAGCCTTCTCATAAACTTCTTTCAGCAGCTTAGCTATCTCCCCTCGCTCCCAAGAACTATCACGTTGTGTCTTTAAATAAAAGATGTCATCTCGTCTCTCGCTAATCAGTTTCTTCACAACCTCAAAGGCATTCTTAATAAATTTGTTGCTTTTATCGCCTTCTAAAATCTTTTTTGCGATCTTGACCACATCAACATCGAAGAAATCTGTATGATAAAATCTTTTTATTTCTCCTATATTAGCTTTAATAAACTGAAAGATATATTCTTTATTTCTCGCATTATCTAAATTGTTTTCAAAAATTTGAAATAAACTATAATAATATGGCTTAAGGGATATTACGTTCCACAGTCTCTCCCACTCCTTTAAATCAAACTTTTCTTTTTTTACTCGTTCTAATACGAAAAACATTTTATTCGGTTGGGCAGACAAAGACGACATATCATAATCGCCCCACTGAGGTTTTTTATTTCCTTTTATATCTTGAATAAGATTAGAAAATTGTTGATCTAAACTTCTAAATTCGTCATTGAATAATGTAGTTTTTCCAACTGTTTTCTTGGAAATAGATTGAATATTAGTTAAAAATTCAGCTTTTGTATAAACCTTCTCTACTGCTGACCCTTCATAAAATTTATCGATCAAAATAGCTTTTAATTTTTCTCTTAAATCATCTTGTGGTAGCCAAAATCCAATGGCTTCTGAAAATAAAGCATAAACTATATTCTCTAAAATATTCTTGCTTACTTGCCAAAATCTTATGCGTGGTAACAACTCTAATTCCGCGTCGCTATAATTTTTAAATCTCGGCTTCAATTTCTGTCTAAAACTTCTAAGATATTTATAATTTTCAATATTGTTAATCAGTCTATCACTAACATTGCTGGCAACAATTAATATCTCATCATTTTCTGCAAAAGTAACTCTGTTCCGAATATTTTTAAGGATTTTCAATAAATGGGAGGTCGAAAACTGTCCTTGCCAATCTTTTGCTTCACAAATAATTTTTCTATCCTTAAACAGTAGATCAAAATCTTGAGATTTCGGTGCTTCTAAGTGGATGCTTTCGAAGTCATTGAATCTTAAATACTGCAAAAATAAAGCTATCGCAGCCCATTGTTGATAATTAATTCCCCTTATGTTGTATTTTCCTCTGTTCATGGTTTTAAAGATATAATAATGGCCTTAATTCTTTTATCACGCTAAAATCATTTCTGCCACGACATAGATCTTTATATGCCTCAATGACATTAAAATCATGTTGAAATAAACAGGCGTAAAATCTCTCGGCAATTTCAATTGATTTCGTGGAGCTAATACTTCTCTGGAAAGCTATACAGTATTTACATACACCATTATTAACTAGTTCATACGCTAAGCTATTTTTGGTTTTTGAACCGCTCCCCGAGTGACAAAGAGAAAGATAACCTATATAAAATTTCCGTCCAGCCAATAATTTAATAAATTTAGCGCTATCAACTCTATGAATCTCATTGGGTCTGTTTACATCGCTAATACAAACCGTTCCATTAAGCTCTCCATGACAAATTAGGTGTAAAATATCGCACTGAGGAATATCTTTAATCTTACTCCCAATACTAAAATTCCTGACCATAAAAATATATTCTATTCTCCTGTTGATATTACTATCATATAATTGGTTTTTTAACTTAATAATCTCGTCTATCTCTAATTTAGTGTCCTCTGATAAGTTCTCTGATTGGGTTTGACCCATAAGATCTCTAGCCGCCGAGCTCAGAACTAAAATTCTTTTGGGAATGTCTATATTTCTTCTCTCGTTTTTATGTTTCTTATTCTTTACTCTTTTCAGTATAGACGGACTCTGGCCATCTTCACATATCTCTTCCCAAGGAAGATGTAAAAACTTATCTTCCTCGGCCTCGATCACCACTTCGTTTGTAACACTATTATTAACTGCCTCATTGAATAAATCCTTTATGAATCCTTTAAAAGGTATCGTGGGGGTGGCAATTGATGAAGGCTGAGTTGTAGCCTCTATTTCTTCAGCTATATTAGCGTCTTCTGGAATTCTCTCTTCAGTAAAAATTGTTGCTCCTGAAAATTTACTATATTTTTTATTAAATTCTTCCAAATTAATTACGGTTTTCTTTCTATCCACCACAAATTCAACCAACCTCTCTTTTCCTCCATCGACTTTCTCAATTTTTAACCTTACACTGATTTTCATTTTACTTTCACAAAATAAATTAGCGCCGATCCTTTCAAACAAAAATTGCTCCATAGTGAGCTCTTTGGCTAATATACAATATCCTAAGGATTATTTAGTAATAATCAGAACTTTAGATACGGTAGTATAAGATTTTCTATTAAAGGTGAACGCTATTTCATCTTTATTAGTTATCGTCTCTTTATCAAAAAAATTATCAATTTTTTGGAAAACTAAACCAAAATCTCTTTTAAGCTCCCAACTCCTTTCTGGTTCATTCTGGTCAAATAACACTACAAATAATCTATTGTCTGCCCCAAATCTTTGTGCTCCCTGATTTTCATACATCCAGACAGATAAATCCTTTGGGTTATTAATAGCTTTTTGAGGGTCGTAATCTCGGGGTAAAGGACTGGTTTTTAAATCAAATGGTTGACCATCAAAAAATACATCAACCCCTTTTATATTTTTAAGCGTTGGTATCACGTTGGGATGCAGACTTATGTGTTCTTCTATCAACACAGTCGTCCAATGATTAAACCATGTACAAATAACATAATTAGTAACATCTTGATGAAGCCTGTCTCCAACAGCGCTTATTAATTCTTTATATCTAACAAACTTTCTTACATATTCAGTCTGAATTTTCCGATCTAATTGTCCTTGAACCACGCCCCAAGAAAAACTTTCCACTTTCATTAATTCCTTCTTCAGTTCTTCGTCAGAAATTAAAGACCTCCTTTCTTCAATCTGTTCTGAATACTTTTCTTTGATAAAATGATCCATTACTCTTTCTTCCGCATCGGAAGAAAGAATTCTTTTAATAACGTCGGAACTCCGCCCCTTGGTATCTATTCGTAATTTTAAGGCTAATTCTCTCAATAAAGGGAGTGGAATTGAATTCAATTTTAAATTTAATACTTGTTTTTTACTAAAAAGAGGCATAGTTTATTTTTTCTGAAATAATAATATATATTCGTGCCTAAAGATATAAAAGCCACCGACTAACGCTCTATATCTCCATAAATGCTCTTGGTTTCGTTTGGCTCTATTGCCAACCATATTTTTAACTAAAATACTCTTTAGTTTTAGACTAGGATCTTTCATTGTCTCTTGCATAATATAAAATCCCAAAGGAACCCATTCAGAATTTGTATATTTATCTCCAATTACAATAGCTAAGTAATGTTTCTTCTCTAATAAATCTGAAAAGTTGGTTATAACATCTCCAAACTTTTTAAGAAAATCCTCTACCGTTTTAGCGTTACACAAATCTTCGGGGTTGTTACTAAATTTAATAATGTCGTGATAAGGTGGATGCATTATGATAAGCTGAACATTCTTCTTCCCATAATTCTCTAACATTTGTACTGTTAAATCTCTCGTTTTCTTTTTGGTGCTATCACCAACAATGATGCCTGCTTTAATTTCCCCATTAAGAGATTTTTGTTTGGCTACATTATTCTTAGCCGCTTTTGCAATCTTTGGAATCAATTCAATCCCTATGCCATATCTTCCTAATCTTCTGCATTCAATCAACGTAGTGCCACTGCCTAAAAAAGCATCTAAAACCACATCTCCTTTTTTAGTAAACCGCCTCATAAGTTGGTGTGGGATTTGTGGAATGAAATTGCCGTGATACTCACCCGTATGAGCGCCTGAGTTATCTCTAGCACCAATAATCCAAAGACTATCAGTAATGATATCTTTGTATTCTTTCCAATTATTTAAATTTAGATCATTAATCTTTGCCATTTTTTGAACTTATTTTTTCTTCTTATTAGAATTTTCTTTTAGGAAATCCTCCAAAGATTTTTCAGATACTCGCCAATAGCCAACTTTAGTAGCTTTTAAACGTCCAGCCTCAATGTAGCGAAGCACGGAGCGTTCGCTTACTCTTAGATATTTAGCGACTTCTTTTATAGTTAAGAGTTTATCCTTCATAATTCTGATTCCATTATAAACCTTCAAAATCTTATTGTCAAAAGTGACAAAATCTGTCAGAATAGAATTAGATGAAAATTACTATGAACCAACCAAAAATAGTCTTGAATATTATCAAAGTTATTCATGAAAAGCTGGAAATTGTTTCTGAAAAGGATGAGTTAATTTCTATTGCTATCTGGGACTTTTCAGATAACGGCAAAATATCTAAAACGGATATAAGAAACGGATTAAGAAAATTAGCAGAAGATGAAAAACTTTTTCATTTAGAAGATGCTGTAAGCCTTTATATGCAAGAATGGCTTCCAGGCGAAGAAATAAAAATCAGAATCAATCGCAAGCGATTTGAAGAATTCTATAAAGAACATATCGAAGAACAAAAAGCACCAACTGGTAAGGTTGAATTTTTAGACAATGAATCAGTGCTAAAACTTGGAGATAAGAAATGTGCTCTACCACCTTATAAAAACGAACACTTTTTCTGTCGAGCCGCTTTCGAACATCAAATCAATGAACCAATTGATTGGTCAATTATTTATGAAAAAATGACGGGCTATTATGAAGACCACTTTGGCAAATCAAAAGATACAAGAGAGAATTGGCATAAAGTGTATGATACTATGGTGGCAATAAATAAAAGGGTGGAAGACGCCTTAGGAATTGAAAAGTTATTCATCTGGCAAGAAAAAACAATTAAAAGAACACAATAAGACAACCTAAACCAATTGAGTCAACAAAATCTCAATTGATTCAACCAAGTAACTGCTACGCTGAAAGCGTAGTTTTTTTATTCGCCAAAATTATATGACTCAAAATGAATTTTCAACATTTGATTTGGGGCTGGCAACCGTGTTGGTAACGATGGGTTACGAGTTACTGGAATTAGATAGATCTAATCCTAAAAAGGTGAGATTTATATTTAAGCGTGAGAAAAACATTGAGGGAGTAATGAGCGATTATTTTAACGACAAGATTAAACTCTCAGCCCAAACCCTATTCAATAATCAGAAAAATCTTAAAAACCGCATCTACTCGGGTGCGTGATTTTTTATTTATGCTTTCTGAAGAAGCTGTCCAAAAATTTAAGAAACTATACGAGCAAAGATTTAAAGAGAAACTAACTGATAAAGAGGCACTAAAACGTGCTATTTCCCTATTGAATCTTTATCGGGCAATTTATACTCCTGACAATAAAAAAGAATTATGCCAACAGAAGAAAAAATCATAGTTAGAGATTTAAGACGGAAAGAGAAATTCTTCATTGATGATGAATACCTGAATGGCTATGCCAAAAAATGTGGGATTGTCGCCACAGCGGTTTATGCTTCTCTTTGTCGACACGCAGACAAAAAACAAAAATGCTATCCTTCTATCAAAAAGCTAGCAGAAGAACATAACATCTCTACCAGAAGAGTATATCGAGCCTTAAATATGTTAGAGCAATACAACATCATAAGAAGAAAACGAATGGGAAAACAATTAACTAACAGATACTATTTATTAGACAAGACAGAATGGGGTGATGTGTCAAAAATGGCACATCATACCTGCCAAAAACAACATATTACAGGTGACAAAAACAACACATCCATAGTAAGGAAACACAATAGAAAGGTAACACAAAAGAAAGGAGGTCTCTCTTTTAAAGAATCAGCCGATGCTTATAAGAGAGGAGAAAGGAACTATAAGCCCTTCTTCTGGGGAAACGAAATGAGGTGGTCTCAGAATAAATGGTGGGTCATTGAAGACGGGAAATGGCTTGAATTTGCAGAAAAAGAAACAGAAATAGAATGGCGGTGATCCTGCCTGTAATTCACGCTTAAACCGCCCTGTTCTGGCTTGTGTGGGCTTTGGGGCAAGAAGTGGACATTTGATACCTAAAAACAGAAATCTCCGAGATGTCCGCCAATAAAAAATTCGGACAGTTCGGACAATATATATATGCGAGGGCAAAAAACATCAAAAGAAAAATGGAATAAATTCTTAAAAGAATTAGAAAAGATGATTGGCTTAGTAGGAGCTGCCTGCGAAAAAGTGGGCATTGGTCGTTCCACTTACTATGACCACCGAATAAAAGATAAAGAATTCGCCAAAGAAGCTGATAACATTATAGAGCAAATTGGCGTTGCCTTTGCTGAAGACAAGCTCCGAGAGGCAATATTCAATGGTGAAGGTTGGGCAATTAAGTATTTTTTAATGTGTAAAAGCAAAAAATGGCGACCCTACACTCGAACAAGAATAGAGGGAACGATCCCCATTAAACAAGAGGTGCCCAAAAAGCCCGATCCAATTTTAGAAAAAACTATTAGGTTATACGAGAAAGAGCTTAAAAAAGAGTTAAGAAAGGGGGTTAAAAAGTAAAGCTTGCTCACTTGACTTGTTGTCTTGTTTGAACATACTTCATGTTGAGAACAGATGAAAATTAAAATGAACACGAATCAAAAAGAAAAAATTAAATACTTCCTTTATGCGAGAAAATCATCTGAATCTGAAGATCGTCAGGTGGCTTCTATTGAGTCCCAGATTGATGAACTAACCAAGATGGCTAAAAAAGAGGGCTTAAAGATTTTAGATGTTCTTTCTGAATCTCAATCTGCCAAAGCGCCAGGCAGACCTATTTTTACTGAGATGATCGCAAGAATCCATAAAGGAGAAGCACAAGGAATTATTTGCTGGAAACTGAATAGATTAGCCAGAAATCCAATAGATGGCGGGGAGATTATGTGGATGCTTCAGCAAGAAACCATAAAGCACATCCAAACATATGGAAGAAGCTACTACCCTACCGATAATGTGCTAATGATAAGCGTAGAGTTTGGGATGGCAAATCAGTTTATCAGGGATTTAAGCCAAGATACTAAAAGAGGATTGCGGAAAAAAGCAGAAAGGGGTTGGTATCCTACTTTTGCCACTCTCGGCTACATGCACAATCCCCTAAAACAGAAAGGTAGAAAGGAAATTATCAAAGACCAAGAACGCTTTAACTTAACAAGGAAAATGTTTGATCTAATGCTGACAGGGAACTACTTACCACCAAAGATATTAGAAATAGCAACAAATAAATGGGGTCTGCAAAACAGAAAAGGCGGGAAAATAGCTCGAGGGACTATTTACCGAATCTTTAATGATCCATTTTATTATGGAGAGTTTGAATATCCAAAGGGCAGTGGCAATTGGTATCAAGGCAAGCACGAACCAATGATCACTAAAGAAGAATACGAAAAGATTCAAGCATTACTTGGCAGAAAAGAAAAAGCCCGCCTCAGAAAGCACGAATTTGCCTTTACAGGGCTGATTCGCTGTGGGGAGTGCGGGGCAATGATTACGGCTGAAGAAAGAATCAAAACACAGAAAAATGGCAATGTTCATCACTATACCTACTATCACTGCACAAGAAGAAAAGGTCCCTGTAGCCAAAAATACATCAGAAAAAAAGAATTAGAAAAACAAATAATGGAAATTCTCAACAAAATAGAGATTCCACCCGAATTTCACGACTGGGCTTTAGAAGAACTTAAATCAGAAATTGAAAAAGAAGGCAAAGACAGAAACAAAATCTTAACTAATCAACAAAAAGCATATAACGATTGTTTAGAGGAGATAGACGGAGTAATCAGCATGAGAGCCAAAAAAGAGTTAAACGAAGAAAACTATAAAAGAAAAATGACTTTTCTTGCTAAAGAGAAAGCTCGCCTTCAAGAACTGCTAAATGATACTGATGACAGGGTGAATAAACAGATTGAAAAAGCGGAAAAGACCTTTGCTCTTGCTCGAGACGCCAGAAAAGAGTTTGAAACTGGCAAGCCAGAGAAACAAAAACAGATACTTGCCGATTTGGGTTCGAACCTCCTCTTAAAAGACGGATTACTCTCAATTTTAATAGAAAAACCCCTTCTTCGGATAAAGGGGATGACTCCAGAGGTTAATGCCATTCACAATAAGGTTCGAACCTCTAAAAATGGCGAAAATGAACGGACTTTGAGGAAATTATACGCTCAAAGTCCAACGTTGCTCCGGCGGTAGGACTCGAACCTACAACCCAATGCTTAACAGGCATTTGCTCTACCATTGAGCTACGCCGGATGATATATATTAATATAATCTAAAATCTTAAATTTGTGAAGTTTTTTAATATCCTTTTAATTTCTTTAAATTTTGATGTTCTCTAATTTTCTCTAATGCTTTAGCTTCAATCTGACGTATTCTTTCACGAGTTACCCCAAACTCTTTACCAACTTCTTCTAAAGTATGGGTAATACCATCCTCCAAACCAAATCTCATTGATAAAATCCTCTGTTCTCTTTCAGTCAAATCAACTAAAATCTCTCCTAATCTTTCTCTCAGTAAAAGTCTGGCTGCATCCAAAGAAGGAGGAATGGATTTCTCATCTTTAATAAACTCAGCTAAAATTGAATCATCCTCATCATCACCCACAGGAGTTTCTAAAGACACTGTGCGCTGAGAAATCTTCATTAAGTGATGCACTTTTTCAACTTCAATTCCCATTTCAGCAGAAATCTCCTCAGCTAAAGGAGGTCTTCCTAAGTTTTTTAAAAGCCTTCTTCTTACCTTATTATACTTTGAAAGAGTCTCAACCATATGAACTGGAATTCTAATTGTTCTTGACTGGTCAGCTAAAGCCCGGCTAATTGCCTGCCTTATCCACCAAGTAGCATAGGTTGAAAACTTATAACCTTTTCTCCAATCAAATTTTTCAACTGCCCTGAAAAGTCCTAAATTTCCTTCCTGAATCAAATCTAAAATAGTCAGATTGGGAGACCTGCCGATATATCTTTTAGCAATTGAAACAACCAACCTTAAATTAGCTCTTGCTAAATGTTTCTTTGCCTCCATATCTCCTTTTTCAATTTTTTTTGCAAGTTCTTTTTCTTGCTCAGCAGTCAAAAAATCAACCCGTCCAATTTCTTTCAAATACATTTGAACAGGATCTATTTTTCTTCTTTTTACGCCTGCTTTAGTTGCCTTGGATATCAAAAGTTCTTTTACTTCTTTTATTTCAATCCCATTTCTTTCTAATTGGTCATAAAACGCTTCTAAACCTCTAATATCTTTTTCAAAATTAGGAAAAGCGTAAAGAATTTCAGAGGTTGTAATAAAATTTCTTTCTTTGGCTTTTTTAATCAATGCTTCAGTTTTTTCTTGAGTAAAAATCTTTTTGTAACGACTAGTTTTGGCAACTTTTTTCTTTCTGGTTTTTCTTTTTTTCGCAGTTTTCTTTTTTCTTTTCAATTTAACAGGTCTTTTTTTCGACTTAACCCTCTTCGCTTTCTTTACTGCCTTTGTTTTTTTCTGTCTTTTCTTCTTTGTTTTTTTTCTTGGCATAAAATTAATTAGTCATTATTTTTTTTGTTAACTGATTAAATCTCTGACTAAGGTTTTCTATTTTTTTAATATCCTGCTCTTGTTCAGCTTGTCTTATTTGAAGAGAAATATCATCAAGCTTTTTCTTAAGCTCAAGGGATTTTATCTCTTTTAAACAGAATTCAAGTTCAGATAAAACCTCTTCTTCTTCAATCTGCTCTATTTCTGCTTTTAAAGAAAGAGAGTTAATAATATCAGAGAGCTCAGCAGAAATCTTATCAAGATTCTTAAAATTATTTATAATTTCCTGAGTTTGAGAAGAAAAGTAAGGAATTACTTCTTTATCCACAACACTTAAATGCTGTGGAGATTTAAAAAGTAAGGTTAACAATCTTTCTTCAATAGCTTGTTTTTTTGTTTTTTTATTGGTTTGCTTCTGAAAATTATTGGTTTTAAAACCTGGCTCAGAAATCTCTTTAATTTTTACTTTATTTAATTCTACTTCTATATCCTTTTCTTTTACATTGAGTCTTGATGCTAGTTCTTGAACCCAGGAGGCCTGTTCAATTTTATTAAGAACCCCTTTAATCACAGGTAAAAGAGCATCAGAAATCTTTCTCTTGCCTTCAGCAGTTTTTTTATCAAATTGAGAAAAAGCATTTTGAAAATGAAAATCCAAAATAGAAACAGAATTATTAATTAATTTTTCAAACTCTTTGGCATCTTCTGAGATTATATCAGCTGGATCTTTGTTCTGGGGCATTTTTATTACTTTTATGTTAAAACCTCTAGCCCGAGCTAAATCTATTCCTCTTTTTGTTGCAGCATCTCCTGCAAAGTCCATATCAAAAGCCAGCATTAAATTACTGGAATATCTTTTTAAAATAGCTAATTGAAAGGGAGTTAAAGCAGTACCAGCAGTTGCAACTACATTTGCTTTTCCTTCTTGATGAGCCAGAATAACATCAACATATCCTTCTACTAATATACAAAAATCATTTTTCCTTATTTCTATTTTTGATTTATTCAAACCATAAAGAATCCTGCCTTTATCATACAAAAGAGTGTTGGGTGTATTCATGTATTTAGCAAGTTCTTTTTCTTTTTTAAGCACCCTTCCTCCAAAACCAATTACCTGAGAATTTAAATCAAAAATAGGAAACATAATTCTAGATCTAAACCTGTCATAAGAACCTTTTTCTCCTTTTATTGATAGCCCTGCTTTCTGTATTTCTTCCAGAGAATAGTTTTGTGAACTCAAGAATCCTGCTAAACCCCTCCAAGCATCTGGAGCCCAGCCCAACCTCCATTCCTTAATTGATTCTTCGTTTATTCCTCTTTGGAAAAGATATTCTTTGACTTTTTTTCCTTTTGAACTTTTTTCAAGCTGTTTTTCGTAGAACTTAGTGGCTAATTCACAGATTTCGTAAAATCTTTGCCTTTTTGTCCGCAGTTCTGGTTTAATTGGTTTTAATTCTACTCCAGCTTTATGTGCTAAAATGCGCAGAGCATCACCAAATTCTACACCTTCTATTTTCATTACAAAATCAAAAATACTATGACCTTCACTGCAGCCAAAACAATGCCACATCTGCCTTGAAGGAGAAACAAAAAGTGAAGGTGTTTTTTCACCATGAAAAGGACAAAGCGCCTTATAATTCGCACCTGCTTTTATTAACTTAATATAACTACCAATAACTTCAACTATATCAAGCTTTGATTTTATTTCTTCAATTGGAGAAGAAAGCATAAATTATTGTTTTTTAGAAATTAACAAATTATTTTTCAACTAGCGGAGAGGACAGGACTCGAACCTGCAAACCCCAAAGGGGTCCTTGCTTTCCAAGCAAGTGCCTTAGCCATTCGGCGCACCTCTCCCTACTTAAAAGCCTATCATTTTATTTTAAATTTTCAAATTTTCATCCCTCTTAAAGCTTTTAACCTTTCCCTTATTGGAGGATGAGTTGAAAATAATCCTGTTAACCAATTCTTTTCTTTAAAAGGATTACATATATATAAATGAGCAATAGAATTGTCGGCTGTTTTAAGAGGTGCTCTGTCACTAGATATCTTTTCCAAAGCCCTAGCTAGCCCTTCTGGATGTCTTGTCAAAAGTGCTCCTGTTGCATCAGCTAAAAATTCTCTTTTTCTTGATATTGCCAATTGTATTAAAGTGGCAACAATGGGCGCCAAAATTGCCCCAATTAATCCTAAAACCATTATTATGCCTGCTGAACCATCCTTATCTTTTTTTCTTCTACCTCCTGAATGAAAACTAATTCTTAAAAACATTCTTGATAAAAGCGCTACCACTCCAACCAAAACCACAACCACTGTTCCTAAAAGCATGTCTTTATTCCCAATATGAGAAAGCTCATGTGCAATTACTCCTTCAAGTTCAGCTCTTTCTAATTTATTTAGTAATCCTTTGGTCACAGCAACAACAGCATGTTTTTCATCTCTCCCTGTTGCAAAAGCGTTGGGTTGAGCTGAATTAATTATAAAGACTTTCGGTGTTGGTAATCCTGCAGTAATAGCTAAATTCTCAACAATTCTGTAAAGTTCTGGATTGTCTTTTTTTTGAATTTCTTTAGCACCAGTCATTGCTAAAACAATTTTGTCAGAAAACCAGAAACTAGCAATACTCTGAACAATGCTTAAAATTACAGCAATAATTAAAAAAACATTATTTTCTAATAAATAACTAAAAAACCAGCCCAATCCAATGATTAAAACTAAAAACAAGGTTAATAAAATCCAAGTCTTGCGAATATTAGAATCCGCCTGAGTATATAATGTAGCCATACATTAATTAGAATTTTACTTGTGGAGCTTCTCTTTTTTCTGGCTCTGCTAATTCAAAAAGATCCATTTTCTTAAATCCTAAAAGACTAACAATTAGATTTACAGGAAAACTCTCCAGTTTAATATTTAAATCTCTTACATTACCATTATAGAATCTTCTGGATGCCTGAATCTTATCTTCAGTATCACGAAGCTCTCTTTGAAGTTCCAAGAAATTAGCAGATGCTTTTAAGTCTGGATAGTTTTCTGAAACAGCAAAAAGGCTTTTCAATGTTTGAGAAAGAGCGTTTTCTGCTTGTCCCCTTTCTTTTACATCCTTAGCTCCCATTGCTTTAGCTCTTGCATCAGCAATTCTTTCAAAAATCTGCCTTTCATGAGAAGCATATCCTTTAACTGTTTCAATTAAATTAGGAATTAAGTTGTATCTTCTTTTTAATTGAACATCTATATCAGCCCATGCTTCTTCAGCTCTATTTTTAAACTTAACCAGACTGTTGTAAGTAAGAATTATCCATAAAGCAATTAAAGCTGGTACAACTAATACAATATTTGGAATCATAGTTTTTTATTTATAATTTATTTCGACTAATATTAATTATAGCTTAATTTTAAGTTTAACTAAAGCTTGCCACCAGTTTATTGCTGGTGGCAAGACAGTAAGTTCAAAATCTCTTAGCATTTAGTACATTCCAGGCATTCCTCCCTGAGGCATTCCAGTAATCTGTTTTTTCTCTTCAGGTATTTCACTGACAACTGCTTCTGTTGTTAAGAACATTGAAGCTGCTGAAGCTGCATTTTCCAAAGCCAGTCTTACAACTTTAGCAGGGTCAATAATACCTTCATCAATCATATTAACCAATCTTCCGGTTGTAGCATTATAACCTGATACCCAATCAATTTGATTGGATTGTGCTTTTTCTTTTTTCTTGTCCTCAATATCTTTGAGCACTTTATAAAGCACAACCTCATCAGTACCAGTGTTTTTAATAATTTGTCTGAGTGGTGACTGGCATGCACGTCTTACAATGTCATGGCCAGCAATAAAACCTTCTTTCTCTAAAGCTGAAAGTTTTCCATCACCAGTAGATTCAGTTAAAGCAGCTGCCACTGCTAAAGCTACTCCTCCTCCAGGAACAACACCTTCTTCAATTGCTGCTTTTGCAGCATTTAAAGCATCTTCTATTTTGTGCTGTTTTGCTTTTTGTTCAACTTCAGTAGCTGCACCAACTTTAATTACTGCAACACCTCCTGATAATTTAGCTAATCTTTCCTGGAGCTTCTCTTTATCAAATTCAGAATCAGTATGCTGAATTTGAGTTTTTAAATGATCGATTCTTGCATCAATACTTCCTTTTTGACCTTTTCCTTCAATAATAGTTGTTTTTTCTTTTGTTGAAACAACTTTTCTGGCTGAACCTAAAGCTGAAGTATCAATGTTTTCTAACTTTAAGCCAACTTCTTCAGTAATAACCTGAGCTCCAGTTAAAACTGCAATATCAGAAAGCATTTCTTTTTTCCTGTCTCCAAAACCAGGGGCTTTAAGAGCCAGAGTTTTAAATATTCCACGAAGCTTGTTAACAACCAATGTAGCTAAAGCATCTCCTTCAATCTCATCAGCAATAATAACTAATTCTTTTTTACCTGCCTGGCTTACTTTTTCTAAAATAGGAACAATTTCCTGCAAGCTTGAGATTTTCTTGTCAGTTACTAAAATGTATGGATTTTCATAAACAGCTTCCATTCTTTCAGTATCAGTAACCATGTAAGGAGAAATGTATCCTTTATCAAACTGCATTCCTTTAACAATTTCTTTTTGAAGACCAAATGCTTTCGATTCTTCAACTGTAATTACACCATCTTTTCCAACCTCATCCATAATTTCAGCAATCAAATTGCCAATTTCTCCACTTTCAGCAGAAATTGTTGCTACCTGAGCAATTTCTTGCTTGTTTTGTATTTTAATTGAGCGTTTCTTTAAAAACTCAACAATTTTATCAACTCTGTTTTTAATTCCTTTATTAATATCAGCCGGAGTAAAACCTGCTTCAACAAGTTTTAATCCCTCTGAAATTATTGCTTGAGCTAAAACCACTGCAGTAGTGGTCCCATCACCAACAAGATCATTGGTTTTTTCAGAAACTTCTTTTACAATTTCAGCTCCTAAGTTTTCTATTTTATCTTTAAGCTCAATCTCTTTAGCAATAGTCACACCATCATTAGTAATAGTAGGTCCTCCAAAACCTTTGTCTAAAACAACATTTCTGCTTCCAGGACCTAATGTTACTTTAACAGCATCAGCTAACTGGTCTACACCAGACTTAAGCTTTTTACGAGCTTCTTCTTGATAATTAATTTCTTTAGCCATAATTTTTTAAAAAATTTATTCTATAACTGCTAAAATATCTTCTTGCTTGGCAATGAGATATTCTTTTTCATCGACCTTAATTTCGCTTGGACCGTATTTTGTAAATAAAACTTTTTGTCCAACTTTTATATCCATAGGAATTATTTTATCAGCTGAAGTTCTTTTACCTGGGCCAACAGCAATAACCTTGCCTTGCTCAGGCCTTTCTTTATCAGCTGTTTCTGGCAGTAAAATACCAGACTTTGTTTTTTCTTCTTCTTTTATTGGTTCGATTAAAATATAATCTGATAATGGTTTTATGTTCATAATTATATTATTATATTCTTTACTTTTTAGCAGGCTAGACCTTTGAGTGCTAATTACCTTCTAATCTTAATCAAGAGCTTGTTTCTTGTCAAGAGACCTCTATAAGTGAAGAATAACCTTGCTTTGCAAAAATTAAGGTGTATAATAGAAATATTATGTTAGGAAAGCTATTTTGTCACATTGTTGCCGGCATATTGTCATTATTTTTAGCAAACAGATTTATTACTGGCGTAGCTCTAGAAATTTTGCCTGAAAGCAGTTTTTTAGGCATAACTCTTACTCAATACTGGCACATCCTTGTTGTAATAGGAGGTATTTTAGGAATCATCAATTTCTTCATTAAGCCGATTCTTGATTTAATTACCATTCCTTTAAAGCTCTTGACTTTAGGTCTTTTCTCAATATTATTAAATATAGCTATTATTTGGTTCCTAGATATTCTATTTTTAGAACTTACTATTACTGGTCTTATGCCATTATTTTTTACAACAGTAATTGTCTGGGCTACAAGTCTTTTCTTAGGATTAAAAAAATGAAACAATATCTAATCATTGGTCAGAGCATAACAGCTGTGCTTTTAATTATTTTCATTCTCTTGCAGCAAAGAGGCAGTTCTTTGGGTTCTACTTTTGGAGGAAGTGGAGAATTTCACGTATCAAGAAGGGGCGCAGAAAAAAAGATATTTTGGGCAACGGTAGTTTTAGCAATAATCTTTATAGTCTTAGCTTTATTAAATCTCGCATTAGGTTAATTAATTTCTTAAAAGCTATAAAAAAACTAATTAACTATGAATTATAAATGGCCATCAAAAAACCAATGGCGTCAATTTTTCAAAATCTTAAGCAAGGGAGAAAGAAAGGTTTTTATTTTTTTAGGCTCTTTATTCTTTTTTTCGTTTCTATATCTATCAACTAGTTTTTATCTTGACCAGACAAAAATTGCACCAGCTCTAGGCGGTTCTTATATTGAAGGAGCATTGGGTTTTCCCAGATTCATAAATCCAGTTTATGCCCCGCTTTCAGATGTAGATAAAGATTTAACAGAACTTATTTTTTCTGGCCTGATGAGATATGATAAAAATGGCGAGCTTGCTCTGGACTTAGCTAAAAACTACCAAATTATTGACGAAGGAAGAGTTTATGAATTTTATTTAAAAGATAATTTAGTCTGGCAGGATGAGCATAAATTAACTGCTGACGATATAATTTTTACAGTTGAAATTATTCAAAATCCAGACATTAAAAGCCCTTTGCGTTCAATCTGGCTGGGAGTGGAAACAGAAAAAATATCTGATTCAGCTGTGCGCTTTATTTTAAAAAATAGTTCGTCAATTTTCTTGGAAAATGCCACTTTAAAAATAATACCAAAACATATCTGGGAAAATATCTCTGCTAAGAACTTTTCCTTTAGTCCGAATAATCTTAATCCTATTGGTTCTGGACCCTATAAACTGCAGGATTTATGCCAAGATAAAGAAGGGAGAATAATATCAGTGGATTTAATTAAAAATGTTCTTTATTGCAACGAAGGGCCATATATCCCAAAAATTTCTTTCAAATTCTTTGAAACAGAAAGTGAATTAAAAGATGCTTACGAACAAGGAGTGGTTGAAGGCTTGGCTGTCAGTTTTTTTGAAGATATCTCCTCACATGATAATGCAAATCTTTATTCTCTATATCTGCCAAGATACTTTGCTGTTTTCTTCAATCAAAAGAACTCAAAAGTTCTTTCTGATGAAAAAGTAAGAATGGCTTTAAATTATGGAACAAACAAAAAAGAAATTATTGAAACACTCTTTTCTGACTATGCAAAAGAGGTTCATTCCCCTATTCTTCCTGATATCTATAATTTTGAAAAACCAACAAATATATATGAATTTGACCTTGAAAAAGCAAAAGGTATTTTAGAAGAAGCCGGCTATTTCATGACCGACCAGGGCGTAAGAGAAAAAACAGTAAAAAAAGAATCGTCCTTTGTTTTTAAAAGCACTCTTGTTGTCGGTTCCCAGGGAACTGAAGTGAAAGAACTTCAAAAATGCCTTTCAAAAGACCAAGAAATCTATCCAGAAGCAAATATATCAGGATATTTTGGAAGCAAGACAAAAGCTGCTGTTATAAGATTTCAGGAAAAATACAAAGAAGAAATATTAGCGCCTTTTGGACTTGAAAAAGGCACAGGTGATGTTAAAAGTAAAACCAGAGAAAAATTAAATGAAATATGTTTTGAAAGTCCAGGAGAAAAAATGTCTTTAGAATTTTCCCTTTATACAGTTGACCAACCGCTAATGATAAAAACCACCAGGATTATTAAAAATCAATGGAAAGAATTAGGAGCTAAAATTAAAGTTGAAACTTTTGATATTAATACTTTAGAAAGAGATGTTCTCAGAAAAAGAGAGTTTGAATCGCTTTTGTTTGGAGAAGTTTTATCTTTAATCCCAGACCCTTTCCCTTTCTGGCATTCTTCTCAGAAAGGAGAATTAGGTTTAAACCTGGCTAATTATACAAATGATAAAGCTGACAAACTCTTAGAAAGCAACAGGCAATCATTAGACGAAACAGAAAGAAAGCAGAAATTAGAAGAATTTCAAAATATTTTAATAAAAGATTTGCCTGCTGTATTTATATATGCTCCAGACTATCTTTATCTTGTTCCTGATAAAATAAAAGGGATTAATGAAAAAATAATCACTGACCCTTCAAAAAGATTGACTGATATGTCAACTTGGTATATTAAAACAAGAAGAGTATGGAAGATTATAAACAATTAATCAAAAATAGAAAGCCAGACATCCGATATTTAAACGACATGAAACAAGTGGCTTATGATAAAGAATGGATTAAAAATGCTCCTAACGCTGAACTTTATTATATGTATAGAAAAGTAAAAGAAGAAAACGGGCTTGTTAACCATATTACAGTTGTTCCTCCAAGAATGTTGGGAGAAGAATATATAAAAACCAAAGGCCATTATCATACAAAAAAAGAATATGGAGAAATATATGCTGTTTTAGAAGGAAAAGGATTGTTTTTATCGCAGAAAGAAAAAGATGGAATAATTGAAGATGTATTTTACGTTAAAGCTGAAAAAGGAGAATATGTTGTGATTCCTCCTGGATATGGACATATAATGATTAATGATTCATTTAAAAATTTAATAACAATAGACTGGTCATCAGAAAAATGCAAAGGTGATTACAGCCTTATTATGAAAAGAGGAGGAGCTTGCTATTTTTACACAAAAACAGGATGGATAAAGAATAATAATTATAAAAAAGTGCCTGAACTGCGTCTTGAAAAGGCGAAAAAAACAATGCCTGAAAATTTAGATTTTTTATATGGAAAATAAAATTATTAAAAAAGTTGTTATCCCAGCTGCTGGTTGGGGAACAAGATTTTTACCAGCAACAAAAGCATTACCAAAAGAAATGCTGCCTATTGTTGATAAACCGATTATCCAGTATGTTGTAGAAGAGGTGGTTAAATCAGGAATAGAGGATATTATTATTGTAACTGGCTGGCACAAAAGAGCTATTGAAGACCACTTTGACAGGTCTCTTGAACTTGAAAATCATTTGGAAAAACAAAACAAACAAGGTAGATTAAAAGAAATTAAAAAAATTGCTGGGCTTGCTAATTTTATTTATATCCGCCAAAAAGGAAAACTTTATGGAAATGCCATACCTGTTCTTGCTGCTGAGCCTGTGATTGATAACCAGCCATTTGCAGTTGTCTGGGGAGATGAATTTATTAATGCCAATCCTCCCAGATTAGCCCAAATGATTAAGGCTTATAAAAAATATCCAGGAGTTATGATTTCAGCTGTTAGGATTGAATCAAAAGACCAGCTTTCCCGCTATGGAATAGCTGATGTAGAAAAGGTTGATGATGGTATTTTTAAAATCAAGAAGATTGTTGAAAAACCAACGCCTGATAAAGCCCCTTCTAATTTAGCCACTCACGGAGCATATATTGTTCCTCCAAAAATTTTCAACGTAATTAAAAATTTAAAACCTGGTAAAGACAATGAATACTGGCTGCCAGAAGCTATTAATGAATTAAATAAACAAGGCGTTCCTGTTTATGCCTGTGAAATAAAAAATGGAAAGTACTATGACACTGGCAATAAACTTGAATATTTAAAAACAGTAATAGAATTTGCTCTTTGCCGACCTGAATTCTCCAAAGAACTCAAGGAACATTTTAAAAAGCTGAATTTATTAAATAAATGAGCCGGGGTGATGAAACTGGAAAACATACGCGGTTCAGAGCCGCGTGCCCCTTGGGCTTGTGGGTTCAAATCCCACCCTCGGCACTAATAACTATTAAACTGAAACAAATTTGACGTTGAGTTTTGATATTAATTTAAAAAAATTATGAAAAAAACAATTATAAGAGCTAAAACAAGATCAACAAGAAGAACAAAAAATGACTTAAGAATTATTCCTTTGGGCGGTTTGGGTGAGGTAGGCCGCAATATGATGCTGCTGGAGTATCAAAAAAGCATCCTTATTATTGATGCTGGTTTAAGATTTCCAGAAGAAGATATGCCGGGTATAGATTATATTATTCCTAATATTGAATATCTTAAAAATCGAAAAAAGGATGTTTTAGGAATCGTATTCACCCATGGTCATTATGACCATATTGGAGCTTTTCCTTATCTTGTCAGTCATATTTATAAAAAAAATCTAAAAGTCTTTGCCAGTCCTTTGACCAGAGGAATAATTTTGAAAAGACAAGAAGAATTCCATGGATATCCAAAACCAAAAATTACAGAAGTAAAAAATGGCTCAAAAGTAAAACTGGGTCAGTTTCAAATTGAGTTTTTCAGGCAAAATCACAATATTCCCGACAACTTAGGCTTGTTCATTGAAACGCCTATTGGAAACATACTGCATACTTCTGATTTTAAGTTCGACCCTCATCCAATTAATGATCTACCCAGTGATTTTAAAAAATTAGATGATTTTGGAAAAAGAAAAGTGCTTTTAATGCTTTCAGACTCAACTGGAGCAGAAGAACAAGGGCATTCTTTATCAGAAAAAGAAATTTCAGAGAATTTAGAAGAAATTTTCAAAATCGCACATGGAAGAATAATTTCTGCTACTTTTGCTTCTTTGATAAACAGAATTCAGCAGATTATAAGTATTTCAGAAAAATATAAAAGAAAGGTTTGTATTGAAGGTTATTCAATGAAAACAAACGTTGAAATTGCAAAACAGCTTGGTTATATTAAGGCGAAAAAAACAACATTTATTAATTCTAAGCAAATTAAAAACTATCCTGATTCTCAAGTAACAATTTTATGTACTGGAGCGCAAGGAGAAGCAAGAGCAGCCCTGATGAGAATTGCCAGTAAAGAGCATCGTTTTATTAAAATTAAAAGAAACGATTCTGTAATTTTCTCTTCCTCAGTAATTCCTGGTAATGAAAGAACAGTCCAGAATATTAAGGATGAAATTCTAAAACAGGGAGCTAAAGTTTTTCATTATAAAATGATGGATATTCATGCAGGAGGCCACGGTAAAAAAGAAGAGTTAAAACAAATGATTAAAATAATTAAACCAAAATTCTTTTTCCCTATCCATGGACAGCATTCAATGCTAATATCTCACGCTGAAATTGCAAAAGAATTAGGTATTAATGAAAAAAACATCGTTCTGCCTGAAAATGGACAGGTTATCAGCCTAACAAAGAATAGAATCAATATTGAACAGGAAAAGGTAGCTTCAAATTATATTATGGTTGATGGGCTGGGAGTTGGAGATGTTGGTGAAATAGTCTTAAGAGACAGGCAAATATTGGCAACAGACGGCATGTTTGTAATTATAGCTATTGTTGACAGACAAACTGGAAAGGTAATTGGTTCTCCTGATATAATATCAAGAGGGTTTGTTTATTTGAGAGAATCAAAAAAACTGCTAAAAGACACGAGACAAAGAGTAATTGGCATTGTGGATAGAGCTACAGGCTCTGGAGGAGCAGTTAATTGGAGCTATGTTAAAGATGAGCTTAGAAATAAAATAGGTCAATTTTTATTTAAAATCACGAAAAGAAGACCAATGGTCTTGCCCGTGATAATTGAGGTATAAATTTATGAGGGTTTTTAGCGGAATTCAGCCAAGCGGCACAATGCATATTGGAAATTATTTAGGAGCATTAAAACAATGGGTTGAGCTTCAAAAAAAAGCTGAATGTATTTTCTGTATTGTTGACCTTCATGCTATTACTGTTCCCTTTCAGCCCAAAAACCTTAAGGAAAATATTTTAGATACTGCAATATGTTATTTGGCAGCTGGAGTTAATCCGGAAAAATCAATCCTCTTTGTTCAATCAGAAATCAAAGAACACAGTGAATTAGCTTGGCTCTTAAACACAATAACTCCTATTGGAGAACTGCAACGAATGACTCAATACAAAGAAAAATCTAAACAGTTCAAAGGCTCAATTGGAGCAGGTATTATAAACTATCCTGTACTTATGGCTGCTGACATCTTGCTTTATCAAACTGATATGGTTCCAGTTGGAAAAGACCAAAAACAGCATGTTGAACTCACTAAAACAATAGCTAAAAAATTCAATTCAAGATTTGGAAAAACCTTTAAAATACCAAAAGCTTATATTCCAAAGTTTGGTGCAAAAATAATGGCTCTGAATAATCCAAAGAAAAAAATGTCAAAATCTTTAGGGCCAGCCTCTTATATTGCTCTTTTTGAAGAACCAGTAATTATTAGAAAAAAAATAATGTCTGCAGTAACAGACACAGGAAGAAAAATTATCTATAACCCAAAGAAAAAACCAGGTGTCTCTAATCTTTTAACCATCTATTCTTTATTTTCAGGAAAATCAATTAAAAAAATTGAAAAAGACTTTAAAAATAAAGGTTATCAAGAACTGAAAAAATCTCTTGCCACTTTACTCGTAAATTCATTAAAACCATTTAGAGAAAAAAGAAAAGAACTTATTAAAAGAAAAGTTTATGTTAGAGAGATTTTAAAGCAGGGAAGAAAAAAAGCCCAAAACATTGCTCAATCAAATATTCAAGAAATAAAAAAGAGAATGGGGCTGATTTAATATTTTTCCCAATCCAGCTTTAAAAAAGGATACTGATTTATCTTGTTTTGCAAGATTTTTTTTATTTTCTCCAAGCCATTTTCTGTTTTAGCTTCAGCTCTTATGGTAAGCATTGGCTGGGTATTAGAAGCCCTGATTAAAAACCAACCGTCCTCAATATATCCCCTTATCCCGTCTATATCTATAACCTTGCTACACTTTGGCCTGAAATATTCAACTAATTCTTTAACTATTTCAAATTTTTTTTCTTCCGGGCAATCAATTCTGAGTTCTGGAGTTGATGGATATTTTGGTATTTCTGCCATTAATTCAGACAAGTTCTTGTTGGAATTTGAAATAATTTTCAAAACCCTGGCTAAAGTATATAATGCATCGTCAAAAACATACCAATTATCAACTACCCAATAATGACAACTCATTTCTCCACATAAAATAGCTTTTTCCTCAAAAACCTTATGGTCTAGTAAAGCATGGCCTGTTTTCCAAAAAATAGGAATACCTCCCAGTCTTTCTGTTTCTTCAGCCACAATTTCTGAATCTTTTAATTCAACAATAACTTTTCGTCCAGGATTGTGAGGAATTATATCTTTTATTAAAAGAGTTAAAATCATGTCTCCCAACCAAATCTGACCCTTCTCATCTACAAATCCTACCCTGTCTCCATCCCCATCAAATATAACTCCAACATCTGCCTGATTGTCTTTCACTGCTTTAACCAGGTCTTTGTAATGAGATAATTTCGCTGGGTCAATTGCTCCTCTTGGAAAATTGGAATCAATTTTGCAGTAAATTGGAACAACCTCACAGCCAAGCTTTTCCAGAAATTCAGGTAAAAAAACAGATGGAGTTGCGCTTCCGCAGTCAACAACAATCTTTAATTTTCTATTAAGTTTTACTCTATCCTGGACAGCCTTGAAATATAAAGGAGCAATATCAAGAGACCTTATATTCCCTTTTCCTTGCTTAAATTTCTGCGATATTAAAATGTTTTTTACTTTTTGTATTTCTTCTCCAATAATAGCGTTTAAACCATGGCAAAGTTTTAATCCGTTCCACTCTACTGGATTATGGCTCGCTGTTATCATTACTCCTCCATCAATCTTATAATGCTGGCGGGCAAAATAAAGAAAGCAGGAAACAACAAGACCAATATCAATAACATCACAACCAACAGACGTTAAACCATCAATAATGGCCTTTTGATAGGCCTCTGAAGTCGCCCGGGCATCTCTGCCAACTAAAACTTCTTTTGTTCCTCTTTCAAGAAGATAAGTACCAAAAGCCTTGCCAATTAAATTAATAATCTCTGGATTTAAATCTTTTCCTGCTATTCCTCTAATATCATAGTTTCTAAATATGTCTGGATTAATTTTCATATATTTTAATTATATCATTACCGCAAGCTCTAATGTCAATGACATGTAATAATTCATAAAATCAAATTGACAGAATGTCTCTAAGCGGTTATTATTCTTTTATGAGCTTCTCAATAGGAATAATTGGATTGCCAAATGTAGGCAAATCCACTATTTTTAAAACACTCACCAAAAAAGAAGTTAAAATAGCTCCTCGTCCTTTTACTACTATTAATCCAAATATCGGAAAAGTGTCTGTGCCAGATGAAAGGCTTAAAGGTTTAAGTGAAGTTATTGGGCCAGAAAAAACCACTTCAACCACGATTGAGTTTATTGATATTGCAGGTTTAGTTAAAGGCGCTCATAAAGGAGAAGGATTGGGAAACCAGTTTTTGGCTCAAATTAAAAACTGCAATGCTCTTTTGCAAATTGTAAGAGTTTTTGACAAACCTGAAATTGAAAACGTTTTAGGAGAAATTAATCCTGAAAAAGAAATTGAGGTAATTAATGTTGAGCTGTTGATGAAAGATTTGGAAACATTAAAAAATACTATTTCAAAAATAGAAAAAAAAGGAAACTTAAGAAAAAGTGAAATTCTTAAAAAAATAAAGGACCAGATAAATCAGGGTAAATTAATTTCAGAAATTAAGCTGACAGATGAAGAAAAAGCAGAAATTAAAAAGCATCAGCTTTTGACAACCAAGCCAATTGTGTATATATTAAACACTAACGGCAAACAAGAATTTACAAAGCCTTTATTTGATCATTTATTAATAAACTTAAAGGATGAAGAAGATTTTTTAGAGCTTTCAGAAGAAGACAAAAAAAGTCTTGGATTAAAATCCCAGCTGGATAAAGTAATTTTATCTTGTTATGACATTTTAAATTTAATAACCTTTTTTACAGTAACTGGAGGCAAGGAAGTAAAAGCCTGGACACTAACCAAAGGTTTAGGAATTAAGGAGGCTGGAGGCGTGGTTCATTCAGATTTTATGAATAAATTTATAAGGGCTGAAGTTATTAACTGGAACGAATTAGTTTCAACAGGGTCATGGTCAAAAGCCAAGGAACAAGGATTAGTTAAAACAATGGGTAAGGATTATGCGGTTAAAGATGGCGATGTTATTGAATTCAAAATTTAGAACGCAAATAATTATCAACATAAACCAATAAACACAAATAAATTACTAAGAAAAACATGCAATTATATCAACTTGATTATTTAGTTTCTCCTCAAGCTTCAGAACAAGAGGCTCAAAGTATTGGAGAAAAAATAAAATCTCTAATTGAAAAAGAAAACGGTTCTATTATTAAGACAGAACCTTTAATTAAACAGATGCTTGCTTATAAAATAAAAAAGTTCAACGAAGCATTTTTAGCTGGTTTAATCTTTAATTTAGAAACAGAAAAATTAAAAGAGCTTGAGAAAGAATTAAGCTCGGAAAAAAACATCTTAAGACACTTAATGTTTAAGAAAAAATTAGTCAAAGCCAAAGCGAAAAGAAGAAAAATAATCAAACCTTCTAAAGAAGTTAAAATTCTAAAAGACAAACCCAAGAAAAAGGTCGAATTAAAAGAAATTGAGAAAAAATTAGAGGAAATACTTGGCAAATAATTCTACGAATAATTACCAATAATTCGTGCTTTATTCGCAGTTATTCGTGGTCTAATATGAATTTAAATAAGGTATTTTTAATTGGGAGATTAACTCGAGACCCGGAATTAAAAACACTTCCTTCGGGAAAAGCAGTTGCTAATTTTGGATTTGCTACTGATACTTTTTTTACTGATAAATCAGGGCAGAAACAACAACAACCAGAATTTCATAATATTGTTTTATTCGGCAGGCTGGCTGAAATCGCCTCCCAATATTTAACAAAAGGCTCATTGGCTTTTTTAGAAGGAAGGATTAGAACCAGAAGCTGGGAAGATTCATCTGGCAATAAAAGATATAGAACTGAAGTTATAGGCCAGCGCTTGCAATTAGGGCCCAGGAATGCAACAAAAGTAATGCCAGCTCAAGAACAAATAAAAGAACAGCCGAAAAAAGAAATAAAAGAAGAAAATATACCAATTATTGAAGAAGGCGAAGAAGAGATTGATGTATCTCAGATCCCTTTTTAAACACATATCAATAATACATTAATACATAATTAATTTATGCCTTGTTATTTTTGTCAAAGAAATATTAAAGAAATTGATTACAAAAACACTAAACTTCTGTCCAGATTTATTTCTGGCTTAGCAAAAATCAGAGCCAAAAAAAGAACTGGTGTTTGTTCTACTCATCAAAGAAAATTAGCTCAAGCTATAAAAAGAGCAAGAACCTTGGGATTATTACCCTATATAATGAAATAAATTAAATCTATAAATCAAAAATAGAGCCTGAAAAGGCTCTATTTTTAATTTCTTCAAATATATTAATTAAGCCTGTTCTATAATGGCTTTTCTTATTTCTTTAACAATTTTTGGATTTTCTTTTAGAAACTTTTTACCAGCCTCAATTCCACGGCCAATCTTTATATCATTATATTGCAGCCAAGCTCCTGATTTTTTAATAATTTCATGTTTTATACCTGTATTTAAAATATCTGCTAAATAAGAAATTCCTTCATTATAGTAAATATCAAATTCAGCGATTTTAAACGGGGCTGCAACTTTATTTTTAACGATTTTTGCTTTTATCCTGTTTCCAATAATATTGTCTCCGTGCTTTATCTGGGCGATTCTTCTTAAATTGATCCTAACTGAAGCATAGAACTTTAAAGCCAAACCACCGGGTGTTGTTTCAGGGTTACCGAACATAATCCCTATTTTCATTCTTGTTTGGTTTAGAAAGATAACTATTGTTTTTGTTTTGGAAATTATTCCAGAAAGCTTTCGCAATGCTTGACTCATTAATCGTGCTTGAAGACCAATTTGAAATTCTCCCATTTCTCCTGCAATTTCAGCCTGCGGAACTAAAGCAGCTACTGAATCAATAACAATTACATCAACTTCACCTGACCTAACTAAAGTCTCAACAATTTGAAGTGCCTGTTCTCCAGAATTAGGCTGGGAAATCAATAAATCATCAACATTAACTCCGATTCTCTTGGCATAATCAGGATCCATAGCATGTTCAGCATCAATAAAAGCTCCTACCCCTCCCTGTTTTTGAGCTTCAGCTATAATATGCAGGCCTAAAGTACTTTTACCAGCCATTTCCGGTCCATAGATTTCAACCACCCTGCCTCTTGGCACGCCTCCTATACCTAGAGCCAAATCCAAAGACAAACAACCAGTTGGAAGCGCAGCAACATTAGAAAAAACACTTTCTTTAAGCTTCATAATTGAACCTTCTCCGAATTTCTGATGGATTTCAGCTACTGCATCACTTAATCCAATATTTTCTTTTTTGTTTTTTTTCTTTTTTACCATACCTGTTTTAAATTATAATTTTAAAAGAATTAATTCAAGTCCTTGATTACACCTGATGCCACTCTTCTTCTTCAGACTCAGACTCTTCAGCATAATCTTTTTTTTCTTCAGTAAGATAAACTTCTCTTGCCTTAGCTCCTCTACTTGGCCCTATTATTTTATTGTCTTCCAGCATATCTATTAATCTGGCAGCCCTTGCATAACCAACTCTTAATTTTCGCTGAAGCAAAGAAGCAGAAGCTCTTTGGTTTTCAACTACTATTCTCTTTGCCTCTTCATATAAAGAATCCTTAAAAGAAGAATCTGATGAGTCCTCTACTGGTCCTGCGTCAGTTTGATTAAGAGCTTTTATCAGACTATCTTGAACTTCTTCTATCTCCGGTCCTGCTTCCTGGTTTAAATATTCATCAGTTTTTGCACTTATCCATTTTGTTATTTTTTTAACTTCATTTTCTGAAACATAGGCTCCTTGAATTCTTTTTGGTTTAATGTTTTCAGCTGAAATGAAAAGCATATCTCCTAAACCAAGAAGTTTCTCTGCTCCTGCTGTATCCAAGACAGTTCTTGAATCAATTTGAGAAGCCACCTGAAAAGTCACCCTTGAAGTAATATTTGCCTTAATTAATCCAGTAATAACTTCAACTGAAGGCCTTTGAGTTGCAACTACCAGGTGAATTCCAACCGCTCTTGCCATTTGCGCTAACCTTACAATCGCGCTTTCCACTTCCCTTCCTTTTGCTGACATTAAATCAGCTAACTCATCAATTACTACAACAATGTAAGGAAGAGGTTCAATTTTATTTTCAAAGGCTTTTTCATTATAGCCCATTATGTTTTTTGACTTTACTCGAGCCAAACTCTTAAACCTTCTATCCATTTCTTCGGTTAACCATTTCAGAGCATTGGTTGCTCTTTGGGAATCAATAATGACTGGACATAAAAGATGGGGTAAATCATTATAAATTATAAATTCAACCCTTTTAGGGTCAATCAAAACAAGTTTTAAAATTTCAGGTGAGTTTTTATAAAGAAGAGAAATAATCAAATTATTAAGAAAAATTGTTTTACCAGTTCCTGTAGAACCAGCTACTAAAAGATGGGGCATTTTTGTCAAATGATTATAAATAGCCTGACCAGAGACATCGCTTCCAAAACAAACCATTAAATTATCAGAACTGTTTTGGAATTTTGAATCAGAAATCAATTCCTTTAAACGAACAAAAGCTCTTGCTTTATTAGGAACTTCAACCCCCACCAAACTTTTACCTGGTATTGGAGCTTCAATTCGTATTGGATGGCTTGCTAGAGCCAGGGCTAAATCATTTGACAAAGAAGTAATTCTTGAAAGCTTTATTCCATCAGCCGGTTTAAAAGAATATTGAGTTACAGTAGGCCCAATATTTATTTCTGACATTTCAACGGGTATATCAAAACTCTCAAAAGTTTTTTTGATTATTGTTGAATTAAGCTTAACATCTCCTGCAGAAGGTTTGTCTCTTGCTGACTCCAATAAACTTAATGGCGGCAACTCATATCCAATCCCAACTGGCACAGGTTTAGTTTTTTTAGACTTCAAGTCTAGAAACTGCTCCTTTTCAGACTCTTTTGAATCCTTTGAAGAAATAGCAGGTTCAATCGTTTTAACTCTAAAAGAAGGTGCAAAGATTTTTTTAATAAAAGAAGTTTTTCCTTCTTCATCCTCAATTTTTTCAGAAACAGTTTCTTTTTTTAATAAACGCCAAAAAATTACTATTCCAATCATAATAGCCGCAACAAACAGAATTTGAGTTACCCAAATACCAAAAAACTTTAAAAGCGGCCAGGTTAAAATATGACCCAGCCATCCGCCCTGACCCATGCCAGGATTTAGTTTTTCCAGTATTCCAGAAACACCTGAAATTGTTATTAAAATAGCTAATAATGAAGGCCTTAACACTTCTTTATATTCAGCCAGAAAAAACGACGAACTAGCAAGACTAAAAAGCAAAGGGAGAACAAAAATCGTTTTTCCTATTAAAAAATCAAGGCTTGTAAAAAGAAACTGGCCAGCTATTCCTGCTTTTCCAAAATAACTTAAAACAAGGATAATCGCCAAAAGAAAAAATACAATAGCCAAAATATGCTTTTGCGTTTCTTCTGGCAAAGAAAAAGAGAAGTTGATGGAATCAATTAATGAAAATAATCTGTTTTTTTTATTTCTTTTTCTTCTTTTTCTTGCCATTTTCAAATCAAAAACAAGACTTACAGCTTAATCCTTTTATTAATATTATAATATGTTTTAGCTGATTTGAAAAATAAGGATCTTAAAGCAAAGCAAGAAGTTCTCAGTTTTTAAAACCTGTTCCTGATGGAATTAACTTCCCAATAATAACGTTTTCTTTTAAGCCTTTAAGTCTGTCTTCCTTGCCTTCAACTGCTGCTTTAATTAAAACACGGGAAGTTTCCTGGAATGATGCAGCAGACAAAAACGAATCTGTTGTTAAAGCTACTTTTGAGATCCCCAATAAAACTGGTACAGATTTAGGAGTCTGAATATCTTTTTTAGCTTTTTTTAATTCTTTTAATCTAAGCTTCTCTTCCGTAAATATTGTTCTTTCAACAATCTCTCCAGTAGTAAAAATACTATCTCCTGGATCTTTAATTTTAACTCGGGAAAACATCTGACGGATAATAACCTCCAAGTGCTTGTCATGAATTTGAGCGCCTTGAGAGAAATAAATTTTTTGAATCTCTTGCACTATATATCGCCAAGTTTTTTCTTTGCCAACAAATTTAAATAATTCTTTTAATTCTAAACTTCCTTCGCAAAGTTGCTGGCCTTTTTCTACCATTTGTCCTGGCTTAACTAAAATTGTTGCCTGAGGATTAATCTTGTATTCTAAAACGCTTGCTTTTTTCTTTTTGGAATTCTCTTCATTTTTAACTTCAATCTTTATTATTCTGTCCTCAGTTATTTCTGTCACCTTGCCGTCAGCTGAAGAAATCTCTGCTTTTCCTGCTGGAATGCGGGCTTCAAAAAGCTCCTGGACCCTTGGAAGACCAGAAGTAATATCTCCTGAACTGGCAACTCCTCCAGCATGAAATGTTCTCAATGTCAGCTGAGTACCCGGCTCTCCAACTGCCTGAGCTGCTACTACTCCAACAGCCTCGCCCAGCTTTACCAGCTCATTATTACCCAAATCTGAACCATAACATTTCTGGCAGACGCCCCTAACACTTTTACAGCTAAGAGGAGATCTGATTTTTACTTTTTCTATTTTAGATTTTGCAATCTTTTCTGCCTTCTCATTATCAATAATTTCTCCTTTTTTACAAACTCCCTTAATATTTTCTAAAGAAACTCTTCCAGATATCTTAAATATAAAGTCCTGGCCAATTTGCTCAGCATCTTCTTTAAAAACCTCTATACCTTTGTCGTCTTTACAATCTGTTGTTGAGATGATCACCTCGTGCGAAACATCAACTAATCTTCTGGTTAAATATCCTGCAGTAGAAGTTCTTAAGGCTGTGTCAGCTGTTCCTTTTCTTGCGCCATGGGTAGAGATAAAATACTCCAGAACAGAAAATCCTTCCTTATAAGAACTTTTTACAGGCAATTCAATTATTTCACCCACTGGATTAATAACCAATCCTTTCATTCCGCACATCTGAACAATCTGCGACCATGAACCTTTAGCGCCAGCACTTATCATTTGAAAAACTGAACCTTTTTCAGGTAAAACATTTCTGACTTTTTTCTCCAAATCCAACTTTGCCTTGCTCCAAATTCCAGTAATTTTTGCTACTCTCTCTTCTGGCGCTAACAAGCCCTTTTTGAAATAACTTTCAACTTTTTGTTCTTCTTTGTCAGCTATTTTTAAAATCTCTAGTTTTTCTTTTGGTAAAATCAAATCTTCCATACCCCAAGTAATACCGGATAAAGTAGAATATTCAAATCCTAGTTCCTTAATTTTATCTAATGTCTCTTCAATAACTTCATTCGGATATTTCCTAATAATTTCTCCAACAATATTCCTTAAATCTTTAATAGTAATTAGATTGTTTTGGAAAGGAAATTTTCGCGGTAGAGCTTCATTAAAAATAATCCTGCCTACTGATGTTTCTATAAAACTATTTGATTTTTTAGAATTTTTTATTTTAATCCTGGCTTTTAACTCTATTTCATTAAATTCATATGTTAAAACAGCTTCTTCTTTACTGGAAAAGACTTTTCCCTCCCCTTTTAATCCTTGGTCAATATCAGTTAACCAGTAACAGCCCAAAACAATATCCTGATATAAAGTAACAACAGGAAGACCTGTGGCTGGTTTTAAAAGATTTGAAGTGCTCAACATCCTGTCTTTAGCTTCTTTTTGTGCCATTTCAGACAAAGGGACATGGACTGCCATCTGGTCTCCGTCAAAGTCAGCATTAAAGGCCTTACAAACCATTGGATGAAGCCTGATTGCTTCTCCCTCAATTAATATCGGATAAAAAGCCTGAACGCCCAATCTATGAAGAGTAGGTGCTCTGTTTAGAAGAATGAGTTTGTCTTTTACTTCTTCTTCCAGACACTCCCAAACCTCGTCAGTCTCTTCATCAATCAGTTTTGAAGCTCCTCTGACATTATAAACCAATTCTTTTTTTAACAAGCCCTTAATAACAAATGGTTTAAAAAGCTCTAAAGCCATTTTTTTAGGCAAGCCAACCTGATTAATTTTTAAATCAGGACCCACAACTATTACCGACCTTCCTGAATAGTCAACTCTTTTTCCTAATAAATTTTGTCTAAATCGTCCTTGTTTTCCTTTTAAAATATCTGCTAAAGACTTCAGCAGTCTTCTTCCACCAGTTGTTGCTTTTGTGGTTGTCCCCCGTCTCATACTATTATCAATTAAAGAATCAACTGCTTCCTGAAGCATTCTTTTCTCGTTCCTGACAATTACTTCTGGAGCGCCAATTTCCAGCAAGTACTTTAATCTATTATTTCTATTGATTACACGTCTGTATAAATCATTTAAATCAGAAGAAGCATATCTTCCTCCGTCAAGCTGCACCATTGGACGTAAATCAGGAGGCAAAACCGGCAAAACAGTCAAGAACATCCATTCAGGTCGAATCTTCATTTTTTTCATTGCTTGAAAAATTTTAAGTCTTCTTAAAACTTTTTTTCTATTCTGAGCGCTTACTTCTTTAAGTTCTTCTTTCAGTTTCTTAACAGTTTTTGATAAATCAATTTTTTGGCAAATCTTTTGAAGCGTTTCAGCTCCTGTCCCTGCTTCAAAAATCTCTCCGTATTTAAAAGAAAAATCACGATATTCAATTTCAGATAAAATCTTTAAAGGTTCGAGAGATAAAACTTCTTCTTTGGTTTTACTCTTTAAAGTTTTTAACTCCTGAAGTTTGGAATTTATTGTTTTTTTTGCAATTTTCTTTCCTCTTTTCTTAACATTTGCTTCTGATTTCGTTTTTTTGACTTTTATTTTATACTCTTTTTCAATATTATCTAAAACTTCTTTCTTAGCATTTTCATTTACACCAGTAACAATATAAGAAGCAAAATAAACTACTTTTTCCAAATCCTGCATTGGAAGAGAGAGAACCATCCCTATTCTTGAAGGAATTCCTTTTAAAAACCATATATGAGAAACAGGCGCTGCCAGTTTGATATGACCCATTCTTTCTCTTCTTACAGAAGATTTTGTCACTTCCACTCCGCATCTGTCACAAATTATTCCTTTGTAGCGAATTCTTTTATACTTTCCACAATAACACTGATAATCTTTTTCTGGTCCGAAAATCTTCTGACAGAACAGTCCTTCTTTTTCAGCTCTTTGAGTCCGATAGTTTATTGTTTCTGGTTTGGTAACTTCACCATGACTCCATGACAAAACCTCCTCAGGTGAGGCTATTTTTATTCTGATTGCTTCTAAATTTTCTACTTTCATGATTGATGGTTTTTAGGGCTTATTGTCTAGGTTATTAAAAAAATACTAAACCTTGAAACTTGAATATTATTTAGTTTCTTTTTTTGATTTCTCTTTAATCTCCACATTTAGACCTATTGATCTTAACTCATTAACCAATAAATTAAATGAAGCTGGAAGATTAGGTTCTTTTATTTCTTCTCCTTTTAATATTGATTCATAAGTAGTTGCTCTTCCTATAACATCATCTGATTTTATGGTTAACACTTCCTGTAAACTATGAGCTGCGCCATATCCCTCTAAAGCCCAAACTTCCATTTCTCCAAAACGTTGTCCTCCAAACTGAGCCTTTCCTCCTAAAGGCTGCTGGGTAATTAAAGAATAAGGACCAATAGACCTCATATGAATCTTATCTTCAACCATATGAATAAGCTTCATCATATAAAGATAACCAACAGTAACGCTCTGAGGAAATGCTTGTCCAGTTCTTCCGTCATAAAGAACAATTTTCCCGTTCTCAGGCAGTCCTGCTTTTTTAAGCTCTTGTTTAATATCGTCTTCATTGGCTCCGGAAAGAGCAGGGGTAACAGCATGATAATCAAGATTTTTAGCTGCCCAGCCAAGATGAGTCTCTAATACTTGTCCCAGGTTCATACGCGAGACAACTGATAAAGGATTTATAATCATATCAACTGGTCTGCCATCCTCCATAAAAGGCATTTCTTCTATTGGTAAAACCTTGGCAATCACGCCTTTGTTTCCATGACGACCTGCTAATTTGTCACCTGCCCGGACTTTCCTTATCTGAGCTATCTCAACTTCAATTCTTTTAATAACTCCTGGATTAAGTTTATGACCAAGATCTCTTGAAAATATTCTTACTTCTATAACCCTACCTCTTTTTCCATGCTCCATTCTTAAAGAAGTGTCTTTAACATCTTTTGCTTTTTCTCCAAAAATTGCTCTTAGCAATCTTTCTTCTGAAGTTAATTCTGCTTCACCTTTAGGAGAGATTTTTCCAACTAAAATATCATTTGGACCTACTTCAGCGCCAATCCTGACAATTCCCTCTTCGTCTAAATCTTTCAGTTTCTCCTCTGAAACATTAGGAATATCGCTGGTCGTAACTTCTGGTCCTAATTTGGTTTCTCTAACATCACAGGTAAAGCTATCAATATAGATAGAAGTATAAACATCATCTTTTACTAATCTTTCTGAAATAAGCATTGCATCTTCAAAATTTCCTCCGCGCCAGGGAAGAAAAGCAATTAAAACGTTTTGACCCAAAGCTAAGTGTCCTTTTGAAATAGATCCTCCATCAGTTAATATCTGACCCTTTTTAACTTTTTCTCCTTTTTTAACTATTGGTTTTTGATGAAAGCAAGTGTATTGGTTTGTTCTAACAAAAGTTTTTAATTCGTAATTTTTACTCCCCACTTTAATATGTTCAGCATCAACTCCTGTTACTGTTCCGTCATTCTCACTAACAATTACTTGTCCAGAATCCTTGGCCACTCTTTCTTCCACTCCAGTCATTACTAAAGGAGGTTCTGGAGAAATCAAAGGCACTGACTGTCTTTGCATGTTTGAGCCCATTAAGGCTCTGTTAGCATCATCGTTTTGTAAAAACGGAATCAAAGAAGTTGCAATAGAAATTGACTGCTGAGGAGAAACGTCAATAAAATCAACTTCATTCTTATCAATTATATCTGGAGACCCTTTTACCCTTGCTTCAACTCTTAAAGCTGTGATATTGCCTTTTTCATCTACTGGTATTGCTCCAGAAGCAATATTATATTTCTCTTCTTCATATGCGGAAAAATACTTAACTTCAGAAGTTACTTTCCCTTTTTTAACTTTAAGATATGGAGTTTCTAAAAATCCATAAGAATTAATTCTGGCATAAGATGCAAGATGGCCTACTAAACCAATATTCGGACCTTCTGGAGTTTGAATAGGGCAGATTCTCCCATAATGAGACGGCTGAACGTCTCTCACTTCAAATCCAGCTCTTTCTCTTTTTAATCCTCCTGGTCCTGTTGCTGTTAATCTTCTTTTGTGTTCAAGTTCAGCTAAAGGATTCTCATTATCCATGAACTGGCACATCTGACTGGAGGTAAAAAATTGTTTTACAACAGCCATTACAGGCTTGGGATTAATAAGCTGAACCGGAACCATAGTAGTAATATCTAAAGTAGACATCCTGTCTTTTACTGTTCTTTCCATTCTCATCAATCCCAGTCTTAATCTATTAATAAGAAATTCTGTAAAAGGTCTTACTCTTCTGTTGCCTAAATGGTCAATTTGGTCTGGCTTTGCTTCTGGATTGTTATTTAAACGAATAATTTCTCTTAAAACCATTAACACATCTTCAGGCTTTAAAACCCTGTCTTTAGTGGTGATTTTTTCTGTTAAATCTTTTTTCTTGGTTTTTTGAGCTGAGAATTGTTTTAGTTCGGATAATCTCTGCCACATGCGCCATCTTCCAACTTTTGATAAATCATATCTTTCGAAATTGAAAAACATATTGTCTATCAGTTCTTTGGCAGTATCAGGAGTGCCCATATCGCCAGGCCTTAATCTTTGATAAATTTCTACCAAAGCTTCTGCCTGATTATGAGCAGAATCCCTTTTTAAAGTTTCCTCTATATAGTCTTTTTCTCCTTTATTAACATCCTGGAATTTTTCTTTAATGTCTTTATTATCAACAAAACCAAAAATTCTCAGCAGTGTTGTAGCCGCTACTTTCCTGCGTCTGTCAATCTTTACCATTATTGTTCCAGAAAGTTCTGTTTCAAATTCTAACCAGGCACCTCTGTTAGGTATAATTTTTGCTCCAAAGTAATTTTTACCGCCTATTCTTCTGGCAGTAAAAAAAGCTCCAGGTGAACGAATCAATTGCGAAATAGCCACTCTTTCTACTCCATTTACAACAAAAGTTCCTCTCTCTGTTGGAAGAGGAATGTCGCAAAGATAAATCTCCTGTTCTTTTCTTTCCTTGGTTTTTAAATTAACTAATCTTGTTCTTACTCTTAAAGGAGCTTCGTAAGAATCATTATTCTTTTTTGCTTCAACATATGATTTATATTTTGGCTTATCTAATTTATAATCCAAAAACCAGAGCTCAAGCTCTTTTTTAGCATGGTCGCGAATTGGAGAAGTTTCCTCAAATAATGATTTTAGGTCTTTTTCCCAGAAAAACTTCCAACTTTCTTTTGTTAGACCTAATAAATAAGGTAAAGGCAAAAAACTTCTTGATTTGGCAAAGTTTTTAGTTTTTAAGCCTGGCATATAATAGAATAAATTCCAATAGCCAAAAAACTCCCTCTACGTTAATAGGGAAACGCTTTTTTATAACTTTTCTAAGCTAAGGGAAACAAATTTAATTATAATATAAAAAATTAATAAAAATATATAAAATATAGTCTAAAAGACTGTAAATATAATTTTATCCAGTTTCTAAAAAAATGTCAAGGAAAAATAGAGTTGGCTCCATTTTTCATATTTCATGTTTCATGACTGAGATTTGAATTATTTTCACTAACAGTTTTAAAAAACTTTTTTTTATTGTGTTTCATCTGTTGAAGTACTATTTGTTTGAATTATAATTTCATCTGTTGAACTGG